>NZ_AZUY01000016.1 GCF_000513935.1 Mesorhizobium sp. WSM3626 | reverse complement strand
CTTCAGCCGCAAGAACCAGCGATAGGCTACGTTGACCTCGATCTCGCGCACCAACTGCCGTTCCGAGCGAACCCCGAACAGGTAGCCGATGAACAGCGCCTTGAACATCAAGGTCGGATCGAGCGGCGGCCGGCCATTGTCGGCGCAGTACAGCGGCGCCGTCAGCTCGTGGATAAAGGAAAAGTCGATCACGCGGTCGATCTTGCGCAACAGATGATCAGCCGGAACAAGCTGATCCAACGTCACCATCTCGAGCGCGGTCTGTTCAGGGGCGGGTCGCTTCAACATGACCCAGTGAATCAAAAACCCCCGGCAAAAGCCAGGGTTTGTCAGCAGTCTGAAGAGAGCGGCGGGTAAGCCCGCCGCTCTCTTTTGTATATCACCACGGCGGGTTAGTTGTTGCCGAAGAGGTTGCGGTCTGCGCCCTGAGGGGCGGACTTCTGTACGTCGCCCGACGAATTGAGCAGCTTGTAGACAGGCGATTCGCTCTTGCGGATCGAGCCCGTATGCGAGGTGTCGACGTTGACGGTCGCCTGCTTGTTGATGTCGGTGCCGCCAACGTTGTCGTTGCCGGCATAGGCGCTGCCAGCGGCAATCAGAAGAGCGGCGGCGGTAAGAACAATCTTTTTCATTTTGGTACTCCGATTTTTTCGAATTCAAGGAGCGGGCTGAGCACGCCGTCCTTGCTTGAAGAGATGTTAGTTGTTGCCGAACAGGTTGCGATCGGCGCCGTGCTGGACGGGCTCCTGGCTGGCAGGAGCCGACTTGTCGACCGACGCGGTGGACGCAGTGTACGAGTTGTCCACCGCGGCGGCAGGCTGGTTGGCACCGTTGGAGCCATAGTTGTCGCTGGCAAAAGCGCTGCCGGAAATGGCCAGAACGGCGGCGGCGGCAATAAGGATCTTGTTCATTTTAGATACTCCTGAATTTCTTGAATTCCGCCGGATCGGCGGGCAAGCCCGCCAATCCGTGGGGACAGGCTGTTAGCGGCCGAAGAGGTTGCGATCGCTGCCCTGAGCAGGCGTCTGAGCAACAGGCTCCGACGTCTTGGTGGAGGTGGAAGCGGTGTACGAACTGTCCACCGCGGCAGCAGGCTGGTTGGCGCCGTTCGAACCGTAATTGTCGCTACCAGCGAAGGCGCTGCCGGAAACAACCAGAAGGGCGGCGGCAGTGAGAATGATCTTTTTCATTTTTTGGTACTCCAGTATTTTTCCGTCCGTCTAGCGGCGTGTCTTGGGATTAAATCGCGTCGTTCGGACAGCCCCGATGTGGGAGAGCACCCTTGCCGTTTCCAATCACGAAGTTGTTCAGCGTGGACCATGACTCCACCACTTGAAATTGTACCAGCGCTTTCCACATCTCTTATTTTCTCTTGTGATATCAGTTGGTTACCTTAAAACAGCATCCTGATCACCAACTGTGTCGGAGGCTCGGCGTTCACAGCGTCTTGCACGCACCGTCAACAGAAACGAACCGTTCGGTTCGATTTTAGACTCCTCTAATAGTCACTTTTTGAAACTGTTAACCCATTTGCTGCCGGCAAAGGGGTCGAAGACGGTGCCGGCGCGGCTTGGCGACAGAAGGCGATTCCAACGGCTACAAGCCTGTCATGACGATCCAGCATGCGTGTCGCGCCGCATGGATGCGATGTCGCTTTCGTGCCGATGTCGCAAAGCCTGTCGTGGTTAGATCAGGCATCTCAGGTGCCGCTGCGTGACGACGGAGCGGAGAATTGGGAAGCCGGTCAGATTCCGGCGCTGCCCCCGCAACGGTGGTGGAGTTCAAGTCGCAACGGGAGACCACTGGGCTAAAGCCTGGGAAGGTGTCGCGATGGTCCGCAAGGACAACTCCAGAGCCCGGAAACCAGCCCGAGATCGCTAGAACTCGACTGATCGCGGTGGGCGGTCAAGAGGCGGATGGTGTTCGTCCGGTTTTTCGCCGATCTGCGCCCAGTCCTTCCTCAATCACCACCAGTTCAGTCCTTGAAACTGAGGACAGGACATGGACGCGCGCAACGACATGCTGAGGCTCTTGAACAGCCGCAGACAAGGCTTTTCGCTGGAACAGCCCTTTTACACCGACCCGGACTACTTCAAGCTGGACATGGAGTTGATCTGGTATCGCGACTGGCTGTTCATCGGCCATGATTGCGAATTGCCCAAGCCGGGCAGCTTCATCACCGTGCAGATCGGCGATTATCCGGTCGTGCTGGTGCGCGATCAGCAGGGCAAGATCAACGCCTTCCACAATTCCTGCCGCCATCGCGGCAGCCGCGTCTGCAATTCCGACAAGGGCACGGCCGCCAAGCTGGTCTGTCCCTATCACCAATGGACCTACGAGCTCGACGGCCGGCTGCTGTTCGCCCGCCAGATGGCCGATGGGTTCGACAAGAGCCAGTTCGGGCTGAAGCCGGTCGCCTGCGAAAGCGTCGCCGGCTATGTCTTCATCTGCCTGGCCAAGGAGCCAGCCGACTTCGCGCCGATGCGGGCGATGATCGAGCCTTACCTTTTGCCGCACCGGCTGGGTGAGGCAAAAGTCGCCTTCGAGAGCACCATCATCGAGAAGGGCAACTGGAAGCTGGTCTGGGAAAACAACCGCGAATGCTATCATTGCGCCGGCAACCATCCCGAACTCTGCAAGACCTTCCCGGAAGCACCGACGGTGACCGGCGTGCAAGGCGCCGACAGCGATCCGGAGATGCTGGCGCACTGGGCGAAATGCGAAGCGGCCGGCCTACCGAGCAAGTTCCGCATCGATCCGGCCGGCCAGTATCGCGCGACCCGCGCGCCGCTGCTGCGCGATGCCGTCAGCTACACGATGACAGGAAAGCGCGCGGTCGAGAGGAACCTTTCCGACAGCGTTTCAACCGACCGCATCGGTTCGTTGCTGCTTTACCACTATCCGACGACCTGGAATCACATCCTGGGCGACCACGCCGTCACCTTCCGGGTGCTGCCGATCAGCGCCACGGAAACGGCGGTGACGACCAAATGGCTGGTGCATAAGGATGCGGTCGAGGGCGTCGATTACGATCTCGCGGAACTCACCCATGTCTGGACCGAGACCAACGACCAGGATCGCCGCATCGTCGAGGAAAACGCCTTCGGCATCCTGTCGCCGGCCTACGAGCCAGGCCCCTATTCGGAGCTGCATGAGGGCGGCGTGATCCAGTTCGTCGAGTGGTACGCGTCCTTCATCGGGCCACGGCTTGCCGAAGGCGGCCGGCCGGCCCTGCGCAGCGTTGCCTAGGCATATCGCTAAAGGCGGCGGTTTTGGGCATGCGCGGAACAAAAGGGACAAGAGGATGAATGCGATGACGGATCTCGGCCTCTATCGCCATCTCGACCAGATGGCGCCATGGAACGACAGGCTGCAGGTGCTGGAAGTGACCGGCGTCACCGACGAGGCGCCCGACGTGAAGACCTTCACCTTCCGGTCCGACAACCAGACCTGGTTCCGCTACAAGCCGGGCCAGTTCGTGACGCTGGAATTGCCGACACCGGACGGGCCGCTGATGCGCACCTACACGCTGTCATCGTCACCGTCGCGGCCATTCTCGATCGCGGTGACGGTGAAGGCGCAGGTGGGCAGCATCGGCACACGCTGGATGTTCGATCACCTGGCGCCCGGCTCGCACGTCAAGGCCTATGGACCAGGCGGCGACTTTTCACTGCACAGCCATCCGGCGGCGAAATATCTGTTCATCTCGGCCGGTTCCGGCGTGACGCCGATGATGTCGATGCTGCGCTGGCTGAACGACTGCGCGCCATGGACCGATGTCGGCTTCGTCAACTGCGCGCGGCGCCCGGAAGAGATCATCTTCCGCAAGGAGCTGGAGCTGCTCGGCGGCCACATGCCGGGCCTGTCGCTCGGCTTCATGATCGAGGAACGGTCGAGCCGCGAGGGCTGGTATGGCCATATGGGCCGCATCGACGCTATCCGGCTGCCGCTGCTGGCGCCTGATTTCCGCGAACGCGAAATCTTCTGCTGCGGCCCCGATCCCTTCATGCGCGCCGTGCGCGGCATGCTCGAAGCCGCCGGCTTCGACATGGCAAAATACCATCAGGAGAGCTTTGCCGCGCCGACCGTTGAGGAAATCCCGGTGCCATTCGCGGCGCCGGCGCAGGACGGTGTGGCTGTCCCCGTCGAAGCCGCAACGCCGATCCGCTTCGCGCTTTCGGACGTCGACGCCGACTGTGTCGCCGGCCAGACCGTGCTGCAGACGGCGCGTGCTTCGGGCGTGCGGATACCGGCGGCCTGCGAATTCGGCCTGTGCGGAACCTGCAAGGTGAAGAAAGTCTCCGGCAGCGTCGAGATGAGCCACAATGGCGGCATCCTCGATCACGAGATCGATGATGGCTTCATCCTGGCCTGCTGTTCAAAGCCACTGTCGGCACTGGAAATCGAGGCTTGATCCGCCCGGCCTTCGACTGATCCGGGAATGGTCCGCGCCTTGCCGGCGATGGTTACCTTGCCAAGGAAGACCCGAAAGTTTACAGCCGTTGTCGGTGGGATGATCAGACGACGGTCGCCTTTCCAGCTGGTCTCGGCGGCCTTTTCGCCGCTGCGCTGAGACAGCAGCGGCATCTGTTCGCTATGGCTATGATGTCTGGCGCGCCTGCAGCCGGTTCCCGCGTTCGCGGACCCTGATCCCGGCAAGCATCCAGGCCTATAGCGACGCGCCGTGCAATCTGTGGCGGTCAAGTGGCGTTCAACCGCCAGGTTAGAACGCCCTTAACTGCTGGCTGCTAGAAACTCACCGATACTGGTTATTCCGGTGATGAAAGCCATTTACATGAATGCGCCGCTCGTTGCTCAGGGCAAGCTGGCAAGCTTGAAATCCAGCAAGGCTGTATTTCGACTTGTCGGGCCAGCTGTCGCAACGCTGTTGATCGCCATTTATGCGGTCGTCGTCTCGCTCTTCGTGGTGCCGAGCAATGTCGACGTGTCCTGGCTGCTGACGGTTGGCGACCGTGTCCTCAACGGCGAACGCCTTTACGTCGACATCGCCGAGGGCAATCCACCTTTTTCAACCTGGCTCTATCTGCCTTTCCTCGCCATGGAACGCCTGACCGGGCTGTCGGCGGAATTTTGGGTGAGTGTGGGCGTGGCGGCACTCGCGGCTGCTTCCGTCTGCTTTTCGGCTCGCATTCTTGCACGGACCGACGAGGTTCTGAAGCGGTGCGTCTGGATCATTCCGGCGGCGGTGTTTGTCGTGCTGTTCCTGTTTCCGCCGGATTTCGGCCAGCGCGAGCAGATTGCCGTGATCGCCTTGCTGCCGTGGCTGGCGTTGCTTTCGGCACGTGATCGAACGGCGGATTTTCGTGCCGGCAGCATCGCCGAGCGGATCGTTGCCGGTATCGGCGCCGGTATCTTCGTGATGATCAAACCACCCTACAGCGTGCTGGCTCTGGCGCTGCCGGCCCTTGTGATTGCGGTCCAGCGACGCTCGCTGCGTCCGCTTTTTACGACGGAGAGTGTGGTCGGTGGTATTCTGACCGTTGGCTATCTGATCGCACTCGCTGTTTTCATGCAGCCTTTCTTCGCCGAGGTGCTGCCCTTGTTGCGTCAAGTCTATTTGCCGATGCGGATGCCGGTCATGGACATGTTGATGCTATGGCCTATCCCTATGTTCGCGGCCATGGCAGGGGCCACACTGGTGATGGCTTATCCCGGTCGGCCCCATCGCGATGCGCAAATACTGCTTTTGGCTGGAGCGGCCTATGTCCCCGCCTTCGTCATCATGGGCAAGGGGTGGACGTATCAGGCGCTGCCGTTCCTGACAGTCGGGGTCCTGGCATTGATGCTGCAGTCTATCAGGTTGAAACCATTGCGAAGCCTGCCCCTGCCGGCGATGTTTGGGGCCGCGCTTGGGCTGTTTTCGATCGTGAAATTGGTCGTGGCGCAACAAGGTCTGGCATTCACTCAGCCACGCGGCGGTCTCGACGCCGCGGCGGTCGCCGTCAGCCGCGTAATCGACCATCCAACCTTCATGTCGATCGGCTCGCGGCTGCAGGCCGGCAATCCGCTCGCCCGGATGACTGGCGCCCGTGTCGTGGCACGCAACCCCTCCGCCTGGATGGTCAGTGATGCCGAGATCCTCATCCGGTTGGTGCAGGACCCTGCCCAACGGCTGGATCTGGAGACCTTGCTCCAGCAATATACCGCGGCGATCGCCGGCGAACTTGCCGCGAAACGGCCCGACATCGTGGTCGACGACGGGACGGCGGAGCCCCGTGCGCCAATACCTTTGAGGGACAACATCGCAATCGCCAAGAGCTTGGCGGATTACCGCCCACTGCTTCAGAACGGGTCGGTGACCCTGCTCATCCGCGCCGACGTCAAAGCTCGCCAATAGGTATCGCAGTTGAGCGTCCTACGTCGGCATGTCGATGCCTGGCGTGCCGCCAACCGTGGGCCCGCGCTCGCGGGCCATTATGTCGGCAAGCATCCATGCCGACAAGAACAGCGGTACCAGCACGCCGATGCCAAGCCCGGCATTGTTCACCAGATGCGCGATAGTCGGGTATAGCCAGATCAGCGCCAGAAAAACCCTCGGCATGGCGTTGCGCGTCGAGAACAGATAGGCGACGGCAACGGCTAGGCCGATGGTATCGTAGCTGTAGCCGTAAGGCGTCGCCAGCGTTGCCAGCACGGCGGTGAGCACGACCCGTTCGCGATGCTCGACCCGCCGCGATGGCAACCAGATCCAGATCGCCGTTGCGATCGCCGCGACCGTCGCAATGGCTTGCAGCGCATAGGCCGCGGTCAGTCCCAGACCGGACGCACGAGCCAGGAAGAACATGGTCGCCGCATTCGACTGATAGGGCTGCGGGTAGGGAGCCTCGAGAATCGCCGTCATCAGGGGACGGGTCTCGGTCCAGAACAGCGTCCAGACCTCGGAGCCCAGCAGCAGGCCGGTCAGGACGAAGAGGGCCGACGACGACAGCGCGGCGGCGACAATGGCGCGCCAGTTGCCGTTCGCCAGCAAGCAGAACGGCACCAGTATGCCGAGATGCGGTTTTACCGTCAGCAGGCCGAAGAGCAGCCCTGCCAGGACCGGCCGCTTCGGCACCGCCGCCAATCCGCCGATGAGCAAGGCCGTCGTCAGGGCGCCGTTCTGGCCGAAGGCCGCGTTGATCAGCACGGCCGGACAAAAGAGGACGGCTGCTTCGGCAGCCTTGCCCAGTTGCAGCGGCCGGAGGGCCAGCCAGAGACAAAAGACCGTGCCCAAGGTCCAGACGAGATAGGCGGGAAATATCGGCAGCAGCGCAAGCGGCGCGCCGAAAATCAGGATGCTGGGCGGGTAGCTCCACTCCTGGTTGGGAAGGTCTGGCGAAAACATCCGCCGCAGAGTTGCGCGATAGCTGTCCACATCGAACAGGAACGCGACATGCCCGTCGAGCGCCATGCGTCCGCCCGCCCACAGGTTTGTGAAGTCCCAATAGGGCATTCCGTGGCTGACCACGGACAAGCCGCGCTCGTCGGATGTCCACAATCCCAGGTGATAACGCAGCCCGATCAGGATTCCGGTGCACAGCACAAGTGCCGCGAAACGGATATCGGATCGAAAGGGGGCAGTCTGGTTGACTGGTGCCATTGCGCTGTTTTCCAAGACCCTGGCAGTCTTGATAGGGGGCGCGCGTTAAGATCGGCTTATTTGGAGGTCTCGTCGGGCTTCGTCACCCGCCGCAGCGTCAGATTGATCCTGCCGCCGTTTTTGAGCAGCGCCGAGGTCGAAGGGTAGATGCGGTCGACGCCATGGAAGGCAAGGCGACCCTCGCCGCCAAGCACGACGACATCGCCGCTTTTCAGCCTGAACGATTTGGTAGCGCCATCGCGCGTTGTCTGGCCGACCCTGAACAGGCAATCGTCACCCAGCGAGACAGAGACGACGGGTGCCGAGAAATCGGCCTCGTCGCGATCCTGATGCAGGCCCATCTTCGCATCAGGCGTGTAGAAATTGACCAGGCAGGCCTCCGGCGGATTGGGATAACCCGACACTTGCCGCCACAGGTCGAGCAGGCTGTCGGGGATAGGCGGCCAAGGCTCTCCGGTCAGCGGATGCGTCGGCTGGTAGCGATAGCCGCGTTCCTTGTCGGTGACCCAGCCGAGCGGACCGCAATTGGTCATGCGCACGCTCATCTCCTTGCCGGTCCGCGGCATGGCCGGCACGAACAGCGGCGCTTGCTGGACGATGCTCCTCACCTCCTCGACCAGCACCTCCTGGACGGCGCGGGACAGATGGGCCGGCATGTGGCGTACGCCCTTGGGCAGAACGAGCATGGATTTGGCTCATGTGAATGGTTCGGAGCCCAGCATGCCACCAGCGGACGAAAACGGCGACCCGAAAGCCGTCGTGGTTTTTGCCAGATGCCGCGCGCCGAATTCGTCTTTCCATTCGCCAATGGCGGTTGACGAATAAAGACGAAGCGCCGCTGGTAATGCAACGCCGCGCGACCTTTCGGACGCACGGCGCACTGATTTGTGCCCTGTGGCTCAGCCAAGCTCGGGAATACGCAGGACCTGGCCCGGATAGATCTTGTCGGGATGGGTCAGCATCGGCTGGTTGGCCTCGAAGATGACCGTGTTCTTGGCGCCCTGGCCCTTGCCATAGCTCTTTTCGGCGATCTTCCAGAGATTGTCGCCTTTCTGGACGGTGTAGAAGGTCGGCTCCTTGGTAGGGGCCGCCTGCCGGAAGCCGGCGCGACCTGCAACTCGTCAGCCTGCACCTTGGAGACGCCCAGCGTGTTGCCGACGGCAATGACCGCCTTTTCGAAGATCGACTGGTCCTTGACCACCCCCTTCAGCACCGCCGTATCGCCCTGGACGACGACCTGCACGCCATCGGTACCGAGCTTGTGTGAATCGAGCTCTTTCTTGAGCGTGTCGGCGGTAGGTGCGGCTTCCTCGTCGCCGCCGATGCCGAGCTTCTTGCCGACGCTCTTGACGAAATCGAACATACCCATCTCTAGGTCTCCCTCGCTGTGGCAATGGGGAAACCTCGCATCTGCGGTGCGAAATGGGAAGCCGCTTTGTACACGCGCCTGGTGTGGTGCTTAATCGTTCTCCACCGGGCCGCGCAGCTTCTTGATCGTGCCGCGTCCCGCCTTGCTCTTCAGCCGTCGCTCAACCGCGCCTTTCGACGGCCGTGTCTTCTTGCGCGGCGGCGGCGGTGGTTCGGCGGCCTTGGCGACCAGTGCCGTGAGCCTCGCCCGCGCATCGGCGCGGTTCTGTTCCTGGGTTCGGAAGCGCCCGGCTTCGATGACGATGACACCGTCCTTGGTGGCGCGCTGGCCGGCAAGTTTTATGGTCCGCTCGCGCACGCGCTCCGACAGGCCCTCCGCGTTCCGCGCGTCGAAGCGAAGCTGCACCGCCGTCGCCACCTTGTTGACGTTCTGGCCGCCGGGACCGGACGAGCGGATGAAATCCTCGTGCAGGTCGCCCGGGTGGATCACGGCTTCGCCCGATATGATGATGTCGTCGTCGATCGGCATGCCGCAGTCATGGCGCGGCGGACCGAAAAAGAAAAGGCCCGATCGAAAGCCCAGCCCCTAACTCAAATATGACGATCCTGATCACGATGCCCAGGCGACTTCGCCAAGATGGCGACGGACCCATTTCGTCTCTTCCGACGCCGTGCGCCCGAAATACCGTTTGAAGTCGCGGCTGAATTGAGACGGGCTCGCGTAGCCCACCGAAGCCGCGACCTCTGCGATCGTCTTGTTCTGGCGTGCAATCATCAGTCGTGCTTCGTGGAGCCGTACCGCTTTCACGTACAGCATTGGACTGTTGCCGGTCAGGTTCTTGAAATGGACATGGTAGGAAGGAACGCTCATGCCCACGTCTTTTGCCAGATCGCCGATCGAAATTTCAGAACTGTAGTTCTGCCGCAACCAGGCCAGGCTCTGGATGATCCTTCCGGACGTGCCTTTCTGCTGCAGTGCCGCGATCATGGCACCGCCCTGCGGGCCGACCAGCACCCTGTAATGCAGTTCGCGCAGAATGCCGTCACCAAGGACGAGAGCTTCAACGGGGCTGCGAAGCGCCACAAGGAGGCGCAGCAGGACATCCTCCATTTCGGGGCCCATCTTGCTTGACACGAGACCTCGCGGTCTGCCGCTCGCCGGTTGAGCATGCATCTGCGCTTGCATGGCGAGCTCGGCTGCCATCTGCATATCGAACTCAACATAGACCGCAAGCAATGGTCGCTCCGGACTGGCCGTCGATTTCATGCGGAATGGAACGGGCACCGAAACCGCCAGATAATGTTCCTCGTCGTAGAGGTAGATTTCCCTTTCGAGGATACCCTGCTTGCTCCCCTGTAATACGAACACCGCGCCTGGCTTATAGAGGACCGGGACGTCGTGAAGCACGGCTTCCGTCCGGAGTATGCGGACGCGGTTGAACGCGGTCGGATTGTAGCCGTGACGAGGGGCGAGAGCTCCGGCCAACTCGGCCAGCTCGTCTCGCCTGGATCGTTCGTGTTTGGTGGGAATAGGATTTGGCAACAAATTCAGAGAATCCGCGATCGAAACGCTGGGTTCCTCATAATATTTGTCAATCCATCACCAATCAAGGAAAGCTTGCGGATCATGTCACAGAAAACCTTCTTTATCACCGGCGCGAATTCCGGCTTCGGCTTGGCCATAGCTTCTGCGGCTATCCAGATCGGCCATAAGGTGATTGGCGCGGTTCGCTCGGAGACATCACGCGCAGCGCTCGCCGACGTTCTCCCCGCAGTTCGACCGGTACTGTGCGACGTAACGGAATTCGACATCATACCCGACGTCGTCGGGCAGGCGGAGAACGAACATGGACCGGTTGACGTGCTGATCAACAATGCCGGCTACGGCCACGAGGGAGTGCTTGAAGAGTCGCCGATCGAAGAGATGCGGCGTCAGTTCGACGTGAATGTCTTCGGCGCTGTCGCCGTCGCCAAGGCTTTCCTCCCCCGGTTTCGCGAGCGACGTCGTGGATTCATCGTCAATGTCACGTCGATGGGCGGCATGATTACCATGCCGGGCATCGCTTACTATTGCGGCAGCAAGTTTGCGCTCCAAGGCATATCGGAAGTGATGCGTTCGGAAATGGCCCCGTTCGGCGTCCGCGTGAGCGCGGTCTGCCCCGGATCCTTCCGGACGGATTGGGCTGGACGCTCAATGGTCCGCACAGAGAGATCAATCACCGACTATGACGCACTTTTTGATCCGATACGTGAGGCGCGACAGGTAAAGAGCGGCAAGCAGCTCGGTGACCCCGACAAACTGGCAGCCGCCGTTCTAAGCCTGGTCGAATCCAGTGACCCGCCGCCGCAGCTTCTGCTTGGCAGCGATGCCCTCAAGCTCGTGTCGGACAGAATCGAACGTCTCCAGCAGGAAATCGAGGTGTGGAAATCCGTCACCGTCTCGACCGACGGCTGACGGCATGCGGTCCGACATCGATGTTCTGCCCGGCGCCTATTCGGCGGCTTCCTGCATGCGGGGCGCCGCGCCCATGACGGTTGCATCGACATGGCTTTCGAATTTCTCGAAGTTGACGGCGAACATGCCGACCAGCCTTGCCGCCTGCCGGTCGTAGGCAGCCTTGTCGATCCAGGTGGAGCGCGGATCGAGAATGGCGCTGTCGACACCAGGCACCGCCACCGGCACCTCGAAGCCGAAGTTGGCATCCGTGCGGAACGCGCCTGCCTTCAGCGAGCTGTCGAGGGCGGCGGCGAGCAGCGCGCGCGTCGCCTTGATCGGCATGCGCTTGCCGGTGCCGTGGGCGCCGCCGGTCCAGCCGGTGTTGACCAGCCAGCAATCGGCGCCATGGCGCGCGATCAGTTCGCGCAGCAGATTGCCGTATTCCGAGGGATGGCGCGGCATGAACGGCGCGCCGAAACAGGTCGAGAAGGTCGCTTCGGGCTCGGTCACGCCCTTTTCGGTGCCGGCCACCTTGGCCGTGTAGCCGGAGAGGAAATGATACATCGCCTGCGCCGGCGTCAGCCGCGCGATCGGCGGCATCACACCGAAAGCGTCGGCGGTCAGCATGATGATGTTCTTCGGGTGATTGGCGCGCCCGGTCTTCGAGGCATTGGGGATGAAGTCGAGCGGATAGGCGCAGCGTGTGTTTTCGGTGAGCCGGCCGTCATTGAAGTCCGGCACGGCGTCGGCGTCGAGCACGACGTTTTCCAGCACCGTGCCGAAGCGCTGCGTGGTGGCGAAGATCTCCGGCTCGGCTTCCGCCGACAGCTTGATGGTCTTGGCGTAGCAGCCGCCTTCGAAATTGAAGATACCATGCGGACCCCAGCCATGTTCGTCGTCGCCGATCAAAGTGCGCGACGGATCGGCCGACAGCGTGGTCTTGCCGGTGCCCGACAGGCCGAAGAAGATGGCGGCATCACCGGCCGGTCCCTCATTGGCCGAGCAGTGCATCGGCATCACGGCCTTCTCCGGCAGGAGGTAGTTGAGCATGGTGAACACCGACTTCTTCATCTCGCCGGCGTAGGAGGTGCCGCCGATCAGCACGATCTTGCGCGTCAGGTCGACGGCAATCACGGTTTCGGTGCGGCTGCCGTGACGGGCGGGATCAGCGCGGAAGGACGGCAGGTCGATGATGGTCATCCCGGGCACGAACTGTTCGAGTTCGGCCGCGTCGGGACGGATGAGCAGGTTGCGGATGAACAGCGAGTGCCAGGCAAATTCGGTGATCACCCTGGTGCGCAGGTTGAGCTCGGCGTCGGCACCGCCGACCAGATCCTGCACGTAAAGGTCCTTGTCCGCGGCATGGGCCTGGAAATCGGCGAGCAAAACGTCGAATTGGGCCGGCGAGATCGCCTTGTTGTTGTCCCACCAGACTCGCGGTTCGGTGGCGCCGTCGCGAACGACGAACTTGTCCTTGGGAGAGCGACCGGTGTGCTGGCCGGTCTCGGCGACAAGCGCGCCATGCGCGGTCAGCCGGGCTTCACCGCGCCGGATCGATTCCTCATAGAGGGCGGCCGCGCCGAGATTGTAGCGCACCATGCCGGAAGTTTTCAGACCGATACGATCGATCGTGCAGGCAGGATTGCGTTTGCCGAATTCCGACATTTGGTGACCCTTCTCAAGATTTGCCGCATCTTTGCCGGCATATTTCCGGCACACCTACTAAGCAGGCTAGATGGTCAGAACCAGAAAAGGCAAATGATATCAAATATTTAATCGATTTAAATATTTTGAAAGTTGTTTAAATCGTTTATATATGCAAAAAGTTCGGTGGTTGCCCAAAGGATTGGCGGTGCTCGTTCGTCCAATCCGTGTCGAGGTAGAATTGTGGCCGCCGGCACGCCGCTCGTGACAGCGGACTAGGCCTATGCCACATTTTGTACCTAATTTGTCCTGCAAAAGCCCCTTCTCTTACGACAGAAGGGACAGCTCATGAGGGAGCCGCTTGAAATGGCAACAATCGCGCTTGTCGATGACGACCGCAACATTCTGACGTCGGTGTCGATCGCCCTCGAATCCGAGGGATATCGTGTCGAGACCTATACGGATGGTGCGTCCGCGCTGGAAGGCCTGGCGGCCCGGCCGCCGAATCTCGCCATCCTCGACATCAAGATGCCGCGCATGGACGGCATGGAGCTTCTGCGCCGGATGCGCCAGAAATCCGACCTGCCGGTGATCTTCCTGACCTCCAAGGACGACGAGATCGATGAATTGTTCGGTCTCAAGATGGGCGCCGACGACTTCATCCGCAAACCGTTCTCGCAGCGCCTGCTTGTCGAGCGGGTGCGCGCCGTATTGCGGCGGGCCAGCGCCCGCGAGGCCGCGGCAAAAGCGCCGAGCCAGCAGGCCCGCTCGCTCGAGCGCGGCCAGCTCGTCATGGACCAGGAGCGCCATACCTGCACCTGGAAGGGCGAACCGGTGACGCTCACCGTCACCGAGTTCCTGATCCTGCACTCGCTGGCGCAACGTCCCGGTGTGGTAAAAAGCCGTGATGCGCTGATGGATTCGGCCTATGATGAGCAGGTCTATGTCGATGACCGCACGATCGACAGCCACATCAAGCGGCTGCGCAAGAAATTCAAGGCTGTCGACGACGACTTCGAGATGATCGAAACCCTTTACGGAGTCGGATATCGGTTCCGCGAAGCGTAATTTGATGTATGTCGAGCAAAAGCGGCCCCCGGCTTGGGGCTGCGACATATTTCAAACCTGGGACTAGCGGGAGCTGCTATTCGATGGCAGTGGAAGCACAACGAAGCAGGCCGACGGGCGCCGCCAGGCGGCCGTCGCGCATCATGCCTTCCTTCGTGTCGAAAATCACGGTGCCGATGCGCCGGTTCCTCGGCCACCACATCTTTTCCAGCCTGACGCGGCGCATCCTCTTCCTCAACCTTGCCGGCCTGGCGGTGCTCGTCACCGGCATCCTCTACCTCAACACCTTCCGCGACGGGCTGATCGACGCGCGCGTCGAAAGCCTGATGACGCAAGGCGAGATCATCGCCGGGGCGATCGCGGCGTCGGCGACGGTCGAGACGGATTCGATCAGCATCGACCCGGAAAAGCTGCTCGAGCTACAGGCTGGCGAAAGTCTGGGGCCTGGCTCGGACCAGCTCGACAACCTCGATTTTCCGATCAATCCCGAGCGCGTGGCGCCGGTGCTGCGGCGACTGATCTCGCCGACCCGCACCCGCGCCCGCATCTATGACCGCGACGCCAACCTGCTGCTCGATTCGCGCCATCTCTATTCGCGCGGCCAGATCCTGCGCTATGACCTGCCGCCGGTGGACGAGGAAGAGCCGGACCTTGTCGAGCGCATCCAGAAGTTCATCTTCGACTTCTTCCGCAACACCGACCTGCCGGTCTATCACGAGCAGCCGGGCGGCAATGGCGCTGCCTTCCCGGAAGTGGTGAAGGCGCTGACCGGCAGTCCGTCGACCATCGTGCGCGTCTCGGAACAGGGCGAGCAGATCGTCTCGGTGGCGGTGCCGATCCAGCGTTTTCGCGCCGTTCTCGGTGTGCTGATGCTGTCGACCGAAGGCGGCGATATCGACAAGATCGTCGCGGCGGAACGCAAGGCGATCCTGCGCGTCTTCGGCATCGCGGCGCTGGTCACGGCCATCCTGTCGATGCTTTTGGCCTCCACCATCGCCAACCCGCTGCGCCGGCTGTCCGCCGCTGCCGTGCGGGTCAGGCGCGGCGTCAAGAGCCGCGAGGAAATCCCCGACTTTTCCGACCGCCAGGACGAGATCGGCAATCTGTCGATCGCCGTACGCGACATGACCAACGCGCTCTATGCGCGCATCGAGGCGATCGAGAGTTTCGCCGCCGACGTTTCGCATGAGCTGAAGAACCCGCTGACGTCGTTGCGCAGCGCCGTCGAAACATTGCCCCTGGCGAAAAACGACACCTCACGCGCGCGTCTGATGGAGATCATCCAGCATGACGTCAAACGGCTGGACCGTCTCATCACCGACATTTCTGATGCCTCCCGCCTCGACGCCGAACTGGCGCGCGAGGACGCGGGAACCGTCGACCTGAAGAAATTCGTTACCGACCTCGTCGCTGTTTCGCGTGAAACGACGCGCAACAAGAAGGCGGTCGAGATCGAGCTCAAGGTTGCCAAGCTGCCGCAGGGCGCCAAGGGCTATGTCGTCGTCGGCCATGATCTGCGCATCGGCCAGGTCATCACCAACCTGATCGAGAACGCCCGCTCCTTCGTGCCGGAGGACCATGGCNACATCAGCCTGTCGCTGGCGCGCGCCGGCAAGTTCAACATCCTGACCGTCGACGACAATGGTCCCGGCATCCGCGCCGACAACATCGACCGCATCTTCGAACGCTTCTACACCGACCGGCCCGCCGGCGAGGCGTTCGGCCAGAACTCGGGCCTTGGCCTGTCGATCTCCAGGCAGATCGTCGAGGCCCATGGCGGTACGCTGACCGCCGAAAACATTCCCGGCACCAAGCCCGGCGAGATCAAGGGCGCGCGCTTCGTCGTGACGCTGCCGGCCGAGGGATGACCGCCGATCGTTATGGATTGCGCCGTGCGGCCTGAGAACATTCATGCGACGGCACTGCTGATGGGCGAGCGCGGCATTCTCATCACCGGCTCACCCGGGTCGGGCAAGACAACGCTGGCACTGACGCTGATCGACCATTGCCTGCAACGCGGATTGTTCTCGCGGCTCGTCGGCGACGATCAGCTCTTCGTCGAAGCCCATGCAGGGCGGCTGGTATGCCGTGCGCCCGCCACCATCGAGGGCCTGGCCGAGGTTCCACGGCTTGGGCCACGACCCCTGCCATTCGAGCCGGCCTGCGTCGTCGACCTGCATGTGCGGCTGCTGCCGGCCGTCGAAATCGCACGCTTCCAGGAGGACGCCAGCGACGAGATCGCCGGCTGCGCGGTGGCGCGCATCGATCTGACCGAACGAAATGTCGCCGCCGCCTTGGCCGCCGTGATGGCGCGGCTGTCAATCGCGCCTTTTCTATGATCCGCCCTGCGTTTTTTGCTGCAATGCGTCAAAATGGC
Organism: Mesorhizobium sp. WSM3626; assembly: GCF_000513935.1. Lineage (GTDB taxonomy): Bacteria > Pseudomonadota > Alphaproteobacteria > Rhizobiales > Rhizobiaceae > Mesorhizobium > Mesorhizobium salmacidum. Next base: position 105,783 of record NZ_AZUY01000016.1, on the reverse strand, counting down.
ATGGGCCGGCGCAATTTTGGGCTTGTCAACGGGCCTCGCGTCGACAAGATAGCGCTCCCGCCGCCTGGATTGGCTGGCGAGCATAAAATGCGCCTGTGAAGCGGCGATGACGGGAGCCACCAAAGAATGATCGGACTCGTGCTTGTAACGCACGGTCAACTGGCCACCGAGTTCAGACATGCCGTCGAACATGTCGTCGGGCCACAAGACAATTTCGAAACCGTGGCGATCGGTGCCGACGACGATATGGAGCAGCGTCGCCGCGACATCGTCGATGCGGTCGCCCGTGTCGATACGGGGGCAGGTGTGATCGTGTTGACCGACATGTTCGGCGGCACGCCATCCAACCTTGCAATCTCGGTGATGGAGTCCGGCCGCACCGAAGTGATCGCCGGAATGAACCTGCCGATGCTGATCAAGCTGTCGTCGATCCGCAAGGGCGATAACATGGCGGCAGCGCTCGACGAAGCGCAGGCCGCGGGCCGCAAATACATCAACGTCGCCAGCCAGCTTTTGAGCAGCAAATGAGCACGCTGTCGCCTGACAAGGACCAGATCGTCCGGGAGTTTCCGATCGTCAACCAGCGCGGGCTGCATGCGCGCGCTTCGGCGAAATTCGTCCAGCTTGCCAGCGGCTTCAACGCTTCAGTCCATGTCGAGAAGGATGGCGTCAAGGTCGGCGGCACCTCGATCATGGGCCTGATGATGCTGGCCGCCAGCCCGGGATACTCGATCCGCGTCACCGCCAGCGGCCCCGAGGCGCTCGAGGTCATGGATGCGCTGGAGCAGCTTGTCGCCTCCCGTTTTGGCGAGGAGTGCTGACCCCTAAGTTCGGTCTCCGGGACATGCACGAATAAAGATTTCTTTATGTCCCATTGTCGTCTGAGGCCTGATCTGCTAGTCAGGCCGGCAATTCGCGCCCTTGGAAATGTCTTCCGGCACGGCGCATCCGCTAACAATTCGCAAATATGACAATTCGCATCGGAGCACTGCCATGACGGGTAGCAAGGACTATGTGGTCGCCGACATCTCGCTTGCCGGCTGGGGCCGCAAGGAACTCGATATCGCCGAAACCGAAATGCCGGGCCTTATGGCCTGCCGCGAGGAATTCGGCGCCAAGAAGCCGCTCAAGGGTGCGCGCATCACCGGCTCGCTGCACATGACCATCCAGACGGCGGTGCTGATCGAGACGCTGAAGGAGCTCGGCGCCGACATCCGCTGGGCTTCCTGCAACATCTTCTCGACCCAGGACCACGCCGCCGCGGCCATCGCCGAGGCCGGCATTCCGGTCTTCGCCGTCAAGGGCGAGAGCCTCGAGCAGTACTGGGACTACACCGACAGGATCTTCCAGTGGGCCGATGGCGGCCTCTCCAACATGATCCTCGACGATGGCGGCGACGCCACCATGTACATCCTGATCGGCGCCCGCGCCGAGGCCGGCGAGGACGTGCTGTCCAATCCGCAGAGCGAGGAAGAGGAATACTTCTACGCCCAGGTCAAGAAGCGCCTGAAGGCTTCGCCGGGCTTCTTCACCAAACAGAAAGCGGCGATCCGCGGCGTCACTGAAGAGACGACGACCGGCGTCAACCGGCTCTACCAGTTGCAGAAGAAGGGCCTGCTGCCCTTCCCGGCCATCAACGTCAATGACTCGGTCACCAAGTCGAAGTTCGACAACAAATATGGCTGCAAGGAATCGCTGGTCGACGGCATCCGTCGCGGCACCGACACGATGATGGCCGGCAAGGTCGCGGTCGTCTGCGGTTATGGCGACGTCGGCAAGGGTTCGTCGGCCTCGCTCAAGGGTGCGGGCGCCCGCGTCAAGGTCACCGAGGTCGATCCGATCTGCGCGCTGCAGGCCGCTATGGACGGCTTTGAAGTGGTCACGCTGGAAGAGGCGGCCCCGACCGCCGACATCGTCATCACCACCACCGGCAACAAGGATGTCGTTACCCTCGACCACATGCGTTCGATGAAGGACATGGTGATCGTCGGCAACATCGGCCATTTCGACAACGAGATCCAGGTCGCGTCGCTGCGCAATCTGAAGTGGACCAATGTCAAGCCGCAGGTCGACATGATCACCTTCCCGGACGGCAAGCGGATGATCCTCCTGTCGGAAGGCCGCCTGCTCAATCTCGGCAACGCGACCGGCCATCCGAGCTTCGTCATGTCGGCCTCTTTCACCAACCAGGTGCTGGCCCAGATCGAGCTGTTCACCAAGGGTGAGCAGTACCAGAACCAGGTCTATGTGCTGCCCAAGCATCTCGACGAGAAGGTCGCGCGCCTGCATCTCGACAAGCTCGGCGCCCGCCTGACCGAACTATCGGGCGAGCAGGCAGCCTATATCGGCGTCACACCGCAGGGTCCGTTCAAGCCGGAACACTACCGCTATTAACCAAATCCGGATTTACCACTAGATATTGACGCCGGGCGATTGACTTTTCGCCCGGCTTTATTTTTGCACCGAATGATTCTTCACGCCGATTCCGGCAGGCGCTATGTTGTGATTCGCGGGTCCGGGGACGAGGATCGGCGTACGCATCAGGGCGGTCTTGCATTCAGGCGGCGAAGAGGACCAAGACATGCCGGGGGATAACCCGCTTCAGGCGGGAAAGGCCGTTTCCGGCGGCCATGACGAGTCGAGGACCATGGGCTCCGCCCCGCGAGGCGAGCGCCTTTCATGGCGCGCCCGTGCGGGATTGTTTCTTGCCGGCTCCGCTCTCGCCTGCCCCTTGGCGGGCGCGGTCGCGCATGCCCAGACCGCCGGCGCCGCCGTGGCCAGTCTTTCGATCAGCACCATCGAGGTCGTACAACTGGCGGTGTTCGTCGGCGTGACGGGTACGGCATTCCTGTCGGCCATCGTTCTCATCCGCGAACGGGCGCGTACCTCGGCGGAGAATGTCGAGCTGAGAAGCCGCGTCGCCGACGTCAGCGCGGCGTTGCGGCGTTCGGAAGCGCTGCTCAACCTGCGCGATCAGCGTGTCGTCGTCTGGGCCTCGGAAAACAAGAAACCCGAACTCATCGGCACATTGCCGACCGAAAGCGGTGCGCCGGAGGACCGGGCCGCGTTCCTCGCCTTTGGCCGCTGGCTGATGCCGCGTTCGGCGGCGGCGCTCGAACATGCCGTGGCGGGTTTGCGCGAAAAAGGCAGGCCGTTCGACCTGGTGATCGAATCCCAGGCCGGCGCTCCACTGGAAGTGCATGGCCGCAAGAGCGCGGCTCATGTGCTGGTGCGGTTTGTCTCGCTTTCCGAGACGCAGCGCAGCCAGGCCCGGCTCAAGATCGACAACCAGCGGCTGGCCACCGATCATGACACCATGATCGGGCTGCTCGAGGCGCTGAAGATGCCGGCATGGCTGCGTGACGAGCACGGCCGCCTGAAGTGGGTCAACCGGGCCTACGCCGACGCGGTCGAAGCCGAGAGCGCGGAAGCCGCCGTGCGTGACGCCAAGGAATTCCTCGGCGGCCAGGCGCGCGAGGCCATCGCCACGCAGCACAAATCGCATCCGGTCTTCGAGCAGTCGCTTTCGACGGTGATCGAAGGCGACCGCCGCGTGTTCGCCGTGACCGACTTTGCCGGCGCCGACGGTTCGGCCGGCCTTGCCTGCGACACCAGCGCCATCGAGGCTATCCGTGGCGAATATGAGCGGACCGTGCGCAGCCACGCCGATACGCTCGACCAGCTCAACACCGCTGTCGCCATCTTCGACACCGACGAGAAGCTGCGCTTCTTCAACCAGGCTTTCCAGAAGCTGTGGGGGCTCGACAGCGGCTTCCTGCACAGCGCGCCCGACAACGCCCTTTTGCTCGACCGGCTGCGCAGCGAGGGCAAGATCGCCGAACAGCCGGAGTGGCGCCGCTGGAAGGAAGGCCTGCTCAGCGCCTATCGTGCGGTCGAATCGCAGGAACACTGGTGGCACCTGCCGGATGGCAAGACGATCCGTGTCGTCGCCAACCCGCAACCCAAGGGCGGCGTCACCTGGGTGTTCGAGAACCTGACCGAGAAGATGGATCTCGAAAGCCGCTACCGCACCGCGGTTCGGGTCCAGGGCGAAACGCTCGACAACCTCGCCGAAGGCGTCGCGGTGTTCGGCCCCGACGGCCGGCTGCGGCTGTCGAACCCGGCCTTTGCCACGCTGTGGGGATTGGACGCGGAAGCCGCCAAGCCCAATGTGCACGTATCGGCCATACGCGAGCTGTCCGATCGGCAAGCGGTCGAGAGCCCCTGGCCCGGCTTCGTCGCCGCCATCACCGGCTTCGACGACGAGCGCCGCGACCGCCACGGCCAGACCGAGCTCAACAACGGAACCGTGCTGCGTTACGCTGTGATTCCGCTGCCCAACGGGCAAGTGATGATGACCTTCGTCGACGTCACCGACAGCGTCCACATCGAGCGCGCGCTCAAGGACAGGAACGAGGCGCTCGAGAAATCAGACCAGCTCAAGAACGAATTCGTCCAGCATGTGTCCTATGAACTGCGGTCGCCGCTGACCAACATCATCGGCTTCACCGAGCTGCTGTCGCTGCCGGCGACCGGCCCGCTGACGCAGAAGCAGCGCGAATATGTCGAGCATGTCGGCTCGTCCTCATCGGTGCTGCTGACCATCGTCAACGACATACTCGACCTGGCGACGGTCGATGCCGGCATCATGCAGCTCGATATTTCCGAAGTGCATGTCGACCGCACCATCGCGGCCGCCGCCGAGCTTGTCGCCGACCGGCTGGAGGAGCATTCGATCCGGCTCGCGGTCGACGCCGCCGCCGCGCCAAAGACCTTCCATGGCGATGAAACCCGCATCCGCCAGATCCTCTACAATCTGCTGAGCAACGCCGCCAATTACGCGCCGGAGGCCAGCACCATCCGGCTGGCATGCCGCCAGCTGGCGGACGGAGTCGAGTTCTCGGTTCACGACGACGGGCCCGGCATGCCGCCCGACGTGCTCGATTCGGTGTTCCGCCGCTTCGAGCCGCGCGCCAATGGCGGCCGCCGGCGCGGCGCCGGCCTCGGCCTGTCGATCGTCAAGAGCTTTGTCGAACTGCATGGCGGCGCCGTTCGCATCGAAACCGGCAGGGACAAGGGCACGACCGTCATCTGCACCTTTCCCGACATGCCGGGTATCCGCGCAGCGGCCGAGTAGCGCGCTCGATGACGGAACCGGTGCTGGAGCGTTTGCTCGCCGACGAGACCCAGACAGCGCGGCTGGGCGAGGATCTTGCGCTGGCTCTGCGCGTGGGCGACGTGCTGGCGCTCAAGGGCGATCTCGGCGCCGGCAAGACGACGCTGGCAAGAGCGCTCATCCGGACGCTGGCCGACGATGCCGGTCTCGAAGTGCCGAGCCCGACCTTCACCCTGGTGCAGAGCTACGACACGCGCATCCCGGTCCATCATTTCGACCTCTATCGCCTGTCGTCGGCGGCCGAGCTGGACGAACTGGGCTTCGAGGAGACGCTGGCGCAAGGTGCAGCCCTTATCGAATGGCCGGAACGGGCTGACGGCTACCTGCCCAGGACGACGGTGCTGATCGAACTCGTCCAGCATGGCGAGGGCCGGCTGGCCCGACTGTCGGGGCAAGGCGCGACCTTCGACCGTGTCGCGCGCTCGCTGGCCATGCGCGGTTTTCTGGAGAGCGCCGGATGGGGGCAAGCGCGGCGCCGGTATTTCATCGGCGATGCCTCGCCCCGCTCCTACGAGATCGTCTCGCTTGCCGGCGAGGCGCCGCGCGTGCTGATGAACTCGCCGCGGCTGGTGCTCGGCCCTCCCGTGCGCGACGGCAAGCCCTATGCGGTGATCGCCCACACCGCGCAGTCGGTGTCCGCCTTCGTCGCCATCGACCGTGCGCTGCTGGCCGCCGGGGTCGCGGTGCCCAGGATCGACGCGCAGGATCTCGGCCAGGGTTTCCTGCTGCTCGAGCATCTAGGTTCGGAAGGCTTTCTCGACGGCAATGGCGGGCCGGTCGCCGAACGTTACGAGGCGGCAGCCGAACTGCTCGCCATGATGCACGGCAAGGCCTGGCCTCACCGGATGGAGGCGGCTCCCGGCGTCGTTCATGACGTGCCGCCCTTCGATCGCGACGCCATGCTGATCGAGGCGGACCTGCTGATCGACTGGTACGTGCCGGCGATATCGGGCGGCCCGGCGAGCGACGCGCTGCGTTCCGGCTACCACAAGACATGGAACGCGCTTCTCAACCGGCTGCAAGGCAGCGAATACACGCTGATGCTGCGCGACTTCCACTCACCCAACATCATCTGGCGCGGCGAACGGTCCGGCCTCGACCGGCTCGGCATCGTCGACGTCCAGGACGCGCTGATCGGGCCCGCCGCCTATGACGTCGCTTCGCTTGCCATGGACGCCCGCGTCACCATGGCACCCGAGATCGAGAAGCGGACGCTCGATGCCTATCTCGCGGCGCGTCATGCAGCGGGCGACTTCGATGAAGCAGGCTTCCTCGAAGCCTATGCAATCATGGCCGCGCAGCGCAATTCCAAGATTCTGGGCATTTTCGTGCGTCTCGAAAAACGCGACGGCAAACCCTATTATCTCAAGCACCTGCCGCGCATCCGCGACTATCTCAGGCGGGCGCTGTCGCATCCCGCGCTCGCCGACCTGCGGGATTTCTACAGCGCGCACGGGCTGCTGGAGGAACGAGCGCTGTGACAACAAGACCGGAGACCGCCATCGTTCTTGCCGCCGGGCTCGGCAAGCGCATGCGGCCGATCACCGACACCATCCCCAAGCCGCTGGTCCGCATCGCCGGCAAGACGCTGCTCGACTGGGGCCTCGACAGCCTGGCCGCGGCCGGCGTCGGCAAGGCGGTGGTCAATGTCCATTATCTTCCCGAACAGATCGTCGCTCATGTCGCCGCGCGCCGCTCGCCGCTCATCGTCATTTCCGATGAGAGCGACCGGCTGCTCGATTCCGCCGGCGGCATCGTCAAGGCGCTGCCGGAGCTCGGCCAGGAGCCGTTCTACATCCTCAACGCCGATACATTCTGGATCGACCACGGCTCCCTCAATCTCGGGCGGCTTGCCCTTGCATGGGACGCCGCGAAAATGGATATTCTGCTGATGCTGGCGGATCTCCATCAGGCGACGGGACACTGTGGCAGCACCGATTTCCTGGTGGCGCCGGATGGCGCCCTGCGGCGTTCAAAAGGCGATCCTGCCGGCCTGATCTATGCCGGCGCCGCGATCATCCACCCGCGCCTGTTCAAGCACGCACCCGCCGAACCGCATTCGCTCAACACCTATTTCGACAAGGCGATTGCCGGCGGCCGCCTGTTCGGCATGCCGATGCATGGCCACTGGATAACCGTCGGCACGCCCGATGCCATTCCGCTCGCCGAAGACGCGGTGGCCGGTGCACTCATCGGGTCGCAATGAGCGGCTCAAGCCGCGTTTTCTCCATTCCCTCCGGAGCGCCGTTTCTGCCGACGCTGGCCGAGGCGCTGCTTGACGGCCGTCTTGTCCCCGGGTTTCGTGTCGAAGGCGACCCGCTCGCCCTGGCCGATGTCACCATCTATGTGCCGACGCGCCGCGCCGCACGTGCCTTGCGCGGCGTCTTCGTCGACAGCCTGAAGGCGCGTGGCGGCGGTGGTTCGGCGATCCTGCCGGTGATCCGCCCGCTCGGCGAATTCGACGAGGATGAGGCCGCGTTCGATGCCGAGCCAACCGCGGCAATCGATCTCGCGCCACCGATCGCCGCCACCGAGCGGCTGTTACTGCTGACGCCGCTGGTGCGGGCGTGGAAACGCCGGCTGCCCGCCCATGTCGCGGCCCTCTTCGCCGAGGAGATCGTCGTCCCGGCCTCCACCGCCGACGCGATCTGGCTGGCGCGCGATCTGGCCGGGCTGATGGACGAGATCGAGACGGAAGGCACCGACTGGGCCAAACTCGCCGGCCTGGTGAGCGGGAACCTTGCCGGATGGTGGCAGGTGACGCTCGAATTCCTCGGCATCGTCACCGATGCCTGGCCGAGATTCCTCGAAGAGAGCGACCGCTCCAACCCGGCCGCGCATCGCAGCGCCCTGATCCGTGCCGAAGCGGCGCGGCTGCGGCGCAATCCGCCCGCCGGGCCGGTCATAGCAGCGGGGTCCACCGGCTCCATCCCCGCCACGGCGGAGCTGCTTGCGACCATTGCCGGCCTCTCCGGCGGCGCCATCGTACTGCCCGGGCTCGACCGGATGCTGGACGAAGCCTCCTTCCAGGCGCTCGTCGCACCCGGCGCGCGTCCAGCCGTGCTTGGCCATCCGCAATACGGCCTGGCGAAGCTGATCGGCAAGATCGGCGTGCTGCGCGGCGATGTCGAGGAGATCGGTGCGGCCGAGCCGAAGCTTGGGCTCCGCGCGGCCCTTGTCGGCGAGGCGCTGCGGCCGGCCGAGACCACCGAATTGTGGGCCGAGACGCGAAACGGGTTTTCGGCGTCCGATATTGCCGGCGCCTTCGCCGACGTGACGCTGCTCGAAGCGGCCAGCGAGCGCGATGAGGCCGTCGCCATCGCCGTCGCGCTCAAGCGCGCGGTCGAAGAACCGGGCCGGAGAGCGGCACTCGTCACCGGTGACCGCGCGCTGGCACGCCGCGTCAGCGTCGAGCTCAAGCGCTTCGGTGTCGTTGCAAACGATTCCGGCGGCACGCCGCTTTCCAACACCCCGGCAGCCAGCCTCCTCAGGCTGGCGCTCGAAGCGGTGTTCCGGCCGGGCGATCCGGTCGGCCTGTTGTCGCTGCTGAAGCATCCACTACTCGGCCTTGGTCTGGAGAGGTCCGATGTGCGCCATGCGGCGGAACTGGTCGAGCTGGTGGCGCTGCGCGGCGGCACCGGCCGCCCCGACATCGCTTCGCTGCCGGACCTTTTCGAGGCCCGCCTCACCGGGCTCGGCGGTGATAGCCGACCGCCCTTCTGGTTTGCCCGCCTGACCGTGCGCTCCATCGAAGGCGCGCTGAATTTGCTTGGGCGTCTCAAGCAAGCGCTGGCGCCGCTTTCGGGCTTTCGCGGCCAGGCGGAAGCCGACCTTGCCGCGCTGGTCGAAGCCAGCGTGGTCGCCCTGGAGAATCTCGGCCGTTCCGCTGACGGCAGCCTTGGCGAACTCTACACCGGTGACGCCGGCGAAAAGCTCGCCGAACTGCTGCGCGGGTTGGTCGCGGCTTCGGCATCGCTGTCGTTCGCGGCGAGCGAATGGCCCGATGTGATGGAGGCGCTGATCGCGCCCGAGACCGTCAAGCCGGCGCAAGGCACCGACAGGAACATCGCCATCTGGGGTGCACTCGAGGCGCGGTTGCAGGATGTCGATACGCTGGTCATCGGTGGGCTCAACGAAGGGGTCTGGCCGCGCAAGCCGGAGAGCGACCGCTTCATGTCGCGGCTGATGAAGACCGGCATCGATCTCGAGCCGCCGGAGCGGCGCATCGGTCTTGCCGCGCATGATTTCCAGATGGCCATGGGCGCGAGACACGTGGTGCTGGCGCGCTCGGCGCGTGCCGGCGACGCGCCCGCCGTGCCTTCGCGCTGGTTGCAGCGGCTGGTCACCTTCATCGGCAACGACCAGGCGGCGGCACTGCGCCGGCGCGGCGATGAGCTGCTTGCCTGGGCACGCGCGCTCGACACAGGGCCGAAGCGGGATTTCGCGCCACGGCCGCAGCCGAAGCCGCCGCTATCGGTGCGCCCCACGCATTTCTCCGTCACCGAGATCGAGACGCTGCGCCGCGACCCCTACGCCGTCTATGCCCGAAGGCTCCTCGGCCTGATGCCGCTCGATCCGCTCATCCGCGATCCGGGTGCGGCCGAGCGCGGCACGCTTTTTCACGCCATCCTGCATCTCTTCTCGTCCGAGGTGGCCGACCCTCGGGCGCCGGATGCGCTGGTCGGGCTCATCGCCGCCGGCCGCGCCTGTTTTGCCGAGGCGGCGCTTCCAGCCGATGTCGAGGCGGTGTGGTGGCCGCGTTTCGAAAAGCTCGCCGCCAACATCATCGAATGGGAGCGTACGCGCGCCGCCGCGGTGGTCCAGCGGCATGCCGAGGAGCGCGCCGGCAAGACCGTGGTCGGCCAGTCCGGCGTGACGCTGTCCGGCTATGCCGACCGAGTCGATCTGCTGGCCGGCGGCATGGCCGACATTCTGGACTACAAGACCGGCTCCTCGCCTTCCAAGGCGCAGGCGCATACGCTGCTGGCGCCTCAGCTGGCGCTGGAGGGCGCGCTGCTCAGGCGTGGCGCGTTCAAGGACCTGGGCACGCGCGAGCCGTCGCAACTGGCCTTCATCAGGCTGAAGCCGAATGGCGAGGTCTTCGAGGAGTCCATACTCGAACACAACCGCCAGCAACGCACCGCGGCCGATCTCGCCGAGGAAGCCTGGGCGCGGCTGGAGAAGCTGCTGATCCACTATGCCAATCCGGCGACCGGCTATCTGTCGCGCGCGCTGCCGTTTCGCGAAGGCGAAACCGATGGCGACTACGACCATCTCGCCCGCGTGCTCGAATGGTCCGCCGGCGGAGACGCCGGGGATGAGGGAGGGGAGGCATGAAGAAAGCCTATCCGATCCCGACCGATACCGCTTCGAGCCAGGCCCGCGCCGCCGATCCCGGCAATTCCGCCTGGGTGTCGGCCAATGCGGGATCGGGCAAGACCCATGTGCTTGCCCAGCGTGTCATCCGGCTGCTGCTCAACGGCACCGACCCGTCGAAGATATTGTGCCTGACCTATACGCGCGCCGCGGCCGCCAACATGTCGAACCGGGTTTTTTCGACGCTGTCGGAGTGGACGACGCTCAGTGACGCCGACCTGGCGTCCAAAGTCGAGGCGTTGGAGGGACGCCGGCCCGATCGCGACACCATGCGCAGAGCCCGCCGCCTGTTCGCCGAGGCCCTGGAAACGCCTGGCGGGCTAAAGATCCAGACGATCCACGCTTTCTGCGAATCCGTGCTGCACCAGTTCCCGCTGGAAGCCAACATTCCCGCCCATTTCGACATGCTCGACAGCCAGATGGAGGCCTCGCTTTTTGCCGCCGCGCGCCGCGAGATGATCTCCGCCGCCGGCGACAGGACTTTGGCCGAGGCCTTCGCCACTGTGCTGGAACGTGGGGGCGAGGCCGGTCTCGACGCGTTGCTTGGTGAAATCGTGCGCAAGCGCGACGGGTTGCGCCATTTCCTCGATGCCGTCGGGCGTGACGGCTTCCAGCCCTTGTTCGATGAATTCCATTTCCAGCCCGGCCAGGCCGCCGAAGGCATAGCGGCATCTGTATGGCCGCTGCCCGGCTTCCTGCCGGACTATTTTGCCGGCTTTACCCAGGCCGCCGAAGCCACCGACGCCAGATCGGCGCTGAACAACATCCTGCCTTATGCGCGCCTAGCCTTCGCCGAGAGCGACCCCGTTCGCCGGCTGCAGCTGCTGGCAAGAGCCTTCCTCAAGACCGATGGCGATCCCTACGACCCGGCAAAGGCCTTCAAGAAGGCGCTGACCGACCGGCTGCCAGATCTCGCCGAGCGCTATCTTTCGGCGGCCAGCGCCATCATGGAGACCGTCGACCGGCTGGCGCTGTTCCGGATGCTGGAAGGCACACGCGCGGCGCTGACCATCGCCGATTGGTTGATCGCGCGCTACGAAGTGTTGAAACGCAGCCGCGGCTTTCTCGACTTCAACGACCTGATCACCCGTACGGTAAACCTCTTGGCGCGGCCCGATGCCGGCCCTTGGGTGCAGTACAAGCTCGACCAGGGCATCGATCACATCCTGCTCGACGAAGCGCAGGACACCAGCCCGGATCAATGGGAGGTGGTGAAGCGGCTGGCGGAAGAATTCTTTGCCGGCTTCGGCGCCCGCGACCGGGTCCACCGCACGATCTTCGCCGTCGGCGACGAGAAGCAGTCGATCTATTCCTTCCAGGGCGCGGCACCGGATTCTTTCGCCGACAGCCGGTTGTTGTTCGCCGGGCGGGTGCGCGACGCCGAGGCGTCCTTCGCCGACCTCAAGCTGACGTGGTCGTTCCGCTCCACGGACGATGTGCTGGCCGCCGTCGACCGCGTCTTTGCCGATCCAATCGTGCGGCGCGGCATCAGCCACGACCCCGATCCGCTGAACCACAAGGCGATCCGCACCGATGCGCCGGGCTATGTCGAGGTCTGGCCATCGATCGGCGCCGAGGCCGTCGACGAGCCCGACGACTGGGCGCAAGCGATCGACCATGCCCATGCACCGGCGGTGCGCGTCGCCGGGAATGTCGCGGCCACCATTGCCGGCTGGATCGGCAAGGGCGAAATCATCGAGGGCCGTGGCAAGCGGCTGCGGCCGGGCGACGTGCTGGTGCTGGTGCGCAAGCGCGACAGCTTCGTCCATGCGTTGACACGAGCGCTCAAGCGGCGCGACATTCCGGTTGCCGGCGCCGACCGGCTGAGCCTGCCCGGACATATCGCGGTCAAGGACCTGATCGCGCTCGGCCATCTGCTGATCCAGCCGCAGGACGACCTGTCGCTGGCCGCCGTCCTGCGCAGCCCGGTCTTCGACCTGCCGGAGGAGACGCTGTTCACGCTCGCCGCACAGAGGCCGCCCGGCGTGTCGCTGGCGGTATCGCTGCGCCAGCATGCCGGCGAAAGCGAAGCGCTAGCGGCGATCGTTGCGCAGCTCGACGCCTGGGCTGACGAGGCCGCCTTCAAGCCGGTGTTCGAGTTCTATGCCGCCCTGCTGGCGCGCGATGGCGTGCGCCGCAAGATGATCGCGCGGCTCGGGCCGGAAGCCGGCGATATTCTCGACGAGTTCCTGAGTTTCTGCCTTGCCGAGGAGCGGACCGGCCTGCCCGGGCTGGAAGCCTTCCTGTCGACGCTGGAAAACGCCGGCCCCGAGATCAAACGCGAGATGGACCAGACCCGTGACGAGGTCAGGGTGATGACCGTGCACGCGGCCAAGGGCCTGGAGGCGCCGGTTGTGTTCCTGGTCGACGGCGGTTCCGCCCCGTTCAGCGACCAACATTTGCCGCGCCTGATGCCTTTCGACGGCTCGGGTCGACATTGGGACGGTAAGGGCTACCTCTGGCGTTCGGCCAGCGACGTCGCCAACGGCTTTTCGAAAACGGCCGCCGCTCGCGCCCACGAACTCGCCGACGACGAGTACCGCCGGCTGCTCTATGTCGGCATGACGCGCGCCGAGGACCGGTTGATCGTCTGCGGCTATCACGGCAAGCGGGCGCCGAACAGCGGCACCTGGCATTCGATCGTCAGCCGGGCGCTGAGCGGCGCGCCCGAAAGCGAACAGCGTCCGCATCCGGCCGGCGGCGAGCCTGTCTACCGTTTTCACGTCACCAAACTGCCGCCGGTTACGCCAAGCCTGGGCGAGCAGGCGCGGCAGGTCGATGCGTTCGGTCCGTTGCCGGCGACCTTGTTCCGGCCCTTGCCGCCTTTCGAGGACCTACCGCGTCCATTGTCGCCGTCGGGCGCCTCGGCGCTGATCAAGGAAGGCAAGGAAGCGGTGGTCGACAAGGCCTCGCCGGTGCTGGATGTCGATGCCGAGCCGGGTTTTGCCGTGCTGCGCGGGCTCGCCCTCCACAAACTGCTGCAGATGTTGCCCGGCATTGCCGAGAGCGACCGCCAAAGTGCGGCAGAGCGTTACCTCTCGCGAACGGGTGCGGCGTGGCCGCAAGCCGAGCGCCAAAAAGCCCTGGCATCGGTCGTGGCCATCCTTGCCGAGCCCGGCCTCGGTCAACTGTTCGCGCCGTCGTCACGTGCCGAGGTCGCGATCATGGGCAGCCTTGAGGTCAAGGGCAAAATCCGCTCCATCTCCGGCAAGATCGACCGGTTGGCGGTGACAGCGGATACGGTTTCGATCGTCGACTACAAGACCAACAGGCCCGCACCCGCTTCCCTGGCCGAAGTCCCGCCGGCCTACCTGCTCCAACTCGCGCTGTATCGCGCCCTGCTGCAGCCGCTTTATCCCGGGCGGGAGGTCAAGGCGGCCCTGCTGTTCACCGAAGCGCCAAGGCTGATCGACCTGCCGGCCCGGGCCATGGACGACGCCCTTGCCCGACTCACGGGAGCGTGACACAAGAACTGCTTGAAGAAGGGCGCGACAACCACCACATTTGGTGCGGTAAAAAATTTCGAAAGGATTTCCGCATGACCACCGTCAAGGTCGACAAGAACAATTTCCAGGCCGATGTGCTCAATGCCCAGGTACCGGTCGTGGTTGATTTCTGGGCGGAGTGGTGCGGCCCCTGCAAGATGATCGCACCGGCGCTTGAGGACATCGCCGCTGAACTCGGCGCCAAGGTCAAGATCGCCAAGCTGAACATCGACGAGAATCCCGAGCTTGCCGCCCAGTTTGGCGTGCGCTCGATCCCGACGCTGATGATCTTCAAGGGCGGCGAAGTGGCCGACATCAAGGTTGGCGCCGCGCCCAAGACCGCGCTGTCGCACTGGGTCAATGGCAATCTCGCCTGATCCATTCCGAATTTCGGATATCAAGCCCGGCCATCGCGCCGGGCTTTTTGTTGGCGCCATCGGTGCGCCGCCCTGGCACTCACGTCGGGGCTCTCCATGTCTTCTGTTGGCAGCAGAAGCATGGAGAGAGAAATGACCGGATCCGCCAAGGCCACAGTCTTCATCGACAATGAGCGTGTCATCGTCACCGAATACCGCTTCCAGCCGGGCGACAATACCGGCTGGCATCGCCACGGCCACGACTATGTCGTGGTCCCGCTGATGGACGGCAAGCTGAAGCTGGTGACCAACGACGGCGACACCTTCGCCGAAATGAAGAAAGGTTCCCCCTACTTCCGCAAGGAGGGCGTCGAACACGACGTCATCAGCGCCAATGAGGGCGAGTACGCTTTTATCGAGATCGAGCTGAAGTAACCGCGCCGAGGCGAACCTCAGGTTGGCGGCGTGCCGTTCTCGGCGAGAACCGCGCCGGCCAGGTAAAGCGACCCCCCGATCAGGATGCGCGGCGTCGGGCCGTCCCAGGTATCGCGCAGCAGCATCAGGGCGCTGGCGACGGAGTTTACCGGTTCGGCCGTCAGCCCGGCTTCCGTGGCGCGGATGGCAAGTTCGTCGTTTGGCACGCCGGCGTCGCTCTGGCTCACTGGCACCGTGTAGACATGCTTGACCAGGCCCTTGAAGGCGCGGAAATAGCCGCTCTGGTCCTTGGTGTTGATCATGCCCGAGATGAGGAACAGTGGGCGCGGGTTCTTTTCCTCCTGCTCGGCCAGCGCTTCGGCGACGACCACGCCGGCACCCGGATTGTGGCCGCCGTCGAGCCAGATGTCGGCGCCCTTCGGCGCAAGTTCCGCCAGCTTGCCCTGCACCAGCTTCTGCATACGGCCCGGCCAGGCAACGTTGGTCATCGCCTTCTCGGCGGCGCGGTGGCTGATCTCGAAACCGGCGGCCTTGACCGCGGCGATCGCCGCCGCCGCATTCGCAAATTGGTGGCGACCGGGCAGACGCGGTGATGGCAGGTCCATCAGGCCATCATCGTCCTGGTAGACCATGCGGCCGTTTTCCTCGAAAGCGAGAAAATCCTGGCCATAGACCAGGGTCGGACATTCCAGCCGCTCTGCGGTGTCGATCAGCGTCTGCAGCGCGGTCTCGCTTTCCTGCGCGCCGATGACCACCGGGCAGCCGCGTTTCATGATGCCGGCCTTTTCGGCGGCGATCAACTCGACACGGTCGCCGAGATAGGCCTCATGGTCCATCGACACCGGCATGATCACCGACACGGCCGGCCGCGCGATGACATTGGTGGCATCGAAGCGGCCGCCAAGACCGACCTCGATGATGGCGGCATCGGCCGGATGTTCCGAAAACAGGACGAAGGTGACGGCGGTGAGGATCTCGAAGACGGTGATCTTCTGGCCTGCATTGGCCTTGGCGACGCGGGCAATGGCCTCGGCGAAGATGTCATCGTCGACCAGCCTGCCGCCGCCCTCGGCCGCAAGCCTGTAGCGCTCGTGCCAGTTGACCAGATGCGGCGAGGTGTGGACATGGACGAGCCGGCCGGAAGCTTCCAGCAGCGCCCGCGAGAAGGCGGCGCAGGAACCCTTGCCGTTGGTGCCGGCGATGTGGATGACCGGCGGCAGCAGGTCCTGCGGATTGCCCAGCCGCTCCAGAAGCCGCGTGATGCGGTCGAGCGAAAGGTCAAAGCCTTTCGGGTGAAGCGCCATCAGGGCTTCGATTTCGCGGTCGGCGGCAAGCGTCGTCATGGCACAATCCCGGCGCATGGCCCGAGAGCCAGAATCGCTCCCGCAATGACCACGGCTATCAAAAGGCTACAGCGCGCCACGGATACCGCGCAATCGCTGTCCGCGGCGGCCAATGTCGCGTCAGGCCAGTCTCACGTCAGGCCGGAGTCGCGGCCGGCCATTGTAGCGTCAAGCTTGCGGCCGGGCTTCCGCGGCAAGCACGGCCGGCGGCATGATTTCCGGTTCCAGCGGCTTTTGCTCCTCGGGCATCTTGAGCAGCATTTTCAAAAGCCGCGCGATCGTCTGGCGCATTTCCAGCCTGGACACCACCATGTCTACCATGCCGTGCTCCATCAGATACTCGGAGCGTTGGAAGCCGTCCGGCAATTTCTCGCGGATGGTCTGCTCGATGACGCGCGGACCGGCAAAGCCGATCAACGCTCCTGGCTCGGCGATGTGCACATCGCCCAGCATGGCGTAGGAGGCGGTGACACCGCCGGTGGTCGGATTGGTCAGCACGACAATGTAGGGAAGGCCGGCTTCCTTCAGCCGGTCGACACCGACCGTGGTGCGCGGCAATTGCATCAGCGACAGGATACCTTCCTGCATGCGGGCGCCACCGGAAGCGGCGAACAGGATCAGCGGTCGCTTGCGCTGCAAGGCGACCTCGAAGCCATGCACGATGGCATCACCCGCCGCCATGCCGAGCGAGCCGCCCATGAAAGCGAAATCCTGCACCGTCACCACGACTGGCAGGCCCTCGACGGTCCCCAGCGCATTGATGATGGCGTCTTCCAGGCCAGTCTTGGCCTTGGCGTCCTTCAGCCGGTCGACATAGCGTTTCTCGTCGCGGAACTTCAGCGGATCCTGCATGACCTTGGGATTGTCCAGGGTCTCGTACTTGCCGTCATCAAAGAAGAATTTCAGCCGCTCCTTGGCCGAGATCTTCATGTGATGGCCGGAGGACGGGATGACGAACTGGTTGGATTCCAGGTCCTTGTGGAACACCATCTCGCCGGTCTCGGGATCCTTGATCCAGAGATTCTCGGGCATGTCGGTCCGCCGGCCGAGCATCGAGTTGATCTTCGGGCGAACGTAATTGGTGATCCAGTTCATCGCTTCGGCTCCTGTCCTGACGAAGAGTTGGGAAGAGAAGTAGGAAAACTATTCGGCAGCAGCAAGGCGGGCCGAGCGCACGCCTTGCGCAAGGCCGCTGACCAGCGTGGCGACCGCCTCGGCCGGATCAGCGGTCTTTTCGCCCTTCGGCCCCAGCACATTGGCAACCGCATTGACGATCGCCGTGCCGACGACCACGCCGTCGGCGTTGGCGCCGATGACGCGCGCCTGTTCGGCGGTCTTGACACCGAAACCGACGCAGACCGGCAGGTTGGTGTGACCCTTGATACGCTGGACCGCCGTGGCGACCTTGCCTGTGTCGGCAAGCGCCGAGCCGGTGATACCGGTCATCGACACGTAGTAGACGAAGCCGGACGTGTTCTGCAGCACCTTGGGCAGGCGCTTGTCGTCGGTGGTCGGCGTCGCCAGGCGGATGAAGTTGATGCCGGCCTTGAGAGCCGGGATGCAGAGTTCCTCGTCCATCTCCGGCGGCAGGTCGACGACGATCAGCCCGTCAATGCCGCTGGCAATCGCATCCTTCAGGAAGCGGTCGACGCCGTAGATGTAGATCGGGTTGTAGTAGCCCATCAGCACGATCGGCGTTTCATCGTCGCCGGCGCGGAAGTCCGACGCCATCTTCAGCGTCTTGACCAGCGTCTGGCCGCCTTTCAGCGCCCTGAGGCCGGCGGCTTGAATCGCCGGGCCGTCAGCCATCGGATCGGAAAACGGCATGCCGAGCTCGATGACGTCTGAGCCGGCGCCCGGCAGCGCCTTCATGATCGACAGCGAGGTTGCATAGTCGGGGTCG
This sequence comes from Mesorhizobium sp. WSM3626, assembly GCF_000513935.1. Lineage (GTDB taxonomy): Bacteria > Pseudomonadota > Alphaproteobacteria > Rhizobiales > Rhizobiaceae > Mesorhizobium > Mesorhizobium salmacidum. The sequence continues at coordinate 87,709 of NZ_AZUY01000016.1, read as the reverse complement.
CCACCCATGAAATAGGTGACGAGCGCCGGACGGCCTTCGTTCCTGAGCTTCGCCATACGGCGGTCGATGCGGGTTGCCATGATCAGATCTCCATGCCCAACATCGAGGCCACCGTGTGCACGTCCTTGTCGCCACGGCCGGACAGGTTGACGATGACGATCTGGTCCTTGTCCATGGCGGGTACGATCTTGACGGCATGGGCGATGGCGTGCGCCGATTCCAGCGCCGGGATGATGCCTTCGACGCGCGTCGTCAGCTTGAAGGCCTCCAGCGCCTCGTCGTCGAGGATAGGCACATACTCGACACGGCCCGAGTCGCGCAGCCAGGAATGCTCCGGACCGACGCCGGGATAATCGAGGCCGGCCGAAATCGAATGGCCGTCCATGATCTGGCCGTCGGCGTTCTGCAGGAGATAGGTGCGGTTGCCGTGCAGCACACCGGGAGAACCGGCATTCATCGAAGCGCAATGCTCGATGCCGTCGAGGCCGCGCCCGCCCGCTTCGATGCCGATGATGCGAACGTCCTTGTCATCGAGGAAGGGATGGAACATGCCGATGGCGTTGGAACCGCCGCCGACAGCGGCGATGATGGTGTCGGGCAGCCGCCCCTCCTGTTCGAGGATCTGCGCGCGGGCCTCGGTACCGATCACCGACTGGAAGTCGCGCACCAGCTCCGGATAGGGGTGCGGACCAGCGGCGGTGCCGATCAGGTAATAGGTGTCCTCGACATTGGTCACCCAGTCACGAAGGGCTTCGTTCATGGCATCCTTCAGCGTGCCATGGCCCGCGGTCACCGGCCGCACTTCGGCGCCCAGCAGCTTCATGCGGAAGACATTGGGGCTTTGCCGGGCAACGTCGGTCGCGCCCATATAGACGACACAGGGAAAGCCGAAGCGGGCGGCGACGGTCGCGGACGCAACGCCATGCTGGCCGGCGCCGGTCTCGGCGATGATGCGCTTCTTGCCCATGCGCTTGGCCAGCAGGATCTGGCCGAGGCAATTGTTGATCTTGTGCGAGCCGGTGTGGTTCAGGTCCTCGCGCTTGAAATAGACTTTCGCGCCGCCAAGATGCTTCGTCAGGCCTTCGGCGAAATAGAGCTTCGAGGGCCGCCCGGCATAGTGGGTCGACAGATCGGTCAACTCAGCCCTGAAATCCGGATCGTTCTTGACCTCGTTCCAGTTCTTCTCGAGGTCGAGGATCAGCGGCATCAGCGTTTCGGCGACGAAACGACCGCCGAAAATGCCGAACATGCCCTGTTCGTCGGGTCCGGTGCGGAAGGAATTGGGTGTCGCCGGCTTGTTCATCGCCGATCTCCTAGATCTGTACTTTGAGCATGTCCCTGTCGGAAAACCGGTTCCCACTTTCCGGGACATGCTCAGGGTTCGAAATTTTGTTCAGGCGGCGCGGTCGTCCCGCGCGGCCCTGACGGCCCGGAAAAACTGTTCGATCAGCGCCGGATCCTTGACGCCCGGCACACTTTCCACGCCCGACGAAATGTCTATTGCGGGCGGATTGGCAAGCCGAAGGGCATCGCCGATGTTGGCGGCGTTGAGCCCACCGGAAAGCATGTAATCGATCCCGGCGTCAAGGCCGGCGAGAATGCGCCAGTCGAAGGCGACGCCGTTGCCGCCCGGCAGCTCGGAGCCCTTCGGCGGCTTGGCATCGAACAGGAAGCGGTCGGCAACGCCGATGAACGGCCTTATCCGGTCGAGATCGGCGGCCTCGCTGAGCGGCAACGCCTTCATCACCGGCAGCCCATGGCGGGCTTTCAGTTCGGTCACCCGCTCGGGGGCTTCGGAGCCGTGCAGTTGCAGCATGTCGGGCTGCATCTTTTCCACGATTTCATCGAGGACGGCGTCGCTGGCATCGACCGTGACGGCAACCGCCAAGGCCTTGCCGCGCGCCGCTTCGCGCAGACGGCCGGCTTCGACGGGCTCGACATAGCGCGGGCTTTTCGGAAAGAAAATGAAGCCGACATGGCTGGCGCCGCCGGCCAGGGCCGCGGCCATTGCCTGGTCGGTTTTCAAACCGCAGATCTTGATGTCGAGCGCCATGGCGCGGGAATTGGCACGAAAAGCGCCAAGAGTCGAGAAAAAGCATGCTGTTTGCCGGCAAGGTGAAAGGCGCTACCTATTGATGGACAGCATGCAAGGCGGGAGCACAGCCATGGCCGACCAGACCGTTGCCGAACTGAAGCAGAAGATCGCGCAGGCGCGCGAGGTCATCGCGCATCTGATGGACAAGGCGGCCTTCAACGGCGCCGAGGCGCATCGAGCGCTGGATTATTTCGGCGCCGACGCCTTCGACCGGAACTTTCTGCCCTGGCCGCATCAGGGCGAAGAGGGGCTGCGGCCGGAGGAGTTGAATGCGGCGAATGACGACTAGCGGCCTTCCCTGGGCGCCAACCATGCCTTCGTCACCTTAGGGCGGAGCGACGCGAAGCGGAGCGCAGACCCCGGGATGACGAAGTGGAGAAGCCTTCGCCTGACTCCAGGTGACTCCGCCGCACCCTATTCGAACACGATCGCCTGCAGGGCGCCGCCATTGCGCTTCAGCCAGTCCTTGCAGCGCTCGGTGTCGGGGCAGAGCTTTTCGCACAATTTCCAGAATTTCGGCCCGTGGTTCATCTCCTTGAGATGCGCCACTTCATGCGCAACGAGGTAGTTGATGACCGGCTGCGGCGCCATCATGATGCGCCAGGAGAAGGACAGATTGCCTTCGGAAGTGCAGGAGCCCCAGCGGCTGGAGGTGTCCTTGTAGCGGATCGCCTTGGCGCGCTTGCCGAGCGCCTCGGTGTGCCTGACGACCAGCTTCTCGATTTCCTTCTTGGCCTCGCGCTTCAAGAAATCGGCGATGCGGCGCGGCAGATGAATGCGCTCGCCATGCACGATCAGCAGCGGACCGCGCTCGTCGCGCGATATGGTTACGGTGCCGCGCTTTGACGGCTCGTGGACGATGCGGTGTGGCACGCCGCGCACCGGTATCTTGATGCCGGGCCGCACCTGCGGCCGCGTCGGCACCTTGGCCAGCCGCTGCTCCAGCCAGTCCTGATGGCGGTCGAGGAACCTGTCCACCTCGCCCCGGCGCAGGCCCGGCGGCACGGTGATGCGCAGGCCCTGACCGCCGGAATCGATGCGCAGCGTCAGGCGTTTTGCCCTGGCGCTCTCGACGATCTTGAGCGGCAGGGTGCGGCCGGCGACACAGTATTCCCGCTCCACCGCAGGCGTGGGTTTGGGCTTCGTCAGATTGCGGAAGAACCCGATGGTCATGGCGGGACGATACGCGATTCGAGGAAAACGAATAGAACAAAAAAGAAACGGCGCCGCTCGCGCGACGCCGTCATTACACCTTGGCCCTGTCGCCTGGCCTCAGTCGTCGAGCAGGTTCGAGCCTTTGCCACGCTTGGTGGGAGTCGTTCCGGTGCCCGGATCGGTCTTGGTCGGCGCGGTCGACTTGTTGCGGTTGGCCATGAACCGGTCGAACTCGTCCTGATCCTTGGCGCGGCGCAACTCGCGGGCATACTCGTCGAACTGCGTCAGCATCTCGTCGAGCTTGCGGCGCTCTTCGTTCAGGCGCTCAAGCTCCTTTTCGCGCCAGTCGTCGAAAGCGACGTTGCCGGTGCGGGCGGAGCCGTTGCCCCAGCGTGCGGCCTTGTCGGAACCACGGCGGCAGCCGGCGAAGATGCCGTCGGTTGCGCGGTTGACGTCACGCTTGAAGCCCTCAAGCCGGTCGCCCCAGATGATGTAGGCGAGCATGGCGAAGCCGAGCGGCCAGAACACCATGAAGCCGATCACCATCAACGCGATGGTCGCCGGCGTCCAGGCCGGGCGGATCAATGCAGATGTGTTCATTTTCTCCCATTCCTTCGGTTGGAGACAGCCAGAACCGGCTGCGTGGAACCGAAATGGGAAGGCGAAAACGGCGATTCAAGACAATGTCGGCCAAAACCGGACAAGCTTCTGAAATGATTGTCGCTTTTTGAGCATATCGAGGAAAAGCACGGCCAAACCGGCGATCAGGCCCCAAAATGCCGCACCGACACCGAACAGCGTCAACCCGGAGGCGGTGACGACGAAAGTGACGGTGGCTGCCATCCGGTCGCCCTCATCCCTAAGCGCGATCGCCAGCGCGTTGGCGAGCGAGGCCATCAGCGCGAGACCCGCCACCAGCACGATCAGGCTCTGCGGCAGGACGGCGAAGATCGCCACCAGCGAAGCGCCGAAAATCGCGAAGATCAGATAGGCAAGCGCATAGAACGGGCCGGTCTTCCAGCGTTCGGCCGGATCGGGATGGACGTCCGGCCCGGTGCATATCGCCGCCGAGATCGCCGCCAGATTGGTGGTCGCGGCCCCGAATGGCGCCGATAAGAGCGAAAACAGGCCGGTGACGCCGATCAGCGGGCCGGGCTCGGGGTGGTAGCCGGCGGCGCGCAGCACAGCGAGGCCGGAAAGGTTCTGCGAGGCCATGGTGACGAGATAGAGCGGCAGCGCGAGACCAATGATCGCCTTGGCGGTGAAATGGGGAGCAATGAACGTCAGTGTCGACAGTTCGGGCGCGGGCAAGCCGCCGACACGGCCGGTAAGGAAGGCGGCAAGGCCACCGCCAACCAGCACCGCCAGTACCGATAGCGCCGGATTGAACAGCCGGATGACAAAGAATGCGGCGATCAGCGGCAGCATGAGCCAAGGGTCAGCCGGGATGGCTTTCATGGCGTTGATGGCGAAGGTGACGACGATGCCGGCCAGCATGCCGGAAGCGACCGAAGCCGGTATTCTCGATATCAGCCGGGTCAGCGGCCCAAACAGGCCGGTCGTGACCAGCAGGACGCCGGTGATGATATAGGCGCCGACGGCCTCGCCCATCGAAAAGCCACTCGAGGCGGCGACCAGTGCCAGGCCCGGAGTCGACCAGGCGGTGATGACAGGCATTTTCGTGCGCCATGACAGCCACAGGCACTCGACCGTCATGGCCAGACAGATCGCCGTCACACCGCTTGCCGTCTCGACCTGCGTCGCGCCGACCGCCTTGGCGGCGGCGATGACGATGGCCAGCGTGCCGCCAAAGCCGACGATGGCCGCGACGAAGGCGGAGACCGGGATGGCAAGGCGCATGGTCATTTGCCTCGTCCGGCCATGTCACCGACGGCCCGCACCAGCATGTCGAGATCTTGCGGCCGCGACAGGCGATGGTCGCCGTCAGGAATCAGCGACAGCGTGACATCGTCGGCCGGCAGCAGGCTGACCAGCCTCAAGGCGTGGCTCGACGGCACGTCCGCATCGGCCAACCCCTGCAAGATGTGAACCGGGCAATGCGTGTCGATAGGCCCGGTCATCACCCGGTTATGGCGGCCATCCTCGATCAGCGCGCGCGTGTAGATGTAGGGTTCCGCGGAATAGTCCGACGGCTCCGCGAAGTAGCCCTTTTTGGCGAGGTCGCGCTTCTGCGCCTTTGTCAGCACCGGTTCGACCAATTCACTGGTAAAATCCGGCGCCGGCGCCAGCAGCACCATGCCGACGACGCTTGCGTCGCCCGCCTTGCGCAATTCCTGCACCATGCGCAGGGCGATCCAGGCACCCATCGACGAGCCGACCAGGACCTGATCGCCCCTGGCGAAATTCCGGAAAATCGCAAGGCTTTGCGCAAGCCATGTCGAAATCGTGCCGTCGGCAAAAGCGCCGCCGGATTCGCCATGGCCCGAATAGTCGTGCCGCAGGAAGGCGCGGCCTTCTCGTGCCGCCCAGTCCGACAGCGTCTCGGCCTTCGTGCCCAACATGTCCGACTTGTAGCCGCCTAGCCAGACGATGCCGGGCGTCGAGCCCGCTGAATGGCGCACGGCGATATCGGATCCATCAACATCGAGAAAGATCGGAGCGGCGGTCATGGCTGTGGGACGGTCCTGGTTTTTTTCACGCCTGCTTTTTGCACGGCCAAAGGCAAGGCGGAAAGTGCTCGCGATGTTTCTTTGCTTGGCACAGGCTCGTGATCAGGTGATTTCTTGAGAACGCTGTGCTATTGACTTGCGCCGCGCGCTTCCCACATTGGCGCGTCCACACAGATTTGTACGAACCCCGAACGAAACGGCCAAGGAGACCACGACCATTCGCAGACCTTTCAAAGCAGCGGCGCCGACCAAGGATGGGCCGCGCTCCAACCGTGATATCCGGGTTCCCCGGGTCCAGCTTATCGACGCCGAAGGCCAGAACCGCGGCGATGTTTCCATCAACGACGCATTGCTGCTCGCCGAAGAGGCCGGGCTCGATCTGGTTGAAATATCGCCCAACGCGGTGCCGCCCGTTGTAAAAATCCTCGATCTCGGCAAATTGAAATACGCCAACCAGAAGAAGGCGGCCGAGGCGCGCAAGAACCAGAAGGTCATCGAGATCAAGGAGATCAAGATGCGCCCGAACATCGACAGCCATGACTACGAGACCAAGATGAAGGCGGTCCGCCGCTTCTTCGAGGAAGGCGACAAGGTCAAGCTGACGCTGCGCTTCCGCGGCCGCGAGATGGCGCATATGGAACTCGGCATGCAGCTCCTGAACAAGGTGCGCGAGGAGGTGGCGACCATCGCCAAGGTGGAAGCCGAGCCGAAGCTCGAAGGCCGCCAGATGATGATGGTGCTGGCGCCGCGCTAAGCAGACTGCGCACGCTTCGCAATGCGTCTGCATAGTTTCCATGGTTGTCGCGGGTTCTCACCGCAAACCGTGAACGCTTTTGCGGAATCCGCTTGGATCACGATGACGTCAGGTCTAGTCATCGCGCTAAAATCCGCCTGAATTGTGCTACAGGGCGTCCCGACGACCGGCGGGACGCCTATTCCTGGCTAGAGCTGCGATCGCCGGCTAAGCTCCTCGACGATCGGAACCCCAAACTTGGACACAGAATACAAACACGGGCTGGGCAACTACCAGCAGATGCGCCGGCTGGTGCTTGCCGTGCTCGTCGCGGTGCTGTTTCTGGCACTTCTGTTCGGCCAATCGACGTTCCCGCCGGACACGCCGGTGCACGAATCGATCGAGATGTTCGGCGTGCTGTTGATTTTCCTCGGCATCGTCGGGCGCCTCTGGGCGACGCTCTATATAGGCGGGCGCAAATCCTCCGAAGTGGTCACTGGCGGGCCCTATTCGATCACCCGCAACCCGCTCTACGTGTTCTCGACCGTGGCCGCCGCCGGCGTCGGCGCGCAGATCGGTTCGTTCTCCGGCATCATCCTTTTCGCGGTTCTGTGCGCTGGTGCCTTCCATATCGTCATCCTGCGCGAGGAGAAATTCCTCAAGGAAGCGCTCGGCGCGCCGTATGCCGACTATCTGGCGCGCGTGCCGCGCTTCTTCCCCAAGCTTGCGCTCTACCAGGAAGGCGACACCGGCAGCTTCAAGCCGCGCCTGCTGTTGACCACGCTGCTCGACGGACTGGTGTTCCTGATCGCGCTGCCGGCTTTCGAACTGATCGACGGCGCGCAGTTGTCGGGCATGCTGCCGGTGTGGTTCAGGCTGCCCTGACCGGGGACAGTGCGTCGCACGGCCTGAGGTGTTGCGCCCGCGCCATCTTTGATCTATAGCACCGCCGTTCCAAGAAAACCGCCCGGCAGGGCATGCCGTGGCGGTTTCATTTGCTTTTCGGGCTTTGGTCGGCCTGAAGCGAACAAGAAGCGCGATCGTGCGCCAACATTACGGAGTAGCAAAATGCCCAAGATGAAGACCAAATCGGCCGCCAAGAAGCGGTTCAAGATCACAGGTACGGGTAAAGTCCTGTCGGCTGCGGCCGGCAAGCGTCACGGCATGATCAAGCGTTCCAACAAGTTCATTCGAAATGCCCGCGGCACGATGGTTCTGGCTGAACCGGATGGCAAGAAGGTCATCAAGAATTTTCTTCCGAACGGCCTCTAAGGCATTTCGGTCCGGACACGCATTTGTTTTACGCAATTCCGAACGGAAAACCGCAAGGCACTTTTCCTGGAATTGCTTTTAAGGAGATCATGACATGGCACGCGTAAAAAGAGGCGTCACCTCGCACGCCAAGCACAAGAAGGTCCTGAAAGCCGCGAAAGGCTTCTACGGCCGCCGCAAGAACACCATCCGCATCGCCAAGCAGGCGGTGGAAAAGTCGCTGCAGTACGCTTATCGCGACCGCAAGAACCGCAAGCGCTCGTTCCGCGCGCTGTGGATCCAGCGCATCAACGCCGCGACCCACGAGCATGGCCTGACCTATGGCCGCTTCATCGACGGTTTGAACAAGGCCGGCATCGAGATCGATCGCAAGATCCTGTCCGACATGGCCATCCACGAGCCGCAGGCTTTCGCCGCCCTGGTCGCCAAGGCCAAGGTCGCGCTCGAATATCTGAAGAACACCACGCCGAATGCTTTTGAGAGCGCTGTCGCCTAGAGCATGATGCCAAAGAGTTTCTGACTTTTTGGACAACATCATGCTCCAGGGAAATTAGCGAGGAGCGCGATCTTTTCCGAAAAGTCTGCAACTTTTCGGGATCGGGCTCCGAGCCCAGCGCTTCCCAAGCACTTTCGACACTTGATTTGGGGAACCCGCGCTGGCACGGCTGGCGCGGGTTTTTCTTATGCCTGAACTTTCACTCCAAACGTGACTTTCACGTCCAGAGCGATTTCCAACGCAGCGAGCTTGATCGTGAACGACGCAACCATTGGCCTTGATGCACTCGAAAATTCCCTGATGGCTGACATCGCCTCGGCCGCCGACGAGGCGTCGATCGAGGCCGTGCGTGTCTCGGCGCTTGGCAAGAAGGGTTCGGTCTCCGAAATGCTGAAGACGCTTGGCGCGATGAGCGTCGAGGAACGGCAGGTGAAGGGCCCGGCGATCAACGGCCTGAAGAACCGCGTCACCGATGCGCTTGCTTTGCGCAAGGCGGAATTGAAAGACGTGGCGATCGCCGCACGGCTTGCCGCCGAAAAGGTCGACGTGACGCTGCCGGTGCGGCAGTCGCCGGCCGAGCGCGGCCGCATCCATCCGATCAGCCAGGTCATCGACGAGATCGCGGCGATCTTCGGCGATCTCGGCTTTGCCATTGCCGAAGGACCTGACATCGAGACCGACTACTATAATTTCACCGCGCTGAATTTCCCGGAAGGCCATCCGGCGCGCGAGATGCACGACACCTTCTTCTTCCAGCCGGACGAGAAGGGCGAGCGCAAGCTGTTGCGCACCCACACCTCGCCGGTGCAGATCCGTACCATGGAGAAGCAGAAGCCGCCGATCCGCATCGTCATTCCCGGCAAGACCTACCGCCAGGATTCCGACGCCACCCATTCGCCTATGTTTCATCAGGTCGAGGGGCTGGTGATCGACAAGTCGGCCAACGTCGCCAACATGAAGTGGGTGCTGGAAGAGTTCTGCAAGGCCTTCTTCGAAGTGCCGCAGGTCAAGATGCGCTTCCGGCCGTCCTTCTTCCCGTTCACCGAGCCGAGCCTCGAGGTCGACATCCAGTGCGACCGCTCGCGGCCAGGCGAAGTGCGCTTCGGCGAAGGCTCCGACTGGATGGAGATCCTCGGCTGCGGCATGGTGCACCCCAACGTGCTCAGGGCCGGCGGGCTCGATCCCGACGAGTACCAGGGCTTTGCCTNGGGCATGGGCATCGACCGCATCGCCATGCTGAAATATGGCATGCCGGACCTGCGCGCCTTCTTCGACGCGGATGTGCGCTGGCTATCGCATTACGGCTTCCGGCCGCTCGACATGCCGACGCTGTTCGGAGGCCTGAGCGCGTGATGGTCCTGAAGCCTCCTGCTGCCAGCTATTACGGAACAATCCAATGAAATTCACCCTCTCCTGGCTCAAGGATCACCTTGAAACCGACGCCACGCTGGCCGAGATCGTCGAGCGGCTGACCTCGATCGGCCTCGAGGTCGAGCATGTCGACGACAAGGCAGGCCTGAAACCCTTCGTCATCGCCAAGGTGCTGACAGCGGTGCAGCATCCCGATGCCGACCGGCTGCGGCTGCTGACCGTCGATACCGGCGACGGCAAGCCGCCGGTGCAAGTGGTGTGCGGCGCGCCGAATGCCCGCGCCGGCCTGATCGGCGCCTTCGCCGCGCCCGGCACCTATGTGCCCGGCATCGACGTGACGCTGACGGTCGGCAAGATCAGGGGCGTCGAAAGCCACGGTATGATGTGCTCCGAGCGCGAGCTGGAACTGTCCGACGAGCACAATGGCATTATCGACCTGCCAGAGGATGCGCCGGTCGGCACCAGCTTTGCCGCTTACGCGCATCTCGACGATCCGGTCATCGAGATCAATCTGACGCCGAACCGGCCCGATGCCACCAGCGTCTACGGCATCGCCAGGGATCTCGCGGCGAGCGGACTTGGCCGCCTCGTCGGCGGTGCGATCATGCCGCATGTCGGCAGCGGCATGTGCCCGGTGAAGGTGACGATCGAGGCACCGGAGCTTTGTCCCGGATTCGCGCTCAGGCTGGTCAGGGGCGTCAAGAACGGCCCATCGCCGAAATGGCTGCAGCAGCGGCTGATCGCCATTGGGCTGAGGCCGATCAGCGCGCTGGTCGACATCACCAATTACGTCACCTTCGACCGCGGCCGGCCGCTGCACGTCTTCGATGCCGCCAAGGTCGCCGGCAATCTCGTCGTGCGCCGCGCCAAGAATGGCGAAACGGTGCAGGCGCTCGACGGGCGCGAATACAGGCTGACGCCGGAGATGTGCGTGATCGCGGACGACAATGGCGTCGAATCCATTGCCGGCATCATGGGTGGCGAACACTCCGGCTGTGACGAGACCACGACGGACGTGCTGATCGAATCCGCTCTTTGGGACCCGATCACCACGGCCCGCACCGGCCGCACGCTCGGCATCATCACCGACGCGCGCTACCGTTTCGAGCGCGGTGTCGATCCCGAATTCATGGTGCCGGGTATCGAGTTGGCGACGAAGCTGGTGATCGACTTCTGCGGCGGCACCCCGACAGAGACCGAGGTGGCCGGCTATGCCGGACATCAGCCGAAGATCGTTTCTCTTCCCTTGTCGGAAGTGAAACGGCTGACCGGCATCGAGGTGCCGAAGGCGGAGAGCCTCGACATCCTGTCCCGTCTCGGCTTCCACGCGCAGGGATCGGGCTACGTCGTCGACGTGACCGTGCCCTCCTGGCGTCCCGATGTCGACGGCAAGGCCGATCTGGTCGAGGAGGTCATGCGCATCCATGGCGTCGACAATATCGCGCCGCAGCCGCTCGGCGCGCATGACGTGGTCAACGGCAAGATCCTGACGACGCTGCAGATCCGCACCCGTGCCGCCAAGCGTTCGCTTGCCGTGCGCGGCATGATGGAGGCCGTTACCTGGTCGTTCATTCCGGCCAGGCACGCCGAATTGTTCGGTGGCGGCCAGACGGCGCTGAAGCTTGCCAACCCGATTGCAGCCGACATGTCCGACATGCGGCCCTCGCTCCTGCCAGGGCTGATTTCGGCCGCGCAGCGCAATGCCGACAAGGGCATTGGCGACGTTGCCTTGTTCGAGGTGTCGGGTACCTATGAAGGCGATGGCGCCGACCAGCAGCGGCGCGTCGCCGCCGGCGTGCGGCGCGGCACGGCCAAGCTCGACGGCTCAGGCCGCAACTGGGCCGGCAATTCCGGCCCAGTCGGCGTGTTCGACGCCAAGGCCGATGCCATCGCCGCGCTCGAAGCCTGCGGCGCGCCGGTCGACCGGCTGCAGATCGAGGCCGGCGGACCGGCCTGGTATCACCCCGGCCGTTCCGGCACGATCAAGCTCGGGCCCAAGACCGTGCTCGGCACGTTCGGCGAGTTCCATCCGAAGACGCTGGAAGGGCTCGATGTCTCCGGACCGCTATGCGGCTTCGAAGTGTTCGTCGATGCCGTGCCCGAGCCGAAGGCCAAGCCTACGAAAACCAAGCCCAGGCTGGAGCTGTCCGCTTTCCAGGCGGTGAAACGCGATTTCGCCTTCGTCGTCGACAGAGCCGTCGAGGCCGGCACGCTGATGCGCGCCGCACTTGCCGCCGACAAGAAGCTGATCACGGCTGTCTCGGTCTTCGACATCTTCGAAGGCGCGTCGCTCGGCGAGGGCAAGAAATCGATCGCCATCGAAGTGTCGATCCAGCCGGTCGAGAAGACGCTGACAGACGAGGATTTCGAGGCGCTGGCCAGGCGCATCGTCGACAATGTCGGCAAGCAGACGGGCGGCATGCTCAGGGTATAGAGAATTCAGGATTGCGGGCAGGTGGCGAATCGCCCTCCAAAGGGCGATGGACCATCTCTCGTATTCCGGGCTTCCTTTTGAGGCACAGCGTGCGGCGTTTCTCGACATCGTCGCGGCTGATCCGCTGCTGGGCGAAACGCTGGCGCGAGTGCGCGACCTTGCCTTGCCGGATTGGCTGGTGGTTTCCGGCGCGCTCTACAACAGCATCTGGAACCATCTGACCGGCAAGCCGTCGGGCTACGGCATCAGGGATATCGACCTTTTCTATTTCGATGACTCCGACCTGTCCTATGAGGCAGAGGACGGCGTGATCCGCAGGGCGGCGGCGCATTTCGAGGGACTGCCGCTGCCGGTCGAAGTGCGCAACCAGGCCCGCGTGCATCTGTGGTATCCGCAGAAGTTCGGGCAACCCTGCCCGCGCTATACGAGTGCCAGTGAGTCCGTCAGCTATTTCGCCTCGAAGACGCATGCGGTCGGGGTGCGGTTCGATGCCGATGGGCAATTGGAACTCGTGGCGCCGTTCGGGCTCGACGATCTCTTCTCGTTTCGCATCACACCGAACCGGGTGATGGACAACCGGCGGACGCATGAGACGAAGGGCAAGCGGGCAAAGGAGAACTGGCCGGAGATTTCAGTTGTGCCGTGGTGAGTGGCGGGAAATTTTGAATGTCGGCGGGACAGCGCCCCCCCTCTGCCCTGCCGGGCATCTCCCCCTCAAGGGGGGAGATCAGCCGCTTGGCGGTCTCAGCCTTCTTTCGACGCCGGCGATTAGCGAAAGCCGAGGTAATATCCAATCTCCCCCCTTGAGGGGGAGATGTCCGGCAGGACAGAGGGGGGCGCCTCACGCCTATCTATCTACCCATTCACCAGCGCCAGCAGCTCCTCGGTATAGCGCTTGCCCATCACCTTGTCGGGCGACAGCGCATCGCCGATCGATGCCACCTCGGCCGCGCTCAGCTCAATCCCGGCCGCCGCGGTGTTCTGCTCCAGATGGCCGATTTTTCGGGCACCCGGGATCGGCACGATGAAATCGCCCTGGTGCAGCACCCAGGCCAGCGCCAGCTGTGCCGAAGTCACGCCCTTTTCGGCCGCCATCCTATCCAGCGTGGCGATCACCTTGGCATTGGCGGCCATGGCGTCGGCCTGGAAGCGCGGCAGGCCACGGCGCCAGTCATCGTCGCTCAGGGTCTCCGGCTTGGCGATCGTGCCCGTGAGCAGGCCGCGGCCGAGCGGGCTGTAAGGCACGAAGCCGATGCCGAGTTGGCGGCAGACGGCAAAGACATCGTCTTCCGGGTCGCGGCTCCACAGAGAATATTCGCTCTGCACCGCCGCGATCGGGTGCACGGCGTGTGCCCGTCGGATGGTGGCCGCACTCGCCTCCGACAGGCCCAGCGCCCGCACCTTGCCCTCGCGCACCAGCTCGGCCATGGCGCCGACCGTATCCTCGATCGGCACGTTCGGGTCGACACGGTGCTGGTAGTAGAGGTCGATGACATCGGTGCCGAGCCGCTTCAGCGACGCCTCGGCAACAGCCTTGACGTGCTCGGGACGGCTGTCGACACCGGCCATGCGATCCATGCCGGTGCCTTCCTCCAGGATCTTGAAACCGAATTTGGTCGCGATCGTCACCTTGCCGCGAACCGATTTCAGCGCCTTGCCGAGCAGGATTTCGTTCTCGTAGGGTCCGTAGACTTCCGCCGTGTCGAAGAAGTTGACACCGATCTCGACGGCGCGGTGCAAGGTGGCGATCGCCTCGGCTTCCGGCTGGCCGCCGTAGGCAAAGCTCATGCCCATGCAGCCAAGTCCGACCGGGAAGACTTCGAGTTCAGTTCCTAGCTTGCGGGTTTTCATCACGCATCTCCTTGTTGTGATGCGGCAGACATAACGGCTTGCAGTCCGTTCGATAATCGGCTCTTCTTCGTACGGGTCGTTCCAAGAAATAGATCAATGAACCGAGCACATCTCTCACAGCTTGCGGTGCTGGCAACCGTTGCCCAATGCGGCAGTTTTCGCGGTGCGGCCAGGGAACTGGCTATCGCGCCTTCGGCGGTGAGCCATGCGGTCTCCAGCCTGGAAGCACGGCTTGGCGTGCGCCTTTTGGCGCGTAGCACGCGCAGTGTCGCTCCGACCGAGGAAGGCGCGCAGCTGCTGGAGCGATTGCGCCCGGCGCTTTCCGAGATCGATCTGGCGCTGGAGACAGCCGTCGAGGCGCGCGACCGGCCAGCCGGAAACCTGCGGCTCAGCGTGCCACGCACGTCAGCGCATCTGGTGCTGACGCCGCGGCTCAGCGCCTTTGCGTCAGCCTATCCCGACATCGTGCTGGAGATCGTCATCGAGGATCGCTTCACCGACGTGGTGGAAGGCGGTTTCGATGCGGGTGTGCGGCTCGGCGAAAGCCTGCAGCGCGACATGATCGCGGTGCGCATCGGGCCGGACATTCGTGGCGCCGTGGTGGGCGCGCCATCCTATTTCGAGACAAGCCCCAAGCCGCGCCATCCGCGCGATCTCGCCGACCATCGCTGCATCCGCTTCCGCTTCTCCAGCGGTGTCCTCTACCGCTGGGAGTTCGAGAAGGACGGCGAAGAGGTCGAGATCGCGGTGCAAGGACCGCTGATCCTCGACGAGGACCATCTGATCGCTCAGGCCGCCGTCGACGGCACCGGCCTTGCCTTCGTCTTCGAGGAGTATGTCCGCGCGCCGCTTGCCGACGGCCGGCTGATCCGCGTCCTGGAGGACTGGTGCCCGTCCTTCGACGGTTTCTTCGTCTACTATCCGAGCCGCCGGCAAATGCGGCCGGCGCTGAGGGCTTTCGTCGACTTCTTCAAGGTGAGCGGGTAGTCCACCCTCCCCAAGGGTGGAAGAAACCCAGCCTGGCATTCGTTCGCCTCCCATGCAGACCATCACCAACACCGCGACCCGCTATGGCTGGGCAACCATCGTCCTCCACTGGCTGATCGGGGTTATCTTCATCGGCCAGTTCATACTCGGCTTCGTCATGGTCAGGACCCAAAGCCAACGCACGGCCTTCGAATTGATCCAGCTGCACAAATCCCTGGGCTTTCTGCTGCTTGGCCTCGTCATCCTGCGTATCGCCTGGCGGCTCGGCGATGCGGTACCGCCCTTGCCGCCTTCAGTCGGCATCCTGGAACGGCGTACGGCACCGCTGGCACATCTGGCGCTCTATGTATTCCAGCTCGCCCTGCCTCTGTCCGGATGGGCGCTGGTGTCGGTTTCGACGCTGGAAATCCCCAGCATGCCGTTCAACCTGTTCGTCATGCCCAACCTGCCGCTGCCCGAATCCGACGCCGCCGAAAGTTTTTGGGCGTCGGCGCACTGGTATCTCGCCTATGCCGGCATCGGGCTCGTTGCGCTGCATGTCTGCGCGGCCCTGCGCCACCATTTCCTGCTGCGCGACAGCGTGCTCACGCGCATGATCACGCCTTCGTCAGCCGGGGAATAGAACGGGCGTTGGTCTCGTTTGTGAGGTGAGGACGCCAGAGAGCGTTGCCTCCTAACAAGGAACAACCCAATGCGTGCGCGAATCCTCGGATTGGCGGCTGCCGCCGCCTGCCTTGCCATGCCAGTCCATGCTGCAGTCGTGCTTAGCGATGCTGCCGGCAACTATACGATCAGCCAGGCTGGTTCCGCGATCCGCTTCACCATCGGCAAGGCCGGCGGCGGCGGCTTCGACGGCGCCTTTGCCCGTTTCAAGGGCACGATCCGCATCGACAACAAGGATGTCGGTCGCTCTAAGGTCGACCTCACCATCTATCCCGAAAGTGTCGGGACCGGCCAGGGCCGCATCGATGCCTTCCTGCGTTCCGACGCGGTGTTCGACGCGGCCAACAGCCCCGAAATCCAGTTCCGCTCGACCAGCGTGACCCGCACCGGCGACACGACGGCGCTCGTCACCGGCCGGCTGACGGCGCGCGGCAAGACGTTTCCGGAGAAATTCACCGCCGAGCTCGACGGGTTGAAGGGTGGCACGATAAAATTCCACGTCACCGGCAAGGTGCTGCGCTCGCGCTACGGCATGGATGTCGGCACGCCGCTCTATTCCAACGTCGTCGATTTCGATATGACGCTGACGGGGAAAAGGGGCTAAGCGCGGCTGCGGTACCTGGTTTCCTCGCCCACTTTCGTGGCGCGAGGAACAGAGCATCCGCATTGGCTTTTCCAGCGATTTCGGGCAAACCTCGTGGCCGGTAAAATCGACATGGAGAAGCGTGATGTTCCGATGGGGTGTGTTGTCGACGGCCAAGATCGGCCGGGAGCAATTGTTGCCGGCGATCGTCGGGGCGGAAAACGGCGTGCTCTCGGCGATCGCCAGCCGCGACCTGTCGAAGGCCAAGGCATTGGGCGACCGCTTCGGCGCGCGCCACGCCTTCGGCTCCTATGAGGAGTTGCTCGCTTCCGACGAGGTCGACGGCGTCTATATCCCGCTGCCGACCTCGCAGCACGTCGAATGGACGGCCAAAGCCATCGAAGCCGGCAAGCATGTACTGGTCGAGAAACCGCTGGCGCTCGACGCCAAGGACATCGCGCCGCTGATCAAGCTGCGCGACGCCAGGAAGGTGCTGGTCTGCGAAGCCTTCATGGTCATCTATCATCCGCAATGGATCAAGGTGCGTGATCTCATCGCCAGCGGCGCCATCGGCCGGCTGCGCCATGTGCAGGGCGCTTTCTCCTACTACAATGTCGACCCCAACAACATGCGCAACAAGCTTGATCTGGGCGGCGGCGCGCTGCCCGATATCGGCGTCTACCCGACCGTGTCGACACGCTTTTCGACCGGCAAGGAGCCGCTGCGTGTCCAGGCGACGATCGAGCGCGACAAGACATTCGGCACCGACATCTATTCCTCGATCCGCGCCGATTTCGGCGATTTCGAACTGTCCTTCTATCTGTCGACCCAGATGGCGGCACGCCAGGTGATGGTGTTCCACGGCGAGAAAGGATTCATCGAAGTGTTCTCGCCCTTCAATGCCGGGCTCTACGACCATCACCGCGTCGAACTGCACAACCAGAACCACACCGAGGCGCAGGTGTTCCGCTTCCCCGGCACGCAGCAATACAGGCTCGAGGTCGAGACCTTCGCGCGGGCAGCACTTGGCGGCAAGGAGCGGGTCTTCACACTCGAAGAATCCGTGCTCAACCAGAAAGTCATCGACGCCATCTTCCGCGCCGGAGACACAGGCGACTGGGAGGCCGTCTGAGCCATTGTTTGACGCAATTCCCTAGGGAGAGCGCTACGCGCTTTTCCCGGGAAAACCGCCTCACACTCTTCCTGGAATTGCTTGCTTAGCCGGTTAACTTGGAGGAAAAATGGCTGACGACGCGGATGTGATCATTGTCGGCGCCGGCCTTGCCGGGCTGGTTGCCGCCGCCGAGCTTGCCGAGGCCGGCAAGAAAATCATCATCGTCGACCAGGAGCCGGAGCAATCGCTGGGTGGTCAGGCGTTCTGGTCGTTCGGCGGGCTTTTCCTCGTCGATTCACCGGAGCAGCGGCGCATGCGCATCCGCGACTCCCATGATCTGGCGCTCGAGGACTGGATGGGCACCGCCGCTTTCGACCGGCCGGAAGACCACTGGCCGCGCAAATGGGCGGAGGCCTATGTCGGCTTTGCCGCCGGCGAGAAGCGCTCCTGGCTGATCGAGCGCGGCCTGAAGTTCTTTCCAGTCGTCGGCTGGGCCGAACGCGGCGGCGGCAATGCCATCGGCCACGGCAATTCGGTGCCGCGCTTCCACGTCACCTGGGGGACCGGCCCCGGCGTGCTGGAACCTTTCGTGCTGCGCGTGCGCGAGGCGCAAAAGCGTGGATTGGTCGACTTCAGGTTCCGCCATCGTGTCAATGCGCTGACGCGGACGGGTGCAGCCGTGACCGGGGTACAGGGCGATATCCTGCAGCCTAGCCCTGCCGAGCGGGGCCACAAGAGCTCGCGCGAGGTCTCAGGCGACTTCGAGCTTCATGCCCAAGCCGTAATCGTCGCCTCCGGCGGCATCGGCGCCAACCACCAGCTGGTGCGGGAAAACTGGCCCAAGCGGCTGGGCAACGCGCCGAAGCGCATGATCACCGGCGTGCCGGACCATGTCGATGGGCGCATGCTGGCCATATCGGAACAGGCCGGCGGCTCGATCATCAACCGCGACCGCATGTGGCACTATGTCGAGGGCATCAAGAACTGGGCGCCGATCTGGACCGATCACGCGATCCGCATCCTGCCCGGCCCGTCCTCGCTGTGGCTCGATGCGCGTGGGAAACGCCTGCCGGTGCCGCTCTATCCCGGCTTCGACACGCTGGGCACGCTCAGCCACATCATGAGCACCGGTTTCGACTATTCCTGGTTCATCCTGACGAAGAAAATCATCCAGAAAGAGTTCGCGCTGTCGGGCTCCGAACAGAACCCCGATTTGACGGGAAAAAGCTGGCGCCAGGTGCTCGGCCGCGCCACGTCGGGCATTCCCGGCCCCGTCAAGGCGTTCATGGAAAAGGGCGAGGATTTCATCGTCGAAGCCGAATTGCCAAAGCTGGTCGCCCGCATGAACGCGCTGGCCGGCGGCGAACCGCTGCTCGATGTGGCAGAGGTCGAGCGCGAAATCCGCGGCCGCGACAGGCAGCTCGACAATCCGTTCTCCAAGGACATGCAGATCACCGCGCTGCGCGGCGCCCGTGCCTATCTCGGCGACCGGCTGATCCGCACGGCAAAGCCGCACAAGATGCTCGCCCCCGCGAACGGACCGCTGATCGCGGTACGCCTCAACATCCTGACCCGCAAGACGTTGGGCGGCCTGCAGACCGATCTCGACAGCCGCGTGCTCGGACCCGACGGCCAGCCTGTGCCGGGCCTCTATGCCGTCGGCGAAGCCGCCGGTTTCGGCGGTGGCGGCGTGCATGGCTATGCCGCGCTCGAAGGCACGTTCCTGGGTGGTTGCATTTTCTCGGGCCGTGGCGCCGGCCGGGCGGCGGCACGCTCGGTGGGGTGAAGCGGCAGCGGCTTGCCCGCTCGGCCGAGCCGTTGCCATCGACGAACTGCAGGCTAGGAAAGTTTTGGCGCGCCCGAAGAGATTCGAACTCCTGACCCCCAGATTCGTAGTCTGGTGCTCTATCCAGCTGAGCTACGGGCGCGCATCAGGCCATGTTTTCGACGGCCCCGCGATCCGGTCCGAAAGACCGGCCGCGAATGTGTGCAGTTCCCTAACGACTGAATTTACGAAAAGCAAGCCGATCCGGCAAAAGTTTTGTCGCAAGCCTGTCACGCGGCGATGCCGGCGCCGATCCCGGCACTTCGAGCCGCTGTGGGGCCGGCCTAAATCCAGACAGCGGACGATCGGGAACGGTTGGGGAGAGCGACGGGGGAAGGCACGGCACGAAACCCTCAGGCCGGGCGGCGCAGGCCACCACGGGCCTGGTCGAGCCGCACCGGCTGGTCGGGGATGGTGACGGCGAATGTGGTGCGCCCGCCGATCGATTCGACCAATTCCACCGTGCCGCCATGCGCCCGGATCAGTTCGTGCGCGATCGCAAGGCCAAGGCCGGTGCCGCCGCTGCGCGCCGAGCCGCGGAAGGCCGCGAACAGGTTTTCGCGCGCCTTCGGCGGCAGGCCGGGACCTGTGTCGGTGACGGCGATGCGGCTGACACTGCCCATGCGCTCGGCCGAGACCGCCAACCGCCGCACCACGGCGCTTTCGGTGTCGGCCGCCATCGCCTGCACCGAGTTGCGGCAAAGATTGGTGAGCACCCGGAAGAGCTGGTCGGAATCGGCATCCACCTCGAAAGCCACCTCGACGGCGTTGATGAACTCGATGCCCTCCTCGATGTCGAGCAGGCCGTGCACGTCCTCGACCAGTTGGCGCAGCCTCACCCTGCGGCGCGAAGGTGGCGGCTCCTGCGTGCGGCCGTAATGAAGCACGCCCTCCGAATAGGAGACGGCGCGGTCGAGCGCGCGCAACAGTTTTGGCGCGAAGGCCTGCACGGTCGGATCCTTGACCTGGCGCAGGCGGTCCGACATCAGCTGGGCCGAGGCCAGGATGTTGCGCATGTCGTGGTTGATCTTCGATACCGCCAGGCCGAGGTCGGCAAGATGCTTCTGCTCGGCCAGCATCCTTTGCAGCCGCTCCTGCATCTGCGACAGTTCGCGCTCGGCCACGCCGATCTCGTCGGCGCGGTCGGCGGGGTGAATGATCCGCCCGGGGTCATCGGGAGCCTCGGAGAAGGACAGCATCGAGCGCGTCATGGTGCGGATCGGGCCGATCATGATCAGGTCGATCGCGGCATAGACCAGCATGGCCGTGAACAGCGAGATCAGGAGCGAGACGAAGGCGACGTTGCGTGAGTAGATGAGCATGGCCTTGCGCAGGGAATAGTCCGGCATGATCAGCTCGAACTCCTTGTCGCTGTCGCCGACCGGTCCGAAAACGCGCAGCATCCTGTCGCCGCCGAAAAACAGCGTGTCCAGCGCGCCGGTCATGCCCTTGACCATGCCGACGCTGGCGAGATCGATGTGTTCGTCGACCTGCGGCGGCATGTCGGCCACCACCAGAAGCCGCGAGACGCCGCCGTCGCGCACCGCGATCGCCTTGGCGCCGATGGCCATCAGCACGTCATTCTGGGCCGTTCGCGACAGCGAGGTCGAATCGCCCTGCACTAGCACGATCGACACGGCGGCGGCCGTGCTCAGCCTCTCCTTGAGCCAGCTCAGCCTGTAGCTGGCGATCCAGGGCAGGAAGATCAGTACTTCGGCCAGCAGCACGAAAACGATGGTGAGCAGCAGCAGTTTGGTCGACAGGCCGCGCGACAGGGGTACCGTGCGGACAGCGGCTGGCGCCGTTCCGGTCCCTTCCCCTGCTTGGCTGGCTTCGCTCATGCGACTCGATCTTCACAATCACTTGATCAGCCAAGATTAGGCGATTACGGCTTTTTTGCCAATTTCTCCCTTGGTCGGAAAAATAGATGCTCCAAAAGAGGTGCGTCTTTAGCGCGCCGACGCCGGATTGACTTCCAAAACCCTTCTTTCTATAAGCCCGCTCACGCTCGGGCCATTCGTCCCGGCGCGGTTTCGATCGCGCCAAAACCGGCCCGGCAAAGCTCCTGTTACAAAGTGACAGAATCAAGAAGGGCCGCACCCCGCGGTATTAAAACAAATGAAGCGTACCTACCAACCGTCCAAACTCGTCCGCAAACGCCGGCACGGCTTCCGTGCCCGCATGGCCACCAAGGGTGGTCGTGGCGTCGTCGCAGCTCGCCGCAACCGCGGCCGCAAGCGGCTCAGCGCCTAAGCGAGACGAGATCGTTGCCCGCAACCGGCAAGCCAGTGGGGCAAAATCCCAAGCGGCTTCTGAACCGCGCGGAATTCCTGGCCGTCCGTCGTGGTGAAAAGCGACGCGGACGGTTTTTCCTCGTCGAGGTCCTTGACCGCGGCGACGGCGGGGTGCCGCGCGTCGGCTACACCGTCACCAAGAAGGTCGGCAACGCTGTTGTGCGCAACCGCGTCAGGCGGCGGCTGAAAGAGGCCGTCCGCGTCCATGCGGCAGATGACATGGTGCCCGGCAATGATTATGTCATCGTCGGGCGCGATGATGCGCTGCGCGCGCCTTTCGGTCAGTTGAAGGCCGAACTCTCCCGCCGACTTCGCGGAACACGATAGGCCAAGGGCTCTCGATGGAAAACAACCGGAATTTCTTCATCACCATCGCATTGTCGGTGCTGATCCTGGCGGTATGGCAGTACTTCTACGTGCTGCCACGCAGCGAGGCCCAGCGCGAGGCCGCCAAGATCGAGCAGCAGCGCGTCGAGGAACAGAAGAAGGCGGCCGAAGCGGCCAATCCGGGCGCATCGACGCCGGCCCCAGGCACTACCGCCCCGGGCGCCATTCCCAACGCCCCCGGCGGTGACGTCGTCACCGCGGCCGGCCGCGATCAGGCACTGGCGGCATCCAAGCGCGTCAAGATCGACACGCCGAGCCTCGAGGGCTCGATCAATTTGACCGGCGCGCGGCTCGATGACCTCAAGCTCAAGCACTACACCGAGACCGTCGACAAGAATTCGCCCGAGATTGAGCTGCTCAACCCGCAGGCTCTGCCCACGGGCTATTTCGCCGAGATCGGCTTTGTCGGCAACGACAAGACCGGCGCGGTGCCGGGTGCCGAAACGGTGTGGAGCGTGGACGGCAATCCGACGCTGACCCCGTCGACGCCGGTGACGCTCACCTACACCAACGACAAGGGCCTGACCTTCAAGCGCACCTTCTCCGTCGACGTCAACTACATGTTCACGGTGTCGGACACTGTGCAGAATTCCGGCTCGAGGGCGGTTTCGCTGTTCAATTACGGCCGCGTCACGCGCTACGACAAGCCGGCCGTCGCCAGCACCTATGTGCTGCATGAAGGCCTGATCGGCTTCACCGGCACCGAAGGCCTGCAGGAACACAAATACGCGTCGGTCGAGAAGGACAAGCAGTACCAGCCCGGCAAGTCGACCGATGGCTGGCTGGGCATCACCGACAAATACTGGGCCGTCACGCTGGTGCCGACCGAGAAGCAGCCGTTCCAGCCGCGCTTTGCCTATTTCGAGGACGGCCGTCACCGCTACCAGTCCGACTTCCTGACCGACCCGATCAATGTCGAGGCCGGCCAGTCGGCGACCGTCGAGACCGAGGTCTTCGCCGGTGCCAAGGAAGTCGCCAAGATCAACGCCTATGCCGAAGACCGCCACATCAAGCGGTTCGACCTGCTGATCGACTGGGGCTGGTTCCACTTCATCACCAAGCCGATGTTCTGGCTGATCGACACGCTCTACAAATTCCTCGGCAATTTCGGCCTGGCGATTCTCGCCACCACCGTCATCGTCAAGGCGCTGTTCTTCCCGCTTGCCAACAAGTCCTACGCGTCGATGGCGAACATGAAGAAGGTGCAGCCCAAGATGCTCGAGATCCGCGAGAAATACGCGGATGACAAGATGAAGCAGCAGCAGGCGATGATGGAGCTGTACAAGACCGAGAAGATCAATCCGCTCGCCGGCTGCTGGCCGGTGGCGCTGCAGATCCCGGTCTTCTTCTCGCTCTACAAGGTGCTCTACATCACCATCGAGATGCGCCACGCGCCGTTCTTCGGCTGGGTCCAGGATCTGGCCGCGCCCGATCCGACATCGATCTTCAACCTTTTCGGGCTGGTGCCGGTCACGCTGCCGCACATGCTGATGATCGGCGTCTGGCCTCTGATCATGGGCGTCACCATGTTCCTGCAGATGCGCATGAACCCGACCCCGCCGGATCCGACGCAGGCCGCGATCTTCACCTGGATGCCCGTCATCTTCACCTTCATGATGGCGGGTTTTCCCGCCGGCCTGGTCATCTACTGGGCCTGGAACAACACGCTGTCGATCCTGCAGCAGGGCGTGATCATGAAGCGCCAGGGCGCCAAGATCGAGCTGTGGGACAATCTGGTGGCGCTGTTCCGCAAGAAACCCTCGCCGGCGGAATAGCCGGCGCCTCTTTGGCAAGAGCCCACCCGGTAGGCTGAACCGCAAAGTGGGCGGTTCAGACAGGGGCGGATTTGACGGCTGGGTCCTATGTTCCACAGGGCTCAGCTTTTATAGTGATGCAGCGTGCGATGCCGTGATCCGGCACGCGATAGGGACCAGGGACCCGAACCGGCATCCTCCTGGCCTCCCCTCATTGCCGGCGAACCAGCCGAACCTCGCTGCTGCCGGATTGCCCCGCATGGAACTTATCCTGCGTTCAAGAGTTCGCGCAAAAGGCTTCCTAAAGCTCCCGCGTGGGAGGATCAGGTCGACGCGTCTGTCCAAATTCAAGGCAGTGCAGCGGATCGGCCTCATCATGCTACTTGCAGCGAGGCATTCCGATGAGCAGCAACATTCACCCAAAGACACGCAAGCCCTCCGACAAGGATTTGAAGCAGAATCCCGGAATTGGCTCCTCCAGGGGCACGATCAAGGGTGGCAATCTTCTCGACGAGGACGAGGAACTGGACGGCGAGAATACTTTCAAGGGAGATGTCGATAACGACACCACGCCGCAAGGCGGGGTCAATCCCCGGCAGACCGGGCGAACCAACGAATAGGAGCCTGGCACGACCGGCGTCGAACGTGCAGAGGATCGCCCTGATTGGAGGCTGTCATGCTGGATTTCGAGCACGCCAGGCATCGGATGGTGGAGGCGCACATCGCGCGCCGCGGTGTGCATGACAAACGGGTTCTGAATGCGTTGCGCCAGGTCGCGCGGGAGCAATTCGTCGATGAGGGTTTTGAGGAATTCGCCTATGAGGACAGCCCTCTGCCGATCGGCAGCGGACAGACGATCTCGCAACCCTTCATCGTGGCGAAAATGGCTGAGATGGCCGAGATCGAGGCGACCGATCGCGTGCTGGAAATCGGCACCGGCTCGGGCTACGCGGCAGCCGTCCTGGCCGAACTTGCTGAACACGTCTTCACCGTCGAGCGGCATCGATCGCTCGCGCAACAGGCGGAACGGCGGCTCAATGCCGCCGGTTACCGAAACATCGAAGTCAGGGTCGGCGACGGCACGAAAGGCTGGCAGGATAAGGCACCCTTCGACGCTATCGTCGTCGCGGCCGCCGCCAAGTCCATTCCCCTCGGCTTGCAGGAGCAGTTGGAGATCGGCGGCAGGCTGATCATTCCGGTCGGTGAGGACCCTTACTCGCAGCGCCTCGTTCGCCTCACGCGGATTGCGGCAAACAAGTTCGAGGAGGAGGACCTCGGTGGCGTCATGTTCGTGCCGCTGATCGGCGAGCAAGGCGGGCACGACGAAAACGCGCCGTCGGCGCGCGAGGTACGCCCTCCTCCATTGCCGCGGCAAATCGCGCGGGCGGCCGAAGATTTGCCGGCGATCGACGATCCGGCCTTCGGCGCAATGTTCGACCGGTTCGGCAGCCGGCGCGTCGTCCTGCTCGGGGAAGCCAGCCACGGCACTTCGGAATTCTATCGTGCCCGCGCGGCCGTCACCCGACGCCTCCTCCAGCGACACGGGTTCACCATCGTGGCCGTCGAGGCGGACTGGCCGGATGCAGCACAGATCAACCGGTATGTGCGCGCAGAGGAACGGCAGTCGGAGGCGCAGCCGTTCCAGCGCTTCCCGACCTGGATGTGGCGCAACACCGAGGTGTCCGAATTCGTCGGCTGGCTCCATGAGTACAATCGGGACGTGCCCGATCACGCGAAGGCAGGCTTCTACGGACTCGATCTCTACAATATGAGCGGCTCGATCGCCACGGTGCTTGCCTATCTAGACAAGGTCGATGCCGAAGCGGCCGCCGTCGCGCGTGAGCGCTATGGCTGTCTGATGCCCTGGCAGAACGAGCCCACCACCTACGGGCGCGCGGCGCTGCGGTCGGGCTACAGAACCTGCGAAGAGGCCGTGGTGCGACAGTGCATGGATCTGTTCGAGCGATCCATGGCCGAAGGCGACGGCGCTCTCCTCGACGCCAAACAGAGTGCACGTCTGGTCGCATCGGCTGAGCGGTACTACCGCGTAATGTATTATGGCGGCGCCGAGACCTGGAATCTCCGCGATCGGCACATGTTCGAGACACTCGATCAGCTTCTCGAAGCGCATGGACCGGATTCGAAGGCCGTGGTGTGGGCGCATAACTCGCATATCGGCGACGCGCGGCATACCGTCATGGGTACCGTCCGCGACGAGTTGAACATCGGCCAGCTCTGCCGGGAACGCTTCGGTGCGCGGACGGCGCTGATCGGTTTCGGAACAGATACCGGTACTGTCGCCTGTGCCTCGGATTGGGACGGTGAGATGGAGGTGAAGGACGTGAATCCTTCGCTGCCGAACAGCTTCGAGCGACTGTGTCACGACAGCGGCAAACCATCGTTCCTGCTGGATTTTGGGCGCCATGGCCAGCTCGGCGACGATCTGGCGGCGCCGAGGCCGGAACGCTATATCGGCGTCATCTACCGGCCGGAGACCGAACGGCTCAGCCATTACATGGACTCGTCCGTCTCCCGCCAGTTCGACGCCTTCGTCTGGTTCGATCGAACGTCCGCTGTTACGCCGCTCACAATGTCGGCCGACAGCACCGGCAAGGTACCGGATACATTTCCGTTCGGCATCTGAATGTCCGGAACTCGATGACGGTGCATTGGCGGGTCAGACTGTCCTCAACCGCACGGCCTGTCGAAAGCGCCTGGCTCGTCCGGGCTTTTTCTCTGGGGCGGGCATCCGTTCACGTTCCCGTGATCGGCGAAACTGAAAGCGCTCGCGCGGCGTGACTGCTTGTGCGTTTCCAAAGGCTATCAATTCCGATCAGCCCTCACCCGGAGGAAGACCACATGCGCTTGCCCACATTCAGGACCATCGCCATATCAGCCCTCGTCGCCGGCATGGCGATTTCCGCTCCCGCCTATGCCAAGAACCCGAATGTCGGCGGCGCGCCGATGTACGCCACCAAGAACATCGTCGAGAACGCGGTCAAGTCGAAGGACCACACGACGCTGGTCGCCGCCGTCAAAGCGGCCGGCCTGGTCGACACGCTGCAGGGCGCTGGCCCCTTCACCGTCTTTGCCCCGACCAACGAAGCCTTCTCGGCACTGCCGAGCGGCACGGTCGACACGCTGCTCAAGCCCGAGAACAAGGACAAGCTCACCAAGGTGCTGACCGCGCATGTCGTGGCCGGCAAGATTTCAGGCGCCGAGATGATGGAGAAGGCCAAGGCGATGGGCGGCAAATACGAGATGAAGACCGTCTCGGGCGACACGCTCACCGCCGAGATCAAGAAAGGCAAGCTCTACATCATGGACGAGTCCGGCGGCGAGGCGAAGGTGACGATCCCCGACGTAAACCAGTCGAACGGCGTCATCCACGTCGTCAACAAGGTCCTGTTGCCGAAGTAGCGGCTTCCGGCGAAAAGGGGCGCTGGCGGGTCGTTGGGGCTTTCTCGGTCCGCCATCCCCGCCTCATGACGGGTGCCATGTTTCTTGGGAAGCCCTATCGGCGAGGCCGGGGTCCTGTCGTCCCTCACACCTTCGTGCTGCCGCCCGGAGCGTCGAACGTTCAGGTCTATCAGGGCAGTGGTTTCTACAGGCGCGCTGTCCAACCCGATCGTGATCCGCCGCGGCGACAAATCAGCTTGTCCGCCACGGAAGACTCGCTCCCCGGCCGATTGGTGCTATAGGGCGGATCACGCTATTTTGAGCAGGCGCCTCCGGTTACGGATGCGTCTGTCTGCCAGTTCCCGGACGAACCCACATGAACGGACCCAACCCCGGCATCAAGCACCCGATCCCGATGCACACGCGCGTCGGCTTCCTGAAACCGTTGGTGACAGCGCCGAATATCGAGATCGGCGACTTCACCTATTATGACGACCCGGACGGGCCGGACAAATTCGCCGAAAAATGCGTGCTGCATCACTATACCTTCATCGGCGACAAGCTCATCATCGGCAAGTTCTGCGCCATCGCCGAAGGCGCACGCTTCATCATGAACGGCGCCAACCACGCCATGTCCGGCTTTTCGACCTATCCGTTCAACATTTTCGGTCATGGCTGGGAAAACGGTTTTGACCCGGCGACCTGGTCGAAGGAAGTGCGCGGCGATACCGTGGTCGGCAGCGATGTCTGGATCGGCATGGAGGCGGTGATCCTGCCTGGCGTGGAAATAGGCCATGGCGCCATCGTCGCCGCCAAATCGGTGGTGACGCACGATGTGCCGCCCTATGCGATCGTCGCCGGCAACGCGGCGAAAGTGGTCAAGATGCGTTTCGACGACAGGACGATCCGGCGGCTGCTGGCGGTGGCATGGTGGGATTGGCCGGTGGACAAGGTCGGCCGCAACCTCGACGCTATCAGGGGCGCCGATATCTCTCTTCTGGAGGCAGCAGCTTGAACGTTCCCAACAGCACCGCGATCGGCACCGACCTGTTCACGCGCGGGTGGATCTTCATCCGTGGTGTGCCGGCCATGAAGTTCCTGCCGCCGGAAGGGCCGCCCGAAATCGCCTTTGCCGGCCGCTCCAATGTCGGCAAGTCGTCGCTGATCAATGCCCTGGTCAACCAGAAGGGGCTGGCGCGCACCTCCAACACGCCAGGGCGCACGCAGGAGCTCAACTATTTCGTGCCGGACGGGTTTTCCGGCGAGGGCGCCGACCTGCCGCCAATGGCGCTGGTCGACATGCCGGGCTACGGCTACGCCACGGCGCCCAAGGAGAAGGTCGACGAGTGGACGAAGCTGGTCTTCGATTATCTCAAGGGCCGGGTCACGCTGAAGCGGGTCTACGTGCTGATCGATGCCCGCCACGGCATCAAGGCCAAGGACGACGAGGTGCTGTCGCTGCTCGACAAGGCGGCGGTGTCCTACCAGATCGTGCTGACCAAGACCGACAAGATCAAGGCCGCCGGCGTGCCGCGGCTGATCGAGGAGACGCTGGCCAAGATCAAGAAGCGGCCGGCGGCGTTTCCATTCGTGCTGGCGACCTCATCGGAAAAAGGCGAAGGCCTCGAGGAACTGCAGGCCGCGATCGTGCTTGCGGCCAATGGCGGCTAGTCGTCCTGCGCGATCCGTTGACCGCGCCCTGGCAATCCGTCAACATCGCAATGCCGTTCGAGGGCAACCGGATGCGTATCGTTTTTCGTTGTGATCCCGCGCTTGCCGAAATGCTGCCCCGGCCGGTTCCCGCGCGCGGCGTCCTGCCCGACTGGCTCCGCAAGATGCCTCCGAAAGCCTATTCGGAAATCCATGGGCGAGAGATCAGGACGGTAAAACAGTGTCCGCCCTTCGTCGATGCCATGACGCATGGCTTCATGATCCTGCTGCCATGCGACGTGACCGTTGAGAACGGGGCCTTCGAATGGCGGTGGGACATCGCCGAGCCGTCAACGAAGGGCCACCCGCGTTCGCCGCTCAGCTTCCATGTCGCCGAACAGCTCGCCGGCGCACCGTTATCGAATGGGCTGGCGGCCATAAAATTCAACAGTTTCTGGACGATCGAGCTGGAGGAAGGCTGGTCCCTCTTCGCCACCCATCCGGTCAACCGCGATGATCTTCCTTTCCGCCTGGTGACTGGTGTCGTCGATTCAGATCACTTCCAGGACGCCGGCATCAATTTCCCGGCGGTTTGGACCGACCAGGGTTTCTCCGGCGTGCTGGCGAAGGGCACACCGGTTGCGCAATGCTTTCCCGTGCCGCGCGCCGCGCCCGAACTTGTCTTCGAAAGCTTCGATGCCGTGCGCAAGGCCTCCTATGAAAAAACCGTCGCCGATGTTCTTGCCGAACCCGGCGTCTACCGGAAGCAGTTTCGCGTAAAGCGCGCCCGCTAACCTCCAAGCAGGCCCTTCAACGTTTCGCGATCGATCCAAAGCTTGCCGTGCGGCGCTGACGTCAGGGCCATCGCGATGATGCCGAAGGTTGTGGCGCGCTGCTTGTAGGCCGTTCGATAGGCCTCGATCGCGGCGTCCATGTCGCCCGCTTCCTGAAGCACTACCCCTAGATTGACCGTCGCCTCGGCGTTGTCGGGGCGTATCTCCATCACTTTGCGATAGGCGGCCGCTGCCCCCACATGATCATGCAGATCCTGCCTGACAAGGGCGAGATCGAACCACGCCGATGCAGGCGCGTCTCCCTTTACAGCCCGCTCCAGCAAAGGTGCCGCATCGGCGGGCATTCCGTCCTCGAACAGCATGCGGCCCAAACGCGCTGCCGCCTCCGCCGACAAGGGATCGGCAAGTATCACCTGCCGCCATGCCTCGAGCGCCTGGGCCCGGTCGCCCGCCTCATCAAGTGTCCGCGCCTGCTCGATGAGCACAGCGGCGCCAGGCGCCAATTCGGCCGCGCGTGAGAAATGGAACAGCGCTTGGTCGAGGTCCCGTGCCGCCCGCGCCAAGCGGCCGGCGAGCAATTGAGCGGATGCGTTGTCAGCCCGGATCGCCAGACTTGCCTGAATATGGGCGCGGGCTCCCGAAATCTCTCCCTTGGCGAAAAGAACGGCGGCCATGAGGTGGTTGAGGGCAGGATCGTCCGCCGCCTGGCGAAGAGCCTCCTCGCAAAGCAGCCGTGCCTGCTCGTGGCGACCGGCGTTGAAGTCCGCCACGATGCGCCGCATCTCATTCTGGAGCTTCGGAACGCCCATCCCGATCTGCCTTCACACTCGCGAACGAGAACCATTCCCGCGGAATGATCGGTTCTACCCAGATCCAGACGTCGACGCTCAGCGCCTTGAGGTCAAGCCGGCCTCCGCAAAAAAATGGACGGCCGTTTCGGATAGTCCTGTCAGGATGAACGTAAGGTCTTTTCTCCCTCTGCCAGCCTTTCGGTGCCGTAGGCTTTCAGGAACATGTCGACGCCCGACCTGACGATGTGGTCGATCTCGTCCTGGGTCGGGGCCTTCGTGCGGTAGGCGAAGATGCACTGCCGGAAAAGACCGGCCAGGCACAATTCGGTGAACTGATAGGCGGCGAGATCGACATCTTCGATCTCGAGCAGGCCGCGTTCGATGGCGGCATTGAGGAAGGTCACGACCTTGTCATGGCCGCGCTTGGGCCCGCGTTCGTAAAAACGCGCGCCCATGTCCGGTATCCTGTCGGAGGCGCCGATAACCGTACGCTGCGCCTGGATGACCCTGGCGGAGGTGATCTTCATGGACAGCACTTTGCCGAACTTGATCAGCGTCTGGCGCAGGTCGTCGGCGCGGTCGAGCATGTCGTACATATTCTTGAAGATGGTGCCGCGCTCTTCCTCGATCAGCGCCTCGAACAGCTCTTCCTTGTTGGCGAAGTAGACATAGATGGTGCCCTTGGAGACGCCAGCCTCGCGCGTGATGTCGTTCATCGAGGCGGCCTCGAAGCCCTTTTCAATGAAGACACGACGGGCGCCGTCGATGATCTGGCTGCGCTTGACCGGGTCCTGTCCAGCCGCCGGCCGGCCGCGGCGCAGACCTTCCAGCAGGTCTTCGCACGGATCGGTCTCAGCGTTGCCCACAGTCTCACCCATATAAATCGCACCTCGAAATAATTCGAACCACCCGGTTCGATTTCCTCTTGATATGGTCCTCTTTACGCGCTATGTCAACGGCCAGATCGAACCGAACGGTTCAGTATTATAACATTAGAGAGATGTCATGTCCTCGAACACGCCTGCCACCGCCGAAGTCCGCCCTTTTCCCAATGCCAAGGTCGCCCCGGCGACGGAAGCGCCCGATGTGCATGTCCAGCCGGCTGTCGCACCGCCGCCGGAGGCTGAAGCTCCGGCCAAGAAGAAGCGCTCGGTGCGTTCCTTCCTGCTGCCGATCATCGGCCTTGCCCTTTTGAGCGGCGGCGCCTGGTACGGCTATGATTACTGGACCACGGGCCGCTTCATGATCTCGACGGACGATGCTTATGTCCAGGCCGACATGTCGTTCGTCTCGCCAAAAATTTCCGGCTATGTCGATCAGATCCTGGTCAGCGAAAACCAGCAGGTCAAGGCAGGCGATCCGCTGCTGACGATCGATGCCGGCGATTACAAGATCGCCGTTGCCCAGGCCGAGGCGCAGATCGCCACACTGGCCAAGACGCTCGACCGCATCGACGCGCAGACCAAGGCCGCGCAGGCCTCCCTGCAGCAGGCGCAGGCGCAGAAGGTCGCCGACCAGGCCGCCGCCGACAATGCCGGCCGTGCCCAGCAGCGCGCCGCGCAACTGGTCAAGACGCATGTCGGCACGCAGGCACAGCTGGACGACGCCCAGACCGCGCTCGACCAGGCCAAGGCCGCGCTCGTCGGCGCCGATGCGCAGATCGCCGCCGCGCAAGCCAATATCGGCGTGCTCGAGGCGCAGCGCGCAGAATCCGCCAGCACACTGGCATCGCTGCAGCTCGGCCGCGACAAGGCCGCGCGCGATCTCTCCTTCACCGTGCTCAAGGCGCCTTATGACGGCGTCGTCGGCAACCGCTCCGTCGAACAAGGCGATCTGGTCAGCCCCGGCCAGAAGCTCGCCGTGGTCGTGCCTATGGACAAGCTCTATATCGTCGCCAATTTCAAGGAGACGCAGCTTGCCCGGCTCGTGCCTGGCGAAAAGGTCAACATCGCGGTCGACGCCATCGACGGCCACCCCATCCAGGGGACCGTCTCCTCGCTGGCGCCGGCGTCAGGCGCGGTGTTCTCGCTGCTGCCGCCGGAAAACGCCACCGGCAACTTCACCAAGGTGGTGCAGCGCGTGCCGGTCCGCATCGAGGTGCCGGCCGACGCGCTGAAAACCGGCAAGCTGCGTGCCGGCTTGAGCGTCGTCGTCGCCGTCGACAGCCGCACCGCGCCTGCCGCGACAAGTAACTAATCGCTTTTCGGAGGGCGGCTTGGTGGCCGATTGAAGCACCGAGCCGTCCGGCCTGCCTCAAGGAGGCTCAGGACATGGCAACCGCAACCATCACCGCAGGATCGCCGCCGGCGATACCGGCAGCGCCCGACACCATCTCGACCCGACGCGTCATCGCCTTCCTGGCGATGGTGTTCGGCATGTTCATGGCGATCCTGGACATCCAGATCGTCTCGGCCTCGCTGGCCGAGATCCAGGCCGGCCTCAGCGCCAGCTCCGACGAGATCCCGTGGGTGCAGACGGCCTATTTGATCGCCGAGGTGGTCATGATCCCGCTGTCGGGCTTCCTCAGCCGGATGCTGTCGACGCGCGTGCTGTTCACCGTCGCGGCCGCCGGCTTCACCGCGGCCAGCGCCCTTGCCGCGACCGCCACCAACATCGACCAGATGATCGTCTACCGCGCCGTGCAGGGTTTCATCGGCGGCGGCATGATCCCGAGTGTCTTCGCGGCCGCCTTCACCATCTTCCCGCCCTCGCGCCGCGCCATCGTCTCGCCGATGATCGGCCTGGTGGCGACACTGGCGCCGACCATCGGCCCGACCGTCGGCGGCTATATCAGCCACGCCTTTTCATGGCACTGGCTGTTCCTGGTCAATGTCGTACCGGGCATTCTGGTGGCGACCGCGGCCTGGTCGCTGATCGATTTCGACAAGCCCAATCTCAAGCTGTTCTCGAAGTTCGACTGGTGGGGCCTCGCCGGCATGGCCGCCTTCCTCGGCTGCATGGAATATGTGCTCGAGGAGGGTCCGAACAACGACTGGCTGCAGGACCAGGCCGTGTTCATATGCGCCATCGTCATGACCATCGGCGCGGTGATCTTTTTCTGGCGTGTCTTCACGGCCGAGGAGCCGATCGTCGACCTCAAGGCGTTCAGCAACATCAATTTCGCCTTCGGCTCGCTGTTTTCCTTCGTCATCGGCATCGGCCTCTATGGCCTGACCTATCTCTACCCGGTCTTCCTCGGACGCATCCGCGGCTACGATTCGATGATGATCGGCGAAGCGCTGTTCGTCAGCGGCCTGGCCATGTTCTTCACCGCGCCCATCTCCGGCATCCTGTCGAGCAAGATGGATCTGCGGCTGATGATGATGATCGGCCTGTTCGGCTTCGCCACCGGCACTTGGTGGATGACGCATCTGACCGCCGACTGGGACTTTTACGAGCTGCTCATCCCGCAGATCCTGCGCGGCTGCTCGATGATGCTGTGCATGGTGCCGATCAACAATATCGCGCTCGGCACCTTGCCGCCGGACCGGTTGAAGAACGCGTCCGGACTGTTCAACCTCACCCGCAACCTTGGCGGCGCCGTCGGCCTTGCCCTCATCAACACCGTGCTGATCGATCGCAATGCCTTCCACTATGCCCGGCTCTCCGAGCATGTGCAGTGGGGCAGTGCCGCCGCGCAGACCAAGCTGCAGAACATGACGCTCAATTTCGAGCAGACCACCGGCCTGGACGCCACAAGTGCGGCGATCTCCAAGCTGTCGGGCATGGTCCACCAGCAGGCGGCGCTGCTGTCCTTCATGGATGTGTTCTATCTGCTGACCGTACTGTTCGGGACGCTGGGCTTCTTCACCATGCTGATCAGGAAGCCGGGCGCGCCCGGTGGTGGCGGCGGCGGGCACTGAAGCAACGAAAAAGTGGGCAGCGGTTTCGGGAAGCTCCTCCAGTCCACGCCCGAAAAGCTCTGACCACGCAAAAAACTCCGGGCCGCAAAGCCCGGAGTTTTTTATATCCGCTTGGACCTGGCGTAATTCCGAGACAAACTAGATATTTAGCAGCTCGCCTTAAGCTCGAATTGAGTGAAAGCTGGATGCAGGCAGCACGAATGATTAAAACTTCTGCGGATATCTTATTTTAATGGAGATTTGGGTTCTTGCCATTTTGCTGATGGCGTGTGTGATCGGCTGTCCATTGTGGGTTCGTGTTTGTTTGGCGAACTTGCGCGGATGGTTTGCAGCCGGTGTTGTCAGCCAAAGCACCGGCAACATTTCCCGAGAGACCCAGCCTGTCCGGTTCCACTGCATCCTTGCCATGATGGTGCTAGGCGCGGTTTTACCGATTGTCGTAACGATCACTCTGGCCTTTCAACTCATCTCGAGCATCTAGGCCAGCAATAGGGCAGCTCTGCGTTTCCTTGAAGCGTAGAACCATCTTGTTAGGCGGTCGTCGGTTTGAAGGTCAGCGCCACGCCGTTGATACAGTGGCGCAGGCCAGTCGGAGCCGGACCGTCGTCGAAGACATGGCCGAGGTGACCGCCGCAGCGGCGGCAATGCACTTCGGTGCGGGTCATGCCCAGCGACCGGTCCTCGGTCTTACCGATGCCATTGGCGATCTCCTGCCAGAAGCTCGGCCAGCCGGTGCCGGAATCGAATTTCGTCTCCGAGGGATAGACCGGGAGTTCGCAGCCGGCACAGGCGAAGATGCCCTTGCGGTGTTCGTTGAGCAGCGGGCTGGTGCCTGGATACTCCGTGCCTTCCTTGCGCAGCACGTCGAAGGCGGCCGGCGACAGGATGGCCTTCCATTCCTCGTCTGTCTTGGTGACCTCGAATTTCTCGGCGGCCTGCGCGGCCTGCGGGCTACCCATGCGCAGCATCGTTGCCGCGGCCCCGACGACGCCAATAGCGGCGGCACCGCTCAAAAGAAAGTCGCGACGGTTCATGACCAGTTCCTCCTGTCGTCTGTTTTGCCAAACTATGCCGCCGCCCGAAAGTCAAAAGCGGGTGACGGTGCCCTAAAACGAGACTCCGCGCCGTACACGGTTGACCGTGGGCGGCGCGGAGCACACGTGTCGATTGCGGATCACGGGAGCGAGACGACGCGATCGACGGAGGGCTCTTGCAGCGTCTTCGTCCACGGCAAGCGCCTTGTTACATCTCCTGCCCGATCACATCTTCGGGAGCAGAACCCTGTCCGGAGGGATCGGTCAGATGCCCTTCAAATCGCCTGCGGCGACGACGGGTCCGGTCGGCTGGCCGGTCGGCGAGCCTCCGGCAGGCTCAAGGCTGACGGCCAGCACGGCGCCCCGCGCGAGTTTCTGCTGCACCGCCGGCGCAACGGTCACATGCGCGGTTTGGCCGGCCGGGATGACGCCCATCGAGACCGGAGCATTCTTGCCCTCGATCATCCACAGCTCGAAGTCCTTGCCGGCGGCGCGCTCGCCGGAGACGAGAGAGAGACCGACATCGTGGCGGGCAGCGTCGTAGACCGCCAGATATTTGACGTCGCTGCCCTCGGCCGCGAGCGAGGCGACAAGGCGCGTCTGCGGCTGCGAGGCCGGTGGGTTGAGGTAGGGGACGGCGATGTAGAGCGCCAGAGCAGCGACAGCGGCCGCCGCAAGGCCGCGCCAGAAGGCGAGGCTGGACCACAGGCCGGCACGCGGCGCGGCGGGCGCGGCGGCGGTGGTTGAAAACAGCCGGCGATCGATCGCCGGCTTCACCGAAGCCGGCGGCTCGATTTCCGGATAGGCAGCGGCCAGCGACGACAGGCGAACTTCCCAATCGTCGACGAGCCGCGCAAAATCGGCTTCGGAATCGATGCGCCTGGATGCTATCTGCCGCTCTTCCGCCGACAGAACGCCAAGAACGTATTCGGCGGCGAACAGGTCGTCGCCCCCACGTTCCGGTCCGTTGTCCTCTGCCAGCGTCATCTTTCCAGACATTCCCTGAGTTTCATCAGGCTGCGGCGCAGCCAGGTACGCATCGTATTCAACGGCACGCCGTGGCGTTCCGCCAGTTCGGCATAGCTTTCGCCCTTGAGGTAAGCACCGCGGACGGCCGCCGCCCGGTCCGTTTCCAATTCATCGAGACAGTGGTGGATGCGTCCGAATTCATCGCCCGCCACCGCCATCGCTTCAGGTCCCGGCGCCGGATCGGCCACCTCGAGCGCGGCATCTATATCGACGGCAGGCTTGCGCCGCGCCCTGATGCGATCGATCGCATGATTGCGCGCGATTGCCACCAGCCAGGAGATCGGGCTCAGATCGGAGACAGCAAAACGGTCCGCCTTCGTCCAAATCTTGACGAAGACTTCCTGCAGCGCTTCTTCCGCATCTCCCCGGTCGTTCAATACACGAAGGCAAACGCCGAAAAGTTTCGCACTGGTCTGCCGGTAGAGCAGGTCGAATGCGGCCCGATCCTTCATCGAAGTCCGGACGATCAGCTTGGTGATGTCCTGCGGCGTCATGCGTGCCAAATTAGGCAAATGCGTTGTGTTTGCAACGCCCGAAATATTCCATGCACCTAAAGTTCGCGCTTCCGCACCATGCCTCGAAGCAGTGTCCCAGTTTGAAATTCAAAAGGCGGCGATCGCATTTGAGGCGATGACCCCGACATGCTACGCTTTAGCGGAAAGCAACGGAGATTTGTCATGGGATTGGTGGTCGCCAAACCTGAGGATGCCGCCACTGCCTTTGCCGATGCTTGGAACAGACATGATATGGACGACTTCGCAGCGTTGTTCGCCGACGACGCAAATTTCGTCAACGTCGTGGGCATGTGGTGGAAGAACCGCACCGAGATCGAACAGGCGCACCGCGCAACTCATGAAACCATGTTTCGTAACAGCCGATTGGAGGGTGTTGTCTCGTCGGTTGTTGAATTATCCTCGGGCCTTGCATCAGTGCACTATACATGGATCCTGACCGGCGCATCCACTCCGGACGGCTCATCCGCCGGAACACGAGAAGGCATTCTGCTTCTGGTTGTGAAGGAAGAACAATCGGGCTGGCGGATAAAGGTTGCCCAGAACACCGACATCGTTCCGGGGGCAATTGCTCCCCGTTCCAACTCTGGAAGATAGCCGACTTACAAAAAGTCGCTGCTCAAATTCCAAACTGAGACACTATCGGCCTGGATTGCCAAGGGAATCGCCGCTGGCTAGCTTGGCGGAGGTGGGGGAGCGCGCATGTCTGTCGAACGGATCCTGTGGGAAGAAGACGCAACCGGTCTTGCCGGTCTGGTGCGCAGGGGCGAACTGTCGGCGATCGAGTTGACCGAGGCGGCGATCGCCCGTGCCGAGGCCACCCGCCCCGAAATCAATGCAACGGCAGAGCCGCTCTATGAGTCCGCACGGATCCGCGCGAAGAGCATCGACCGCTCCTTGCCGCTGGCCGGCGTGCCCTTTGCCATCAAGGATCTCGGCATCGCCATCAAAGGGGTGCCGTCGCATGGCGGCAGCCGCATTCCGGCCTGGGTGCCCGATTTCAACTCGGTGATGACCGAGCGCTATCTCGCTGCCGGGCTGATCCCGATCGTCACCTCGACGTCGCCCGAGCACGGGCTGCGGCTGATGACCGAATCCAAAGCCTTCGGCATCACCCGCAATCCCTGGAATACCGGCCACACCACCGGCGGCTCGTCGGGCGGTTCGGCAGCGCTGGTCGCCGCCGGCGTCGTGCCGGTGGCGCACGCCTCGGATGGCGGCGGCTCGATCCGCGTGCCGTCGGCCTGCAGCGGGCTTGTGGGTCTCAAGACCTCGCGAGGCCGCGTCCCGCTGTCGCCGCTGGTGAGCGAAAGCTGGTACGGCATGGTCGTCGATCACGCCGTTACCCGTTCGGTGCGCGACTGCGCGCTGCTGCTCGACCTCACCCATGGTCCAGACACGCTGGCGCCTTATGCCGCGCTGCCGCCAAAGGGCACATTCGCCGCTGCCGCGGCGCGCGATCCCGGCAAGCTCAGGCTGGCGGTGTACCGCAAGTCGCCGCTTGGCCTGCCGATTTCGGCCGAGACGCTCAAGGCGCTCGACATTGCCGTGGCGCTCGCCCGTGAAGGCGGCCATTCGGTCGAGGATATCGAACTCCCTTTCATCGGCCGTGATTTCTTCGCCGACTTCTGCACGACTGTCGCCTCCGCCGTCGCCGGCTCGTTGCGGGCCGAAGCGCTGCGCGTCGGCCGTTCCGTGACGGGCGACATCGAGCGCGCCACACGCGTGCTCGGCCGGTTGGGCGAAATGGTCTCGGCCGGCGAGACCTATGCCGGCCTGCAGCGGCTGCACGCCGCCTCGCGGCAACTGATCGAGGAGACCGCGCGCTATGACGCGGTGCTGATGCCCATCATCGCGCACCCGCCGCTCGCCTGCGGTGCCATGGATCCCAAAAGCGCCGATGAACTGATCGAAAACCTGCTCGACAAGCTTCACCTCACCTCCTTGCTCAAGATCAAACCACTGTTCGGCCAGCTGATGGACAAGAGCCTTTGGTTCACGCATTGGCCCGCGATCCACAATGTCAGCGGCCAGCCGTCGATCGCGCTTCCCGTCCATGTCACGGATGCCGGCCTGCCGCTCGGCATCCAGGCCGCCGGCCGTCCGGGCGACGAGGAAACGCTTTTGTCGCTCGCCGCGCAGATGGAGAAAATCTCGGGCTGGCTGACACGGCGGGCGCCGCTGATGGTGCCGTCATAATGACGACATCGTGAACCGCTCGAATATGACAGCAATGCCATTTGCGGCTGGCGTCAATTGCCGCTAAGACGCCGCCGTCTCCACCTGATGCATGTCGCCCAAAAGTGCCCAGCGGTTTGGGACAACGGCATGCATAGAACCAGAAGCCAGGGAACCACGCCGATGACGGACGTCGCCGCCACCGCCGAAATGCAGGCCGCCCTCTTGTCGCGCGCGCTGCCCTACATGCAGCGCTATGAGCACAAGACGGTTGTGGTGAAATATGGCGGCCATGCCATGGGCGATCTCGAACTGGGCAAGGCTTTCGCGCGCGACATCGCCCTGTTGAAGCAGTCCGGCGTCAACCCGATCGTCGTCCATGGCGGCGGCCCGCAGATCGGCGCCATGCTGGCCAAGATGGGGATCGAATCCAAATTCGAGGGCGGCCTGCGCGTCACCGACCAGAAGACGGTCGAGATCGTCGAGATGGTGCTGGCCGGGTCGATCAACAAGGAGATCGTCGCGCTGATCAATGCCGAGGGCGAATGGGCGATCGGCCTGTGCGGCAAGGACGGCAACATGGTGTTCGCCGAAAAGGCGCGCAAGACCATGATCGACCCCGATTCCAACATCGAGCGTGTGCTCGATCTCGGCTTCGTCGGCGAACCGGTCGAGGTCGACCGTACGTTGCTCGACCTTCTGGCACGCTCCGAAATGATCCCGGTGCTGGCGCCGGTGGCGCCCGGCCGCGACGGTCACACCTACAACATCAACGCCGACACTTTCGCCGGCGCCATTGCCGGTGCCTGCAAGGCCTCGCGCCTCCTGTTCCTCACCGACGTGCCGGGCGTGCTCGACAAGGACAAGAAGCTGATCGACGAGCTGACGGTCGCCGAGGCCAGGGCGCTGATCAAGGACGGCACGGTCTCGGGCGGCATGATCCCAAAGGTCGAGACCTGCATCGAGGCCATCGAGCGCGGCGTCGAAGGCGTCGTCATCCTCAACGGCAAGACGCCGCATTCGGTGCTGCTCGAACTTTTCACCGAACACGGCGCCGGCACACTGATCGTGCCCTGACGTTTGCGCTTCGGCGCCTGGCGTCCTCAGTCCGGCAGAGCGGCGACGGCCACGATCTCGATGACGAGATCGGGATGCGCAAGTGCTGCAACCCCGATCACTTCCGATGGCGGCGGATTGTTGTAGCTGCAGTGCTTCGGGCAGTGCTCGGCGAAGAATTCGTCCATGACGTCCAGCCGGAAGTTGGGCGAGCTCAGCGCGCCGCCGTCTGGAAACGGCCCTTTGACGTACTGTGTGATCTTGAGGAGATATTCGAGCGAACTGCCGAGTTCTTCCAGGTCCGATTTG
This sequence comes from Mesorhizobium sp. WSM3626, assembly GCF_000513935.1. Lineage (GTDB taxonomy): Bacteria > Pseudomonadota > Alphaproteobacteria > Rhizobiales > Rhizobiaceae > Mesorhizobium > Mesorhizobium salmacidum. The sequence continues at coordinate 47,450 of NZ_AZUY01000016.1, read as the reverse complement.
ATGTTCTCCAATATGGATCGCCATTGCGTCGCCGCGTCGCCAACGGCGCCACCCTTGCCGCTCGACGGGTCATAGTTCTCGGCCGTGCCCGTATTGCCGGCAAGAAAGACATATCCCTTGGCGCCGGTCACGACGGCGCCTTTGCCCCAAGGCATAAGCCGGCCGCCCTTCATCTTCTTATGCGTGACAAGGTCCATCGCTTCCTCCTGCCGGTCACCATCGTCCGATCGCTGGAAATTAGCGCGTGCGCCGCTGACGGCCAGGGCGGGACGGGTCAGGCCGGCGGCGGCGAGATGCGAAAGGCACGCTGCTCCGGCGCCACATGCAGCACGGCGGCAGGCACCGTTGCAGGTCTCTTCGCCGGACGCTGGAAGACCATCGATTCCTCCTCGGCGTCCTGCGGCGCGCCCCAGAATTCGGCGAGCGTCGGGCCGCCTTTCATCCGGCGGTCTGTCACCAGAAAACCCCAGACTTCGCGGAACCAGACGCGGCGGCCCATTTTTGTGTACCAGCGCATCGAATGCCGCTGCTCGGGGTCGGGATGGAACAGGATGCGCGCCAGCGCCTTCGGCCGCGACTGCACCGCCAGTTCGATCAGCTTGACCGAAAAGAACAGCATCCACGGCTTGAGCCGGCTCATGTGCAGCACCTGGTGCTTGTAGTCCCACAGGCGGGCGTCCCTTTGGATGACCCTGCGGTCGCGAGCGATGCGGAAGAACGGCGTCCACCGATGCGGCGTCACATAGAGCGCCTGGATCTGGTCCGGGTCATAAGCGATGAGCTGGCGAAAGCCGCGCCAGAGATCGCGGAATCCCTCATCCTCGAAGCCGGCCACCCAGGTCGCCATCGACAGGATGCCGTGCGTTCGCAGCAGCCTTATCGCCTCGCGGTCGGACGAGGTGCTGCCGCCCTTGCGGATCAATTGCAACGTCTGCTCGTCGGTGTTCTCCATGCCGAGCAGCCAGCGGATGACACCGGCCTTGCGGTAGAGGTGCAGCATGTCGGCATCGCGCACGATGTCGTCGGCGCGGGTCGAACCGACGATCAGCACCGGCACGTCCTCGGCGATCATCGCCTCCAGGAAAGCGCGCCAGGCCTTCTTCGAGACGGTCGGGTTCTCGTCGGCGAGGTTGATCAGCTCGACGCCGTGCTGGCGGTGCAGCCAGGCGATCTCCTTGACGAACTTGACGGGGTCGCGATGCCGCCAGCGGGTCCAGAAACCGCGCTGGCCGCAATAGTTGCACAGATGCGGGCAGCCGCGCGAAAACTGCATGACCACGGCGCGCTTGCCGCCCCAGTAACTGTATCTGCGGTGGTCGATCAGTTCCCAACCGACGCGGTAGGCGTCGAGGTCGGCGATGGTCATCGCCGCTTGCGTGGCGATGGGATTGAGATCGTCGCGATAGGCGATGCCGGCAACGCTTGCCGGCGGCTGGCGCATTTCCACCGCCTCGACCAGCGCCACTACGGTCGCCTCGCCCTCGCCGCGCACGATGAAGTCGAAAACGTCCGTTTCGGCGAGGATGTCGCGCCAGTGATAGGTCGGGAACACGCCGCCGTAGAGGATGATCGTCGCCGGCTGGCGCGTCTTGATCATCCCGGCGATCAACGAGGCGGTCGGATGCGCCGAGGTCGATCCGGAATGGCCGATCAGGACGAAGTCGGGGCAGTCCTTCAGGGCTTCCGCGACGACCGAGGCGAGCGGCATCGGCCCGAACTCGGCATCGACGAGCCGCACCTCGTGGCCGGCGTCGATCAGCGGGGCGCCGATCGCCAGAAGACCAAGCGGCGGCAAATGATCGTCGGGCACGCGGCTGCCGATGGCTGTGTGCGGCGGATTGATCAGGACGATGTTCATGGCGGACCTCCAGGGAGTTGGTCCGCGCATGCTGGCCGGCGATAGTGCCGCCCGATTGGCCCGTTTCAGCAGTTTGCTTGCAGCTTTTCCGCAAAAACGAGGAATAGCATCAGCGTCTGAGATGCGCGAGCGGCACGTGGCCGGGTCCCTTGATGTTCTGCAGCACCAGTTGCGTGTGGACGTCGCGCACGCCGTCGAGCCGCATCAGCCGGTGCATGACGAAGGCGTTGAGCTCGTCGACCGACGGCACCATGACATGCAGCAGGAAATCGTGGTCGCCGGTCATCGTCCAGCACGACGACACCTCGTCCATGCGCTGCACCGCGGCGATGAAGCTTTCGGGCGAGCCGTCGCTGTGGCTGACGAGGCGCACCTGGATGAACACCTCGACCATCAAGCCGACCGCGCGGCGGCTGATCATTGCGGCAAATCCCTTGATGATGCCGGCTTCCTGCAACGCTTCGAAGCGCCGCGCGCAGGGCGTCGTGGAGAGGCCGATCTCCTGCGCCAGCTCGGAGACGGGCTTGCGCCCGTCGCGTTGCAGGACATCGAGCATCCTGATCTCGAAATCGTCGAATTGAGGCACTTTTACTCCTCCCATGCGGATTGTGAGTGAATGTTATCCCGAATATGGCGAGCGGTCCATCATCAAAACCGATTTGCCTCGGCAGATCCGGTTACGCTCCGCGTACGTTAGCCATTGATGATTTGCGAGGAGAAAAACCATGACGACGATGAGCGTTGCCGAATATGCCCGCGACTGCGCGGCGCAGGGGTTGCGCGGCGACTACTCGGTATGCCGCGCCGATTTTACCGTGGCGCAGGGTTATGACTATTCGGCCGAGGAGCAGGCGGTGTGGCGCACGCTGTGCGACCGTCAGACGAAGCTGACGCGCAAGCTCGCCCACCACTCCTACCTCGATGGCGTCGAGAAGCTCGGCCTTCTCGATCGCATCCCCGATTTCGAGGACGTCAGCGCCAAGCTACGCAAGCTGACCGGCTGGGAAATCGTCGCCGTGCCCGGCCTCATTCCGGCCGCCCCCTTCTTCGATCACCTCGCCAACCGCCGCTTCCCGGTCACCAACTGGCTGCGCACCAGGCAGGAACTCGACTACATCGTCGAGCCGGACATGTTCCATGACTTCTTCGGCCATGTGCCGGTGCTGTCGCAGCCGGTGTTCGCCGACTTCATGCAGATGTATGGCAAGAAGGCCGGCGACATCATCGCGCTCGGCGGCGACGAGATGATCACCCGGCTCTACTGGTATACGGCCGAATACGGCCTGATGCAGGAGCCTGGCCAGCCGCTGAAGGCGTTTGGCGCCGGGCTGATGTCATCGTTTACAGAGTTGCAGTTCGCGGTCGAGAGCAAGGACGCCCACCATGTGCCGTTCGATCTCGAGACGGTGATGCGCACCGGCTACGAGATCGACAAATTCCAGCGCGCCTATTTCGTGCTGCCGTCCTTCGATGCCTTGCGCGACGCCTTCCAGACCGCGGATTTCGAGGCGATCGTCGCGCGCCGCAAGGGCCAGCCGGCGCTCGACCCGGCGACGGTCTAGTCCGACTGCATGGCGGCCCCGGCTGGGGGAGCGTTCTCCTCCGCCGTCGGGACATCCCGCCACCTCCTACAATGCGTAGATGGTCCGGTTGAACTTCGTCTCCATCACCACATGGGAAGCGGTTTTGATGACGCCGCCGATTTCATTCAGCGCATTCACCTCCCGGTTCAGCTTCTCGAGCGTCTCGGCGGCAAGGTGGATGATCAGGTCCCATTCGCCGGTTATGGCGTAGACCGCCTGGATCGAAGGCATCGCCTTGATCTTTCTGGAGACGTCCGGATAGCTCTTGTTGTTCAGGGCGGCGAGCGTGAAACAGTGGACTGCGTTCTGGGCCGCCGCCTTGGTCAGCCGCACGGTATAGCCTTCGATGATGCCGCCGGCCTCCAGCTTCTGGATCCGCTCCTGCAACGCTGTCCGCGATACGCCGAGCTGACGCGCCAGTGACGCGACCGGCTCACGCGCATTCTTCTGCATCAGCGCGAGCAGCTGACGATCCTTCTCGGTCAATTCCACAAACAAATCCTCTCACTCGATCCGCGCTGCAACCATCACACCCGCCGCGCGATCCTATCGGCTGAACAGCCCCCGCGACAATCCGGAAGACGGGCCGGCGCGGACGGAACAAAGCGAACATATCCGGCACTTTGCCGTCTCAAGGCACGCAATGACTGCGCGATCGCCATTATCCCGCATTTCGCCGGGTAGAACCCTTCCTTTTGCGACCTGACTGTCTGGGGTCACAAACGCCGGTCCATCAGGGGAACCAGCTTCGGCTGTGGTGGGCACAAACCGAAACCGGTCCGCGTTGAAGCTGTGGCTGAAAGCGCTGAGATCCGACGTCAAGCATCCTATCAGTTTCAACCACAAGGGAGGGATAACTTTGAAAAAGCTACTCGATTTAGCCGTTCTTGCCGCAGCGACATTCGCGATCACAACGGCTGCCATGGCGGGGGAAACCCTGGACCGCGTCACGTCGAAAAAGGCGATGGTCATCGCCACCAACGCGGCCTGGCCACCACAGAGCTTTCTCAACGACAGCAACGAACTCGCCGGATTCGACATCGATGTCTCGCGCGAGATCGGCAAGCGGCTTGGCGTCGAGGTCTCGTTCGAAACGCCCGACTGGGCGACGCTGACCGGCGGGCGCTGGCAGGGACGCTACGACCTCGGTGTCGGATCGGTGACGCCGACGAAAGCCCGTTCCAAGGTGATCGACTTTGTCGGCATCTATTATTACAGCCCCTATGTCTACGTCCTGCACAAGGACAGCGGCGCGAAATCGGTCGCCGATCTCAACGGCAAGATCATCGGCGTCGAGACGGCTACCACGTCGGAGGATTTCATCCGCCGCAAGCTCGAAATCGACGCGCCCGGCCTGGCTCCCATCGAATACAAGCTCGAGCCGGGCGAGATCCGCACCTATGCGGATTCCATGCTTCCCTTCGATGACCTGCGGCTTGGCGACGGCGTGCGCCTGAACGCCGTGATCGCCCCGGAGCAGACGGCGCAGAATGCCATCAAGAACGGCTATCCCGTGAAGATCCTGGAAGGCGAGTACGCCTTCCGCGAGCCGCTCGTCGTCATCGCCGAGAAGAAGGATCCCGAGTGGACCGCAAAGGTCGCGGGCATCATCACCGGGATGAAGACGGACGGCACGCTCGCCGCGCTGACCACGAAGTGGTACGGCAAGGACTACAGCGCCAAGTAAAGTCATTCCGCCGGCTGTCCCTGGGCAGCCGGCGGTGTCACCAAACGCATGCCCTTCACCGCAAAGTCATCGATGGCCTATCCGGACACCTATTACGCCCGCACTCTGACCGACCGGAAGACGAGGCCTCCGCTGCAAGGGGAGGCGCAATGTGACGCGGCCGTCGTCGGCGCCGGACTGGCCGGGCTGACGACAGCGCTGCAGCTGGCGCGCGCCGGACTGCACGTCGCCGTGCTGGAAGCCCAGGTCGTCGGTTTCGGCGCTTCGGGCCGCAATGGCGGTTTCGTCACGCCCGGCTTCGCCACCGGCGGCGATAATATCGCCGCACGGGTCGGCGGGGAGGCGGCGCGCGACCTGCATCGGCTGTCGATCGAAGGCGTGGAATTCGTGCGCGACACCATCGAGACGCTCGGAATATCGGCCGCCCTGCCGCGTGCCGGCCTGCTCAGCGTCTTGCGCTACGACGACGGCGACGCGCTGAAGGCCTATGCCGACCAGATGGCCCGCGACCATGGCTATGAACTTCAGTATCTCGATAGAGAAGACGTCCGTGCGGTGCTGAAGTCCGTCCGTTACCACCAGGGCCTGCGCGACCCGAACGCCTTTCACATTCATCCGCTGAACTATCTGCGTTGCCTGGCTGACGAGATCGAGCGCCTGGGTGGCAAAATCCATGAAAGCTCGGAGGTCGTAGAATGCGATCTCTCGGGGTCGCAAAAGATGCTTCGCACCAGACAGGGCACGCTTCGGGCACCCCAGATCGTGCTCGCGACCGGCGGCTACACCGGCCCGGTGTTCGGCCAGCTCTACCGCGCCTTTCTGCCCATCGCGACCTATGTGATGGTTTCCGAGGCGGCTCCCCGCCTCATTGCGCAAGCCGTCGCCACCACGGATGCCGTCGGCGACAACAGGCGGGCCGGCGACTATTATCGCCTGGTCGAGGGCGGCAATCGCCTTTTGTGGGGCGGGCGCATCACCACGCGCGCCGCTTCCGCCGACGCGCTGGCGCACGAGTTGCGCCGTGAGATGGTCGGCACCTACCCGCAGCTTGCCGGCCTCAGGACCGAGCTGGCCTGGTCCGGACTGATGTCCTACGCCCGGCATCTGATGCCCCAGATCGGAGAGCTGCGATCAGGCGTCTGGTACTGCACCGCTTTCGGTGGCCATGGCCTCAACACCACGGCGATTGCCGGAAAAATTGTCGCGGAGGGCATTCTGGGCGTTTCCGACCGGTACCGGCAATTCGCGCCGTTCGGACTGAGCTGGGCCGGCGGCGCCGCCGGCCTGGCCGCCGCGCAGCTCACCTACTGGAGACTGCAGGCGCAGGACTGGTGGCGGGAACGCCGCGCCACCGCCAAAGACAGGGTGACGGCATGATCGGCAGGCTGATGCTCTCCTATCCAGGGCTCGTTCGCCACACGGCGGTGGCGCTTTTTCCGGCGCTGCTGGCCGCGGCTCTCTACGCCATGGGTATCAAGTCGAGCTGGATCGGCTCGTTGATGCCGCTTGCATCCGACTGGTTGCATGCCAACCCAGCCCTGTCGCGCGCCCTCTCGGCCGTGTTGATCGCGCTCCTGGTGCTGGTGAACTGCAAGCTGCTGCTGCTCCTGCCCCGACGCCAGCAGATCGTCGGCGTCTGGATCGAGCTGTTCGCGCTGCTGATGCTGTTCTTCTATTCCTTCGACCTCTCCTTTGCCTTCATCGCCAGGAAGGTCGGCTTCCTGATCACCCAGGGCGTTACCACGACGCTTTACATTTCGGCGATCTCGATCCTTATCGCGACCTTGATCGCGCTTGTCGGCGCCATCGCCAAACTGACCGGCAACGGCATCGTTTACGGACTGGCCACCTTCTACACGTCGCTGTTTCGCGGCCTGCCGTTGCTGATGCAGATCTACATCATCTATCTCGGCCTGCCGCAGGTCGGCTACGTGATCGGCGCGGTGCCGGCCGGCATAGTGGCGCTGTCGCTGTGTTATGGCGCCTACATGACCGAGATATTCCGCGCCGGCATCGAAAGCATTCCGCGCGGCCAAAGCGAAGGCGCAACGGCGCTCGGCCTGAGTCCGGGCCAGACCATGGCGCTGGTCATCCTGCCGCAGGCCATGCGCGTCATCATTCCGCCCACCGGCAACCAGTTCATCGCCATGCTGAAGGATTCCTCGCTGGTATCGGTCGTCGGCGTCTGGGAGATCATGTATCTCGCCCGCACGATGGGTCAGACGGAGTTCCGCCACATCGAGATGCTGATCACCGCCTCCATGATCTACTGGATCCTGTCGATCGCCCTGGAATTCGGCCAGGCCTATCTCGAACGGCGCTTCGGCCGATCGGAACGCTAGGCGATTGACGATTCAAATCGGCGCGCTTGTGGCGCCTCGGCCTTCAACCTCTCGAGCTGGTCGCGTTGCAGGTCGAGCGCGGCGGTGATAAAGCGCCGAATGGTGGCAAGCTCGGCGTCGCTGAACGTGGCAATGACCTTCTCGCCTTCCCGCGCGATGGCGCCGTAATATCGCGCCGACAGCTCCCGTGTTGCCTCCGTTGCCTCGATGACCACCTTGCGCCTGTCCTCGAGGTTGCGCTTGCGCGTCAACAGGCCGCGCGCCTCCAGCCGATCGATCAACGCCGTCACCGCGGCCGGCGTTAGTCCGGTCGCGGCCGCGATCGCACCGGCCGATTGCGGGCCGCCATAGAGCAAACCAATGCAATGGCGCTCAGCCATGTTGAGGCCGAGTCTCGCCCCCACCGCCTCGTCATAGGCCTGCGTCGCGTCCTGCCACTGCATGATGGCAAGTCCGATCGCGGCGGCCAGTTCGGTGCGATCTTCGCTTAACGAATTTATTTCGGTCATCTAACTATCAATCTGTCTAACATTTAGACCATTATATCAATATGCGGCCGCGGCTTGCGATAGGCAAGGGTCGGCCGCCAACGAGGAGTGGAAAATGAGCCCGATCCAACAGCATACGCCTCTCTCGCCTGAGGAAGAGTTCAAATACGCCAAGCTGGCGATGGAGTGGTATGGCTGGGGCTCGCCCATCGGCGTCGGCATCCTGCTGGTGTCGCTGGCCGCCGCCGCTGTGCTGGTGCGCATCGCCGTCTACGGGCTGTAATGATGGCTGCCGTCGCCACCGAGGCATTGCCGGTCGCCATCATTGGCGCCGGCGTCGCCGGGCAGGCTCTTGCGCCATGCTTCGTCGGCCTGGCGCCCACCATTGAGGACGCCGTGTTGCTGGCCGCCTGCCTCGTCGCGACGGCCGACGGTCATTCGTGATCAGTCACGCGGCGGCCGAGATATCCGTGCCCAGGATCGTCAGGTTGCGGCCCGCATGCTTGGCCTGGTAGAGACGCCGGTCCGCGGCGCGCATCAGCTCCGATACGTTGACATCCTCGCCGCAGACGGTGCCGCCTATGCTGACCGTCAACGGAATGGTCCGTTCATCGACAGGCCGGAAGCGGATCAACTCGACCTCGCGGCGGATCCGTTCGGCAACGCGCTTGGCCTCCTCTTCCGTGGCTCCGGTCAGAAACGCGCCGAACTCCTCGCCGCCGATGCGGCCGAGCACGTCGCCGCCGCGCACGCCGCGCTCGATGGCGCTGGCGATCAACAGCAGCGCGTCGTCGCCCGTCAGGTGGCCGAAATTGTCATTGATCGTCTTGAAATGATCGGCGTCGATGATCAGCAGCGCGCCGCGGTCGGACTTGCGCCGGGAGCCGTCCAGCGCGGCAAAGAAGCTCTCCCGGTTGAGCATGCCGGTCATGTCGTCGCGGCTCGCCTTTTCCGCCAGGCGGCGGTGCGCGGCGGCGAGCTGGGCATGGGCACGGGCAAGTTCGCGATGGGCGTTCTTCAGCCTGTCGCTCTGCCAGAACGTGCCGGCGCATGCCGTCCAGGCAAGGACCAACGGACAGAGCGTCGATGTCAGCCAGATCGTGCGGGTGACCGGAAACCCCATGGCCGGCACGATGATCAACGTCAGCAGGAGAGAGGCCGCGACGGAGGCGAAGGCGATGGCGGCGGCTTTGAGAATAATGCTGTTCATCGCAGGCTCCCCACAGGACTGTCTCTGTGCCAGCAAGCCCTGAAGGCTATCTTTCCGGGATGCATAAAATTTGAATCGTCAGGCTATTTCTGCAACTTCAACGCGCAGAAGTTGTGGATAAAGTCCCTTTCAGAATCCCTGTTTCATGCCATAAGGAGCGCATGACCACGCTTCCCGACCCCGCCCGCTTCGCCCATGTCACCGACTGGGTATTCGACCTCGACAACACGCTCTATCCGCACCACTCGAATCTGTTCTCGCAGATCGACGTCAAGATGACCGCCTATGTCGGGGAACTGCTGGCGCTGCCGCGCGAGGAGGCGCGCAAGCTGCAAAAGGAGCTGTATCGCGAATACGGCACGACGCTGAACGGCCTGATGACGCGCCACGGCATCGATCCCGACGACTTCCTCGAGAAGGTCCATGACATCGATTATTCGTGGCTGGTGCCCGATCCCGTTCTCGGCACCGCCATCCGCCAGCTTCCCGGCCGCAAATTCATCTTCACCAATGGCGACCGCAGACACGCCGAGCGCACCGCGCGCCAGCTCGGCATCCTCGAGCATTTCGATGACATCTTCGATATCGTCGCCGCCGGCCTCAACCCCAAGCCGGCGCGCCAGACCTACGAGAAGTTCGCAGAACTGCACGCCGTCACCGGCCACAATGCGGTGATGTTCGAGGATCTCGCCCGCAACCTTTCCGTGCCGAAGTCGCTCGGCATGACCACGGTTCTCGTGGTGCCGCGCAATTTCGAGCCGACCTTCTCGGAAATCTGGGAACGCGACCCGGCCAACGAGGATGACGTCGATTTCGTCACCGACGATCTCGCCACGTTCCTCACGACCATAGTCGTAATGGAGTGAGGAACTGGGGAATTGAGGAATTGTTCGGGACGCAAGACTGTGCCCTCATTTCGTCAATTCTTCATTTCCCCATTTCCCCGTTCCCGCAATTCCTATTCCCCTAGCTTGTAGAAGCGGCTGATGATGCTCCAGGCTTCGTCGGCTGTGTCGACGAAATCGATGATGTCCTGGTCGCCCGGGCTGATCGTGCCTTGCTCGGCGAGGAAGTCGAGGTCGATCGCCCGCTTCCAGAAGGACTTGCCGAACAGGATCACCGGCACGCGCTCCATGCGCCCGGTCTGGATCAGCGTCAGCGTCTCGAAGAACTCGTCCATCGTGCCGAAGCCGCCGGGAAACACCGCCACGGCCTTGGCGCGCATGACGAAGTGCATCTTGCGGATGGCAAAATAGTGAAAGTTGAAGCAGAGCTCCGGCGTAACATAGGGGTTCGGCGCCTGCTCGTGCGGCAACACGATGTTGAGCCCGATCGACGGCGCGCCGACATCGGCGGCGCCGCGGTTTCCCGCCTCCATCACGCCAGGCCCGCCGCCGGTCACCACGACATATTCGCGATAATATGACGTGGCCGACTGCTGCGAGCAGAGGCGGGCGAATTTGCGCGCCTCTTCGTAATATTTGCTGTTTTCCTCGAGGTTCTTCTTCTGCGTCTCGTTCTTGGCGGCCCAGGCCTCGCCGCCCGGTTCGGGCAGGCGCGCGCCGCCGAACAGGATCACCGTCGAACGGATGCCGCGCTCGGCCAGGATCATTTCCGGCTTCAGCAGTTCCAGTTGCAGCCTGACCGCTCGCAATTCGCGCCGCGTCATGAAGTCGGGATCGTTCCAGGCCAGGCGGTAGGTTTCGGCCCGCGTCTGCGGCGTGTCCGGCACGCTTTTCGACCGCTCCAGATCCTCGTCCGAATGCGGCAGCGGCGTCCATCCCGCCTTTTCCATGGGAGTCATCGAATCCACCCGTCCATTCCTTTACTTGCGTCGTCCCGTGACGCAGCCGCGATTGACCCCCATTGAGCCTTAACATAGGGTCCGCGCGACTTTTAAACAGGTTAAGGCGCAGCCCCTTAACAGCTTGGTAATGGAGCAAATTCATGTCGAAGCCCGATCTGACGAGCCTCGAAAAGACCATCGACAGGGCCTTCGAGGAACGCGACGCCATTTCGACCGCGACCCGCGGCGAGGTGCGCGACGCCATCCAGTCGGCACTCGACCTGCTCGACCGCGGCACCGCCCGCGTCGCCGAGCGGCAGGCCGACGGCAAATGGCACGTCAACCAGTGGCTGAAGAAGGCCGTGCTGCTCTCCTTCCGGCTCAATCCGATGGAGATCATCAAGGGCGGCCCCGGCGAGGCCGTGTGGTGGGACAAGGTGGCGTCCAAGTTCGACGGCTGGAGCGCCGTCGATTTCGAGAAGGCGGGCTTCCGCGCCGTGCCGTCATCGATCGTGCGCCGTTCGGCCTATGTCGCGCCCGGCGCCGTCTTGATGCCGTCCTTCGTCAATGTCGGCGCCTATGTCGATAGCGGCACCATGGTCGATACCTGGGCTTCGGTCGGCTCCTGTGCCCAGATCGGCAAGAATGTCCACCTTTCGGGCGGCGTCGGCATCGGCGGCGTGCTGGAGCCGATGCAGGCCGGCCCCACCATCATCGAGGACAATTGCTTCATCGGCGCGCGTTCCGAAGTGGTCGAGGGCTGCATCGTGCGCGAAGGCTCGGTGCTCGGCATGGGTGTCTTCATCGGCCAATCGACCAAGATCGTCGACCGCGCCACCGGCGAGGTCTTCTACGGCGAGGTGCCGCCGAATTCCGTTGTCGTCGCCGGATCGATGCCGGGCAAGGCGTTTCCCAACAACGAACCGGGCCCAGGCCTCTATTGCGCCGTCATCGTCAAGCGGGTCGACGCCAGGACCCGGTCCAAGACCTCGATCAACGAATTGCTGCGCGATTGATCTTTCAGCCGGGCAGGTGCACCTTCCGCCGGCGCGACGATCGGTCGCGCTGGGTTCAACATGGAGGGGTGACATGGACTGGAAATATCTGCTCACAAGCTTTGACGGTCGCATCAACCGGGGCAAGTTCTGGGCTGGCATCGGCGTATTCATCGTTATCGGCGTTATTGCTTTCATTCTCGACGCGATCCTCGGCACGCGTTTCACCACGGCCAGCGGTGCCCAGATCGGCATCATCGGCATCCTCTTCGCGCTGGCATCGATCTATTTCGCGATTGCCCTCTATGCCAAACGCTGGCACGACCGCAACAAGTCGGGCTGGTGGACGCTGATCGGCTTCGTACCCGTCATCGGCGGCATCTGGCTGCTGGTCGAACTCGGCATCCTCGAAGGCACCAGGGGTGCCAATCAATATGGATCGGACCCGCTTGCCTGAAAGATCGGATCTCAACTGGCTTTTCTTCAAGACCTCGGGCCGCGTCAGCCGCGCGGCCTATTTTCTCGGCGGATTGCTCGTCGCCATCATCCAGGCGTTCCCGCTGTACCGCTTCACGCTGGTGCCGGAGGGCTCGGCCGAGAGCAACATGTGGTCGTTCATCTTCTTCATCGCCTTCATCGCCTCGCTGTGGTCGAACATCGCGCTGGCGGTGAAGCGGCTGCACGACCTCGACAAGCCGGGCATCGCCGCGCTGATCCTGTTCGTGCCGGTCGTCTCGATCGTCGCCTTCCTTGTGTTGTGCCTGTTTCCAGGGCAGCCTGGGCCCAACCGCTACGGCCGGCGCACCAACGAGCCGGCTGAATCAAAGAAATAGAGCATGATGTCGTCCGAAAACCGCTTCACACTTTTCGGCATCACGCTCTAAAGGGGGGCCGATCGGATATCTCGCCATGCGCTACCGCACGCTTGATCCGAAACTGATCATCGAAACCGCCGAGCGGCTTGAAGGCCGCGTGGCCGACCGTTTCCCGGACGCCGGGTTGCGCGGCGTCGCCGCCGAACTGGTGTCGTTGTCGCGCGATCTGGCCAAGGCCGCCAAGGCCCTGGAAGCGCCGATCTGGTGGCTGCGTGGCATCATTGTCGCCGCCGTGATCGTCGGCGGGCTGATCTTCCTCTTCGTCGGCACCATCCTGCCGCTCATTCACATCTCCCAGGCTGACGACGCGGTGCAGTCGGTGCAAGGCATCGAAGCCACGATCAACATGATCATCCTCGCCGTACTCGGCTTCCTCGCCCTGATCCGCACCGAGGAGCGCATCAAGCGCAAGCAGGTGTTTCGCCAGTTGCACGGCCTGCGTTCGCTGATCCACGTCATCGACATGCATCAGCTCACCAAGGATCCGGCGGTGCTGTCGGCCAGTTTCAAACCGACCTCGCATTCGCCGGCCCGCATCACCAATGCCGCGGATCTCGCGCGCTATCTCGACTATTGCTCCGAAATGCTGTCGATCACCGGCAAGATCGCGGCGCTGTTCGCCCAGTCCGTCAATGACGCCGTCGTCATCGACGGCGTCAACGACGTCGAGAACCTGGCGTCCAACCTGTCGCGCAAAATCTGGCAGAAGATCACGTTGATCGACGGCCGGCCGGCGGCGCCACAATCTTCTCCGGCGGCAGGCCCGGCGAGCCGAGCCGCTCGGCTTCCGCCGCGCGCACCAGGGCGCTGATCCGCTGGACCGTCGGCGCCGGCGTGCCGGCTTTTTCAGCGAGCAGCAAAACAGCACCCTGCAGGTCGTCGATCTCGGTCGGCCGGCCGTGCCGCAGATCGTCCCACATCGACGAGCGCGCCTCGGGGTCGATCGCCAGCATGCGCCGCGCCAGCAATTTGAACAGCCAGTCGGGCAGCCTGAGCACCTTCGGCAGCAGCGCCGGCCGCAGGCCGGCGATGCGCGCCGGCTCGACGCCGGAGGCCTTCATGGCCCGCAGCGCCTCGTCGATCTGGTCGGCGAGGATCACCCGCCAGCGCCTGTCGGCGAGTTCGGTTGCCAACGGAAGGCCTGACAGCGCCACCAACGCATTGTTCAGGTTCATCAGAAGCTTGCCCCACAGCACGGCCTTCATGTCGCCATGCGCTTGGACCGCGAGGCCTTCGACGTCGAGAAGGCCGGCAAGGCCGGCATCTTCGACCATCACCTTGCCGTCGCTGGCGCGGTGGACGCGCAGCGGCAGCTCTCCATCGGTTGATTGCACGACATTGAACGGCACCATGCCGGCCAGCACCGTTTGCCGGCCAAGCGCCGCGCGCAGCCTGTCGGCATTGTCGACGCCGTTCTGCAGGCTCACCACCACGGCATCCGGACGGGCATGGGCCTTGATGAGTGCTGCCATATCCTGCGTCGCGCCGCTCTTGACGGTGACCAGGATCACGTCGGCATCCGGCAAGGCGGCGGCAGGATCGGTGGTGACGGCAAGCGCTTCCGGCTTGATCAGGCGATCGCGGCCGTCGAGGTCGCCGACGCGCAATCCGCCCTGCCGCAGCGCTGCCTGGACGCGCGGCCTGGCGAGCAGGACAACCCGCCGCCCGGCGAGCGCCAGGCAGCCGCCGGCATAACAGCCAATGCTGCCGGCGCCGGCAATGACGATCCTCTTTTCGCCGTTTGCCATCTCTTACTCCGCGTCGGCCAGAACTATACGACATGAAAACCATAATGTCGGCGGTATCATCGGCCATTGGCTTGGCCCTATGTCTGGCAGTGACAGGCCTTTCGCTTTCGACTATCGCTTTTGCCATGACGCTGCCGACTGACCCCGCCGCAAACCTCGTCTCTCTCATCCGCTGTGCCTCGGTGACGCCAGCCGAAGGCGGCGCCCTGAGCGCGCTGGAGGCTATGCTGAAACCGCTCGGCTTTCTGGTCGATCGGCCGGTGTTCTCCGAGGACGGCACGCCCGATATCGAGAACCTCTATGCACGGCGCTCCGGCAACGGCCCGCATCTGATGTTCGCGGGCCATACCGACGTCGTGCCCATCGGCGACGAAGCCGCCTGGACGCATCCGCCTTTCGCCGCCGAGATCGCCAATGGCGAGATGTATGGCCGGGGCGCCGTCGACATGAAGGGCGGCATTGCCTGTTTCATCGCCGCGGTGGCGCGCCATGTCGAGGCAAATGGCGGCCCGAAGGGCTCGGTGTCGCTGCTGATCACCGGCGACGAGGAAGGTCCGGCCATCAACGGCACGGTCAAGCTGCTCGAATGGGCCGCGTCCAAAGGCGAAAGGTGGGACGCCTCGATTGTTGGCGAGCCGACCAATCCGGACACGCTCGGCGACATGGTCAAGATCGGCCGGCGCGGCTCGATGTCGGGCAGCATCACCGTCAATGGCCGCCAGGGCCATGCCGCCTATCCGCAGCTTGCCGACAATCCGGTGCGCGGGCTGATGAGCCTGGTGGACGCCTTGCTGCATCCCGTCTTCGACAAGGGAACCCAGGATTTCCAGCCGACCAACCTGGAGGTGACCTCCATCGATGTCGGCAACCCGGCCACCAACGTCATTCCCGCCAAGGCGACCGCCACCTTCAACATCCGCTTCAACGACAGCTGGACGGCAGAGACGGTCCAGGCGGAAATCCACAACCGCCTCGATCAGGCCGCGGGGCGCAAGAAATACCGGCCAGGCAAGAAGACGCCGGTCGACTATGACCTCGTCTGGCGCGACCGGCCGAGCCATGTCTTCCTGACCCGCGACGACAGGCTGGTCGAGACGCTGAGCGGCTCGGTCAAGGCGGTGGTCGGCAAAAAGCCGGCGCTGTCCACCTCCGGCGGCACATCGGATGCGCGCTTCATCAAGGATTATTGCCCGGTGGTGGAATTCGGCCTGGTCGGCAAGACCATGCACATGGTCGACGAGCGCGTCGCCATCGCCGATCTGGAAACGCTGACGCGGATCTACCAGCGCTTCATCGACGACTGGTTCGGACAGGGCTGAGCATGCTTACCGCGGACGAAACCCAAGCTTCGCTGACCGGCGCCTGGCGGCTGATGCTCGGCAAGGTCGACGGGCTGCGCCTGCTCGACCTGTCAGCCGACGGCTTCTGGAATTCGTTCTTCGCCATCATCGTCGCGGCACCGGCGCTGATCGTCGGCTGGGTCGGCATCGCCAACGAGATCAGCGATCCCGATGCCTTCGCCGGCCGCTTCAGCATGCTGGTGCGGCTGGCGACGGTCGATATCGGCTCCTGGGTGCTGCCGCTGGTCGCGCTCGCCTTGGTGGCGCCGCGCGCCGGCATCGGCGGGCGCTTCGTCCACTATGTCGTCGCCAGCAACTGGGCTTCGGCCATCACCGCCTGGCTGATGCTGCCATCCGCGCTGATCAGGCTTTTCCTGTCGTCGACAAGCCAGGTCGCGAGCTTGGTGTCGCTGCTGTTGTTTTCCCTGTCGATGGTGCTGACCTGGCGCATGACCACCGCCACGATCGGCAGGGGCGCGGCGGTCGGCACCGCCGTTTTCGTCGGCATGTTCATCGCTTCGCTGCTGGCGCTGTTCGGGCTGCAGATGCTGCTTGGGATCAGCGTGCCGGACGATGTCGGGGCCCAGAGCCTTTCCGGGCTCTATTGGGGATAGAGCAAGGCTCTTATCCGGGATAGAACCGTGTTCTATCCGGGATAATCGACGCCTATCAGGAAAAGTCCATCGGGCGGCGCCACTTGCCCGCAGGCGGCGCGGTCTCGCGCCTCGAGCGCGGTCTTGAGATCGCCTGATGTCCAGCTTCCGTCGCCGACCCGCTTGAGCGAGCCGACCATGGAGCGCACCTGGTTGTGCAGGAAGGACCGCGCCGAGGCTCTCACCTCGATCACGTCGCCCGTCCGGCTCACATCGAGCCGCTCCAATGTCCTGACCGGGCTGTTGGCCTGGCACTGGGTGGAGCGGAAGGTGGTGAAGTCGTGCCGGCCGAGCAGGAGCTTCGCCGCCTCGTGCATGGCGGCGGCATCGAGCCGCTTCGGCACCCACCACACCTTACCCCTCTCCAGCGCCGAGGGCGCCCGCCGGTTGAGGATGCGGTAGAGATAGTGCCGCCCGATGGCCGAGAAACGGGCATCGAAATCGTCGGAGACGATCGTGGCCTTCAGGATGACGATGCGCGCGCCGGCCGCCTGCAGGTGTGCATTGATGGCGTCGCGCACCTTGTCGTCGGGCCACGCCTTGGCAAGGTCGGCATGCGCCACCTGCGCGGTCGCGTGCACGCCGGCATCGGTGCGGCCGGCGGCGCGCAAGCGGACCGCCTCGCCGCAGAATTTCTCGATCGCCTGTTCGATCGCCTGCTGCACCGAAGGCTGATCGGCCTGGTGCTGCCAGCCGGCAAACAGGCTGCCGTCATATTCGATATCGAGGCGAAAACGCGGCATGCCGGTCGGTTATACGCCCTCGCCTAGGCGGCGAGAGCGGTAAAGGCGGAGGCGTAGACCAGTCTGCCGGCTTCGGGTGCGTCGCCCCAGGCCAGCGCCTGCAGCGCTTCGCCTTGGTATTCGCTTTCGAACTTTTCAGCCCGGGCGTGGCTATAGCCGAAACGGCCGTAATAGGCCGGATCGCCCAGCACAACAGCCAGCGTCTCGCCGGCATCCCTGAGCCGGATATGGGCCTCGCGGATCAGCGCGCCGCCGATGCCGGAGCCGTGAAAAGACGGCTCCACCGCCAGCGGGGCAAGCGCCACGGCGGCAAAACTGTTGCCGCCGTTCTGCACGAACAGCCGCGAAAACAGGATGTGGCCAACGGCCTGGCCGTCCTCTTCCGCCACCAGTTCCACGACGGCGTCACCGCCGGTCACCAACGCGTCGACCAGCCCGGCCTCCGTCCGCTGGCCGAATGCGTGTTCTTCGACGAGGCGAATGGCCTCGCGGTCCCGCGGCGTCGCCGCGCGTATCGACATCATGCTCATGAGAATTTCAGTCCTTTTTCGATCTTGGCTCCGCGCAGGAACTCCGACGCGGCGGCGGGCCTTCCGCCCGCACGTTGAACTTCGACCACCCTGATCGCGCCTTTTCCGCAGGCGACCGTCAGCCGGTCATCGAGAATTCCTCCCGACTCGCCCAAATCTTCCGAAAGCGACAGGCCTTCGGACAGCGTCGAGCGAAGCAGTTTCAGCCGTTCCATGCGGCCGCCAATGTCAATCTCGGACCAGGCGCCAGGAAAGGGCGACAGGCCACGAATGTGGTTGTGGATCTCGGCCGCGGGCCGTGTCCACTCCACGCGCGTCTCGGATTTATCGATTTTCCTGGCGTAAGTCACCCCTTCGGCCGCTTGCGCGGTAAACGTCAGGACGTTCTGTTCCAGCCGTGCCAGCGCTTCCGCCATCAGGGCAGCGCCAACACTCATCAACCGATCATGCAGATCGCCGGCTGTCATATCGGGGTCGATGGCGCATTTTTCAACCAATCCCACCGGACCGGTGTCGAGGCCCTCCTCCATGCGCATCACCATCATGCCGGTCTCGGTGTCGCCGGCCATGATGGCGCGCTGGATGGGTGCCGCGCCGCGCCAGCGCGGCAAAAGCGAAGCGTGGCCGTTGACGCAGCCAAGCCGGGGTGCCTCCAGAACCGCCTTGGGCAGGAGCAAGCCATAGGCGACGACCACGGCGATATCGGCGCCAAAGGCGGCAAAAGCGGCCTGTTCGGCCTCGCCCTTCAACGATGTCGGCGTGCGCACCTCGATACCCAGCCGCTCGGCCTCGCGCTGCACGGGGGACGGCGTCAACTCCAGCCCGCGCCGGCCTGCGGCGCGCGGCGGCTGCGTATAAACAACTGCCATCTCATGTCCGGCTTCGGCGATGGCACGCAGCGTCGGCACCGAAAACTCCGGCGTGCCCATGAAGATGACGCGAAGGGGCATTTTCTTTTGCGGCCTTGTTCCTGCCTTGCCGTGACCCGGCTCAGGCACTCGTTTCAAATGGGTTTACGAGCTTAAGGTCAAGCCCGTCGAAGTCGCGAACATTGCGGGTTGCCAACGTGGCGTCATGCGCGAGACAGATCGCGGCGATCATGGCATCAGCAAGGCTGATTGGGCGCCCGAGCCGTTCCCGCGTCGCTCGGAGCTTGCCGGCAAGGCGAGGGATAGAACCAGCAAATTCCACAATGCGACCGGAGAACTGCTTCGAGATCAGGTGATCGAGAGCACGGACATGGCGATCGGAGCCGGTCTTGTTCAGAAATCGTTCGGCACCGAAGGATTGCTCCATGACGACAGGGCCGCACAGGTACAGGTCGAGCAACTCCTGTTTGCGAAACCATTCGACCACGTTCGCATCGGGTGCCGTCCTGCTCGTTTCGGAAATGATGTTGGTGTCGAGGACGATCACTCGAAATCCTCGGCCGGGCGCCCAAAGTCGCGTTTTCTATCCGCTTCGATCTTGTCCATGATCTCGGCGAATTCGTCGTCGATCGCATTCTCCGTCGCGAACGCGGAGCGTATATTGTCCCATGCCGACAGACCGGGCTCCGGCTTGGCCTCCTTTTCGGCGACCATGCCTTTGCGTAACAGATCGATTGCTTTTCCCGATAGGCTCTGGCCGCCGCTTCGTGCAGCCTGTTCGATTTCGCGTTTCAACGGCTCGGGGACGTCCCTGATCAGCATATCGCCCATGCAATTCTCCAAACGTAGATATCAATGATATCACGGCAAGGATCGCTGCTCAATGGATGCTGCGCTCGGGTGCGCCTATCCCGCCAGCTTGCCTGGCGCCTTGTCCCTGGCGAGCTTCTTGAACTTCTTCACCACCATGTCGCGCTTCAGCTTCGAGATGTGGTCGATGAACAGCACGCCGTTGAGATGGTCGATCTCGTGCTGCAGGCAGGTCGCCATCAGCCCTTCGGCCTCCATCTCCTGCAGCGTGCCGTCGCGGTCGAGATATTTGACCCGCACCGAGGCCGGGCGCTCGACCTCGGCATAGTAATCGGGGATCGACAGGCAGCCTTCCTCGTAGACGGACCGTGCGTCGGCGCTTTCGAGAATCTCCGGGTTGATGAAGACGTGCGGCGCCGGCGTTTCGTCTTCCTTGGCGAGGTCGATCACCAGCATGCGCAGCGGTTCGCCGATCTGGATAGCCGCCAGCCCGATGCCGGGTGCGTCATACATGGTCGCCAGCATGTCGTCGGCCAGTTTGCGCAAGGGCGCGTCGACGCGCTCCACCGGCTTGGAAACCTGGCGCAGGATGGGGTCAGGAAGGATGATGAGCGGCTTGATCGGCATGGGGTTTCACCTAAGACCTCAAAAGAAAGGCGTCAACCGGTGGGCCTGAGCCTCGTTCACGTTTTGATCTGTGCCGGCCTGCCGAATCGGCTATGCTGTCCACATGAATGATCTGAGCACCATCCTTTCGGAGCCTGTCGTACGGCTCGGCGCCTCGACAATCACGCTCGGCCACGCGCTGGCCTTCGGCGTCTTGCTGTTTCTCGGTCTGTTCGTGGCGCTCGTCGCTGCGCTGTGGCGGTCGGCCAAGGCGCGCGCGGTCGCCGCCGCGGAAGCCGCCGACCATGCCCGCGACGCCGAGACACGCATGGCTGGTATTTTGCAGGCGCAGGCGGAAATGCAGGGCCGCATGGGGGCTATTGCCGAAGTGTTCGGCGCCCGGCAGGCCGAATTGACGCAATCGATCGGCCAGCGGCTCGACGCCATGACCGGCCGCATCGGCCAGACCATGACCGAGCAGACCAAATCAACGCATGAGAGCCTGGCGAAGCTGCAGGAGCGGCTGGCGGTCATCGACACCGCGCAAGGCAACATCCAGTCGCTGGCCGGCCAGGTCGTGCAGTTGCAGGCGATCCTCTCCAACAAGCAGACGCGCGGCGCCTTCGGCCAGTCACGCATGGAGGCGATCGTCGCCGACGGCCTGCCGCATGGCGCCTATGAATTCCAGGCGACGCTGTCGAACGGCAGCCGGCCGGACTGCCTGGTGAAAATGCCGAACGGCGCGCCGTCGCTTGCCATCGATGCCAAATTTCCGCTGGAAGCCTGGAACGCCATCCGCGCCGCCGACGGGGCCGACCTGCAGAAGGTCGCGGCCCAGGCCTTTCGCCGCGACATCGAGGTCCATGTCCGCGACATTTCGGAAAAATACCTGCTCCAGGGCGAGACGCAGGACACGGCCTTCATGTTCGTGCCGTCGGAATCGGTGTTCGCCGAAATCCATGAGAATTTCGAAGCGATTGTCCAGAAGGCGCACCGCGCCCGGGTCATCATCGTCTCGCCTTCGCTGCTGATGCTGTCGATCCAGGTCATCCAGGCGATCCTCAAGGATGCCCGCATGCGCGAACAGGCGCATCTGATCCAGGGCGAAGTCATCAGGCTGATGGAAGACGTCCAGCGTGTCGACGAGCGGGTGCGCAAATTGCAGGGCCATTTCGGCCAATCGGCCAAGGACATCGAAGACATACTCGTCTCGACCTCGAAAGTGACCAAGCGCGGCCAGAAGATCGAGGCGCTGGAATTCGGAGAAGGCGAGCCCGACGCTCCACACGGCAGCGCCGGCAAGGAGGCAGCACCGCGCGTGGCCGATTCCAAGACGGGACAGCTGAGGCTGAGGGTCGTCGAAGGCGACGACTGAACGCTACTGCTCCTCCACCGTCGTCATGCCCTCGAATTCCGGAAGCCAGTGCAGCGCCGAGCGGTGCCATTTCTGGTGTCTCGGAACCAGGTCCTGGCGCTGCCGCGAGGTCCCGACCCTGATGCCATAGACCTTTGGACCGTCGCCGACCGAGGTCGCATAAAGATGCGAGCCGCAGTCGGCACAAAAAGCCTGGGCACGCTTGGCGCCGCTCGCCACGGTCTTGATATAGATTTTCGGCGCGCCCCTGGTGATCCGGTAGTGATCTTCCTGCGTGGGAACGGTGACGCGAAAGGCCGTACCGGTCAGCTGTTGGCAATCGGTACAGTGGCAGATCGAGGTCTTTTCCGGGTCGACCTCCGCCTCATAGGTGATGGCACCACAATGACAGCCGCCGTCGATCTTCATCGTCATTCCTCCAACATCGATCAGGTAATCTTAGCGGCGCGAGGCGACGCGAAGCAACGGCGCGGCGCTGGTCCAGAGGCCAAGGCATGATCAGGAAGAGGGGATTTTCGGATCATGGCCAAACTCTATCCGGACGCGGATTCGATCAGCTTGCGCCGCTTTTCCCAGGTGCCTGACGTCTGCGGCTTGACGAACAGCCGCGTGATCTCAGGCATTTCCTTCCTTAGCCGGGCCTCGAGACGCTCGACGCAGGCCTCGATGTCCGGCGCCGCCAGATGGTCCTCGAATTCGATGCTCAGGGCGGCAACGATCTCTTCCGGTCCCATATGCACGGTCAGCACACCGTTCGCCCGCTGCACCGCCGGATCCTGCTGGACGATCGCCAGCACCTTGCTCTGCACCTCGGGTGAGGCCGGCTCACCGATGAGCAGGCCCTTGCTTTCACGCGCCAGGAAGATCGCCGTCGCGCCGAGGATGAGCGCGATGCCGATCGAGGCGGCGCCGTCGAGTTCGGGCATCTCGAAAATCTCCGCCGCCGATATGCCGGCAAAGGCAACCGTCAGGCCGAGAAGGGCCGCGCTGTCTTCGAACAGCACCGTATAGACGCTCGGGTCCTTGCTCGATTGCACGGCTTCCAGCCAGCCTTGCTTGCCCTTTTGCTTGCGGAATTCCTTCAGCGCCACCAGCCAGGAACTGCCTTCGAACAGGAAGGACAGGCCGAGAACGACGTAGTTCACCTTGACGTTGGCGACCGGCTCCGGCGCCATGATGTGGATGATGCCCTCGTAGAACGACACGCCGGCGCCCAGCGCGAAGACCAGAAGGGCGACGATGAAGCTCCAGAAATAGAGTTCACGGCCGTGGCCGAGCGGATGGGTGGGGCTGGCCGGGCGTGCGGCCCGGTGCATGCCGTAAAGCAGCAGGCCGCCATTACCGGTATCGACCAGCGAATGCACGCCTTCCGACAGCATGGCCGAACTGCCGGTGAAAAAGGCCGCGGCGAACTTGGTCAGCGCTATGGCGAGGTTGCCGGCGAGCGCCGCATAGATGACCGTTCTGGAGCCGCCATGCCCTGCCATGCAGGTCTATCCTCTTTGAGGTACAATGTAGCGGCTCTGCCGCGGAGCTGCACAGCCATCACAACGCGCCAATCGTCGGGTCGTTCAACGTCTTCGAAACCTGCTGGCAGCAACGCCAGCTATTCCTGGATTTCGTCCGTCCATACCTTGAAGCCCGCAAGCATGCCTGGCCCGAAAATATGGGTCAGCGGCACGTCCGCCGCGTCACGGCCCGAGGCGATCAGGATGCGGCCGATACGTGGCGCGTTGTTGCGCGGATCGAAAGCGTGCCAGCGGCCGCCGAGATAGACCTCCATCCAGGCGCAGAAATCCATGCTCGCCCAGGGCTTCGGCATGCCGATGTCGCTGATGTAGCCTGTGCAGTAGCGCGTCGGGATATTGAGTGCCCGGCAGAATGTGACGGCGAGATGCGCGAAATCGCGGCACACGCCACTCCGTTCGCGCCAGGCTTCCGCGGCGGTGCGCGTCACCCGTGCGTTGCCGTAGTCGAAGGCGATGTGGTTGTGGACGAAATCGCACACCGCCTGCACGCGCGGGATGCCGGGCGGCGTATGGCCGAACAGCCGCCATGCCTCGCTTGCCAAGAGGTCGCTTTCGCAAAACCGGCTGGGCAGCAGGAACAGGAGCGTTTCCGCCGGCAGGTCGCGCACCTCGTGCTGCCACGCCATCAGCTCGCCCATCTCGAATGTGCCGGGGTCGCGGATCACCGCATCGGTGCCGAAAGTGAAACGCCCGGGCGGGGCGACGAACCGGTTGCACCAGTTTCCGAAACTGTCGCGATAACTTTCAATCGGCACCGGCGGGCTGGAGGTCAGGAAATCCGGACGCTCAAGATCGGAGGCGCGGGAATGGTGGATATTGAGCATTGCGATGAGCGGCGTCTCCTGCGGGAAGTCGAAGCTCATCTCGCAGCCGATGTGGATCCGCATTGTCGTCCTGACCGGCCTGCCTGACGATCACCCGGCGTTGCACGGGTCGATGCTGCAGTGCGAAGACAACCATGGCATGGACCGCCGGGGTTTACGAGCAAATTAGAAACCGGTTGAAAGCGGCCTGCCGGCGTTGGCAGCAAGCACTAGCCTCTTGCAGTCCGGCGTTTGTCTTGTTTCACTCCGTCTCCCGCAACAGGAGGAACGAATCATGGCCAAAGGTGCGATGAAGGCAGGCAAGGAAGCCCGCAAACCAAAGAAAGACGCCAAGAAGCCTGTAGCCGCTCCGGCCCTGAAGGCGCCGCCGGTCAAGGCAATGAGGATCAAGGAAAAGTAAGTCTCGGCAACCCGACGGGGCGGGACTTCACCGGCGGCATTCGACAATGCCGCCGGCACGTGTTGATCGGGCGTTCGGACAGCCCTATGTCGACGACGCGGGGACGACCTCGCACTTTCCGAAAAATTCGGTCGGGACGACCCGCCATGTCGACTGAGCATCCGAGGCCGGAGAGGCTGGATGTTCCGATGGAGCGTTGCGATGTCCTGGACTTTTCTGTTTTTCGCCGGCCTGTTCGAAATCGGGTGGGCGATCGGTCTCAAATATACCGACGGCTTCAGCAGGCTTGTCCCGACCGTGCTCACGGTCGCGTCGATGATCGTCAGCCTCACCTTGCTCGGCCTGGCGCTGAAGGCGCTGCCTGTCGGCACCGCCTATGCGGTGTGGACCGGTATCGGCACCGTCGGCACGGCGCTGCTCGGCATCTGGCTGCTGGGTGAGCCCACCACGGCGATCAGGCTCGGCTGCATCGCGTTGATCGTCTGCGGTATCATGGGGCTGAAATTCGCGGCTTGAACGGCCCTGTCCGCCGGCAGACGGTTTCGATCACGCCGACATCCCTGGACGGCAAGCCGACATCCCTGGACGGCAAGCGACATCCCTGGAGTCAAGCCGACATCCAGGAATGCAGGGGCTTCCGGTGGGCGACATGGACAAACGCGAAAAAGGGCCGCGCCTTGGCGCGTCCCTTGTTCATCATCCGTCGCGGCGAGTGCGCTCTTAGCGACCCGTAAAGCCGGGAGGCGTCCTGCCGGTGCGCTGCTTGCGTGCCGCATAGCGCGCGTCGCGCTTTGCCTTGCGCTCGGCTTCATCGGCAAGCAAACGAGCAATACGCTCGTTCTCTTCAGCTTCCCGAAGCTTGGCATCCGCTTGCGCTGCCTCTTCGGCGGCAATGCGCGCCGCTTCGGCTGCCGCCTCACGCTCGGCCTTCTCAACCGCTTCGCGCGCCAGCTTTTCCTGCTTCAGCTTGGCCTTCTCGGCCTCGCGGATCTCCCGCGCCGCAAGGATCGCCTTGCGTTCGGCCTGTCGTGCCAGCACCGCAGGATCGTCTGCCGCCGGCTTTGACTTGAAGCGCTCCAGAAGCGCCTTCTTTGCCTCGGTCGCGGCATTGCGCCGCTCGAAAATGTCTTTTTCCCTGTAGATAGCCAAGTCCACTTCCTTGAAGTCTATTCGCGACGCTTACATACGCGCGAAAACCGGGAGTTCAAGCGCCAAAACGGCATGCCAGCCATGAAATTCCGGGATGTTGCACCGGGGAGACGCATTTCTCGCCGAAATCGACATGCACTGTTCACAAGCCGCCCTCTGGCGGCGTCGCGGACAGGTCGCTACCTCTAGCGCGACAATCGACACACTGGGATGACATCCAAATGGAACTCGGCCTCTACACTTTCGCCGATGTGAGCCCCGTGCCGGGTCCCGGCGCCATCGGCCCGCATGAGCGGCTGCGCAACCTGATCGAGGAGATCGAACTGGCCGACCAAGTCGGCCTCGATGTCTTTGGCCTCGGCGAACACCATCGGCCGGACTATGCCGCCTCGGCGCCGGTCGTGGCTTTGGCCGCGGCGGCGGAGCGTTCGAAGCGCATCAGACTGACCAGCGCGGTCACCGTCCTGTCCTCCGACGATCCGGTGCGCGTTTTTCAGCAGTTTTCCACGCTCGACCTGTTGTCGGGCGGCCGCGCCGAGATCATAGCCGGGCGCGGATCGTTCATCGAATCCTTCCCGCTATTCGGCTACAATCTCGAAGACTATGACGAGCTGTTCGCCGAAAAGCTCGACTTGCTGCTCGCCATCCGCGATCAGGTGAAGGTGACCTGGTCAGGCAATCTGCGCGCGCCGATCAACGATCGCGGCGTCTATCCCAGGCCCTTCCAGGACAGGCTGCCGGTCTGGATCGCCATTGGCGGAACGCCGCAATCGGCCGCCCGCGCCGGCGCGCTCGGCCTGCCGCTGGCGCTTGCCATCATCGGCGGCGAACCAGCGCGCTTCGCGCCGCTGTTCGACCTCTACCGTGAGGCAGCCAAGCGGGCCGGCAGCGATCCGGCAGGGTTGGCCACCAGCATCAACGTGCATGGCTTCATCGCCGGGACGACCGAGCAGGCGGCGGACGACTTCTACGGCCCGCAGGCGGAAGTGATGAACCGCATCGGTCGAGAGCGCGGCTGGGGCCCGATATCGCGCGCGCATTTCGACCAGTCGCGTGGTCCCAATGGTGCCCTGTTCGTCGGCAATCCGGAGCAGGTGGCGGAAAAGATCGTCGCCCAGCACAGGATCTTCGGCAACGACCGCTTCCTGCTGCAAATGGCGATCGGCACCATGCCACACGCCAAGATCATGAAGGCGATCGAGCTTTACGGCACCAAGGTGGCGCCGGTCGTGCGCAAGGAAACGGCGAAACCCGCGCCGGCCGTGACGGCGCCTGTCGCGTGAACTTAATGACGCTCCGCAAGGATTGCCCCTGGTTCCATTGGCCCTCCGATAGGCTTGGTTATCGCTTTGCCCGGTGCGAGGCCGTATCCATCATCGCGGCATGATGGATTTCGGTCGCCTCGTCGGCCGGGAACATGCACTCGATGCGCAGCTCCTGGGCGGCGACGGTTTGGGGGGTACCCACCGTGGTGACCATCGAAAAATAGTTGAGGCGGCGACCGTCCTTGATGAAGCCGAGCGGAATGACCGGCATGAAGCCGATCGCCACCGGATTTTTCCAATCACTGTTCACGTCCGGATAGGCGAGCAGCGCCGCCAGCAACTCCTTGGTCTTTTCGTCGACGACGCGGCCGATGGATTCGCGATAGACCCGCTCGAACAGGCTCCGCGCCACGTCAGGCCAATTGGCGACGAACGGGCGCATGCCTTCGGGATCGAACATGAGGTGGAGCATGTTGCGCGGCCGTTCACGAGCGGCCATGTCGAGGAAACAGCCGAAGAAGAGCGGCGCGGCTTCGTTGGTCATCAGCACATTCCAGTACCGGTCCATGACCAGCGCCGGATAGGGTTCATGCTGCCGCAAGATGCGCGTCAGGGCATCGGTCACGCTCTTCATTTCCACGGAATCCCAGGCGCCTTCGGAAAACATCGGCGCGTAGCCTGCCGCCAGAAGCAAGGCGTTGCGCTCACGCAAAGGGACGTCGAGCGCCCGGGCGATCGCCATCAAGGTCTCGCGGCCGGGAACGCTGCGTCCGCTTTCAATGAAACTGATCTGCCTTTGCGAAATGCCGGTATCGAGAGACAGATCAAGCTGACTTCTGCCACGCACATCGCGCCAGTAACGCAAGAGCGTGCCCAGGTCGGGTGTCATGGCCGTTCCGGGATTTGTCTTCATAACCCGCTGTCCTCGCAGTCCCTCGAACGATACACGCCGATGCGATCACGCAGTGCTCGACGGCGCATGGCACCGGCCGGTCCATGCGCCGTCGATCGGGTCAGGCCGCCATCGCGGCGGCGGGAGACCATGCCTGCGGCTGGAAGCGTTCCTCGATCGGCGTGCCAGCCATGTTGGTCGTGGTCGCCGCCATGGTGGAGACGCCGACACCAGTTACCACTTCCAGGATCTGGGCCTTCGAATAGCCCGCCGAAGTAAACGCATCGATGTCCGCATCGCTCACGTTTCCCTTGTTTTCGATCAGCGCCCTCGTCAGCGCCGAGAGTGCCGCATATTTCGGGTCCGACGGCAACCTGCCATCCCGGATCGCCTTGACTTCGCTTTCGGCAATCCCGTCCTCGATGGCGAATGTCGAATGCGCGGCGACGGTCCAGGGGCATTTGATGGTGACCGCGTTGGTCAGCAGCAGCACCTGCTTCTCGATCTCGTCGAAGCTTCCGCCGTGAAAACTGCCGAAGCTGCTGACGAAACCGTTGAGGAGAACCGGATTGTTGGCCATCGTCGCCATGACGTTCGGAAGAAAGCCAAACCTCTCCTCAAGCGCCTTCAACGCTGGCCTGGATTTCTCCGGCGCCGACTCGGTTGTTTGAAGGGTAAATCTTTGCATCGTGATGTCCTCTTTTCAGGGTAGCGCGTAATCGCGCGGGCGATCTTCGCCACGCGCCAGCCTTGCGATCCACGGTTGCGAAGGCCTGCTCCCGTACTAGGCCCGCCACGTGCCCGGACTCAATTACACGGCATGTAATACGGAACACTCGCAGCCGAGCCGTCCGTTGAGCTATCGGCGGCAGGACCCCGCAACAGCGGCCCGTGCCGTCAGTGCCGGCTAACGGAACCTTGAAGCCATGCCGGCGTTTTCCGTCTGCGGATTGCATCAGTTGTGGTGTGCCGCCGAGGGACCACGATGAAAGCCGAATCCGCCGCTTTGGGCGCAGGCGTTGCCGAAGCTGAAGAGTCGCGTGTGGCGGCGCGCGCTGATACACGCCTGATGCGCTCGCTGCTCATCGGCATCTTCCTGTTCATGACGGTCTATGCGCTCTATTTCGCGCGCGCCTTTTTCATGCCGGTTATTCTGGCCTTCCTGCTGACACTGACACTGACGCCGATCGTGCGGCTGCTGCGCAAGCGCGGCATTCCCGAAGTGGTTTCGGCGACGCTTCTGGTGCTTGTGTCCATCATTGTCTTCGCGAGCGCCGGCTATGTGCTCAGTGGCCCCGTCATCGATCTCATCAACAACACCTCGTCCATCGGCCAGCAACTGACCGAACGCTTGGCGCAGCTGCGGCGGCCGGTCGAGAGGATCATGGACATCGCGCACCAGATCGAAGGGCTGACCGAGACAACGCAGGAACCGGGCGTGCAAAAGGTCGCGGTTGCGCAGTCAGGCTTCCTCTCATCGGCGGCGAGCAACATTCTGTCGGCCGGGACAAGCCTGACCATCATCTTCGTGTTGTCGCTGTTCCTGCTCGCCTCGGGCACGATGTTCTACGAAAAGATCATCCAGTCCTTCGCCAGCCTCACCGAGAAGAAGCGGGCGCTGCGCGTCGTCTACGATGTCGAGCGGGAAATCTCGCACTATCTGCTCACCGTCACCATCATCAACACCGGCCTCGGCACGGTCATCGGCCTCGGCCTGTGGGCGCTCGGCATGCCCAATCCGCTGGTCTGGGGCGCGGCGGCCGCCCTGCTCAATTTCCTACCCTATGTCGGGGCCATGATCACGCTTGTCCTGGTTACGGTCATCGCACTGATCAGCTTCGACACGATCGCCTATGCGTTATTGGCGCCTGCCTTCCTGGTGTTGTGTGATATCATCGAAGGCCAGTTCGTGACGCCGATGGTGGTCGGACGGCGGCTCGAGATCAACGCCGTGGCGATCTTCATCGCCATCGCATTCTGGTCATGGCTGTGGGGCTTCGTCGGCGCGCTGATGGCGGTGCCGCTGCTGGTCGTCGTCAAGGTGTTCTGCGACCATTTCGAGAGCCTTAGCCATGTCGGCAATTTTCTCGCCGCCCAACATACGGCGGTCATCGAGGAGGAAACCGACGAGCAGGACGGCACGGCCGCCGGCTGACCGGCGTACGGTTTGCGGCGGCGGGTTCGAATGCCTATATCCGCCCGATCAGTGCCCGGTGCCCCTTCCCGATGAACGACGCTCCCTTTGATCTCGACGCCTATTTCGCCCGGATCGGCCATGCCGGGTCCAGGGCTGTTTCGCTCGACACGTTGAAGACGCTTCATTTCCTGCATCCGCAGGCGATCCCCTTCGAGAACATGGATCCGTTTCTGGGGCGCCCGGTCCGATTGGACGCCGCATCGCTGCAGGACAAGATCGTCCTCGCCGGGCGTGGCGGCTATTGCTTCGAGCACAATCTCCTCTTCATGCACGCGCTGAAGGCGCTTGGCTTCGAGGTCGGTGGCCTTGCCGCGCGCGTGCTCTGGGGTCAGAGCGAGGACGCGATCACGGCGCGCAGCCACATGCTTTTGCGCATCGAGCTCGATGGCCGGACCTATATAGCCGATGTCGGCTTCGGCGGCCTGACCCTGACCGCCCCGCTGCTGTTCGAGCCTAGCCTCGAACAGACGACCCCGCACGAAACGTTCCGCATCGCCGAAACCGGCGATCACTTCCGCCTGCAGGCCGCCATCGGCGGCGACTGGCGCTCGCTGTATCGCTTCGACCTGCAGCCGCAATATGAGGTCGACTATTCCATCGCCAATTATTTCCTGTCGACCAATCCGGCATCGCATTTCCTGACCTCGGTTTCGGCGGCGCGCGCCGCGCCCGACCGGCGCTATGGGCTGCGCGGCGATCGCCTGTCCATCCATCACATCGATGGCCGCACCGAGCAGAAGCAGATTGCCACTGCCGCCGAGCTTGCCGACACGCTGGAAGGCCAGCTCGGCATCATCATTCCCGACCGCACGGCCTTCGAGGCCCCGGGTGCGCGAGAAGAAGATCGTGGAGACCAGCATATGACCGAACTTTCCGTTCTCGACCTGTCGCCGATCGTCGAAGGCAGCGATGCCTCGCACTCGCTTGCCAATTCGCTCGATCTCGCTCGCCACGCCGAGCGGCTCGGCTACAAGCGCTACTGGCTGGCCGAGCACCACAACATGCCAGGCATCGCCAGTGCCGCAACGGCTGTCGTCATCGCCCATGTCGCCGGCGGCACCAAGACCATTCGTGTCGGCGCCGGCGGCATCATGCTGCCCAATCATGCGCCGCTGGTGATCGCCGAGCAGTTCGGCACGCTGGCCGCCTTGTTTCCCGCGCGGATCGATCTTGGCCTCGGCCGGGCGCCCGGCACCGACATGAACACGGCGCGGGCGCTACGCCGCAACCTCGAGGCCGGCGTCGACAATTTCCCGCAGGATGTCGTCGAGCTGATGGGCTATTTCCTGCCCGCCGAGGAGGGCCAGCGCCTGCGCGCCGTGCCCGGCGAAGGCCAGACGGTGCCGATCTGGATTCTTGGGTCGAGCCTCTACGGCGCGCAGCTCGCCGCCATGCTCGGCCTGCCCTATGCCTTTGCCTCGCATTTCGCGCCGGCGGAACTGGACCACGCGCTGGACATCTACCGTTCGCGCTTCCAGCCGTCCGAGCAACTCGACAAGCCGCATGTCATGCTCGGCCTCAACGTCTTTGCAGCACCCACCGACGCCCAGGCACGGCTGCTGTTCTCCTCGCTGCAGCAGGCCTTCGTCAATCTGCGCACCGGCAGGCCCGGACGATTGCCGCCGCCCGTCGAGAATTATGATCGCGATCTCGACCCGATGGCCAAGACCATGCTCGGCCAGGCGCTGTCCTGCGCCGTCGTCGGCTCGCCGGAAACGGTCCGCCAGGGCATTGATGCCTTCGTGCGCCGTACCGGTGCCGACGAGCTGATGGTCACCGCGCAGATCTTCGATCATGCCGCCCGTGTGCGGTCGTTCGAGATTTTAGCCGAGGCTCACAAATCTCTGTCACAGGCCGCCTGAAGCGAATAAGCCGCCAGCCGCTTTTGCCGACGTCGATGCTCTGCTAAATGCGGGTATCCTTCGCAACAGCGAGCCTTGCCTTGCCCCATGATCTCGATAGACGCGAGCAGTTTGCCATTGATCTGGCGCGGCGTGCCGGCGAACTCGGCCTGAAATATTTCCGCGATCTCGACAGCCTGACCATCGAAAGCAAGGGCCATCAGGATTTGGTCTCGCAGGCGGACCGCGAGGTCGAGCTGTTCATCCGCGCGGCAATCGCCGCCGACTATCCGCAAGACGGCATCGTCGGCGAGGAGCACGCCTCGGTCGCCGGCTCGACAGGCCATGTCTGGGTGATCGACCCCATCGACGGCACCGCCAATTTCGTCCGCGGCATTCCGGCCTGGTGCGTGGTGATCGCCTGCGCCCGTGATGGAGAGACGATCGTCGGCGTCATCCACGAACCGTCGACCGGCGAGACCTTCCACGGAAGGCTGGGCGGCGGCGCCTTCGTCAACGGCAGGCCGGTCAAGACAAGTGCGGCGGCCAGCCTGGAAGAGGGCTCGGTGGGCACCGGCTTCTCAAACCGGGCGGAGGCCGAAAACATCGCCGTGCTGATCAAGAAAATCCTGGCCGAGGGCGGCGTCTTCTTCCGCAACGCGTCCGGCGCGCTGATGCTTGCCTATGTCGCCTCGGGGCGGCTGCTCGGCTATGTGGAAGAACACATGAACCCGTGGGACTGCGTGGCCGGCATGCTGCTGATCGAGGAAGCCGGCGGCACGATCCTGAGGGCGGATCCGAAGACGGTGCTGCAGAGCGGCACACAGGTCATCACGGGCGGCAAGGGCGTCTTTTCGAAACTGCAAGAACTGTGTTCTGGTGTTTTCACGTCCTGATCAATCTCAGGAAGCACGACGTTATCCGAAAACCGCTTCACGTTTTCGGCATTTAGGCACTCACGCTGTGCACCGCCGCGCCCAGCGGCCGGCATGAGTTGCGTATCATCAGCCGGCCCTTGAGGACAAGCTTGCGCGGTGGCGCATCCCGGTTGCCGGCGAGACGGTCGAGCAGCAGATTGGCCGCCTGTTCGCCGATCGCCTGCACAGGCTGCGCCACCGTGGTCAGTTGAGGCTGGAACACGTCGGACCATGGAAAATCGTCGAAGCAGGCTACCGAAATATCCTCCGGACAGGACAGCCCGATGTCGCGGATCGCCTTCATGGTTCCGATCACCATCGGGTTGTTGGCCGAGAAGATCGCGCTTGGCCGGTCATGCAGCGACAGCAGCTGCATGGTTGCGTTGTAGCCGTCGATCTCGTGGAAATTGCCGGAGCGAACCAGCTCTTCGGCCACCGGCAAGCCGGCGGCCTGGAGCGCCTCGCGATATCCGGTCATGCGGTCATGCATGGGTGAAATGTCCGAGGTGCCGGTAATGTAACCGATGCGGCGGTGGCCGAGATTGATCAAATAGCTCATGGCGTCGAATACCGCGCGCTGGTTGTCGAGAACCACGGCGTCGGTGTCGACGCCCTCGCACAGACGATCCATCAGCACGACCGGCACATTGGCGTCGGCGACGATCCGCTTGAGGATCGCGCCGTCCCCGACGCGCGCCACGATCAGCCCGTCGACCATGCGGTCGAGCAGCAGCCTGATCTGGTCGTCCTGGGTGTTCAAATCCTCGTCGGTGCAGCACAGCATGACCGCGTAGCCGGCGCGGTCGAAGGCCTGCTGGATGACCGAGACGACATCGGTGAAGAAGGGGTTGGTGATGTGCGGAACGGTCAGGCCGATGGTGCGCGTCGTGCCCATCTTCAGGCTGCGGGCGATGGCGTTGCGCTTGTAGCCGATATCGCGGATCGCCTGCTCGATGCGGGCGCTGAGCTCGGGGCTGACAGTCGCCGTGCCGTTGATCAGCGCCGACACGGTGGCGACCGAGACACGCGCCGCTTCAGCCACGTGAAGCATGGTGGGTGCGGTGGATTTGCGTTGTTTTTTTCGCCCTGACGCTGTCATTTTCGAAACGTTTCGCCACCCCTTGCCGCCAATACCTACGGAATCTTGCCGTTTTAGGCAAGAATCGAAATGCATCAAAGTTGCGTCACCGCCATATCGGCTTGACATGATCGAAACGTTTAGATTAGCGTTCGAGTAGCTGACGAGGACGGAAGGGAGGCCGCTATTGTCATGGAACAGAACAATTCCCTTTCCTCGACGCGCAGTGCGGCGTCGGATCGCTCGGACATCGTTCTGAGTGCCGAGCATATTTCCAAGAGTTTTGGCGGCATCGCCGCCCTGGTCGATGTCGGCTTCGAATTGCGGCGCGGCGAAGTCCATGCCTTGATGGGCGAGAACGGCGCCGGCAAGTCGACGCTGATGAAGATCCTGTCCGGCGTCTATACCGGCTACGAAGGCACGGTCAGTATCGACGGCCGGCCGGTCAGCTTCGCCGGCGTGCGCGATGCCGAGGACGCGGGCATTGCCATCATCCACCAGGAACTCAACCTGGTGCCGGAGCTGAGCGTCGCCGACAACATCTTTCTCGGCCGCGAGAAGCTGATCGCGGGACTGGTCGTCGACCGCAAGGCGAGCAGCCGCGCGGCAAGCGCCCTCCTGCAGCGGCTCGGCATCGAACTCGATCCGGACGCACGCGTCGGTGCCTTGCGTGTCGGCGAACAGCAACTGGTCGAGATCGCCAAGGCGCTGTCGATGTCGGCGCGCATGCTGATCATGGACGAACCGACCTCGGCGCTGTCGCCGGCCGAATGCCAGCGGCTGTTCCGCATCATCGGCCAGCTTGCCGATAGCGGCGTCGCCATCGTCTACATCTCGCACCGCATCGACGAGGTCATGCATCTGGCCGGCCGCGTCACCGTTTTCCGCGATGGACGCCATGTGCTGACGCAGCCGATGGCCGAGCTCGACGAGAATGCCATCATTTCGGCGATGGTCGGACGGGACCTGCTCGCATCCTCCCACGACGAGCGGGATCCCGGCGGCAGGACCGTGCTTTCGGTCAGCGACCTGTCGCTGTCGAAACCCGACCGCCAGGGCTGGCGGCAGGTGATCGGCGGCGTCAGCTTCGATCTCGCCGCCGGAGAGATTCTGGGCATTGGCGGCCTGCTGGGCTCCGGCCGCACCGAGATCATGGAAGCGATCTTCGGCGCGAGCGATGGCCGTGCCGGCGGCGAGATCAGGCTCGACGGCCAGCCGGTGGATATCCGCTCACCACGCGACGCGCGGCGGCTGGGCATCGCGCTGGTCACCGAGGACCGCAAGACGCAAGGCCTGCATCTGCAGGCCTCGATCTCGGACAATGTGGCGCTGCCGCTGGTCGGCGCGCTGGCCCGCTTCGGCATCCGTTCGCTGGCCGGCGAACAGGGGCTGGCGCGGCAGGCGGTCAAGGCGCTCGGCATTCGCTGCCGGGATATTGACCAGCCCGCCGGCACGCTGTCGGGCGGCAACCAGCAGAAGGTCGTCATCGGCAAATGGCTGGCGACGAGGCCAAGGGTGCTGTTGCTCGACGAGCCGACGCGCGGCATCGATGTCGGCGCCAAGCGCGAGATCTACGACCTCATCTTCCGGCTGGCGCGCGATGGCCTCGCCATCGCCGTCATCAGCTCCGAGCTGCCGGAATTGCTGCATCTTTCCGACCGCATCCTGGTGATGGCCGACGGCCGCCAGACAGGCATCCTTTCCCGTGACGCGGCGAGCGAGGAGGCCATCATGCGCCTCGCGGCGCCGCGCCGGACCCTATCGAGACCCGCCGCATGACCGCACTGAAACTCCTGTCCCGCACCAAGCTCTATTGGGGCCTGATCGCCATCTTCCTGATTGGCGTTCTCGGCTCGCCCGTGAGTTCCAAGGGCAACAACATCTTCCTCTCCTACGGCAATCTGCTCGACGTGCTGCGCCAGGTGTCGACCACCGGGCTGATCGCGACCGGCATGACGGCGGTGATCATCACCGGCGGCATCGATCTTTCCGTCGGCTCGCTGATGGCCATCTGCTCGGTGGTGTGCGCCATGCTGCTGACGGTTCCCGGCGTGACGCCCGGCGTCGTGCTGGGCGTGCCGACCGTTGCGCTGGTTGCGCTGTGCCTCGGCATCGTCGTCACGCGCTTCATCTTCCTCAATTTGGAGAAATCCCGCGCCGGCGCGGATGCCTCCGCCCGTGACGTCAGGCTGGACACCGCTCGCGGCCTGGTCACGCCGGCAATCGTCGGCGTCGTCCTGTGCTGCCTTTCGCTCTGGTACCTGCTGCCGCAGATCGAACCCAAATTCGGCGTTCTCGGCGTGCTGCTGGTGGCGCCCTGCGTCGGCCTGCTGTTCGGCGCCATCAACGGTTTCATCATCGTCGGCGGACGGCTGCAACCCTTCATCGTCACGCTGGCGATGATGGTGACGGCGCTCGGCATCGCCCGGCTCACCGCCGGCCAGAACAATGCCGTGCTGCCGGTCTATACCGGTTCCAACGCCACCGCCGACTTCGAGCTGCTGCGCTCGCTGGTGTTCGGCGTCATCCCTATGCCCGGCCTGTTCTTCCTCGGCGCCATCGTCATCTATGGCGCGGTGCTGCGCTTCACGCCGTTCGGCCGCTATGTCTATGCCATCGGCGGCAATGAGGAGGCGGCCCGGCTTTCCGGCATCGCCGCCGGGCGCGTCAAGATCGCCACCTACGCCATATCAGGTCTGCTCGCCGGCATTGCCGCCGTGCTCTACGTGGCACAGTACCGGCAAGGCAAGCCCGACGCCGGCGCCGGGCTGGAGCTCGACGCCATCGCCGCCGTGGTCATTGGCGGCACCAGCCTGATGGGCGGGCGCGGCAGCCTGATAGGCACCTTCTGCGGCGTGCTGATCTTCGGGCTACTCTCCAACATATTGCAGCTCCACAACATCAATTCGAACCTTCAGCTGGTGCTGAAGGGGATGATCATCATCGGCACCGTGCTCGTGCAGGAGCGCAATGCCGGTGATCTGCTGACCTATCTGCGCCTGCCTGGAGCGGCGCACAAGGAAACGGCCGCCGCAAAACGGCCGTCGCAAGAGACACCGTCTCTCAATCTCGGAGGAAACAAGAAATGAAACGACGTGACATGCTGAAGCTTGCCGCACTCGGCGCGGCATTGCTGACCACCACGGCACTGCTCTCCACCGGCCATGCCTTCGCCCAGGATAAGAAGTGGAAGATCGGCTTCTCGCAGGTGACCACCATCGAGCCCTGGCGCGCCCAGTTCAACAAGGACATCATTGCCGAGGCCGCCAAGCATCCGGAGGTCGAGCTGATCATCACCGATGGCGAGGACAAGACCGAGAAGCAGGTCGCCGACGTCGAGAACCTGATCCGCCAGGAGGTCGACGCGCTGCTGGTATCGCCGAAGGAATCGGCTGGCCTGACCGGCGTCGTGCAGCAGGCGATCGACGCCAAGATCCCGGTCTTCGTGCTCGACCGCAATGTCGACACCAAGGACTACACGCAGTTCGTCGGCGGTGACAACAAGCTGATCGGCCGTGCGGCCGGTGAATATGCCGTCGAACTGCTCGGCGGCAAGGGCAAGGCGGCAGGCAATGTGGTCGAGATCTGGGGCGGCATGGGCACCCAGCCGGCGCATGACCGTCATGACGGCTTCCATGAATTCACCGACAAAGAGCCGGGCATCAAATATCTGCTCGACCAGCAGTCGGGCGACTGGAAGCAGGACCAGGCCTACAATTTGATGGCCAACGCGCTGAAGACCAACGAGAAGATCGATCTCGTCTACGGCCATAACGACCCAATGGCCTACGGCGCCTATCTCGCCGCCAAGGATGTCGGCCGCGAGAAGGACATCAAGTTCATCGGCATCGATGGCCTGCCCAACGAAGGCGTGCAAATGGTGAACAAGGGTGAGCTGACGGCGACGTTCACCTATGTCACCCCAGGTGCCGAAGGCTTGCGCCAGGCGATCAAGTTCCTCAAGGGCGAGAAGGTGGAAAAGACCATCACCTTGCCGACGGAGAAGATCACCAAGGAAAACGCCGCCCAGGTGCTGAAGGACAACGGCCTCTGAGGCGAAGCTCTTCTGCCGGGCGCTGACGGCGCCCGGCGGAATCAATCTACGCCAGCTTCGCCAGCAGCTTCATGAAAGTGGCGGCCTCCTTGGCCGTGAGCGGCGCCAGCGTTTCCTGCGTGATCTCCCTTGCAAGCGGGATCAGGCGCTCGATCGCGTCGCGGCCCTCGGCCGTCAGGTTGACCAGCAGCCGCCTTTTGTCGACTTCATGCCTGGAAAGCTCGACAAGGCCCCGCGCCTTCAGCCGGTCGATGACGCCCTTCACCGTCGCCGCATCCATGGCGATCAGCGTGCCGAGCTGGTTCTGCGAGGTCTCGCCGACATCGCGCAGCTTGGCCAGGGCCGCGAATTGCGGCGGCGTCAGATCGGCGATACGGGCGGCGAAGATCGAGACATGGCGCTGGTGCGCCTTGCGCAGGATGAAGCCGACCTGTTCCTGCAGCAAGTAGTCGTGGTCGTCGGCGTCTTCGGCCTCGACCAGCTTGAGCAGGTTGTCCCCGCCGCTCACCGCAGCCCGTCCCAGGCTTTTATGTCGTCCGCCGCGAGGCCACCCATGCGGTTATGGACGCGAGGGCCGCAGGTCATGGCGAGGCAGAACAGGATCTCGTCAGGACGCGGGCCATCGCTGATGCCGACTTCCATGGCGTCGAAATGGCTCCGCACATAGGCGGCGTTGATATGGCCGAGCGGCACGTCGAGCTTTGAGCCGAAGGCGCCGACCTTCTTGGCCGAGGGCACGATCGCCTTGGCATCGCCCAGCCGATCGCGCATCGCGTAGCCGCCCGGCACGTGCCACAGCGCACCATGTTCCAGTTCGCCAGCCGTGCCGACGATGGCGCCCTTGCCGTAACCGTCAATCTGTTTGATGTCGCCGCCGAGTGCGGCGATCAGCCGGTCGGCGAGCAGCAGGCCGAGCGGCTTCAGATCGTCCATGGCGCTTTGCAGGTCCTCGACATAGCGCCCCGCGAACGGGTTCCTGACCACGGCCATGGCGGCGGCACGCCGGCGCGGCACTTCTGCGACTGGCCCGCCTTCGTGAAAGATCTCTTCGTTCAGCACTGCGATCTTGCGGATTGGAAATTCAGGCATGGGCAACTTCCTCCGGTTCATGCTTGTTGGACGCGGCCAGTGCAACGGAGCCGCTGATACGGGCTTCCCCGCCAAGAAACAGCGCCGATGCGGCAATCAGGCCGCGCCGGCGAAAATCTTCAGCGACGGCAAGACCATTGTCCAGCGCCCGCGCCACCTCATCAGGTGCAAGCGTGCCGACGCCTTGTGTCACCAGCCGCGCGCCAAGATCGCTGTCGGGCGACAGCTCGCGTGCGGGGATGCGCCTGATGGCGGCATTGCCGGGCAGGTCCACCGCGTTGGCGATGAGCGTCGCCGCCGCGTCGGCCTCGGCGCTGGTTCGCGCGAGCACGGTGACGGCATCGGCAATGCCAAGCGAGAAGGAGCGGCCACGCCAGCCGCTTGTTGCGACACCACGCACGCCATCTTGCGCGCGGATCGTGATCCGGTCGGCCATGCCGTTGCCGGTGCCGGCGACCGCCAAGCCAATCGACGTGCCCTTGTCGAGATGGAGGGCGCTGTCGCCGCCATTGTTGACATAGGCCCGGTCGAGCTTGCGGCCTGCAAGCAGCGCGGCGATCATTTCGTCGGCTACCGATCCGGCAACGGCGGCCATCGGTGTGATGAAGCATTCCGCCAGGGGCATGACGGCTGCTTCCATGCGGCGCGCCGTCGGGCCGGCGAAGGCGCGCGGCGCCAGGAAAAATGCGGGGAGCCGCAGTTCGGGAAGCTCCTCGACCAACTCGATCAGGATCGTCTGGAAACGCGCGACGGCCTGGGCATAGGCGGCGCGACACTCGTCGGCCTCGCCGAAGGCCTCGACGATCAGGTCGATCGGCCCATGGTTGAGATGCAGCCGCTTGCCGTCCTGCAGCCAATGCGCTTGCGGGCCTTCCATCATCCGGCTCCGCCCGCACGGCGCAACTGCGCCAGTGGCGGCCATGGATTTTGGGTTGCAGCACCCGTGCCGCGCCGGGGATTGAGATACTCGCCGCCCTTGGCGACGATGTCCGCGACGCTGCGTATCTCCGCCTCGTAGCCGCCGAGCCTGACGTAATCGTCGCGACGCAGGGTGAATTCGATCGGCGCCACCAGCGCCGGCGTCGGCACATAGCCGAAGGCGCCTTCCGGAACCCTGGTGACATCGACCATCAGCGTGATGCCGCCGCCCGGCCAGACATAGACCGGCGCGCCGCCCACGGTGACATAAGTTTTCAGGCCTTGCACGGAGCGGGTGAGATTGACCGGGTTTTCGGTGACGCCGGCACGCAGCGAGCCACCGGCGCCGCCAATGAACAGCACGGTGCACAAGGCCGGCTCGCAATTGTCCTCGATCAGGTTGACCGATTTCCGCAGCCGATCGGGAAACGGCTTCTGCACCGGTTTCAGCTCGTCGTCGAGCTCGTAATAGGCGAACTGCTCGCCGGTGGTCGAAACCATCAGCAGCGACAGGCCCGGGCGCGCGCCCTTCTTGGCATTCCACTCGCCGAGGATCGACAGCGGATCGGAAATGCTGGTGCCGCCCCAGCCTAGGCCTGGCTCCGAGACCTTGAAATAGCGGCCCGGTGTCGAGCGGCGGCCGATGATCTTGATGCCGGTATCCTGCCAGCCCAGCACCTTGCCGGCCTGGTGTTCGGAGACGACGCCGGTGATGTGGTCGTCGACCACCACGACCTCGTCGACCAGCCCGCGCCATTGCGTGGCGAACATGCCGATGGTCGCCGAGCCGCAGCCGACGCGCATGCGATGTTCCTGCTTGCCGTCGATGACGGGCGGTTTGCCCGCTTCGACAACGACCGTGGCGCCGCCGTCTATGCTGAGCTCCACCGGTTTGCGGTTGCACAGATTGAGCAGCGCGTCGCAGGTAGCGCGGCCTTCCGCCTTGGAGCCGCCGGTCAGATGATGCACGCCGCCCAGCGACAGCATCTGCGAGCCGTATTCTCCCGTCGTGACATGGCCGATCGCCTCACCCTCGGCCCGCACAATAGCCGTTTCGGGTCCGATATGGCGGTCGGTGTCGATCTTCACCTTGACGCCGCAATAGGAGAAGATGCCCTCGGTGACCACGGTGACGAGATCGACGCCCTCGACTTCCTGGCTGACGATGAAGGGAGCGGGCTTGTAGTCGGGATAGGTGGTGCCGGCGCCGATTGCCGTGACGAAGCGGCGGCCGGTGTTGACCAGCTCGCCATCCCACTGCTCGCCCTCGGCGACAAAGGGCACCATGGCGGCGCCGGTCTCGGCCGCATGGTCCAGGATGGTCAGCGGGTCCATGCGCACGATCCGGCCCGCGACATTGCCATAGCGATCGCAGGCGCCGGTGCGGCCGTCAGCGATGTAGCACATGACGGGACAGGCATCGCAGCGGATCTTTTCCGCCACCAGCTTCTCGCCGGGATCATGGGTTTCGAAGCGTTCGGCAAGCTCGCTCATGTGCGTGCCTCCTTCTCGCGGATGGCCGCCAGGATGCGGCTCGGCGTTGCCGGCACCTTGGTGACGGGCACGCCGGTGGCGTGACGGATGGCGTTGAGGATCGCCGGCGCCGTCGGGATCAGCACGTGCTCGCCCAGGCCCTTGGCGCCGAATGGCCCTTCAGGATCGGGGACCTCGATAAGGATGGTCTCTATCGGGGGCACATCGCCAATGGTCGGGATGAGATAGTCGTGCAGGTTCTCGGTGCGGCCGGGTATGTATTCTTCCATCAACGCCATGCCTATGCCTTGCGCGATGCCGCCTTCGATCTGGCCCTCGACCAGCAGCGGATTGATCGCCTTGCCGACGTCATGCGCGGCGATGATCCTGATCAGCTTGACCGTGCCGAGCTTCAGGTCGACCTCGAGTTCGGCAATCTGCGCGCCATAGCCATAGACCGCATAGGGCTTGCCCTGCCCCTTGGCATCGAGCGGCAGCGTTGGCGGGTCATAGGTCTCCTCGGCGCGGAAGACGAAGTCGTCGGCGTCCATTTCGAGCGAGGCAAGATCAATACGGCGCGTCGCCTCGCCTTCACGGATAACGATCGCCGGGCCATCCAGTTGAAGGGAAGCCTTGTCCGAGACATTGGCAAAGCGCAGGATTGTTTCACGCAGGGCGCGGCCCGCCTTCTCGGCCGCCTTGCCGGTCACGAAAGTCTGTCGCGAGGCCGAAGTCTTGCCGGCGTCGGGGCTGATCGCCGTATCGGCGCTCTTCAACTGGAATTTTTCCAGAGGCAGGCCGAGCGCGTCGGCGCAAATCTGCGTGATGACGGTGTTGGAGCCCTGGCCGATATCGACCGCGCCCTGGTGCAGGATGACCGCGCCCTCAGCCGCGATACCGACCCGGATGGTCGACGGGTTGGGCAGTGATGTGTTGCCGCAGCCATACCAGCACGAGGCGATGCCGACGCCACGCTTTCTATCGACACCGGCACTGTTGAAAGCATCCGCATCGGCCGTCGCCCGCGCCCAATGCGGCCGCAGCGCTTGAAGGCATTCGGCAATGCCGACGCCAGTCTCCAGAAGCTGCCCGGTAACCGTTTCGGAGCCGTTCCGAAGACAGTTCTTCAGGCGAAAGTCGAGCCGGTCCATGCCGAGCTTGCCGGCGAGTTCGTCATACAGCGTCTCTTGCATGATCGTCGCCTGCGGCACGCCGAAGCCACGGAAGGCCCCGGCAATCGGGCCATGGGTGTGGATTGCGCGGCCCTCGGCGCGGTAGTTCGGCGTCGCATAGGGGCCGGAGGCGTGCACCGGCACGCGGTTGGCGACCGTTGGCCCCCAGCTGGCATAGGCACCGGTGTTGAAATCGCCTTCGAAGACCATGCCGGTGACGTAGCCGTGGGCGTCGGCGCCGATGGTGGCCTTCATCCGCGCCGGATGGCGCTTGGTGGTCGACATCATGGATTCGTTGCGGGTGTAGGCGAGCGCCGC
This sequence comes from Mesorhizobium sp. WSM3626, assembly GCF_000513935.1. Classification (GTDB taxonomy): domain Bacteria; phylum Pseudomonadota; class Alphaproteobacteria; order Rhizobiales; family Rhizobiaceae; genus Mesorhizobium; species Mesorhizobium salmacidum. The sequence goes on along the minus strand of NZ_AZUY01000016.1, from coordinate 4,836 downwards.
CGCCCGCCCGGTCTTCAGCGCCACAAGGCCGATGAGAGGCTGCAGGGAAACGTCGAGCTTGGAGCCAAAGCCGCCGCCGGTCGCGGTCGGCACGATGCGCACCTTGTCGACGGCAAGGCCAAGCACCTTCGCCGTCTCGTCGCGGTCCATATAGGGCGCCTGTGTGCAGGCGACGACGACCAGCGTGTCGCCGTCGAGATAGGCATAGCCGGCTTCCGGTTCGATATAGGCGTGCTCGACATAGGAGGTGTCGATCGTGCCGCTCGCGGTGAAGGCCGCACTGGCAAGTGCTAACTCGGGATCGCCGCGTTCGACGAAGCCCTTGGTCAACAAATTGGCCGGGCGGCTTTCGTGGATCAGCGCCGCACCTGCGGCCTGCGCGTCGCAAGGCTGGAGAACATGTGGCAGCTCGGTCCAGCGGACAGGGAAATCCGACAGATCGAGATCGAGCATCGCCTCGCGCTCGCCGGCGACCAGGGCGACCGCCTCGCCGCGAAGCCGGGCAACGCCCTCGGCCAGCGCCGGCTGGTCGGCGAACGGGCCGATAACGCCAAAGCAGTTCTTGCCCGGGATATCGGCGGCCGTGAAGACGCCCGCAATACCGGGATGGCGGCTTGCCCAGCCATCGATGTCGCCGAAGGCGAAGCCGGCATGATAATGCGGCGAGCGGATCACCAGCACGGCAAGCGCATCGACCGGGAAAGAATCGCCACCGAATTTCTCGGCCCCGGTCACTTTTGGCACACCGTCGAGCCTGACCGGTGACGCGCCGATGGCGTGGCCGGACCGAGGCAGACGGAAATCCAGGCTCGCGGCCTGGAGAGAAGCCTCCATCACCGCCGCGATGATCTTCCGGTAGCCGGTGCAGCGGCAGAGGATCCCGCCCAGCGCATCCTGCACCTCGGTCTCGGTCGGCCTGGGTTTCGTGTCCAGCAGCGCGGTTGCCGCGACCAGCAGTGCCGGCGTGCAGATGCCGCATTGCGCGGCGCCATGCGCCAGGAACGAGGCTTGCAGAGCCGACAGCCGGCCATTGGCGAGGCCCTCGACCGTTGTCACCCCGGTGCCGGCAGCGGAGGCCGCCGGCATCAGGCAGGCGCAGACAGGGTCGCCGTCGACCAGCACCGTGCAGGCGCCGCAGTCGCCGGCGTCGCAGCCGACCTTTGTTCCCGTCAGTCGCAATTCGTCACGCAGCACCGAGGACAGCCGGCGCAGCGGCGGCACGTTGACCGAGACGGCGGCGCCATTGACCGCGAAGGCGATATCGGCGCGATCCATGCTCATGCGGCCACCTTGTCGCCTGCCGGCTTTCCAGCGGCCTCGAGCACGGCGCGGGCAACGATCTCGCGCACCGCGTCCAGCCTGTATTCGGCGCTGCCGCGCACATCGGCGATCGGCGACAGCTCAGCCATCGGCGCCGAACGGACCGCGGCAACAAGCCCGGCGTCCAGGGGAAGCCCGCGCAACGCCGCCTCGATACCGGCAAGCCGCCTGGCAACGGCGGAACAGGAGCCGACGGCGACGGCCGCATCCGCGACAGTGGCATTCTCGACAACCAGACGCACCGCCACCATGGCGATGGAGATGACGAGATAGCGCCGGGCGCCAAGCTTGACGAAGGCCGATGTGCCGGTGGGTTTCGGCACGCGGATGGCCGTCACCATCTCGCCAGGCCGCAAGGCCGTACTGCGGTTGCCCAGGATGAACTCCGACAAGGGCAGATGGCGCGTCGCCGCCGCCGAGCGCAGCTCGACCTCGGCGTCGAGCACGAGCAGCCCCGGCACGCCGTCGGCGGCCGGCGAAGCGTTGCAGAGATTGCCGGCGACCGAGGCAACGTTCTGGATCTGCGCCGAGCCGACCTCGCGCGCGGCCTGTTTCAGCGCATCGAAGGCCGGGTGCAAGGGATGGCGGATGATGTCGGTCCAGGTCGCGCGCGCGCCGATAATCCAGTGACTGCCGGTCTCGGTGATGCCGCGCAGCGCCGTCAGGCCGTTGATATCGAGCACATTGTCGCGAAACGGCTTGCTGCCTTGCGCCGGAAAGAAATCCGTGCCGCCCGCAAGGATACGCCAGGCGCCCCCGCCAAGCAGCGCGAGCGCCTCGTCGACCGTGGTGGGTTTCACGTAACGGATCACTTTTTGCCTTCCAACAAGATGGCCCTTCCCAACAAGATGGGGCTTTCCCGGAAACCGGCCCTCCCAAGGCGCTTACCCTCGGGGATATCTTGCCGGTTTCAATCCGGCAAATTCATTCGTATGCAAATGATATCAAGACGGCGGAAATTGTCAAAGCCAGAGTTTACGCCGGTACTCATGTGGCTGGCATCGCCACGCATTTGTTATGCCGCTGGAGGTTGACGCGGCCCGCCATCTGGTCAAGTTTCTCCCTCCGGTCGCGCCAGCGGCTTTTTCTTTCGCCGAGCCCCTCATTCGGAGCCCGACCCTAGCCTGACAGGAAGGAAGCCCCATGGCCGACGAAGCGCTCGTTGTCATCGACCTGCAGAACGATTTTTGCCCGGGCGGCGCGCTGGCGGTGGCCGGCGGCGACGAGATCGTTCCGCTGGTCAATGACATGATCCGGCGAACCGACCATGTCGTGCTGACGCAGGACTGGCACCCCGCCGGCCATTCCAGCTTTGCCTCCAGCCATCCCGGCGCGCAGCCCTTTTCGACGATCGAGATGCCATATGGTCCGCAGACGCTGTGGCCGGACCATTGCATTCAGGGCAGTCTCGGCTCGGATTTCCATTCCGGCCTTGCCTGGACCAAGGCCGAGCTCGTCATCCGCAAGGGTTTTCGGTCCGCCATCGACAGCTACTCGGCCTTTTTCGAGAACGATCACACGACGCCGACCGGGCTCGCCGGCTATCTCCGGGAGCGCGGCATCGACACGCTGACCCTGGTCGGCCTGGCGACCGATTTCTGTGTCGCCTTCTCGGCGTTGGATGCGGTCAAACAGGGTTTTAGAACCATGGTCAGGCTCGATGCCTGCCGTGGCATCGATCTCAACGGGTCGCTCGAGACAATGCTGGCGAAAATGCGCGATGCCGGCGTGACGCTCGAAGATCACACGTCCGGCTGACCGCATCGTGGGGGGCAGAAGGGGATCTTTGCCGATGGCGATCGGGACGGCCGGTGCGATCGCCGTCGCGATGCTGTTTCCGGTATCGGCATTCGCGGCTGAAGAACACGGCCTGCCTGGCGCCACGATGTCGCTCTGGTGGGCGCTGCCTTTTGCCGGGCTGCTCTTGTCGATCGCGTCCGGTCCCCTGCTGTTCCACCATGTCTGGGAACACCACTACGGCAAGATCACCGCCTTGTGGGCGGCGCTGGTGATCGTGCCGCTCGCGGTCGCCTTCGGTGCCCCGGCGGCAACCGAGGCGGTGCTGCACGCGCTGCTCACCGAATACATGTCGTTCATCGTCCTGCTGTTTGCGCTCTACACGATTTCGGGCGGCATCCTGCTTACCGGCAATATCCACGGCACACCGCTGGTCAATGCCGGACTGCTGATCGTCGGGGCGCTGCTTGCCTCGGTGATCGGCACGACCGGCGCCTCGATGATCCTGATCCGGCCGATCCTGCGCGCCAACGACAACAGGCGTTTCAATGCCCATGTCGTCATCTTCTTCATTTTCCTGGTGTCCAACATTGGCGGCTCGCTGACGCCGCTCGGCGACCCGCCGCTGTTCGTCGGCTTCCTGCGCGGCGTCGATTTCTTCTGGACGACCAACAATCTCTACCGGGAGACGCTGTTCGTCGGCATCGTCGTGCTGGCGGCGTTCCTGGCGATCGACCTCATCCTGCACCGGCGCGAGGCCGGCGCGCCGAAGATCAAGGATCCGACCCCGGATACGAAGGTGCGCCTGCGCGGCCTGGCCAACCTTCCGCTGCTGGCCGGTGTGATCGGCGCCATCCTGCTGTCGGCCGCCTGGAAACCGGGCGTGAGCTTTTTGGTGTTCGGCGTCAGTCTCGAGTTGCAGAACCTGATACGCGACGCGATCATCCTCGCGCTGGCTCTGCTATCGCTTCCCCTCTCGTATAAGAGCTACCGCGAAGCGAACGGCTTCAACTGGGGTCCGATCGCGGAAGTGGCCAAATTGTTCGCCGGCATCTTCACCTGCATCGTTCCGGTCGTCGCCATTTTGAGGGCCGGCCATGACGGCGCGCTGGCGCCGCTGGTCGCGCTCGTCACGTCGGCACAAGGCACGCCCAACGACCTCGCCTATTTCTGGCTGACCGGGGCGCTGTCGTCCTTCCTCGACAATGCGCCGACTTATCTGGTGTTCTTCGAGTTGGCGGGCGGCGACCCTCAGCACCTGATGACCGAGTTCGCCTCGACGCTTGCCGCGATCTCGGCGGGTGCCGTGTTCATGGGGGCCAACACCTATATCGGCAACGCACCCAATTTCATGGTCTATGCCATTGCCAGGCATCGCGGCGTCAAGATGCCGGGCTTCTTCGGGTATATGCTGTGGTCCGGGCTGGTGCTGATCCCGACCTTTTTGATCGCGGGTTTTCTGTTCTTTGGCTAGGGCGTAGTGACGATTTAACGGGTTGGGATTCCCAAGGAAGGGCAAATCAGATTCAACGCTGATTTTTGGAGGTCAGCGATGGACTGCGATGCGCTTCGAGAGGATCAGTGGGAACGGATCAAGGGCTTTGTGCCTGGCGGTACGAAGGGCAAGCGCGGCCCGCGCACCGACAACCGGAAGTTCCTTGATGCCCTGCTGTGGATGGCCCGCTCGGGTGGGCGCTGGCGTGATCTACCCGAGCGGCTCGGCGACTATCGATCCGTGAAGCGGCGCTACTATCGCTGGATCGAAATGGGCGTTCTCGA
>NZ_KI911327.1:42038-129869 GCF_000513935.1 Mesorhizobium sp. WSM3626 | reverse complement strand
AGCGCTGCCAGCGCCGAACCCTTGACGATCGGAATGTCGTCGCCGGGGAATTCGTTCTTCGACAAAAGTTCGCGAACCTCGAGCTCGACCAGTTCGAGCAGCTCGGCGTCGTCGACCTGGTCGACCTTGTTCAGGAACACCACGATCGACGGCACGCCGACCTGACGGGCAAGCAGGATGTGCTCGCGGGTCTGCGGCATCGGGCCGTCGGCGGCCGACACGACCAGGATCGCGCCGTCCATCTGCGCGGCACCGGTGATCATGTTCTTCACATAGTCGGCGTGGCCGGGGCAGTCGACATGCGCGTAGTGGCGGTTGGCCGTCTCGTATTCGACGTGAGCCGTCGAGATCGTGATGCCGCGCGCCTTCTCTTCCGGCGCCGCGTCGATCTGGTCATAGCGCTTGTATTCGCCAAAATACTTGGTGATCGCAGCCGTCAGCGACGTCTTGCCATGGTCGACGTGACCAATCGTGCCGATGTTCACATGAGGCTTAGTGCGCTCGAATTTACCTTTTGCCATAGTCTCTTTCCTTGGACGGCCTGGACCTTCAGTTCAGTCGAATGCGGGGCGATTAGCGAGAAAGGCCAAAAAACACAAGCGTCTTTTGCCCGGACGCCATCTCACTCGCCAGAACCCTTGATCCGATTGCGGGGATATGGCGCTGATATAGGGACCCCCCGTTGAAAAGGGAATGGGCGAAGGTCCGACGGAACAATGGGAGGATTCCGCAGGTCTGCGTATCTGTCGCTGTCGGATCTGCCGGCGGCCCATGGCCCATTGCGGCGGCGATCCTGGTCTGATTTCCTGCGCCGATGCATTTCATCCCGACTGCCATTCGCGGCCCTCTGTTCATGATCGTCTCGACCGGGTCATATCTGGTCAACGACACGATGATGAAGCTCGCCACTACGGGCTTGCCGTCCTACGAAGTGCTCTTCCTGCGTGGTGCCGCGGCAACGCTGTGGGGCTTTCCGCTGCTGTTTGCGCTCGGCTACGGCAAGCAGATCCCGCTGATCTTCGACAAGCGGGTGCTGCGCAGGAACCTGCTCGAATTGGCGGCGATCCTCTGTTATGTCGTCGCGCTTGCCAACATGCAGATCGCCGATTCCACCGCGCTGGGGCAGATCACGCCGCTGCTGATGCTGGTCGGATCCTCGATCCTGTTTGGCGAGCGCATCGGCGGCCAGCGCATGGCGCTGATCGGGCTGGGCTTCATCGGCGCGCTGATGGTGGCGCAGCCGACCATGCAAGGCATTTCGGTCTACGCCTTGCTGGCGCTAGGCAACGCGACATTCGCCGCCGCCCGCGATCTGGCCGGCCGCAAGATCACCGCCGAAGTGCCAGGAATGATCGTGGCGATCTCGGCTGTCGTCGTGGTCCTGATCGGCGCCGGCGCCGCGCATCTGGTTTCCGAGCGCTGGGTAGCGCCGGAGGCGCACCACCTGCTGCTGATGGCGGGAGCCGGTTTCTTCCTGATCTTCGGCCACTTCTTCATCTTCATGGCCTATCGCGTCGGGCCGACCGGAGCGGTAGCGCCTTTCTACTACTGCTTCACGGTCTGGGCCGTCATTTCGGGCCTGCTGGTGTTCGGGCAATTCCCCAATGCACTGGCGGTCTGCGGCATCCTGCTGGTCGTCTGCAGTGGGTTGACCATCGTGTCGCTGGACCAGCGCAAGCGTAGGCTGGCCGTGGTCGCCTGATCCGCGGCGGCGCACCGGCATTGTAGGTTCCAACACCGTGAGTGCAGGCAGCACCGACGGCGGATTATCGCAATTCAGGATTCGGCAGAACTGGCAATCTGCCGACACGTCTAGATGGTACGCTTGCCCGCGAACTGATGGTAGGCCCACAACACCACGACGGCGCCCACGACCGCGACGATCAGGCTGTAGATGTTGAGCCCGGTGACGCCCGAAGCACCGAAGGCACTGAAGATCAGGCCCCCTACGATGGCACCGACAATGCCGAGCACGATATCCATGATCATGCCCTGACCGGTCTTGTTGACGATCTTGCTGCCTATGAAGCCGGCGATGACGCCGAGAATGATCCAGCTGATGATACCCATTTTTCCTCTCCATCCCTCCGCCAACCGGACATTTTCATATGAATGTCAAAACCACAAGCCAGGTTGAAATTCCGCCCGATTGCGTCATTGTTGACGATGGGCCGGGCTTGGCTAGATGGAGGATCCACTATGGGACTTTTTGACAACGCCGTTCCCGGCGGCAACATCACCAAACCGCTGATGATCGCGCTCGGTGCCCTGCTGGTCGGAAAGATGCTGAGCGGCAGAAGTGCCGAACAGCCGGAGCAGCCTCAAGCTCCCGCGCCGGCCGATCCCACACCCGTCGGAACCGCGTCCGGTGACGGCGGCCTGCTCGGCGGACTGGGCGGCCTGCTCGACAAGCTCAAGAACGCCGGCCATGGCAATGTCGCCGACTCCTGGGTCGGCACAGGGCAGAACCAGTCGATCAACGCCAATGAGCTGGGCAACGCGATTGGACCGCAGGTCATTCGCGAAATCGCCCAACGGACAGGGCTCGACGAGCAGGAACTGCTCAAGCAACTATCCGCGGCCCTGCCCGGCATCGTCGACAAGCTGACGCCGAACGGCCAGATGCCGCAACAGCACCAGGTCGCGTCAGCGTTCAACAGCTAGCGCGGCGCACACCGATGCCTGAAGCGCTGCGCGCTTGCCGCGCAGTGTTTCGGCTTGCCGACGGTGTCACTGGAAACCTGGAGCGGGTAGCGGGAATCGAACCCGCACCAAGAGCTTGGAAGGCTCATGTGATACCATTTCACCATACCCGCGCACGCATGCCCTAGCTATTCGACAAGGTTCCGAAGGTCAAGGAGCCTCTCGCGACCCAGCCGAAATTGCAGGCCAGGCTCGACCTCATTGTCCGATCAACGTCTCATGCAAAAGCATGGGAAGCAGAGCCCGAAGGTTGAAAAGTAAGCCAGATTCAAGGCGGAGGAACGAGAATGGATACCCATCTCTGGTTTGCCTTTGTCGGTACCGTGATCCTGTTGCAGATGCCACCTGGCCCCGACAGCATGCTTGTGATGGCCCGTGGCATCGGGCAAGGGCGTGGCACGGCGCTGTTTACGGTCGTGGGAATGACATTGGGCGCTGGGTTGGTGCAATTGCCTCCAATCGCCCTGGGTGTCTCCTCGCTGTTGCGTGCATCGCCACTGGCGTTCGATGCGCTCCGCTGGGCCGGAGCAGCCTATCTGGTCTGGCTGGGCATACGTTTACTGTCCGGGACGAAGGAGGACCTGGAGGTCGATCAGATCAGGCGCGTGGGGCCGCTCGCCGCGATGCGCGAAGGCATGGTCGCCAATCTCATAAATCCCTGGCCCATGACCTTCATGATCGCCTTTCTGCCTCAGTTCGTCGATCCGACCCGCGGCTCGGTCTGGCTGCAGATGCTGTTGCTTGGCGCGACCCAGAAACTGACCGGCGTACTGGTTCTGGGCACCTACGCAGTCGCATCCGGCATACTGGGCGAATGGATCATGCGGCGGCCGGGCATCAGGCTTTGGCAGCAGCGGATAGCTGGCTGCTGCATCGTCGGTCTTGGCGTCCGGATGGCCGTCGGAGGCGGTAAATAGCACGGACCTTTCAAGAGAGAACAGGATCCGATCCGACACCGGTCTCGAGGCTGCGGCCACGGAACACCAAATGCCAGACATCCACGTTCAGCTGGTCAGGGGGAATGGGCGCGCCAAGGCGGAGGCGGGCTCCGCCCTCTATCGCTACAATGTGGCCAAAACCGGCGTTGACGACCGCGTGCCGATCGGCGCCGTCTTGCGCGACACCTCGGGAAACATCCTTGGCGGCCTGTGGGGCAGGACCGAACTCGGCTTGCTGTTCCTCGACATGTTCTTCGTGCCTGAAAGCATTCGAGGCAGATCACATGGCAGCCGCCTGCTCGCTGCCGTGGAAGCGGAAGCGAGGGAGCGCGGCTGCCAACGTGCGGTGGTCGAGACCAGCAGCTTCCAGGCGCCCGGCTTCTATGTCCGCCACGGCTACGAGGAATTTGGCAGGGTTGAGTTTGGCCTTCACGACGCCGCCCGCATCTTCCTGCGCAAAACCCTCTGATGCTGGCGCAAGAGGCCGCGATACCGTGATCGGCAGGCATGCGCGCGACGAGGGTCACCCTGAACAGCCGCATGATCTTTGCGGATGCGATAGCGCGTCAGTCACCCCCCTGTCGCGATCTGTGATCGTCAGCTTATCAAATCGTCTATCCTGATCGGCAAGTCTCGAATGCGCTTGCCCGTGGCATGGTACACGGCGCTCGCCACGGCCGCAGCGGTCCCGACATTGCCGAGCTCCCCCAGGCCCTTGACGCCGGCCGGATTGACGTCCAGGTCGACCTCGGGAACGAGGATGACGTCGACCTGTTTGATGTCGGCGTTGACCGGCACCAGATAGTCCTGCAAATCACGATTGACGTAACGGGCGTTGCGCCGGTCGATTTCCGTCGCCTCGTGAAGGGCTTGGCCGATACCCCAGATCATACCGCCCATCAGTTGGCTGCGCGCGGTGCGCGTGTTCATGATGCGTCCCGCCGCAAAGGCACCGACCACGCGTGGCACCCGGATTTCGCGTGTGTAGCTGTTGACGCGCACTTCGACGAATTCAGCGCCAAAGGCATATTTCACGGAGTCCTTGTCCTGATCGCCGCCGTGGAACTCCGCTTGCCCGGCATAGAGCTTCTTCAGTGCTTCCGGGGTCGAACCCTTTGGCGCAAACTCGGCGTATTCCTCTATCGCGCCGATCTGCATCGCCTTGAAGACATCCGACAGCTTGGCTGATTTGCCGCCGCTTGCCACGATCTTCTCCTGCTCCATCTCCAGCTTGGCATTGCCGGAACCGGCCAGCGGCCCGTCTCCGGCGACGGCTGCCGCGAAAAGTTTGGCACGCACCGCGTCACAGGCCTTCAGAACCGCCGAGCAGACGCTCGCTGTCGAAATCGAGCCGCCCGAGACCGGCGCCGGCGGCAGGGCGCTGTCGCCCATCTCGACGCTGATCTTGTCCATCCCTATCCCCAGACGTTCGGCGGCCATCTGCCCGGCGACGGTGCGCACACCGGTGCCGATCTCATGGGAGCCGCACTGAACGCGAACTTGTCCATCGGCGGTCAGGCGAACACGGGCCGCGCATGGCGCGCTTGCCGTGGGATAGATTGCGGTCGCGCACCCCATGCCGACCAGCCAGTCGCCCTCCCGCATCGATCCGACCACCGCATTACGCTTCGACCAGCCGAAGGCCTCCGCAGCCTGGTCGTAGCATTTGACCAGCGACCGGCTGGAGAATGGCTTGCCGCCGATAGGCTCTCTTTCAGGCTCGTTGATGCGCCGAAACTCGACGGGATCCATGCCGAGCGCCACAGCCATTTCGTCCATGGCGTTCTCAAGCGCGTAGACGTAGGGCGTCTCCGGCGGTGAGCGCATGTAGCCCGGTGTGTTGCGGTCGGCATGGACGACCGAAACATGAGTGAGCACCGAACCGTAATTGTACATGCGGCCGGTGGCGGACGTGCCGCCGACGACATAAGGGTCAGGGCGTGACGTCACCTCCCAGCCCTCATGTCCGAACGCCGTGATGCGGCCGTCCTTGCTGGCGCCTATGCGGATTCGATGCCTAGTCTCGGCGCGATAGGTCTGGGTGTTGAAGGCCTGCATGCGGCTGACGACGCAGCGTACCGGCCGCCCAACACGACGCGCGGCAACCGCGACAATTGCCGTGCGAGCCGTCATCGGTCCCTTGGAACCGAAGGCGCCCCCGACATAAGGGCTGACAATCCGCACATTGGCAGGGTCGACCTTCAACTGCCGGGCAAGTTCGATTTTCCAGCCGGTGACATTCTGGCTTGGCTCATGGACGGTGAGTTGATCGCCTTGCCACATCGCCGTGGTCGAGAACAGTTCGATCGGATTGTGATGCTGGGTCGGCGTGGAGTATTTTTGGTCGATCTTGACGGCAGCGGATGCATAGGCAGCGTCGAAGTCGCCTGCTTTGACATCCTCCTGCAACATCGGGCTTTTGCCGGCCGCCGGTTCCACTTTCACGCCTTTGGAATCGAAGCTGGCGCTGGGCGGTTCGTCTTCGTAGTCGGCGCGGATCAACATCGACGCTTCCTCCGCCGCCTCGAATGTCTCGGCAACGACCAGAGCGATGATCTGGCCGTCGTGGAAAATCGTCTTGTCATGCAGGGGTGCTATAGAGCTCGCACCGGTATTGCCAAATTTCGGAGTGTCCGTCTGATCCATGTCGCCATAGGTGATGATGTCCAGCACTCCGGGCACGGCCCTGGCGTCATCGGTATGGAGTTTGGAAACCTTGCCCCGAGCGATGCTGCTGGTGGCAAGAGCGCCATAAGCGACATTGGCCGTGGCGATGTCGGCCGGATAGCTGGCTTGTCCGGTAACCTTCAGCCTGCCGTCGATGCGGACAACCGGTTGGCCCTGGTTTTCTTTTGGAACTGGCGCGGCTTGATTCATGGCTCAGACCTTCATGTCACGGGTTTCGAGCAGCGCTCGCACCAGCGTGCGCTTTCCCAGCGGTATCTTGAATGCGTTGTGTTCTCGTGGCCTGGCATCGGCGAATGCGGCTTCAGCCGCAGCTGCCGCGGTCTTGTCGTCGAGGGCATTGCCGCGCAGCGCATCCTCCGCCGCCCTCGCGCGCCACGGCACCGTCGCGACGCCGCCGAGCGCTATACGCGCTTGCCTGACCGTGTTGCCATCCATCTCCAGCGCAACCGCCGCCGAAGCCAGCGCGAATGCGTAGGATTCGCGGTCGCGTATCTTCAGGTAGCGCGAGCGACGGCTCCATGCGCCAAGCGGAACCTCGATGGCGACGATGACTTCATCGGCGGCCAGATCCGTCTCGATGTTGGGCGTGTCACCGGGAAGCCGGTGCAGCCCGGCGAACGGGATCTTGCGCGGGCCACGCCGCCCTTCCACTTCAACGACCGCGTCGAGCGCGATCAGCGCCTGCGCGAAATCACCGTGATAGGTAGCGATACAGGCATCGCTGACGCCGAGCACGGCATGTTGGCGGTTTACCCCTTCCATCGCCGCACAGCCGGAGCCGGGCTCCCGCTTGTTGCACGGCCAGGAGGTTTCGCGAAAATACTCGCATCGCGTTCGCTGCAGGATATTGCCGGCGAGGCTGGCCATATTGCGAAGCTGGCCGCTGGCGGCGAATTTCAGACTGTCGGCAAGGAGCGGGCAGCGGCGCCTGACTTCATTGTTGTCGGCTGCCTCACCCATGCGAACCAGCGCACCGAAACGGATGGTGTCGTCGTTCGTTTCGATCTGCCGCAAAGCAGGCTCGGCAAGCTCGTTAAGGTCGAGCAACCGCTCCGGCTGCGCGACACCCAGCTTCATGTAGTCGGCCAGATTGGTGCCGCCGGCGATGAACTGGGTGTTGGCCTGTGTTGGCGCAACATGCCTGGCCTCAAGATGAGACGCCATGGCGATCGCCGCCGAGACGCTCGTTGGTCTTTCATAGAGGAAGGGACGCATCCTAGGCTCTCCTGATCTCGTCGCGCGCCTGGATGATCGCCGCAACGATGTTCGGATAGGCCGCGCACCGGCACAGATTGCCGCTCATATATTCGCGGATGTCATCCTCCGAACCGGCATGGCCTTCATCGATGCAACCGATGGCGGACATGATCTGGCCCGGCGTGCAGTAGCCACATTGAAAGGCATCATGGTCGACGAACGCCTGCTGTACCGGGTGCAGTTCGCCGTCGGCCGAAGTCAGGCCTTCGACAGTCGTGACCTCGCGTCCCTGGTTCATGACGGCGAAGCTCAGGCAGGATAGCACCCGCTTCCCATCGACAAGAACGGTGCAGGCGCCGCACTGGCCGTGGTCGCAACCCTTCTTGGTACCGGTCAGGCCAACATGATCACGCAGGGCGTCAAGCAGGCTCGTGCGATTGTCGAGTGCCAGGGTGTAGGCCTGCTTGTTGATCCGAAGCGAGATCGTCGACAGGTCGCGCGGTTCGACCGCTCTGGCTGGCGATGGCTCGGCGGCTCTTGTCGAGGCGGCCATGAGAGGCACTGCGGCTGCCGCCGTAACAGAACCCGTCATGAAGGTGCGTCTGCTCAGGCCGCTGGGATTTGTGGAATTGGACATGGCTGGCTTTCCGGCTGGCTGGAATCTCAAGCGGACCAAACTGCTCGTGGGAGGCAAAGTTCCCTCCTCACACCGCTGTGATCGTTTCTTTTGCAGGACGGCCGTGCGGAACTTAAGCCGCAAGGCCGTGGTTGTCCTCGACAGGTTTCCAGGAAGGAGGCGATCATGAGCAATGATCCGAGCGATCGGCGCAGCGATCGAAATGGTGACGAAGGCCCTTTCTTTTCGGCTGAACAGACGCGGCAAGGTGAGATCATCCTGCGCACCCGCACACGCCGGATCATCTTCATCGCAGGACTGGTCGGCATCGTGATCCTCATCGCGGTGATCAGATTTGCCGTCCGTTGAGTGGCTTTGGAGCTGATCCCCGACCAATGCCGCCCAGCCTGTTCGTCAGGAACTTTTGTGAAGAGCTGTCGTTTAGTCGGTCGTTAAAGCGGTCGGCGCCATCCGTGAAAGTTCTCCCCGTGGACGCAAAAACCGAGACTGAAGAACCAGACAAAATCAGGAATGCGCGCGGCGCTTCGAGCAAGGCCGGACCGGATGCGTCGCCAAAACGCATGGGCGATGTGGCGCAGCCTAACGCTCCGGAGCGCGAAACGCGGGACAAGGAGGCGGATGAACAAAAGCCCCGCCTCCTAGCTTTCCCCCGGCGGCATCCTTACGCGTCCATTGCAATCCTGATCGTGCTGCTGCTGGCTGCGGTGGGGCTGGTCATGTGGTGACTGAATGCCCGCCAGTATGAATCGACCGACGACGCTTTTATCGACGCCCGCACGATAACGGTCAGCGCCGAGATATCAGGACGGATCACTGATCTTGCCGTGACCGACAACCAGCCGGTCAAGGCGGGCGACGTCCTGTTGCGCATCGATGACAGCGACTATCGGGCCAGCCTCAAGCAGGCCGATGCCGGGGTGGTCTCGGCGCAGGCCGACATTGTCGACGTAGGGGCCCAGATCACAGCTCAAAACGCAAAGATCGATGAAGCGCAGAAGCAGATGGCGCAAGCGCAGGCCGCCCTCGATTTTGCCAAAGCCGAGGACCAGCGGAACCGTGAACTTCTTGCCAAGGGCACAGCCACCCAACAGCAGGCGCAGCAGGCCGCTTCCACGCTGCGCCAGGACCAGGCTGCTCTCGACAGCGCCCAAGCCAATGTGGCTGCCGCCAAGAGCCAGGTCGCTGTTTTGCAGGCGCAGACCAAGAGCGCCGAAGCCAAGCTCGATCAGGCCAAGGCCAGCCAGAACCAGGCGAGTACGATGCTGTCCCGCACAACCGTCACCGCACCGGTCTCCGGGCGGGCAACCAGCATTTCGGTCGCCAACGGCACCTATGCCCAGCCAGGCCAGGTTCTGATGATGTTTGTTCCCGACGAAGTCTGGGTGAAGGCCAACTTCAAGGAAACACAGCTCGATCTGATGCGGCCGGGACAGCCGGTCGACATCGATATCGACGCCTATCCGGAAAGATCTTTTCATGGCCGCGTCGACAGCATCCAGGCGGGTAGTGGCACCGCCTTCAGCCTGCTGCCGGCCGAAAATGCCACCGGCAACTTCGTCAAGGTGGTGCAGCGCGTGCCGGTGAAGATCGTCTTCGACAAAGCGCCCGGCGTGCTGCTGGGGCCGGGCCTGTCGGTGGTGCCGACGGTCAAGGTGCGATGACTGGCGAAATCTCCAGCGACCAAAGCGAAAGCCGGTCCGCCGCCGGCGGGCGCAACCCGTGGCTGATCGCCATCGTCGTCTCCATCGCCACCTTCATGCTGGTGCTGGATACCTCGATCGCCAACGTGGCCCTGCGCAACATCGCCGGCAGCCTGGCTGCCGGGATGGACGAGAGCACCTGGGTGATCACTACCTATCTGGTCGCGAATTCCGTAATCATCCCGATCAGCGGCTGGTTGGCCAGCGTGATCGGGCGGAAGCGCTACTACATGCTTTGCGTGGCAACGTTCACCATCGCATCGCTGTTGTGCGGCCTCGCGCCCAATCTGGAAATGCTTATTTTCTTCAGGATCCTGCAGGGTCTGGGCGGCGGCGGCATGGCGCCGAGCGAACAGTCCATCCTTGCCGATACCTTTCCGCCCGAGAAGCGTTCCCAGGCTTTTGCCCTTTATGGCATCGCCGTCATCGTCGCACCGACAGTCGGGCCGACCCTCGGCGGCTGGCTGACCGACCATTTCTCCTGGCACTGGATCTTCTTCATCAACGTGCCGTTCGGCATCATGTCGCTTGCCTTGGTGCAGTGGCTGCTTGTCGAGCCGGAGGTGATCGAGCGCGAACGTCAGGAGCGGCTGAAGGGCGGCCTCAGAATAGATTGGGTCGGGTTCATCCTGGTCGCCACCGCTCTTGGCTGCCTGGAAATCTTCCTCGATGAGGGTCAGCGCAACGACTGGTTCGCATCGGGTTTCATCACGACTTTTGCCGTGATCTCGGCGATCTCGTTCCTGCTGCTCATCCCGTGGGAGTTCCGTCACCGCGATCCGATCGTCGATATTCGCCTGCTCTTCAGCCGCCAGTTCGGCACGTCGTTCCTGGTGATGATGGCGGTCGGCGCCGTGTTGTTTAGCACCACGCAGTTGATGCCGCAGCTGCAACAGACCGCCTTCGACTATACGGCCACCCTGTCGGGCCTTTCCATGATGCCCGGCGGCATCGCCATGCTGATCCTGATGCCGATTTCCGGATTTGCCGCCGGATTGGTGCAGCCCAAATATCTGATTGTGATGGGCATGTCCGTTGTCGTGGTCGCCTTGTGGCACATGACGTCGCTCACCCCGGATGCTAGCTTCCGCTTCTTTGCCTTCGCGCGCATCTTCCTGATGATCGGCCTGCCGTTCCTGTTCATTCCCATTTCGACAGCGGCCTATGTCGGCCTCGCTCCGCAGAAGACCAACCAGGCGTCGGCGCTGATCAACGTCGCCCGCAACATCGGCGGGAGCATCGGCGTGTCATTGTCGAACACCGTGATCGCGCAGAACGCGCAGCTGCATCAATCGAACCTTGTCAGCCATACCGCGCAATCGTCGTCGGCCTATCAGCAGTTGCTGCGTCAGGTGACGGATCACTTTGTCGCCCAGGGCTCGAACATGCTTGAGGCCAAGCAGCAAGCCGTCGGCTGGCTCGGGCAGTTGATCGCGCGCCAGGCCTCGCTGCTCGCCTACATCGACGTTTTTCGCTACTGCGCCATCGCGACGGCACTGTTTGTTCCCCTCGCCTTGCTGCTGCGGTCTCCAAGACCCGACAAGCGCCAGCCGAAATAACCGGCGCCCCGCCGACCTATTCCAGAACTTCTGCCGCCTGCGTTTTCTCGGCTCTTATTGCAAGTCGCCGGCATTGAATGTGGCGAATGACCGGCAACGTCAGATCCAGTTCGAGAGAACCGTCTCCATCTCGACGGTCTCCACCTGCTGTGCGAACCGTTGGTGATAAACGGTCAGCAGCGCATCATGCGTTGCGTCGGAAGAACTGCACAGCGCGTCCGTAACGAGAACCACGCGATAGCCGAAATCGATCGCTCCGAGCACCGTAGCCAGAACGCACACGTCGGTTTCGCCGCCGGTGATGACCAGCGTATCGATGTCGCGTTCGTTCAGAAAAGCCCGGAGGTGACCTTCGAACCAAGGCGAGTATATGTGCTTGTCGATGATGGCCGCTGGCGGGCAGTAAGCGGCTAATGCCGGCAACAGGCCGACCATTTCGGGACCAATATTTTCGATCGCCATCGAGGCCCAGCGCTCATAATAGCGCTTCCATGTACCAACGCCCTGCCCCGGCTTTTGCGCGGGCAGGAAGCGCGTGAAGACGGTCTGTGGCGCTCGTCTTTCGACCAACCTTTCGATATGAGGAAGGACACGGGTGATCCAGGGGGTCGCCCACTGCGACGGCTCGGCAAACAGCTTTTGCATATCGACACAGACATGCATGCACCGATGCCCCAACGGACCATATGCCAAGCCCGGCATCGACATCGAAGATAGTCCTATTCCATGACATGCGGGGTGTGCCGTTTGTCCTCCAAAGGGTCGACATCGATGCGCGCCTTTTGCGGATCGAAGGTGCCATGACCTGCGATGGCCCGCGCTGCCGTATCGGGCGTCTCGTATGCCCACATGAAGTCGTCGGCCGAGCTACCGACGGCATGGACCCGCCAATAGCTCGCGGTTCCCTTGAGCGGTGAGCTGCTTGTGGTGTTGGTCTTTTCGAAAAGCTCGAAATAGATGTCCTCGAAAGGGATAAAGAACGTCGGCTCCTGTCCCTCTTCCCTAACTAGCTTCGCGCGCTCCGTGGCTGCGACCACAGCATCGGAAAATCGCACGGTCACCGTTCCGGCAAACGGCTCGATGGTCAGTGGGCGAAAGTCGTGTTCTGACATTGCGACTGAAGTTTGCATCCGAATTCTCCCTGGCTATCGATTGATCGTCAGACTGCGTTTCGATCCATCAATGAAAACGAAATGCGCGGCGATGCATCAGGTTCCAGCTTGTGCGGTGAGGCCAATGGACCGCCGAGCCAAGCGATTATCGGCTACCGAAACTGTCGAGAAAGCTCGCCAACAGCCGCGAAACCTCGTGTGGAGCCTCACGTGTCGGGAAGTGCCCGACCGCGTCCAGGACCACTCGTTTGTAGGGCGCCGTGAAATGCTCCTCCAGTCCTTCCGACGATGGGGGCAGTACAACACGGTCGTCGCCACCGTGAAGCGTCAAGGTCGGCACCGTGATGATCTTGACCGATGTTTGCCGGCGGGCCAGCTCCGCGTAACCCGGATCGGGCTCCGCCTCACCCCAGCGAACCCGATAGGAATGCAACGTCACGTCCGGCCAATCCGGGTTGTCGAAGGATGCAGCCACTTTATCGAAAATGGTGTCGTCGAACCACCCCAACGGGCTCCAGCTGTCCCATTGGAATCTGGCAAATTCCTTGTGGTTCTTTCGCACGAACTCGGCGCCGCGCGCTGTTGCCATGAACCATTGATACCAAAACGCTTTCGCCTGTTCAGGCGCCGGCGTTGCCGGTTTGCCGGGTTGCCAGCCAAGTGATAGCGCAGCGCAGCAACTGATGCGATCGGGAAAGATCGAGGCCAGGAGGTAGGCGATCCGTGCTCCCCAGTCGTGACCGACGATCGCAAAGCGGCTGAGGCCAAGCGCATCGGCAAAGTCCAGCACGTCCTGCGCCATTGCGGCAATTTCGCCGGATCGCATGGTTTCTTTCGACAGGAACGACGTCTGTCCAAAACCTCGCAGCCACGGCGAAAACGTCCGAAAGCCGGCCTCGTGAAGGACCGGCGAAATGCGCGCGTAAGTGGTCGCGTCGTCTGGCCAACCATGCAGCAGGACGACCGGCGGACCGTCTTGCGGGCCACCATCGAGATAGGCGATGCGCAGCAGTGGCGTATCGCAAAATGAGACAGGGTTCATTTGCTCTCCGGCGCCGTAACCGGCTGGTCGCCGCCAGTCGTCGACTTGGGTCTGGCATCCTGGTCAACCTGCGGATTCTTGTTGATGGCGTCGGTGTTGGCTTTCGTCGGTTCGGTGCTGTCATCACAGGCACCGAGCGCGAGGGCAGCAGCCAACACCAGAAGCGACAAGGATTTCTTCATCGAAACCTCCTCTGGCTGATGTTCGACAACGAGGCTCCGCGAATTTGGTTGCCGGCTTGCCGCCGGGCTCCCGCCGATCAGCCATCCGCAAAAAGCGTTGCCGCAACGGCGATTGAGGTCAGGCTTGACATTGCAAGGCTTGCTCTGATGACGTGCGACATCTCCCAGATATTCCGGAAATCTCTCCAATCACCATCTTGCTTCCGAGCGAACATGGAGAAAAACGCCACGCCCGATCTCGGCATGGCGACGTCCCGCACCCAGAAATTATTGACGGGATGTGCGACCAACCAATAGGTCGCGTGTTGCGCCGCCAGGAAGAATAGCGACGCGAGCGTCCCACCAGAAACGAGTACTTGCAGAAGGCGTCGAATAGAGCAGATGGCGAGCGCGAGGATGCCTCTGATTCGGCAAAACCGCCGATCGTGAAGCCGGGATAGTAGATCGTCTGCACTGCCTTGTAGGTTGCCTCTCTTAGGCGCATTTTGCCCGGTAGCTCCAACGCATGGGCAAGTGAGAGCGCTGTTGCGACTGCAACCAGCAGGAGCGTGAAAACCATCAAGACGCGCATGCTCTTACTTTTTAACCGTGCCCTTTCGCAACCGGCATGGGACGGCGGCTAGCCACCGCCGTAGCCGGCAGAACGCAGAGAAGTCATCGTGCAGCCGTTCGGCTATGCCACGAGCACAGGGACTGATAGACAAGACGGGTCAGGTGGGGTCGCACCGCACGCGGTTGCGAACAGGAGACGATCCTCACCTAAGCCGCCCGGCGCGTCAGAACATGATCCTTTGCCTCAACCAGGTAAGAAACCTGTTGCCGCCAATTGTCGCGCGGACCCGAGCCGCAGCCCACCGCGCCTTCATGGTAGCGCCTACGTGACAATCGCAAACGATGTCATGCAGTTGCCAGTCGTTCAGTTCGAAGAAGCGCTTGGCCTCGCCATAAGTGTCATCCCTTAGACCCGACGCGCGCAGCATCGGGTCTTCGAAGGCAACAGTAATTGCCGATCCTTCGCCGCGTGCCATGGCGCGTGCCTCCGGATGCATATGTTCGGTACCTGTAAACGCGCCAAGGCATCGCTCGGGATTCTGATCGAGAAGTTCAGCCCATCGCGCGATGCGCTCATCTCGCGTCATTTCCGAATGTGGCGCCGAGGGTTCAATCCTGGCGACGGCCTGCAGTTGATCGAGTGTCTGGTGTTTCATGGTCAGCTCCTGTCGTGGAGGGAGAAGTGCCCACGCCTTCAAGGGAATTATCGCGCGGCGGTGCTTCGACAAGGGCGCAAAACCGGAGAATTCGGCCCCCACCAAAATGCGGCTGGCCGGATCATAAACGCGCTGACGGCGTTCACCGAATTGAGCGCCTTTCCATAAGCCACTGATCCAGGATCAGGATGCATCCATGCTCATCCAGCCGATCGACTATTTCCTTGCCATCTGGTTCTCTGTTGCCGCTGCCTCCACTCTCTATGTCGGCTTCGACCAGTACCGCAACAATCCCGAACCGGTGGTGATGAAGTGGGGCTTCATCCTGGTGACCCTCTATATGGGCCCAATCGGCCTGCTTCTCTATGTGTTGGCCGACAAGGAACCACGACCGGGCGAGCACGAGGTCTTTACACGGCCGCTGTGGAAGCAGGGCGTCGGCTCGACCATTCACTGCGTTGCCGGGGATGCGACAGGCATCATTCTGGCCGCCGTCATCACGGCGACGCTCGGCTTGCCGATGTGGCTCGATCTCATCGTCGAATATGTCTCCGGCTTCGCCTTCGGCCTGTTCATCTTCCAGTCGCTGTTCATGAAGTCGATGATGGGCGGCACCTATTGGCGGAATGTGCGCAAGAGCTTCCTGCCCGAGTTCATCTCGATGAATTTCATGATGGCAGGAATGGCACCTGTCATGAGCTTCTTGATGATGGGACGTGACATGCGCGCGATGGAGCCGACGGAACTTCTGTTCTGGGGCGTGATGTCGATCGGCGTTATCGCCGGCTTCACGCTCGCCTATCCCGCCAATGTCTGGCTGGTGGCACGCGGATTGAAGCATGGGCTGATGACGCTGCGCCCGCGGACCACCGGAACGAGCCGCCGAGAACCGTCTACGCACCAACGGCAAGGACGACACCACGACAAGACCTCCCACGGGGGCAAAAGCAGTGGCCACCAGATGAATTCGGACGCTACAATCACGCAGATCGCGGCCCTCGGCCTGGTATCCTTGATCACGCTGGCGATCGGCATGGCCGCGCCGGCGAACTGGCTGAATTTGACGCTGTCGGCGCGTGACGTCGGTGGGGTGATCATGCCGCAAGGCATGATCATGGATCGCGATACGCCGGCCGAGGCCATGCGTGACATGGCGGCAACCGATCCGCGTCGGGTGACAGCGTCCTACGATCTCGCTGCCAGAGGCGACCAGGAACTGCCGTTTCGCCTGGAGAACGGCATCAAGGTGTTCGAACTCAGGCCGTCGGTGATCCGTTGGCAGATACTGCCCGACGTCGCGGTCGATGCCTATGCCTATAACGGACAGATTCCCGGGCCGCGCATCCACATCAGACAGGCCGACAGGGTCCGCATCAATGTCACCAATGACCTACCGGAGGAAACGACGGTGCATTGGCACGGCATGATCCTGCCGAACCAGATGGACGGCCCCGCCGAGATTACCCAGGCGCCGATCGAGCCCGGGCAATCCTATTCCTATGAATTCACCGCCATCCAGCATGGGACCTATTTCTATCATCCGCACGCCAAGCCCGACCGCACCCAGGCGCTCGGCCTCTATGGCGCGCTGATCATCGACCCCGCCAATCCCGCCGATGAGGTTCAGGCCGACCATGACTACGTGATCGAACTACAGGAATGGCTGGTGCGCGATGGGCTGACCTATCCCTCGATGCCGATGGAAGGCGGCATGCCGAATTTTTTCACCATCAACGGCAGGGCCTATCCCTCAACCGATACGATCCACATGAAGCTCGGCGAGACGCTGAAAGTGCGTTTCATCGGCACCAATAATGGCTTTATCCATCCAATGCATATCCATGGCGGCCCCTTCGAGGTTGTTGCCCGCGATGGCGAAACACTTGCCCCGCCGGCGCGCTTCCTGGCCGATACGATCAACCTTGGGCCAGGGCAGCGCTATGACGTCGTCTGGAAGGCGCGACAGCGCGGCAAATGGCTGATCCACTGCCACATTCCGCATCACACGACGAACAACAATGTCGAGGAAAAGGGCGGCGGCGGGTTGATGGTCATCATCGACGTCAGCTAATCGGGACTGAGCCCCTGGCCAAACAGGTGCGCCTCGCCGACAGACGAGCGGTCCGATAGCGATCTAGCACCCCCCGCGGCAATCCGGAGGTTGCGTTCATCGCATCCTACTTCTTGATAATGTTGCCGTCGCGCAGGTCGAATGCTTCGGCGTCGCGAGCCTGGCGGTAGAAATCGTCCTGCAATTCACCCCATTCGCCGAGAAAAGCACCGCAATTGCTGCAATAAATTGGCGTCGACTCCGTGGCG
Organism: Mesorhizobium sp. WSM3626; assembly: GCF_000513935.1. Taxonomy (GTDB): domain Bacteria; phylum Pseudomonadota; class Alphaproteobacteria; order Rhizobiales; family Rhizobiaceae; genus Mesorhizobium; species Mesorhizobium salmacidum. The sequence continues at coordinate 112,584 of NZ_KI911327.1, read as the reverse complement.
TCGTCGGGAATGTCCATCTGGATCGTCCCGCAAGCCTTGCAATCGAGTTTGTCGTCCAACTTGCGTGCCATCTTCCAATGATCGCGCATTTTCACACAGGAGCCAATTGTCGATTTCGTACAGAGCGGTGCCTGCGATCACCCTCTGCCTCATTCTGATCCGGTCCAAGATGTGGATCAAGCGATGGCAGGTTCCGTGCGAGCGGCTCAGACGGCAAGCTGACGTGCCGGATTTACCTGAAAAGCGCCATGCACTTTTCGGTCCGATGTTTTCGCGTTTCAGGGCTTCCGGGCCGGCAGTGGTGGAGAGGGTTGGATTCGAACCAACGTAAGCTAAGCTAACGGATTTACAGTCCGTCCCCTTTAACCACTCGGGCACCTCTCCAATCTGCCGCCGCAGCCATGCAACGAGGCATTCGCGCCAATTTCGGACCCGAGTTGTGTCTTCTCCGAAACCAGCGAAGCGCCTTATGGCGGCAAGGCCAGTGGGTGTCAACCGCGCAGGAAGGGTTTTTCGACGTTGTTCGCCGGCCGCGGCGACAGGGCATATCCTTGGCGGGAGGAGACGGCTATAGAAGCCGGCCATGAGCAACAATTCCAATACCCCGAAAGACACCCACTACGCCAAGTTGCGCCGCGCCTTTCGCGACGAGAAAAGCGGCGGCGCGCCGGCGTTCAAGCCCCGGCAACCCGTGCCACCAGGCGAAAACGCGGCCGACGGGCTGGTGCGGCTCTACGGCTTGCATACGGTGCGTGCGGCACTCGACAATCCGCGCCGCCGGATCAAGAAAATGCTGGTGACGCGCAATGCGGCCGAGCGCCTTGAGATAGCCGATCTCACCGCCTTGCCCTTCAGGGCGGAACTGGTCGAACCCAGGGACATCGACAAGATTACCGGCTCGGACGCCGTGCATCAGGGCGTACTGATCGAGGCGGAGCCATTGAAGCCCAAGCGCCTCGACGCACTCGGCGACACCAGGCTGGTGCTGGTGCTCGACCAGGTCACCGATCCGCACAATGTCGGCGCCATCCTGCGTTCGGCGGCGGCTTTCGGCGCCGGCGCGTTGATTACCACGGCCCGCCATAGTCCGCAGGAATCTGGCGTGCTGGCAAAATCCGCCTCCGGCGCGCTGGAGCATATCGATCAGATCGAGGTCAAGAACCTCGCCGATGCGCTGGGCCAGTTGCACGAGGCCGGCTTCCAGACCATCGGGCTTGATTCGGACGGGCCGGCGGAACTCGAAATCAGCTTTGCCGGAGACCGGATAGCGCTGGTGCTCGGCGCCGAAGGCAAGGGCCTGCGCCAGAAGACGCGCGAGACGGTGACGACGTTGGCCCGCCTCGACATGCCCGGCGCTATCCGCTCGCTCAACGTGTCGAACGCAGCGGCGGTCAGCCTTTATGCGGCGCGGGCATTTCTGAAGCGCGGCTGACTGGGAGCGGCAAGCCTCTCGCCAGGAACCAAAACGGGTCCCGGCGACCTTGCCGGAACCCGTTCCTGGGTTAGGACAAAAGGTGGCGGCTTGGGAACGTTATGCCGCCCTCTCCCGACCTATGCCGCTTTGCCTTTCACTTCGGCTGGCTCGCCACCGACCTCGAAATTCGCCATCCGCTCCAGCGCCCTCACCAGCGCGGAATGATCTTCCTTCGCGCCGCCATTGGCCGCACAGGAATTGAACAGCTGCTGGGTGGTCGAGGTGTTGGGCAGTGACACACCGAGCGCCTTCGCACCCTCCAGTGCCAGGTTGAGATCCTTCTGGTGCAGTTCGATGCGGAAACCCGGAGCGAAGGTGCGCTTGACCATCCGCTCGCCATGCACTTCGAGGATGCGTGACGCTGCCAGCCCGCCCATCAGCGCCTGCCTGACCTTGGCCGGATCGGCGCCGGCTTTCGCTGCAAAAACAAGTGCTTCGGCGACGGCTTCAATGGTTAGCGCGACGACGATCTGGTTGGCGACCTTGGTGGTCTGGCCGACACCGTTCGGCCCGACCAAGGTGATGTTCTTGCCCATCTTTTCGAAAACCGGTTTCGCACACTCGAAGATCTTTTCGTCGCCGCCGACCATGATGGTGAGGGATGCCGCCTTGGCGCCGACCTCACCGCCCGAAACCGGCGCATCGAGATAGGCGCAACCGAGATCGTTGATCCTTTTTGCGAATTCCTTTGTCTCGATCGGCGAGATCGAACTCATGTCGATGACGAGTTTGCCCTTGGTCAGGCCGGACGCGACGCCGTTCTGACCGAACAGCACCTCGGCCACCTGTGGGGTATCCGGCACCATGGTGATGATGATCTCGGCGGCCTTGGCCACGGCGGCATGGCCGGTAACCGTCTTCAGGCCCTTGGCAATGAGATCGGCCGGCGGCTTGGAGCGGTGGTCGCTGGCGATGACGCTGTAGCCGGCGTCGAGCAGATGCCCCGCCATAGGCGCGCCCATGATGCCGAGGCCGATAAAGCCGATGATTTCCATTGTTTCTCTCCGTCTCTGTCAAGGCAGCGTGCGTGGCGCAAAATTCCCACTACGCCGCCGCACTTCCCCGCCCAGTCAGTTCCCTGAACCACCCCAGTCCGGCTTCCGTCCCCGCCTTCGGCTTGTATTCCGCCCCCACCCAGCCGGAATAGCCAATCCGATCGATATGGTCGTAGAGGAAAGGATAGTTGATCTCGCCCGTCCCCGGCTCGTGACGGCCGGGATTGTCCGCAAGCTGGATATGCGCGATGCGGCCGAGGTTTGCCTCGATTCTACGGGCGAGATCCCCCTCCATGATCTGCATGTGATAGATGTCGTATTGCAGGTACAGGTTCTTCGAGCCGACGCGGTCGATCAGGGCCAGCGCCTGGTCGGAATAGTTCAGGAAGAAGCCGGGAATATCGCGCGTATTGATTGGTTCGATCAGCAGCTTGATGCCGGCCTGCTCCAGCTTCTCCGCCGCGAAGGCGAGATTTTCGGCAAAGACATTTCCAAGCGTATCCCGTGCAATGCCCTGCGGCGCGATGCCGGCGAGGCAGTTGACCTGCCCGCAGCCAAGCGCCTGCGCATAAGTGATCGCCTTGGCGATGCCCTGGCGGAATTCCGGCACGCGATCCGGCAGCACGGCGATGCCGCGCTCGCCCTTGGCCCAGTCGCCCGCCGGCAGGTTGAACAGCACTTGCGTCAGGTCGTTCTTCTTCAGTCGTGCGGCCACCACATCGGGCGCGTGATCATAAGGGCCGATATATTCGACACCCTTGAAGCCGGCGCGGGCGGCGGCATCGAAACGGTCGAGGAAATCATGCTCGCCAAAGAGCATCGACAGATTGGCTGAAAAACGCGGCATTCTTTTTCTCCCTGGAGCATCGGACCCGATGCTCAAACAAAATTAGTCGAGCATCACGATCGCGGTCGGCGCGTCTTCCTGACGTTCGGCAAGGTCCTCGAATTCGGTGATCTTGTCGATCTCGGTGCCCATCGAGATGTTGGTGACCCGTTCGAGAATGAATTCGAGCACGACCGGAACCTGGTGCTCCTTCATCAATCGCTCCGCTTGCTTGAAAGCGCCGGCGAATTCCTCCGGCTTTCGCACCCTGACCGCCTTGCAGCCCATCGCCTCGGCGACGGTGACATGGTCGACGCCGTAGCCGGCCTCGGGATCGCCGGTACGGTTGATGTTCTCGAAGGCGAGGCTGACCTCATAATCCATCGAGAAGCCGCGCTGGGCCTGGCGGATCAGGCCGAGATAAGCATTGTTCACGACGACGTGGATGTAGGGCAGCTTGTGCTGCGCGCCGACCGCCAGTTCCTCGATCATGAACTGGAAATCATAGTCGCCCGACAGCGCCACGATGGTGCGGTCTGGATCGGCGGCGCGCACGCCAAGTGCTGCCGGCAGCGTCCAGCCGAGCGGACCGGCCTGGCCGCAATTGATCCAGTTGCGCGGCTTGTAGACATGCAGGAACTGCGCGCCGGCAATCTGCGACAGGCCGATGGTGGTGACATAGGTGACGTCACGGCCGAACGCCTTGTTCATCTCCTCATAGACACGCTGCGGCTTCAGCGGCACCTGGTCGAAATGGGTCTTGCGTTTCATGGTCTTCTTGCGGCCCTGGCATTCCTTGGCCCAGTCCGACCAGTCGCGCAGCCTGCCCGCTGTCTTCCACTCGGTGGCGACGTCGAGCAGCATCTTCAGCGCCGCGCCCGCATCGGAGACGACGCCGAGATCGGGCGCGAAGACACGGCCTATTTGAGTGGGCTCGATGTCGACATGGATGAACTTTTTTCCCTTTGTATAAACATCGACCGAGCCGGTATGGCGGTTGGCCCAGCGGTTGCCGATGCCGAAGACGAAATCGGCTTCCAGCATCGTCGCGTTGCCGTAGCGGTGCGAGGTCTGCAGCCCGCACATACCGGCCATCAGCCGGTGGTCGTCGGGGATCGCGCCCCAGCCCATCAGCGTCGGGACCACCGGAACGCCCGTGATCTCGGCAAATTCGATCAGCAGGTCGGAGGCGTCGGCATTGATGATGCCGCCGCCGGCGACGATCAGCGGCTTCTCGGCCGCGTTGAGCATCGCCAGCGCCTTTTCGGCCTGGGCGCGTGTCATCGCCGGCTTGAATGGCGCCAGCGGCTCATAGGCATCGATGTCGAACTCGATCTCGGCCAGCTGGACGTCGACCGGCAGGTCGATCAGCACCGGACCCGGCCGCGACGAGCGCATCAGATGGAACGCCTTCTGCAGCGCCATTGGCACCAGATAGGGCTCCATGACCGTCACCGCCCATTTGGCGACGGGCGCGGCGATGGCGGCGATGTCGACAGCCTGGAAATCCTCCTTGTTGAGGCGCGCGCGCGGCGCCTGTCCGGTGATGCACAGGATCGGAATGGAATCGGCCGCGGCCGAATAGAGCCCCGTGATCATGTCGGTGCCGGCCGGCCCCGAAGTGCCGATACAGAGACCGATATTGCCTGCCTTGGCGCGGGTATAGCCTTCGGCCATATGCGAGGCGCCTTCGACGTGGCGGGCAAGGACATGGCGGATGGTGCCCCTCGCCTTCATCGCCGAGTACAGCGGATTGATCGCCGCGCCCGGCACGCCGAAGGCACAGGAAATGCCTTCCTTTTCGAGAACGAGAACAGCGGCATCGACAGCGCGCATCCTGGCCATTTCCAGCCTCCACGAGATGATTGTTGGATGGCTAAGGATGTCACCGGGCGGGTGATTTTTCAATTTTTCCAGAATATTTTTTCATTTCGAGAAAACGGCGACTATTAACTGATTTTATTGACTTTTCTCTTTTCCAGCATTTGCGCTCGGAAAGTCCTGAAAAACTTTTTCATTGCATCTTGGAAGAAACGGCCGAGAATGCCGACCATGGAAACCAGCGAAAAACGTCAGCGCGGGCGCCCGCGCTCCTTCAATGGTCCGGCCGAAGCTGCCTCGGTGCAGTCGCTCGACCGTGCCTTGCGCATTCTGGCCATTGTCGCGGAAGGCAGCGGCCTGTCGCTGAGCGAGATATCGGCCCAAAGCGGGCTCGCCGCCTCCACCGCCTACCGCATGCTGACGACGCTCGAAAACCACGGCATGGTCGAGTTCGACACGTCAGACCAGCTCTGGTCGATCGGTGTCGAGACCTACCGCATGGGCGCGGCGTTCCTGCGCCGCCGCAAGCTTGTGGACCGTGCCCGCATCGTCATGCAGGAACTGATGGAGAAGACCGGCGAGACCGCCAATCTCGGCGTCGCCGAGGACGACTGCGTGGTCTTCGTCAGCCAGGTCGAGACGCATCAGGCGATCCGCGCCTTCTTCCGGCCGGGCACGCGCAGTCCCTTCCATGCCTCGGGCATCGGCAAGGCGGTGCTGGCGCATCTCGAACCGGAGCGCGTCGGAGCCATCCTGCGCAAGGCGGGCCTGCAGCGCTATACGGACAAGACCCTTTCCGACATCTCCGCCCTCGCCCATGATCTGGCGGCCACCAAGCATCGCGGCTGGTCGGTTGACGACGAGGAGCGCCACCCCGGCATGCGTTGCGTCGCCGCCGCCATCTTCAACGAGTATGGCGAACCGATCGGCGGCGTTTCCGTTTCCGGACCGACGGTACGGGTCACGCCCGACCGACTGGCCGAGATCGGCCCGCTCGTGCGCGACGCCGCGATCCAGGTGACCAGGATGATAGGCGGCGTGGCGGTCAGTTGATCACCAAGCGCATGGCAAGGTGTTTGGAGCTGCATGTCCGACATGGCGCGCGCTGAATAAAATTGGCCGTCTTGCCGTGGCGCCCGAATGCATGCGACAGGGCGCGAATGAGGAAAATAGTTCAGCTTCTGCTTGCCGCTTCGCTTTGCGGATGCGTGGCGACGACGCCACGACCCGATACCGGCGGCCAGCGGGTCAATCCCATCCCGATCTCACTCGCGCTGGAAGAGATCATCACGACCGGTATGCGCCAGCGCCTGCTGGATTCGGCCTCCGCCAGATTCGGGACCATGCTCGCCGGCGAGCGAACGCTGGACGGCCGCCAGGAGATCGTGGTCTGCGGTGCCGTCAACGCCAAGACCTCGCCTGGCGTCGATGGCGGCGACAAGCCATTCATCGCCAAGGTCTATCCGCAAGCCGCAAGCAGCTTTGAACTGGTCGCGATGGGCGACGATACGGAGGCTGCCCGGCTTGAAATTGGCGGCATCTGCCGTGTGGCCGGTTTGCCGATCCTCGACCCGAAGACGCACCTCTAGGAAGGCGATCTTCAAACGACGAAGAGGGGCTGCCTCGCAACCCCTCTTTCCTGTCGTCCGCCTCCCCTCAGAGTCGGCAGTAGTGGCTATAGCCGTCATGGCCGATATAGGTATCGGAATCCGGGTCGTAGCTCGCGTAACGCGCGAAGCAGCGGCGGACGTGCCAGGAACCGCCATCTTCGTCGACGTAGACCGTGCGCGGTTGCTGCTGGGCAAGCAGGCTGCCGAGGACGAAACCGCCAACGCCGGCGGCGATGCCGATGCCGAGGTCGTGGTGATGCGAGTGAGCCGCCGATGGCTGGACGGTGCCGACCAAAGCGGTGGCGGCGACGGTGGTGGCGATGAGGCCGGAAATGAATGTGCGCTTGAACATGATGATCTCCTTGCTTCGTTGACCGAGGCGATCCATCCGCCTCTTGATCATCTGTCGCCGCGGCATTGAAAAAGGTTCGACGGGGTTTGATTTTTTTTCGAGGAAGCTGGGATCCGCTGCCTGAAGGCGCGGCGGCCCCGCCGGCGTTGATCATCCAGATTCCGGCGCTTCAGGCACCTTGCGCCCAATCGCGTCATCGGCCGTGACGGCGACAGATCGATGCAAAAAGGGCGGCCGAAGCCGCCCTTTCCTGGACTGGTTCCTTCAATCACGCCGTCAGGCTGCGCTCAGTAGATGATGATGCGGTGGTGGTGGTGATGACGGTGATGATGATGGCCATAGACCCACCAGTAATCCGGGTAGTCCGGGTAATCCTGGTAGTAGAGGTAGTCGTCGAAATGATGATGGTGGTGATGCATGCCATGAGCCGACGAAGACTGGACGGTGCCGGCGAGCGCGCCGGTTGCAACGACGATGGCGACGAGGCCGGAAACGAAACTGCGCTTAAGCATAGTGATCTCCTGGATCCTTTGATCGAGGCGACCATTCGCCCCTGAACCTCAGTCGGCGCGGGCCGGCAAAAGGTTCGACAGGTCTGGAGATTTTTTGGGGGGGGATGGTGGGTGAGTAGTGAGTAGTGAGTAGTGAGTAGTGAGTAGTGAAATGAAACCACGCCGGACCGCTCACTACCGACTACTCACTACTCACTCTCTCACCAGCCCATGCCGGTGATATGGCGAAGCCAGAAGGCAAGCGCGATGAAACCGATGATCGTGGTGACGCCCGTCCAGTCGACATTGGCCTTCTTCACATCGCTGATGAGCTTCACCAGCAGCATCCAACTGACGAAGATGATGGGGAGAATGATGACAAATCTGACCATGCGAGCCTCGCCCGAGCGATTGCATCCTCATCCTCATGTAGGAAGCGCGTTTGCGGATTTCAGCGCGGGCCATGGCATCATCCACCACGACGGGGCCAAAAATGGAGTTTTGTCTTTACTGGCGCAACAAATATGCTAACCGGAGCGCCGTGCCCTTGTAGCTCAGCTGGTAGAGCAGCGGTTTTGTAAACCGAAGGTCGGCGGTTCGATTCCGTCCGGGGGCACCACCATTCGCTCTTCGAGCTCCGGGTGGCGGTCCACCCCAAGCCCTTAGACGCAGTCCTCCGAAACCCCGGTGTAGAGCGATTACGAGCGCCGCCACTCTCTATGAGGCGCTCGCGATTTGGGCCGACACGTTCGTCCTGGTGAACGTATTCCTCACCCTCACAGATTTGTAGACATAAGCAGCCCAGATGCCGACCCCCACAAAAGACGCCAGGGGTGCCACCAGCGCATTGCCTGCGAGCACCTGGTTCACCGGAACGCCCAGAACTGACGAAGTCCAGATCGTATCCAGGACAAAAACGACAGGGATCGCAAGGCACTGAAGCAGAAACAATTGCGGGAACCGGCGGCTTCGCCGCAGCATCGAAACCAGCACAACCAGTTGAAGCGCCAGAAATGCGAGATTGAGGGCAACCTCCCCATACACCGCCAGCGGCCCATTTGGGAGAGTCATGAGTTGCCGGTAGCCGTCGGCCGAATTGGCGAAGTCGGCGATCGTGCGCAGCGGTGACAACGTCTGACCGATCGCCAGCAGCATCAGCCAGCCACCGAAGCCCACAAGAGCCTCAGGATTCTGTGACGGCTTCGCGGCTGATCGAACAGCAAAGAAAACAGGCACGCCGATCAGCAGCAGCACGATCGCCCAATGCCAGATGGAAAACGTCCCCATTTATTCCCCCCCCCTTTTTCATACCCTTTTAAGTTGTATCAGATTTCAAACTAAACTCAAGAGCTGAATTTTTCGTAGACAACGATACCGAAGTGACGATTTCTCCTGCCCGCTCCCTGGCACTTTCGGCTCGCGTGAAAAGCGAAGAACGCGGGCGGGAGCCTTCAGCCGCTTCTGTCGGCAGGACGACAAACTTGATGTGCACCAGGCGATCGGCCGCCCTCACAACCCAGAACTCTGCCGGTCAATGCGGCGCAGCGTTCGTTTCCCAGGGCAAGGGAAACGGGATCCATTTCAGATCCGAAGCCTTTCCATCGGTGCTTTTATCGACGCCGCAGTTGCAACGATCGACCTTGTCCTGCCTCACGCCGTCGGATGAGCGGCAAGCGCCGGGCGCCGGCGAGACTCGGTGCGGGATCGATGAGCCTATTTTGGCGGCCTACAGCGCTCTTTGCGGGCAAGGCATTCCGGCGGCATCACCGCAGCGTGAGGCCGTGGGGACCGGTCTGGCGCTCATTTGTTCCGACTGGCGCACCAGTTCGGCGAAGACAAGCGCGAAACTTCCCAACATGACAAAGACGATGATCAGGCGTGCTACCGGCAATATGTCGGCCTCGTCTAGCTGGCGCATGTCCCCGGCATCAGGATCCGCGGGATCACGCGCACAAATCTAACGTGCCGCAGCGTCCTTTGCGTCCCGAAGGATAAGGTAGATGCTGCGGGCGCCCCACGCCACCCATGCCGGCTAACATGATCGGTCCGGCTTTACGAGACCTTAAGCCTGGCCTTAACCATCACATTCGGTCGCGCCACGACATCAACCGCGACCGCCCTGTGCGGCGGCACCGCCGCACCGTCGCTTCGTGAACCGGCAGAGGCTCTCTTTGCAGACCCGCCCGCCTCATGCTACCCCGGCGCTGGCGGCCGGAACCTGCCGGCGCCAATCGGTCGCGATCGGGAAGCCATGAGCACAGCCGCCAACAGCATCGCTTTCGTCTCGTCCGAGACAACAGACGCCAAGGCGGCGCTGGAGAGCCTGTCGGCGCGCTATGGCCAATGTTCGGTCGCCGAGGCGACTGTCGTGGTGGCGCTGGGTGGCGACGGCTTCCTGTTGCAGACCTTGCGCGACACGATGGGTACGGGAAAAAAAGTCTACGGCATGAACCGTGGCACAATCGGCTTCCTGATGAATGAGTACCGGTCCGGAGGACTCACCGAGCGCATCGCGGCCGCGGTCGCCGAAACGATCCGCCCGCTGGAGATGCTGGCAACCACCTCGGATGGCGAACAAGTCACGGCGCTGGCGATCAACGAAGTTGCGCTGTGGCGTCAATCCTATCAGACGGCCAAGATCCGCATCAGCGTCGATGACCAGATACGGCTCGAGGAACTGAACTGCGACGGCGTCATGATCGCGACGCCGGCCGGATCGACCGCATATAATCTTTCCGCGCACGGCCCTATCCTTCCGCTCGACGCGCCCCTTCTGGCTCTCACGCCGGTCAGCCCGTTTCGTCCGCGACGCTGGCGCGGGGCATTGCTTTCCAACAAGGCGACCGTGCGCTTCGACATTCTGGAGTCGGAAAAGCGGCCGGTGAACGCAGCCGCCGACCACACGGAGGTCAAGGCGGTGACCTCGGTCACGGTACGGGAATCGCCGACTGCCACCGCGACTTTGCTATTCGATCCCAACCACTCCTGGAACGAACGCATCCTGGCCGAACAGTTCCGCTACTGAGCCGGCACAGAGACAAGCGGCCGGATTAAGCATCGCGATTAAGGTTACAACTTCACAATCGCGCCAATCCTGCCCGTTTCTGTTGACAAATCGTGGGCTTGCGCCTAATCGCAATACCAATCTTGCAGGCGCGTGGCGCTTGCCGCGACGAATGACGTTGCGCTTCCCCGAACCAGCCAAAGACAGCAACACTTGTCCTCAGACACGACGATCGCTCAAGAAGCGTTGACCTTTTCAGACCTCGGCCTATCGCCGAAGGTGCTTTCCGCAGTCACCGATGCCGGCTACACCCAGCCGACGCCGATCCAGGCTGGCGCGATCCCGCACGCCTTGCTCGGCAAGGACGTGCTGGGCATTGCCCAGACCGGCACCGGCAAGACCGCCTCCTTCGTACTGCCGATGCTGACCCGGCTCGAAAAGGGCCGCGCCCGCGCCCGCATGCCGCGCACGCTGATCCTGGAGCCGACGCGTGAGCTTGCCGCGCAGGTCGAAGAGAACTTCGTCAAATACGGCAAGAACCACAAGCTCAACATCGCGCTGCTGATCGGCGGCGTGTCGTTTGACGAGCAGGACAAGAAGCTGGAGCGCGGCGCCGACGTGCTGATCGCTACGCCAGGCCGTCTGCTCGACCACCGCGAGCGCGGCAAGCTGCTGCTCAACGGTGTCGAGATCCTGGTCATAGACGAGGCCGACCGCATGCTCGACATGGGTTTCATTCCCGACATCGAGCGTATCTGCGAGATGATCCCGTTCACCCGGCAGACGCTGTTCTTCTCGGCGACCATGCCGCCAGAGATCACCAAGCTGACGGAAAAATTCCTGCATGCGCCGGTGCGCGTCGAGGTCTCCAAGGCCGCGTCGGCGGCTACCAACATCACCCAGCGGCTGGTCAAATCGGGCTCGAAGCCTTGGGACAAGCGCGAAACGCTGCGCAACCTGATCAAGGCCGAGGACGCGGAGCTGAAGAACGCGATCATCTTCTGCAATCGCAAGATCGAGGTTTCGGAGCTGTTCCGCTCGCTGCTGAAATATGACTTCGACGCCGGTGCGCTGCATGGCGATATGGACCAGCGCGCGCGCATGCAGATGCTGGCCAATTTCCGCGACGGCAAGCTGCGCTATCTCGTCGCCTCGGATGTCGCCGCGCGCGGCCTCGACATTCCCGATGTCAGCCATGTCTTCAACTACGACGTGCCGATCCATGCCGAGGACTATGTCCACCGCATCGGCCGCACAGGCCGCGCCGGGCGCTCAGGCAAGTCCTTCACCATCGCGACCAAGTCCGACACCAAATATATCGACGCCATCGAACGGCTGATCGGTACCAAGATCGAATGGCATGACGGCGACCTGTCGACGGTGGTTGCCAGCGAAGGCGAGGACGATGCTCCGCGCCGCGGCAAAGGCGCGCCGCGCCGCGCCGGCCGCAAGGACGAGGACCGCAGCGACAGGGGCGGGCGCAAGAAGGGCGGCGAGCGTCGCGGCAGACACAGCGAGGAAGATGCCGCGACCGCGGTTGCTCAACCGCAGCCCGATGTGGCCGAGACGACCGATAACGTCGAACGGCGCGCGCGCAAGGATGCAATCCGTTCGGAAAACACCGAACGCAAATCATCCGACCGCAATGAGCCGCGCGCACCTGAGCGTGGTGACACCAGGCCGCAGCGCAGTAACAACCGCCCTGCCCGCCACCATCAGGAAGACAACGATACCACAGTCGGCTTCGGCGACGACATGCCGGCCTTCATGCGCATTGTCGCCAAGGTCTGACCGGCGCGGCCGGGAAATAGCTGCCGAACGATCCGGTCACGGGGTCCAGAGGCAAGTACTTCGGACATCGTCGCGAAGGTCGGTGAGGTCATTGCCAAACAAGGCAGGCAGAGTGTGGGGGAACCGCCCTGCATAAGGCTCAAGAAATTGCAAATCGACGCCCACCCGCCGGAAGGCCTCGGCCATATAGAGGCCGTGGCCGCCGGGAGCGTTGATGTAGCGCTGGCCGCCAAGTGCCTGCACGATGCTGATGACGCGCTCCTGTCCTCGCAGAGCAGGGTCGATGTCTATGCTCGAACTGCGCAAGATCTCAGGTTCGAGTTCAAGCGCATCGGCTGCTAGCCGAAGACCTTCTTCGAGATAGTCGGTGACGTCGCCAAGCGGCCCGGTGAGATGGCGGCTGATCCGCTCAGAGGCCGGTGTAGTCGCTTGGCCCGGCAGTCCGAATACGGCAAGGCGCTTGTCGAGAGTGGATCGAGCGTCGCTCGCCCACCGCAGATTCTTTATCAATGTTACGAATGGCATGGGCGCGAGCGGCAATGTCAGCCAGCGACCCGGCGACATTTCGCAACGATGTACGCGCCCTCTGCGTGGGAACTGGACATCGTCGAAAACGACGAAGATGTCGCAAGCCGCTAAAAGGCGAAAATAGCCCAGATAGGGGAAGAAATACGGCTGCATGACAGCAATGGTGCGCTTACCAGTCACCGCGTCACGGGCTCGCCATAAAATGGGTAGGTGAGACTTCGTACATGTTGCTGGAATGCCTGCAGCACCGGAGATACGAACGACCTGCCGCAGAACGCATCGAATTCGCCGCGATTGCACAGGAAATTGTGACGGTCGAACTGGTCGCGGCGCAGGTAGTGGAGCACCCTGATATCAGCAGGGTCGCGGAGCCCGTGAGCCAGCATCTCGTCCGAGTTCGGGCAATTGTATTCCGGCCCGAGAGCCAAGGTGTCCGCTCCGACTGTCAGGATCGCCAGCGACAGTGCAATCTGGCCGGAAAAGAAGACGACGGACGTATCCTTTAAATAGTGGTACACACGCTGCGTCAAAGGCCGGATCAATTGCTGGATGGCGATGAACGCAGTTCTGTCGAAGACCACGAAACCATAGTTGAAGTAGGCAGGGCTGCCGCCCGAGGCTTGGTCCGGCGACATGGAATACTGCCAGTCCAGCGGCGTGTCGCCGAAGCCGAATGCCTCAAGAAGCCGGCGCCATGCGGCGTCATTTTCCGCACCATCTCTCGAAAACGGCGAAAAATGCGCCGGCATTCCGGCAATAAGAGGCCGCTTGGCATCGCGCATTCTTTGCAAAAGGTCATCGATTGGCCGCATGAGGCACACGTCGGCATCGGCGAGGATGACGGCATTGCCTCGCGGCGGTTCGGCATACCGGTCAAAACCCGAGGAAAAGCCCCGGTCGCTGACAGCGTGAGGCACGGGACGCCACGTCACCGGATAGGGCAATGACCAGCGATTTAGGGCGCGCATTTCGGTGGCGTCGGCATGTCCGCCGGCAGAAACCACGATGGGTGCGGTCGCATAAGCGCCGCCGAGCTTGGCCAGCGATAGGGCAGCCAGCTTGACGTTCGAAAAAAACTCCGGCTCCGGCAGGATCGGGATACGAAATTCAAAGGTCATACCGGTCCCGTCATGTCAAATCGCGGGTTGCCCAGCCGATGCCCGCCTCGCCAAACCCGTTGCCGTTGTAGAACATCACGTCCCGGTTCGCGCACCGCATGACGCAGCAATAGGCCTGCATCCAGCTGTCGAAATCGTCGAGCGTCGGCGGATTGCTGAAGATCACTGGCTCGGCTTCGCCGACGGTTCCATCCCGCGTGTCTATGCGACGGGAAAACAACCGGTAAGCCTCGTTGCCCCCAGCGCGAAAATCCCGCCCACGGCGGCTATACCACAAGCGCACGCCCCCAACCTCATGCGTTAGCCAGGGACGCGTGTGGCTGACGCCGTCACCAAGATCGTCAGGCAGGACGATGCTCGAACCCACTTCCCAGATCATGCCGTCAGGCGAAACACAGCTGCGAAGGACATAGTCCGGTTCCAGGACGCCCTTGACGTTGACCCAGCCTGTCCCGCTGGCATACCACATGAGATAGCCGCCCTCGACCGCATCGACAAAGGGGGTCGATACAAAATAGGGATCCACCGGGCCAATACCGCGGATCGGCCCTGCAAATGCCCTCTTGAAGCTCACCCCATCACCACTGATTGCGAGCCCGATCGCTATCTGGAAGCTGACATCATTGCGCGCATAGATGCCGGAATAATAGAGACGAACCCGGCCATCGACCATCAGCGCGCAGGACGGCCCCAGCCCCGAGCAATCGAAAGTTCCCGACGGGCCCCACTCCATGATCGGATCGAGATGCTCGCCAACCACACGCATGCCGTTTTGCGGGTCGACATCGACAGCCAGAATGGACGACCGGTTGTCTTTGTTGCGTCCAGCGAAGAAGATGCGCCAAAGCCGGGACGAAAAAGCGAGGGCCGTAGGGACCTGGGCATGACTGGCCCACCACCCGTGCCCCACCTTTACGGAAACCAGCAACCCGTGCCGGGTCCATTTCCCCTGATGGTCCGGCATCAGCGAAACTTCATCGACTTGATACGGGCGCTGGAATAGGGCTTCGGCAAGTCCGAGGGATGGCGCACCACACTGTTTGGCGGCACGTCGCGCCGGATCATGCAACGCGACTCAATATAGCTTCCCGCACCGATCATAATGCCGTTGTCGACGCCGACCTGCCCGCCGATCAGACTGCATGCGCCGATATGGACACCGCTCGCCAGTCCCACTTGCGATGACAGGAAGCAGAAGTCCTCGATGACGGCGTGATGCCCCACATGGCTGCCACTCCAGATGATGATGCCCTCGCCGAGGCGGACAAAAGGTTGCAGCGTGCAGTTTTCCAGAATGAAGCAGTTATCGCCAACCGTCTCCGCCATATTGTGCGTCGAGGGGTGAATGAAGCGCGCAAAGCCATATCCGCGCGCTCTGCCTTCCCAATGCCGATCCCGGCGGAACTCGTTTAGATTCTGATAGCTGAGAGGCCCGAGGAGCTTGACGCTGCCAGGCAGGAAACGCTCCTCGAGCCTTTCCCATGCGACCACGGGAAGGCCCTGGAACTCGGGCTGCGTCAGAAAGCTCTCGTCGACCGTGAAGCCGACAACACGATCATCGCCGAATTTGTCGAGGTAGGCTTTGGCAACTTCGGCGAGCTGCCCTGCCCCAAAAATGACCACGTCCGCCATGCCGCCCCTACGCCCTTGTTCCCAGCCCGGTCGCCACCACCTTGGGTGTCCGGCTATGTGCCGGCCTTATAAACGTAAACAGTGTATTCGAAGAGACCGTAATCGGCACGAATGAGGTGGTGGCGCGACAATTGATCGACGACAAATCGGCCAATCCGATCGTAGGGCACGTGAAAAAGGTCATCGCGTTCCCAGTCGACGTGTTTCGACATGAGGTTGAAGGCGATGCCTTTGCGTGCATGGGGAAATACCTTTACCAGCACCTCGGTCATGGCATCGAACATCGTCTCGTAGGCGACGCCGCAGCGCTCCGTGAAAACACCGTTCATGATGATGTAATCGGCCTCGGGCACAGCCGCGCCGGTCGCCATCACGTCGATTCGATCAAACGCCACGCCGGGATATTTGCGACGGCACAGGTCGATGAACCGCGCCGACAGATCAAGTCCCCGGTATCGTACCTTGCGATTGTAGTGGCGCAGATAGTCGAGGAAATGGCCGGCACCGCAGCCAAAGTCGAGCAGATCGACCTGATCGCTCTCCCGCACAACCTCTGCCATAATGCGGTAACGCGTCGCTGCGCCCTCGGCATCGGGCCAGTCGACTCCTTGAGGGGTGTCTCCGTGGCGCGCGAGACACGACTCGTAGTGACCCACCAACGCGTCAAATGGACCAGTATCAGTCAATTGTAATATCTCATGAAATCGGCGTATACGTTCGGCATGGCTTTGTATACCACGCTGTTACCGGCGTGATACTTTGGTTTCCTCATCTCGGTCCAGATCGGCTCAAACATGATGCACAGTCCGGCCTCGCCTTCGCCACGCCAGCTTCGCGTTTGTCTGATCAATCCACGTTTCCATCCTTCCGTATGGACTCGCGATGAAGTCCTTTCCATTCTGCCCGGCGGCAAGCGTAGCTGGATCGTGACGGGGTCTCTGCCGGCACTGGCGGCCCTTGCTCCCGACCACTGCGAAATCGTTCTGGTCGACGAGAATGTCGAGGATATCGATTTCGAACACCTCACAGATTTCGACATCGTTGGCGTGACCGGCATGATCGTGCAGCGCGACCGCATGTTCGCAATCCTTGACCGGCTCCGAGATCTTCCGGTTACCACAGTGGTCGGCGGCCCCTACGTCTCTGTATCGGAATCGGAGTTTGTCGATCACTGTGACGTGCGCTTCGTCGGTGAGGCCGAAGAGACGTGGCCGCGCTTCCTGACGGCTTTCGCCCGGGGCGAGGCAGTCCACCGGCGTTACGAGCAAGACGCCAAAACGAACATGGAGACAGTACCGACGCCGCGATACGATCTGCTGAAAGCTGGACGCTACATGGTCGCATCGCTGCAGTTTTCGCGGGGCTGCCCCTTCCTGTGCGAATTCTGCGACATCATCACCATTTTCGGTCGCCGCCCACGCCTTAAGACGCCGGCGCAAATGGTCCTCGAGTTCGAAGCAATCGTGAAAGCCGGGTTCAGCACCTGCTTCCTAGTCGACGATAATTTTATCGGCAACAAGGCCAAGGCCAAGGAACTGCTGCGCGTTCTGATCGATTGGCAGCAGGCGAACAACTACCCGCTCGTCTTCTCCACCGAGGCCAGCATCAATCTGAGCGATGACGAGGAAATGCTCGATCTGATGCGGCTGGCCAATTTCCGGCAGGTCTTCGTCGGAATCGAATCGCCTCGCACGTCATCATTGGCCGAAGCCAGGAAGGTTCAGAACGTCCGCGGCGACTCCATGATCGAGAAATTGCAACGCATCCGCAACAAGGGGCTGGTCATTCACGCCGGCTTCATTGTCGGTTTCGACGCCGATGATGAAGCGATCTTCAACGAGCAGTTCGAGTTTATTCAGCAAAGCGGCATCGCGCCAGTGTCGGTTGCGATCCTGTGCCCGATTCCGACGACGCCGCTTTACGAGCGGCTGAGGACTGAAGGCCGACTGGATCTCAGCGACCCTCATGTCAGCTTCCATCCCAAGAACATGACCCGCGACGTCCTCAAGACAGGTTACGACAGATTGGTACGGCGTTTGTATGAGCCTGAAGCCTATTTCGATCGCTTGGTCGATGGCTATGCTGGATCGCCGGGCTTCCGTCGCAGCCGGGCATCTCAGGCGGCCCAGATCGGGAGAAAACGCTCTGGCATGGGGCGGCTTGCGGAACTGACCGGGGCTTTTCTGATGGCCGCGCGCTTGGCTGGAACTCTTATCGTCAAACAACACGCTATATCGCTCGGCAGCGCCTATGTCAGGCATTGGCGCCGCAACCGCCGTCTCTGCGGTCGCGAGGCGATACCATTCGCCAGTTTCGTGCTGCTTTGCGCCGATCATTGGCATTTTTACACCATCTCGCAAACCAGTATCCGATTCCAGATCGGCAGCAGCCGGCCCGAAACCTTGCGACCATTGCCGGTCAATGAAGATCTCTACCTGCCCAGGACTGCCGACAGCAGGGCTTCATGACGAGTCAATTGTGGGATGCCGATCCCGACCCGCCGCCTGATATCCCGGTCGCGCGCCCGCGCCTGCCGATGGCGGACGATATTCTGCCCTATCTGCGTGAGATCGACGCAAACCGCTGGTACAGCAACAACGGTCCGCTGAATCAGCGATTCCAGGAAGTTCTCAAGGTTCACGTAAGTGCGAACCATGTGGTATGCCTAGCAAATGCAACGCTGGGCTTAGCTCTGGCATTGATGGCACAGAAGCCGGCGAGGGGCAGTCTCTGCATGATGCCGTCCTGGACCTTCGCCGCCAGCGCGCACGCGGCGGTTGTTGCAGGGCTCGTGCCCTGGCTTGTCGATGTAGACCTGAGCACCCAGCAATTGTTGCCCGAGGCCGCCGCGGAACTCATCCGCCAAGCACCCGGCAAGGTCGGAGCAGTCATGCCGGTGATGCCATTCGGCTGCCCGATGGGACCCGGAAACTGGGATCGGTTCAAGAACGACACCGGTCTTTCCGTGGTAATCGACGCGGCCGCAGCCTTCGACACGTTGAGAGCATCGCGGGTTCCGGCAGTCGTCAGCCTGCATGCCACCAAGACACTTGGTATCGGCGAAGGTTGCTTCGTCGCGTCCAACGACGGCTCCCTGATCGAGGAGATTGGGAAGGCGGCCAATTTTGGCTTCGCAAATTCTCGCGAGGCTACCTCGCCCGCATTGAACGGGAAGCTCAGCGAATATGGCTCGGCCGTCGGCCTGGCCGCGCTCGAAGCTTGGCCGCATACGCGTGCCGCCTATAAACGCGTTGCTACAGGCTATCGCCGCGCGCTGGGGTCGATTTCCGAGTTGAGTTTGCCTGAAGGCTTCGGTGAAAAATGGATCTCCTCCACCGTCACTATTGGCCTGCCGCCTGGTTTGATGGACGGTGAAATCAAAGCGCTGTCGAAAGCAGGGATTGGCGTGCGCCGGTGGTGGGGCGGCGGTCTGCACCGGCACGTAGCCTTCGAACATCTTCCCAGGATGCCTCTGCCGGTCACGGACATGCTGGTGGCGACGCAACTGGGACTACCCTGCTCGACCGATCTTGCCGATGAAACGATCTTCCGTATCTGCGGAATCGTCGCAGAAGCAGCTGCCAAAACAAAGAGTTAGAGCGGTTCGGCGTTTCCGTGAAACGGCGACCGCCCTGACCCAGTTGCTCGGTTACATCGGTCCGGGCATCATCTTGGTCGGTTTTTCCAGCATCGGAAACTCGGCCTTGTCGCATTTCACCTTCGGATTCGTCGGACTGAACATGCCGTTCGGATTGTCATCGAGCCAGGCATGAAGATCGTAGTGGACGAACTCCTTCGGGATCAGCGGGTAGTGCCCCTCCATCGGGCCCATGAAGGTTTGACCAAACAGCTTTGGTGGCTCCTTGACGTCCGGGGTCAGCGGCACCAGCCACTCCACCCCAACCAAATGCAGGCCTTTTTTCGTTGGTTCGTAGATCAATACATTGGGATGCATCGGATCTAGTTTCTGGCCGACACTTGGAACGTTGACGAAATGGATGCCCATGGCGCCCTTCGGATAATCCATGGAGCCGGGTATCTTTTCTCCGCTGTAATAGACGCAGCCGACCGTCGACAGGTAGAGATCGCGGACGGCGGCGGTGTAGTCCTGATATTTGGCGAGCGATTTCTTCAACGCGTCGATGTCGGCCTTGTTGGCGTCCTCGGCATGAGCCGTGGCGAGGCCTAACCATGCACCTACAACGCTTGTCAAAGCGAGGACGCCGCAGCGCCCAAGACTGGCTGTTCTTGTCATGCATTCCTCCCAGATTTCATGATCTGGCCGTGCAAGACCGAGGCGGCAAAGATATTGATTGCGCGGCCGATTAAACCGCCCCATCCCCTCTGGAACAGCGTCGATGCTAATCCTTTCCACGGCTGCGGAAAAGCACTTATTAGATATTGCTAATTTTATTTGGCTGCCGTCATGAACCGGGCGCCAAAATACGCCTGGATAAAAAAACGGCCCCGATGGGGGCCGTTTTTCGCATGAGACGCGATTCTGCTCAGGTGAGCGGCGACAGCTGGATCTCGACGCGTCGGTTCTGGGCCCGGCCCTCGGCTGTGGCATTGGAGGCGACGGGCCGCGTCTTGCCAAATCCGGTGACGGCGAAGCGGCGCTGATCGACGCCCTGGCCGGACAGATAATTCGCGACCGCCAGCGCACGGCGCTGCGACAGATCGAAATTGTGCTGGTCGCCACCGGTCGAATCGGTATGGCCGAAAACGTCGACCGTGGTCTGCTTGAACTTCTTCAGCACCAGCGCCACCGAATTCAGCACCTGGTAGAAGCCGGGCTTCACCGCGTCCTGGTCGGTGTTGAAGGTGATGTCGGACGGCATGTTGAGGATGATCTGGTCGCCGCTACGGGTGACACTGACGCCGGTGCCCTCGAGCTGCCGGCGCAATTCAGCCTCGTTCTGGTCCATGGTGGCGCCGATGGCGCCCCCTGCCAGCGCGCCGATGCCGGCGCCGATCAGCGCATTGCGGCGGTCATTTCCGCCGGCAAGCAGACCAAGGCTGGCGCCTGCCAGGGCGCCAAGACCCGCCCCCGCGGCCGTGTTGGAAATCTTCTGGTCGCCCGTATACGGATCGGTGGTGGTGCACGCGGTCACGAGCAGAGCCGTCGCCATAACGACGAGCACGGTCTTCTTCATAGGATGGTCCCTCTCCAAGTCACGCCTTACGCTGGCGCCAAATCAGCCCTTGTCGCGACTTGTACCATGAAATGCGGCGAAAAACGGAACGGGAAAAGTGGCCGTCGCGGCTTTTCCCCCGGGTCCGTTGCGCATCGAAGCACCTTGGCGGGCTACCAGAGATTCTTGCCGTCAATGACCACCACTTCGACCTTGTCGAGGTCGAAGTCATCGAACAGCCGCGAGTTGACGCTGATCTTCGGATTGTCGAAATCCGGCTCGCCGGTCGACCAGTCCGGCGTTTCGGTGAAGGTGCCGCAGCCGCAGGTTGCGCAAAAACCATGCTTTACGGTCTTCGAGCCCCATTGGTAGAAGGAAACGTTCTTCAGCGGCGTGATGAGCTTGAACTGGGACGGGGTGTAATAGGCCCAGAGCGAGCCGCGTTTCGAGCAGAACGAACAGGTGCATTGTGTCACCGTCCGCGGCGCCTCCGACACCTCGAATATCGTCGCCTTGCAGTGGCAGCTTCCCTTGATGGCCATGAACATCACCTCTCGCCCAAGCGGCAAGGCACCATAAAGAAGCGATCCTGACAACCGTCCGTCAGCAGACGCGTCTGCCGAATGGCGTTGGCCGCCGGCGCAGCATCAAAAAGAGCGCGGCGGCACGAACAGGCATATCGTCTTGCCGGCGTCAAGACCGGCCTGATGAGCGCACCAGTGAAACTCGCCGTCAGGGCTGTCCTTGATGCGCTTGTCCGTCATGGGAACCACCTCGCCGGTGCCGGCGATCACGTACCCCTCGGGTTTCTCCAGCACCTCGCCGGTATGCGTGGCACGACAGTCATAGTTGGCGCAGCAGGCGAATGGATAGCTCCAACCCTGCGGCTTTGCCGCCGTGGGCTTGGCGTCATGAGCAAAGGCAGCTGGCGCGAACATCGCGATCACGCCGACGGCGAACAGGGAAAACATGAGTCGGCCGACCGGTTGAACGGCTCGGGCCGATCTGGGCGTGGCAGCGGACATAGGACGTTCCTTTCGAGCGTCAAGCATTTCGCCTGCCCGTTCCCGGAACGTGTCTTCCCAGTGGCCGGATCGTCAGTCGCAGATATGCCGCGTCCGGCCATAAATGCTTTTTGTCCCCCAGCGTTTGGATGCTGGGCTGATTCCTTGGTCGACGCAAGAAGCCGCAGCGCCCGGATATGGGCGCACGCGCATGACATACTGCTACCGCTGACGAGATTCAGGCCAGGTTTGTTCCCGGCAGGCGGGGCATGCAAACAACGGGATTGATCCGGAGTGGTTCCAGCCGGCCGATCGTCAGATGCGCGCAATCACATGCTCTTGATTGCCGATGCCATTGCCGCAGATCGTCCGCGATGGAGAACCAGCCGCCCTGCAGTCCACCAAGATGTGGGTGGTCGGATGAACGGCAAACATGCGACGCGCCCATTGTGGGGACAGGAAAAGACCCCATCCCGCACGAGAGCAATACGCCGATCAGAAACCTTGCGATGGCCGGCGCGCTTGTTGCTGGCACCGGCTAAAGCGTGTGATCAACCGCTCG
Organism: Mesorhizobium sp. WSM3626; assembly: GCF_000513935.1. Classification (GTDB taxonomy): domain Bacteria; phylum Pseudomonadota; class Alphaproteobacteria; order Rhizobiales; family Rhizobiaceae; genus Mesorhizobium; species Mesorhizobium salmacidum. The sequence continues at coordinate 90,241 of NZ_KI911327.1, read as the reverse complement.
CCGCACGGCGATACGTCTGCTTTTGCGACGAGCTCGCCGTCATTGCCCGCATGAGCAACCTAATCCAGGTCGGCTACCACTTCGCCCGCGCCGCCCTCGATGCGTTGCGACAGCGAGGCTTCCATGAAGTCGTCGAGGTCGCCATCGAGCACGCTAGACGGGTTGGTGCTTTCGACGCCGGTGCGCAGATCCTTCACCAACTGATAGGGCTGCAGCACGTAGGAACGGATCTGGTGGCCCCAGCCGATATCGCTCTTCGACGCCTCGGTCGCGTTGGCGACCGCTTCGCGCTTCTTAAGCTCTTCCTCGTAGAGCCGCGAGCGCAGCATTTCCCAAGCCTTGGCCTTGTTCTTGTGCTGCGAGCGTTCGGCCTGGCAGGCGACCGCGATGCCGGTGGCGATATGGGTGATGCGCACGGCCGAATCGGTGGTGTTGACGTGCTGGCCGCCCGAGCCGGACGAACGATAGGTATCGATGCGCACGTCGGATTCGGAGACGTCGATCTCTATCCTGTCGTCGACGACGGGATAGACCCAGACGCTGGAGAAGGACGTATGACGGCGCGCATTGCTGTCATAGGGTGAGATGCGCACCAGGCGGTGGACGCCGGATTCGGTCTTCATCCAGCCATAGGCATTGTGACCCTTGATCAGCAAGGTGGCGGACTTGATGCCGGCCTCTTCGCCGTCATGCACTTCCAGCACCTCGACCTTGAAGCGGCGGCGCTCGGCCCAGCGCGTGTACATGCGCAACAGCATCGAGGCCCAGTCCTGGCTTTCGGTACCGCCGGCGCCGGCATGGATTTCGAGATAGGTGTCGTTGGCGTCGGCCTCGCCCGAGAGCAACGTCTCGACCTGGCGGGCCTTTGCCTCGCCCTGCATCGAGCGGATCGCGGCCTCGGCCTCGGCGATAACGCCTTCGTCGCCCTCTTCCTCGCCAAGCTCGATCAGGCCGATATTGTCTTCCAGCGCCTGGGTCAGGCCCTTGACCGCCGCGATGCCTTCCTCGAGGCCCTGGCGTTCGCGCATCAGCTTCTGCGCTTCCAGCGGTTCGTTCCAGAGGCTTGCGTCCTCGGCCCGCACGTTCAGGTATTCAAGCCGCTTTATGGCCTGATCCCAGTCAAAGATGCCTCCTCAGCAGGGTAATCGCCTGCCTGATCTCATCGACAATATTCTGCGTTTCCGCGCGCATGGCCTGATATTTTGTCCTGTTGCTGAATGACGCTTCGGTCGGCGCGATACATAGGGACGGTGCCGCCATGTGTAAAGCGAAATGGGCCAGCCTTCAGGCTGGCCCATTCGGACATTTGAATTCGTCAGTAAAGGCCGCCGCCGCCGTCCTGGATGGCCTGGTTGGCCTGCGGCGACAGTGCGCCGCCGGAAGCGTTGGAGCCATCGGCGCCCATGCCGATCACCCAGTAGCTGTCGGCGGGGCCGGTGCCCGGCTTAAAGGCCTCGATGATGGTGCCGGGATCGCCCGAGGAGGCGCGCATGCCGGTCTTGCGGTTGATGGCGATCAGATTCATGCCGTCAGGCACCTTGAAGTCGACATTGGGCGTGCCGTCCAGCGCCACGCGCATGAAATCCTTGAAGATCGGGGCGGCAAGGCCGCCACCGGTGGCGCCATGGCCAAGGCCGCGCGGCGTGTCGTAGCCCATGTAGAGACCAACCACGAGGTTCGGCGTATAGCCGATGAACCAGGCGTCCTTCTCGTCGTTGGTGGTGCCGGTCTTGCCGGCGATGTGGCGGCCAAGCTCGCCGATGGTGGCGCCGGTGCCGCGCTGGACGACACCTTCCATCATCGAGGTGATCTGGTAGGCGGTCATCGGATCGAGCACCTGCTCGGAATTGTCGACCAGTTCCGGCTCCGGCTGGTTTTTCCATTCGGGCGCGTTGCAGCCTTCGCAGCCACGCTCATCCTGCTTGAACACCGTCTTGCCGTAGCGGTCCTGGATGCGGTCGATCAGCGTCGGTTTGATCGACTTGCCGCCATTGGCCATGATCGAATAGGCCGAAACCATGCGCATGACGGTCGTCTCGCCCGAACCCAGCGCCATCGGCAGGTATGGCGCCAGATGATCATAGACGCCGAAGCGCTCGGCATATTCGACGACCAGCTTCATGCCCATGTCATTGGCAAGCCGCACCGTCATCAGGTTGCGCGACTTCTCGATGCCGGAACGCAGCGTTGCCGGGCCGGCGACCGTGCCGTCATAGTTCTTCGGCGTCCAGGTTGTGTTGCCGCTCTGGATGGTGATCGGACCATCCATGATCACCGAGGCCGGGGTATAGCCATTGTCGAGCGCGGCCGAATAGACGATCGGCTTGAACGACGACCCTGGCTGGCGCATCGCCTGGGTGGCGCGGTTGAATTCCGACTGCGAATAAGAGAAACCGCCGACCATGGCCAGCACGCGGCCGGTGTGCGGATCCATCGCGATCAGGCCGCCTGCCACCTCGGGAACCTGACGCAAGCTGTAGGCATTGTCGGAACCGTCGTTCTTCTGGACGAAGATGACGTCGCCTGGCTTCAGCACGTCGGCCGGCGACCTGGCCTTGACCGTCTTGCCGTCGACCACATGGCGCATGGCAAAGCCCATGTCTTCCTTGCTGACGGTGCCTTCGACGCGTTCCTTCACGATATCGCCCGACGCCTGACGTGCAGGCTGCAGGCCGATCGACAGCCCGGACGCCGAACTGTCCAGCACGACGGCCAGCGACCACTCGGGAACGTCTTCCAGCCCCTTGACGGCGCCCAATGGCACACCCCAGTCGCCGGAGACGTCGATCGTCTTCACCGGCCCGCGATAGCCGCGCAAAGTATCGTATTTCATCAATCCATTCTGCATCGCCTTGCGGGCAATGAGCTGGACCTTCGGGTCAAGCGTGGTGCGAATCGACAGCCCGCCCTCATAGAGGGCGTTCTCGCCGTAGCGGGCGATGATCTGCCGACGAACCTCTTCCGTGAAATACTCGCCGGCGAAAAGGTAGGAGCCGGTGCGGCGCGGAGCAACGCCAAGCGGCTCGGCCTTCGCCTTCGCGCCCTCTTCAGGGGTCACGTAACCGTTTTCGACCATCTGGCCGATCACCCAGTTTCGCCGTTCAATTGCCCGGTCGGCGTGCTTGAAGGGATTGTAGTTGGCCGGACCTTTCGGGAGCGATGCCAGATAAGCGGCCTCGGCCACGGTCAGTTCGTTCACCGATTTATCGAAGTAGGTCAGTGCGGCACCGGCAACGCCATAGGCGTTGAAGCCGAAGAAAATCTCATTGAGATAGAGCTCGAGGATGCGATCCTTGGAATAGGCCTGCTCGATGCGGAACGAAAGGATGGCTTCCTTGACCTTGCGTTCCAGGGAGCGTTCGTTGGTCAGCAGGAAGTTCTTGGCAACCTGTTGGGTGATCGTCGAGCCACCCTGCATGGGGCCACCCGAAACGTAAGTCATCACCGCTCTGGCCAACCCCGTTATGTCGACACCAGGGTGGCTGTAGAAGTTCTTGTCCTCCGCGGACAGGAAGGCCGCCTTGACGCGATCCGGGATGGCCTGGATCGGCAAGTAAAGGCGCCGTTCCCGTGCATACTCCGCCATCAGCGCGCCATCCGAGGCGTGGATACGGGTGGTCACCGGAGGCTCGTACTTGGCCAGCACTTCGTAGTCAGGCAGATCCTTTGCCACATGGCCGATGTAAAGGGCAACGCCCGCCGCGGCCAGGAGGGCCAGCGTCGTGCCGATGCCGAAGAAATAGCCAATGAGACGAATCATACCCGCTCCAGTCCTTGGTTCGGGAATTTCCTAAACGAAGCCGCCTTCCACGCAAGCTTTCGAGCCGGTCCCAACCCGTAATCGAAAACCCATGTCGCCACCATGTGGACAAAATACGGCAGGGCCGCGTTTCGCGGCTGCAAGCCGGAAATAAAAGCAGCGGGTGTTGTCATCCCGCAACGCCGCCTCTGGTTGCAGGCGCTGCCGGCATTGTCAACCTCCGGTTCCAGCCCCGGCACGGGCGGAGGCGAACAACGCGACGGCGTTGGTGATGCTTTGCGCTGCCTTGCCGCGCCACTCGGTGTCGAGCAGTTGCGCCTCGTCCTTGGCGTTGGAGAGATAGCCGAGCTCGACCAGCACGGACGGCACGTCCGGGGCCTTCAGCACCTTGAATCCGGCCGAACGCTGCGGATTGTTGATAAGGCCGACGCTGGTCGAGAGCTGACCGACCAAGGTGTGGGCAAAACTCATCGAGAAATTGTGCGTCTCGCGGCGGATCAGGTCGATCAGGATGTCGGTCACTTCCTTGTTGTCGTCCTTGATGACCATGCCGGCGAACTGGTCCGACAGGTTTTCACGGTCGGCAAGCGCCTGTGCTTGCGGGTCGGAAGCCTTGTCGGAGACCGTATAGACAGTGGCGCCGCGGATGCCCTTGACACTGATCGTGTCGGCATGGATCGAAATAAGCAGATCGGCCTCATGCTGGCGGGCAATGCGGACGCGGTCGTCCAGGCGCAGATATTCATCGGTATCACGGGTCATGAAGACATCGTATTTGCCGACGGCCGCGAGCTTGTCGCGCAGCTCGGTGGCAAAGGCCAGCGTGACGTTCTTCTCGATGGTGCCGTTCAGGCCTTCGGCGCCGCCGTCCACGCCGCCATGGCCGGGGTCGATGACGACGGTGAACCTGTGGCCGGGATTGGAGACAGGTCCCGTGCCGACCCGGCCGCCTTTATCGGTCGAAACCGTGGAACCGGTGGTCAGCGCCTGATTGGCAAGGGCGGCGTCAAACTCACGTTCGGAGGCCGCCGACATGTCGATGGCGATGCGGTAGCCGGTTCCGTCCTCGTTCTTGAGCACATCGAGCTTGTCGACGGCGAACGGCCCCTTGCCTGTCAGTATCAGTCGCGAAACGCCCTCGCCGAGTTCGCCGAGCCGCACGCCCTTGACCAGCCCACGCGGCTTCAAATCCTTGGCATCTATGGCAAATCGGGTGTTCGCAAGATTGATGACAAGGCGGTTGGGCCCACGCAGCAGGAACCATTTGATGTCAGGCTCGCGATCGAAATCCATGACGATGCGCATCTTGGTGGCATCGCCGGCCATTTTGTAGCCCTTCGCCACAAGCGGCGCGTCGGCGGCACCGGCAATCGTGGAGAAGGCGGACGAAAACACCACCAGCAGCACGAGACAGAAGGCTCGGAGAATCTGGCCGCCAACACGACATCCCTTGTCTGTGAAGTCCGCCAGTCCCATCTCTCTTCTAGTCGCTCCCGTTTTGGCGCCAGGCGCCGGCTCGTTTGGTCAAAGTGCCGGTTAGGCCGCGAACTCGATTAACGATTGGTATCCAGAGAAGGTTAACCAAGCCTTTTCACGCAAGGATCGGAACCAGGCTTACGCTACGGAACTGCTTTTTGCCGGCATCGGAAATCGGGGTTGCCTTCCAACCCGCCAAATCATAAAAGCGATGGTGGATCACTGCAATCCTGGAACCGCCCTCCTCCGCAGCTTCCTGCTACAGGGTCAGATGAAAGGCGGCTCCTTTCGCTTCACGCGAAAAGGCTTCAGGTGATTGCGACGAATTTCGCAGGTGTGCTCCCGTGGCGGGGGAATCGCCTGCGTGAGGAAAACGGCCGGGTTTGTTCCCGCGCCGGCTCTGTATGAGCAAACAAGCTGGTCCGGTTTCCGGGCTTTGGTTCAAAAGGTTCTGCTGGTGACGATGGCTTCAAGCGCAATCATGGAAAGGTCCGCATCAAACCGCGCCAATATGGCTGCGGGCGGCACCGCCATGACACGCAGGCAGCGTCCGGCGGACGTTCAATTATCCGGCACCCACTCTCATCCAGACACACAGCAGCGGGCTTTGCCCCGCCAGCTGCGGCTGACGGCTGCCGGGGGGAAACGAAATAATGCCCAACAAAATGCTGATAGACGCCTCCCACCCGGAGGAAACACGCGTAGTCGTCGTACGCGGTAACCGTATCGAAGAATTCGACTTTGAATCCCAGGACAAGAAGCAGCTCAAAGGAAACATTTATCTCGCCCGCGTAACGCGCGTCGAACCCTCCCTTCAGGCAGCCTTTGTCGAATATGGCGGCAACCGTCACGGTTTTCTCGCCTTCAGTGAAATACACCCCGATTACTACCAGATTCCGGTCGCCGACCGTCAGGCACTGCTGCGCGCGGAAGCGCAGGAGGCCGAGGACGAGGAGAACGAGGACGGCGAAGGCGACGATCGCCAGAGCCGGGATCGTGGACGGCGCGGTCGCCGGCGCGGCGGCAAGACCCGCGACCGTGGTGAAAACAGACGCGATGCCGGCACGGCCGATTCCGGCGAGGCAAACGAAGCCGCCGGCGAAACAGACGAAAACAACGACAATGGCCCGGATGCCATAACCGAGGACATGTCCGACGTTTCCGGGACCGCCGAATACGCGTCCGATTATTCGGAAGACGCCGGCGCATCCGAACATGACGGTGCACCCGAACATGACGGGGGTTCTTCCGAACAGGATGAAAGCGAGGCCAGCGAGGGCGGCCCCAAGTCGATCGCCGCCTCCGTCGAAGGCGATGTGATTTCCGAGCCCGTCCCGCAATCGGAACAGGGCAGCGAAGCCACTTCCTCCGACAATGATCGCGGGATGCTCGAGGAAGTATCCTCGTCCCATCCAGACGATCATGAGATCGAATCGGTCGGCGCCGAGGACGCGCTCGAGGAAGTGCGCAACCGCCGCAAGCCGGTGCGCCGCCAGTACAAGATCCAGGAAGTGATCAAGCGCCGGCAGATCCTGCTGGTGCAGGTCGTCAAGGAGGAGCGTGGCAACAAGGGCGCGGCGCTCACCACCTACCTGTCGCTTGCCGGCCGCTATTCGGTGTTGATGCCGAACACAGCGCGCGGCGGCGGAATTTCGCGCAAGATCACCAGCGCGGTCGACCGCAAGCGCCTCAAGGAAGTCGTTGCCGATCTCGAAGTGCCGCAAGGCATGGGCGTCATCCTGCGCACCGCCGGCGAGAGCCGCACCAAGGCCGAGATCAAGCGCGACTATGAATATCTGATGCGGCTGTGGGAGAACGTGCGCAGTCTCACGCTCCAGTCCACGGCCCCTGCCCTCGTCTATGAGGAAGGCAGCCTGATCAAGCGCTCGGTGCGCGATCTCTACAACAAGGATATCGACGAGATCCTGGTTTCCGGCGAAGAGGGCTATCGCGAAGCCAAGGACTTCATGCGCATGCTGATGCCGAGCCACGCCAAGGTGGTTCAGCCGTTCCGCGACACGACGCCGATCTTCGTGCGCAACGGTATCGAAGCGCAGCTCGACCGCATGCTGCAGCCGCAAGTGACGCTGAAGAGCGGCGGGTACATCATCATCAACCAGACCGAAGCGCTGGTCGCCATCGACGTCAATTCGGGACGCTCCACCAAGGAGCACTCGATCGAGGACACCGCGCTCCACACCAATCTGGAAGCGGCCGAGGAAGTCGCCCGCCAGCTCCGGCTGCGCGATCTTGCCGGCCTGATCGTCATCGACTTCATCGATATGGAGGAGAACCGCAACAACCGCTCCGTCGAAAAGCGGCTGAAGGATCACCTCAAGAACGACCGCGCCCGCATCCAGGTCGGCCGCATCTCGCATTTCGGCCTGATGGAGATGTCGCGTCAGCGCATCCGCGCCAGCGTGCTGGAATCGACCATGAAGCCGTGCCCGCACTGCGGCGGCACCGGCCATGTGCGCTCCGATTCGTCAGTGGCGCTGATGGTGGTACGGGCGATCGAGGAGTTCCTGCTCAAGGATTCGCGCAGCCACATCACGGTGCGCACGCCGGCCGCGACCGCGCTCTACGTGCTTAACCACAAGCGCGGCACGCTGGTGGAACTGGAAAGCCGCTTCGGCCTGACCGTCACCATCGAGGCCGACGATGCGGTCGGTGCCCAGCACTACGCGATCTTCCGCGGCGCGCTGGCCGAAAAGCCGGAAGGCTTCGTCGAGGCGCGCAGCCTGCCGGCCTATGTCGAGCCGGAAGAGCCCGAGGACAAGATTGTCGTTGTCGAGGAAGATGACGAAGCACCGGTACAGGCCGAGCAACCACGGCACGCCCAGCCGTCGCAGCATCAGCAGCCCAGATCCGGCGAGGAAGGCGAAGGCCGCGACCGCAAGCGCCGCAAGCGTCGCAGGCGGCGCGGCGGCAAGGATCGCGAACGCGAGCATGGCGCCCCGACGGACGGCGCGTCCCTCTCCACGTCGGATGACGGCTTCACCGCGTCGGAAGGCGCGGCGGACCATGACGAGGCCGAGGCTGACGACGAGGCTGCGGTCGCCGCAAGCGAGACCGTCGAAACGGCGGAAGCATCCGACGATGGCCAGGGCAAGAAGCGCCGGCGTGGCAAGCGCGGCGGCAAGCGCAATCGTCGCGAAGACGGTGAAGGCGAGACCGAGGCGGCGGCAGGCGAAGCGACCGAGCCTGCCGAGGTTGACGCTTCCCTAAGCGAGCCTGTGGCGATCGAGCCGGTGGCTGCCGCTGCCGTCGAAGAACCGGCGGCTCCAGTCAGCGACGAGGTGCCAAGCACCGAGAAGCCCAAGAAGCCACGCCGCGCAGCCAAGCCGAAGAAGGCGGCAGCCGAGGCCGTCGCCGGGGAGCCGACTGCGGAAGTGGCCATGCAGGCACCCGCCGAAACGCCAGCCACGGCATCTGACGAGGCGGCGGTCGCCGGAGAGACACCGAAAGCCCGGCCATCACGCCGCAAGGCGGCAGCCGCCGATACGCCTGTCGCACCGGTGGTTTCCTCGACCGTCGCCGATGAGCCGGAAGCCAAGACCGAAGAAAAGCCCAAGCGTGCCGGCTGGTGGCAGCGGAAGGGCTTTTTCTAAGCTTTTCAAGTGCTTGAATTGATTTCTAACAAAAACAATCCCGCGCCGATCGAAACGAACGGCGCGGGATTTTCATATCCGGCAGAGTCGTGATCCCTATGGCGCGAAGATCGACCAGTTCATCATCCTGGCGAGCTTTTCCAGCGCGAGCGAACCCAGCTTGGAATTGCCGTTGGCGTTGAGGCCGGGCGACCAGACCGCGAGCGAAGCGACACCCGGCACAATACCCAATATGCCACCGCCGACGCCGCTCTTGCCGGGAATACCGACGCGGAAGGCGAAATCGCCGGAGCCGTCATAGTGGCCGCAGGTCAGCATCATGGCGCAGATGCGCCGCGCCCGCTCCGCCGACACCACGGAATGTCCGGTTGCCGGGTTCTTGCCGCCATTGGCGAGGAAGCGGCCGGCCATCGCCAACTGTCGGCAGCTCATGGCGATGGCGCAATGGTGGAAATAGACACCCAGCGCCAGTTCCGGCGCATGATGGAGATTGCCGAAGGATTTCATATAATTGGCGAGCGCAAAGTTGCGGTAGCCGGTGGCGCGTTCGGAAGCCGCGACCTCGCGGTCGATGATGATTGTCTCGTCGTCGCAGAGGAACTGGATGAAGCGCAGGATCTCGCCGATCGCCTCGCGCGGCTGGTGGCCTGCAAGCAGGATGTCGGAAATGACGATGGCGCCGGCATTGATGAACGGGTTGCGCGGAATGCCGTTCTCATGCTCGAGCTGGACAATCGAGTTGAACGGGTTGCCGGAGGGCTCGCGCCCCACCCGCTTCCACAGTGCGTCGCCGACATTGCCGAGCGCCAGCGTCAGGGTGAACACCTTCGAGATGCTCTGGATCGAAAAAGCCTGGTCGGCATCGCCGGCCACCAGCGTGCGGCCGTCATTGGTGACGGCCGCGATGCCGAATTTCTTCGGATCGACTTTGCCCAATTGGGGAATATAGGTCGCGACATCGCCGCGATCGGTGCGTTCAGCCATTTCCGCCGCGACTTCCGCCAGCGCCTGTTCGAGCGGCATGGCGTTACCTCAACCAGCGTTCGATGCGCGCCATCGCCTCGACCATGTCGTCGTGGCTGCCGGCATAGGAAAACCGCATCGTGCGGTGCCCCGCCCGAGTGTCGAAGTCGCGGCCGGGCGTCGCCGCCACATGCGCCTCCGCCAGCATCTTGCGGGCAAAGGCCATGCTGTCATTGCTGTGCCGGGTGACATCGCAAAAGGCATAGAAGGCGCCATCCATGGGTGCCGCCAGGGGAAAACCCAGCTCCGGGAGACGCTTCATCAAGAGCTTGCGATTCCAGGCATAGCGCCGTTTTACCGCCTCCAATTCCTCGGTTGCGGCAAAGGCCTCGATCGCCGCGATCTGTGACAGCTCCGGCGGCGAGATGTAGAGGCTCTGGCCGATGCGTTCGACGGGGCGCACGAGTTCGTCCGGCAACACCATCCAGCCAATGCGCCAGCCGGTCATGCAGTAGTATTTCGAGAAAGAGTTGATCACAGTCACGCTGTTGCTAAAGGCGAGAGCCGTGGTGTCGGGGGCGCTATAGGCCAGCCGATGGTAGATCTCATCGGAAATGACGGCGATGCCGAGCGACTCCGCCGTGCTGACCAGGATCGCCAGCTCGTCGGCTGGTATGACCGCGCCGGTCGGATTGGCCGGACTTGCAAACAGCACGCCCTTTAGCGGCTTCTCGCGATGCGCGGCCTCCAGATGGCCGGCATGCAGATAAGCCGCGTCACCGAGCTCGATTTCGACCACGTCGATGCCGAGGGCTGCCATGATGTTGCGATAGGCGGGGTAGCCGGGAGCGGCGATGGCGACCCGATCGCCTGGATCGAACATCGCCAGGAAGGCAAGATTGAAGGCCGCCGACGATCCGGTGGTCACCGCGATCCGGCCGGGGTCGACATCGAGGCCATAATGATCCGCGCAGTGCCCGGCGATCGCCTTGCGCAGCGAGGCCAGACCCAAGGTGTCGGTATAGCCTATGCGTCCATCCTCCAGCGCCTTGGCCGCGGCGGCGCGAACCCGTACAGGCGCTGGATCGGATGGCTGGCCAACCGCCATGGAAATCACCGGTATGCCTAGGGCCTTCAGCCGGTTCGCTTCGGCCAGTACATCCATGGCATGGAACGGCTCGACATTGCCGCGATGGGAGAGCGAAACGACCATTTTTACCCTGTCCCGAGGATTGAGCGCGCCAGGTCCTGACGCATGCGCCGCACAAATGCCCGATTGATGTGAGGATCACAAGTTGAGGAAGTTTTCAGGCGCCGACTTTTCATCTTTGGCCCGCTCGTCTACCAGTGGACACATTATGTTGAGCCGACCCAGATCGACAATTGCAAAGGTGGCGCGTGTCCTCGCCACGGCTTCGCTTGCCGCCGCAGTTGCGGTGGCCGGTTCGGTGACCGCCTTCGCCCAGGGCGTGCCAGTCGTACGCGACGCCGAGATCGAAGCTCTGGTGCGCGATTATGCACGGCCGATCTTCAAGGCGGCCGGGCTCGCGAATGACGGCATCGACATCGTGCTGGTCAACGATTCCAGCTTCAACGCCTTCGTCACCGGGCGCCGGCTGTTCATCAACACCGGCGCGCTGATGACGGCTGAGACGCCGAACGAAATCATCGGCGTCATCGCGCACGAAGCAGGCCATATCGCCGGCGGCCACCAGCAGAAACTGCGCGAACAGCTCGAACGCGCCAAGACCATGGCCATCATCGCCACCTTGCTCGGTGCCGGCGCCATGGTTGCCGGTGCGACCACCAACACCCGCGGCCTTACCGGCGCCGGCATGGGCGTGGCGGCTGGCGGCGGCGAGATGGCGCAGCGCAGCATCCTCGCCTATCAGCGCACCGAGGAAATCACGGCCGACCGCTCGGCCATCACCTATCTCAACGCCACCGGCCAGTCCGGCATGGGCATGCTGAAGACCTTCCACCGCTTCCAGACAGCGCTGTCGCTGTCGGGCGCGCAGGTCGATCCCTACCGGATCAGCCATCCCATGCCGCAGGACCGCATCGCCAACCTCGAAGTGCTGGTCAAGCAAAGCCCCAATGTCGACAAGCTCGACCCGCCGACGCTGCAGCAGCGCCACGACATGATGCGGGTGAAGATTGCCGTCTACATGGAAGGCCAGGCCGCCGCGGCGCGGCTGATGCAAAAGATGCGGGGCAGCATGGCGGCGCTCTATGGCGATGCCCAGTCGACCTATCTCTACGGCAATCTCGCCTCGGCGCTCGCCAAGACCAACGCCCTGATCAAGGCGCAGCCCAAGAATGCCTACTTCCAGGAGCTGCGCGGCGATATATTGATGAAAGCGAACAAGCCCAAGGATGCGGCCGACGCCTACGCCAAGGCGGTCAGCCTCGATCCGGCACGGTCGGGCCTGCTGCCTGTCTCGCTTGGCCAGGCGCTGATGGCGGTCGGCACGCCCGACTCGCTCAAGAAAGCTGTCGTGCAGATCAACAATGGCCTGGGGCGCGACAAGGAAAATTCCACCGGCTATCGTTATCTGGCACAGGCTTACGGCGAGCTGGGAGACATACCGGGCGCCGAGCTTGCCACCGCCGAAGGCCATTTCTATTCCGGCGACTACAAGGATGCGAAGATCTTCGCCATGCGGGCGCAACAGCAGATGAAGCGCGGAGAGCCGCGCTGGATACGCGCCCAGGACATCATAAACTACAAATCATCAGGCAAGAGCCAGTAATCTCATGAACCCTCCGGCCGCGTGCTGCGACAGACCGGAAAACAGGCAGAAGGAACGAGAACGATGAAAAAGGCACTGCTGCTGGGCACCACGGGGGTTGCGGTCGCCCTTGCCATGCTGGCTTTCGGTTTCGTGGCCGGCAGTCCGCAAATTGCGAAGGCCGGAACGGCGCAGCCTGTCCAGACGGCACAGCCTGTCCAGACGGCACAGCCTGTCCAGACGGCCGGGGCCGATACCAAAATCGACCGCACCGAGGTCGAGGGAATCATCCGCGACTATCTCCTGAAGAATCCGGAAGTGCTGCTCGAAGTGCAAGACGCACTCGAGGCCAAGCAGAAGGAGGAACAGCGGCTCGCGGCGCTCGGCGTCATTAAGAACGCCAAGGACCAGATCTTCAACTCCACCTTCGACGGCGTCGTCGGCAACCCGAACGGCAAGGCCACGATCGTGGAGTTCTACGACTACAATTGCGGCTTCTGCAAACGCGCCATCGAAGACATGCGAGCCCTGACCAAGTCCGATCCGGATCTGCGTTTCGTGCTCAAGGAATTCCCGATCCTCGGCCCGGATTCGCAGAAGGCCAGCGTCGTTTCGATGGCGTTCCACCTGATGATGCCGGAGAAGTACGGCGAGTTCCACAATGCGCTGCTCGGCGGCCAGGGGCGCGCCACCGAGGCAACAGCGATCAAGATCGCGCTATCGCTCGGCGCCGACGAGGCGACGCTGCGCGAGAAGATGAAGGACGCGTCGATCCCCGAAGCCTTCTCCAAGACCTACGATCTTGCCAACAAGCTGCAGATCACCGGAACCCCTTCCTACGTCGTCGGCAACGAGGTCGTATTCGGGGCGCTCGGGCAGGAAGTGCTCGCCGAAAAGATCAAGGCGGCGAAAGCCGCGCTTTGACCGGCGAGCGGTTTTCTTCACGGGCGCATTTCGGGCTGTTGTGGACAGTGAAAGAACGCACTTGCGCTCTTTCCGCGGGCGACTATGCCCGGTATAGAGGCCCAGCGCGCCGGCTTGACGCCGGCGCCGGAAAAGGTCGGCTTTTTTGAAAACGGTTTTCGTCCTGAACGGTCCCAATCTCAACGCGCTCGGCAAGCGCGAGCCGGGCATCTATGGCGGCAAGACGCTCGCGGCCATCGCGGACGACTGCAAGCAGGCAGGCAAATCGCTTGGGATCGAGATCGATTTCCGCCAGTCGAACCATGAAGGGGATCTTGTCGACTGGATCCAGGAAGCCGGCGACAAAGCCGCCGGCATCGTCATCAACCCAGGCGCCTATAGCCATACCTCGATTGCCATCCACGACGCCATCCGCTCGATCGCGCCGCTGCCGGTCGCCGAAGTTCACCTTTCCAACATCCACGCGCGGGAACCGTTCCGCCACGTCTCCATGGTCGCGCCGGTCGCTGTCGGCATGATCTGTGGCTTTGGGCCGCTCGGCTACACGCTGGCGCTGCAAGCGCTGGCCGCACGCCTATGACCGGCCAACAAACAGAAGGCTCGAAAATGTCGATAAAGAAGACCGGTGTTGACCAGCAACTGATCCGCGATCTGGCGGGCATACTGAACGACACCAACCTGACCGAGATCGAGGTTGAACTCGGCGACCTGAAGGTTCGGGTGTCACGGCAGGCGCCCACCGTCCATGCGATCGCCGCACCGCAACCGGCCTATGCCCCGGCAGCGGCCGCCCAATCTGCAACGGCGGCTGCCCCGGCGACTGTCGACGTGTCGAAGAACGCCGTCCCTTCGCCCATGGTCGGCACCGCCTACCTGGCGCCGTCTCCTGACGCAAAGCCGTTCATCGAGATCGGCCAGAAGGTCAAGGAAGGCCAGACGCTGCTGATCATCGAGGCGATGAAGACAATGAACCAGATCCCCTCGCCGCGCGCCGGCACTGTCACGGCGATCCTGTTCGAGGACGCGACGCCGGTCGAATACGGCATGCCGCTCGTCGTGATCGAATAGAGCGGACCTGATGTTCCAGAAGATCCTCATCGCCAATCGCGGCGAAATCGCGCTCCGGGTGCTGCGCGCCTGCAAGGAACTCGGCATACAGACCGTGGTGGTGCATTCGACCGCCGACGCTGACGCCATGCATGTCAGGCTCGCCGACGAAAGCGTGTGCATCGGTCCGCCGCCGTCGCGCGACAGCTATCTCAACATCCACCAGATCGTCGCGGCGTGCGAGATCACCGGCGCCGACGCCGTGCATCCGGGCTACGGCTTCCTGTCGGAGAACGCCAAGTTCGCCGACATCCTGGCGGCGCACAACATCACCTTCATCGGCCCGTCCGGCGACCATATCCGCATCATGGGCGACAAGATCGAGGCCAAGCGCACGGCAAAGCGCCTCGGCATTCCGGTGGTGCCCGGCTCCGATGGCGCGGTGACCGAAGAAAAGGAAGCCAGGCGCATCGCCGCCGAGATCGGCTATCCCGTCATCATCAAGGCGTCGGCCGGCGGCGGGGGACGCGGCATGAAGGTGGCGCATACCGAGGCAGACCTCGAAATCGCCCTGCAGACGGCGCGCTCGGAAGCCGGCGCGGCCTTCGGCGACGACGCGGTCTACATCGAGAAATATCTGGAGAAGCCGCGCCACATCGAGGTGCAGGTGTTCGGCGACGGCTTCGGCGGCGGCGTGCATTTCGGCGAGCGCGACTGTTCGTTGCAACGGCGCCACCAGAAAGTCTGGGAAGAGGCCAATTCGCCGGCGCTCAACGCCGAGGAACGGTCGCGCATCGGCGGCATCTGCGCCAAGGCGATTGCCGATCTCGGCTATTCGGGCGCCGGCACCATCGAGTTCCTGTACGAGAATGGCGAGTTCTATTTCATCGAGATGAATACGCGCCTCCAGGTCGAGCATCCGGTGACGGAAGCGATCACCGGCATCGATCTGGTCCACGAACAGATCCGCGTCGCTTCCGGCGGCGGCCTTTCGGTCAAGCAGGAAGACATCAAGTTCAACGGCCACGCCATCGAATGCCGTATCAACGCCGAGGATCCGCGCACCTTCACCCCCTCACCCGGCACGATCACCCATTTCCACACGCCCGGCGGCCTCGGCATCCGCGTCGATTCCGGTGTCTATTCCGGCTACAAGATCCCGCCCTACTATGACAGCCTGATCGGCAAGCTGATCGTGCATGGACGCAACCGCGTCGAATGCATGATGCGGCTGCGGCGGGCGCTCGATGAATTCGTCGTCGACGGGATCAAAACGACATTGCCGCTGTTTCGCGATCTCGTCGGTAATGCCGACATTGCCAATGGCGACTACGACATCCATTGGCTGGAAAAATATCTGGCCAAGGGCGAATAGCCCAACTTAGCGCTATGATGACGCGATGACCCGACCCTACGCGCCAGGCTATCGCATTCCCACCGACCTTCTGCTCAAGGCATACGCCTCGGGCGTCTTTCCGATGGCCGAGAGTGCTGGTGATCCGGAGGTCTTCTGGGTGCGGCCGGAGACGCGCGGCATCATCCCGCTCACAGGTTTTCACACACCCAGAAGCCTGAAGAAGACGATCCGCAAGCACGCATTCGAAATTCGTTTCGATTTCGATTTCGAGGCGACGATCGACGGTTGTGCCGAGAAGCGCGAAGAGCGCCGCTCGACCTGGATCAATGCGCCGATCCGCGAGGCCTACGTGCAGTTGCACCGTATGGGGCACTGCCATTCGGTCGAAGCCTGGCGCGAGGGGCGTCTGGTCGGCGGGCTCTATGGAGTCTCGCTGGGGCGGGTGTTTTTCGGCGAAAGCATGTTTTCCAAGGAGACGGACGCGTCGAAGACCTGCCTGGTGCATCTCGTCGAGCGCCTGAAGGCTCGGGGCTTCGCGCTGCTCGATACGCAGTTCACCACCGAACACCTCAAGCGCTTCGGCGCCGTCGACGTGCCGCGCGGCAAATACGAAAAGATGCTGGCCGACGCGCTGAAAGGTGAAGCGGTCTTTTTTCCGTAGGGATCAAGGCCTATTTGGCGGTGGCCGCGAGCGGCGTCTGCGCATGGAACATCATCTTCCAGCCGTTGGCGCGATGGACGTAGCCGGTGCTGACCAGCGCTGCATAGGGCTCGCCATTTTCCCTCGTAGCGCGCGCTTCGTAAGTCAGCATGACGATATCGCTACCGGGTTCGATTATTCCCTTGAGCTCGATGTCGAGGTCGCGCCAGCGGTTGGGTTTGGTTGCGGTCTTGGCCAGATCGGCATTGTCCATCGCCTGTGCCATCTGCGGAAACGCCACAAGGCATTCGGTGTCGACATTGGCAGCATAATAGGCAGCGTCACCGGTCCAGAACCCTTTTTCGAGTTCCAGCAACTCGGCCTTGTTGGCCATGATCCGCTTGCTGTCCGACATTGGCGTGTCCTCCACGCGTGTGGTGATGGTCCAACGCGCGCCAGCCATGGCGGTTCCAAGAGATCAGTTGTTGTCCGTCGTATCCGGTTCCGCGGCGTCGTCGGGCTGTGCCGCGTCCGGACTGACCGTAGGCTTTGGCTTGGCCGAGGCAGACTGGGTTGCGACTGGCTTCGAAGCGTCGGTTTTCGCCCCGTCGGCCTTGGTCGCACCACTCTTGCCAGCATCGGGCGCCGGCACATCCGACTTCTGCTTGCACGCCTTCAACCAGACGTCATAGACGGCATGTTCGACGGCATTGAGACCCGGGCTTTCGGCGAACATCCAGCCAGTGAAGATGCGGCGGATCTTGCGGTCGAGCGTGATCTCGTCCACCTCGACGAAGGAGTCGGTCTTCGGCTCTTCGTTCTCCGGCCGGGAATAGCAGACGCGTGGCGTAACCTGCAGGGCGCCGAACTGCACAGTCTCGTCGATATAGACATCAAAAGTAATGATGCGGCCGGTGATCTTGTCGATGCCAGCGAACTCGGCGACCGGGTTGGTGATGCGATCCGATCCCGCGGGCGCCGTCGGCGCCGGAGCGGCGGGTGCAGGTGCGGGCGAAGCCGAAAAGGCGACGGTGCTGACGACGAGGCTGGCGGCTAGCGTCAGGCCGCCTGTCGATATCCGGTTGAAAAAGCTCATGCAGGGGTACCGGTGGTTGCGCCCAGGTGATTCCGTCGATCGCCAAGGCTAGTCGCCGTTTTCTGATCAGCAAGCAGCTAAACACCAATTGTGGCGATAAAGGACCGGCCTGCACCTTACAACCCGCGCCGTTACGACCCCGGCGTCCATGCGTCGTAATCGCCGGTGACCTGCGGGCGATGTTGATTGGTCAGCAGCGAGCCCTTCGGACGATAGGCCGCTGGCGTGCCGGTCAGATTGGGTAAATGCGGCTTTTGCCAGTCGCGCGGCCTGTAGTCATCGCTAGGGGGAGCGACATCGACCCGATGGTGAATCCAGCCGTGCCAGCCAGGCGGGATGGCCGAGGCTTCTGAATAGTTGCGGTAGATGACCCAGCGACGCGTGCGGCCTTCCGAATCGATGCCGCCTTCGTAATAGACATTGCCGGCCTCGTCCTGGCCGACTTCCTTGCCGTACCGCCAGGTGTGCAGGCGCGTTCCCAGCGTCTGGCTGTTCCACCAGGTGAAAAACTGCGTCAGGAAAGTCTTCATCTCAGAACCCTCGCGCTGGCGGCGCCCGTTTCCTGCTTATGGCGTCAGGCCTTCGGGAAGGCAAGGGTTTTGCCACGGGGAGCGCGCAAATGGCGCGCCAGGGCCCGACACAAGCCTGTGATCCCAAGGGGTGGCCGGATGCGCGCTTGCCAAGCCTTGCCGCTCTTTCTAAAGCTCTGCGCGCCCATATGGAAATCCTATCCGGCCGGGGGTAGAAGGAGGCGACGATTGGCCACGCAATTGCCGACCACCGATATCCGCATCGGCGCCGACCTGATTCGCCGTCGCAAGGGCGGCACGCCGATCGTCTGCCTCACCGCCTACACCTACCCGATCGCCCGCCTGCTCGATCCCTATGTCGACCTGCTCCTGGTCGGCGACAGCGTCGCCATGGTCCTGCATGGCCATGAGACGACGCTGGGCGCCTCGCTGGAGATGATGATCGCGCACGGCCAAGCCGTGATGCGGGGCTCGGCCAAGGCCTGCGTCGTCGTCGACATGCCGGCCGGCACTTATGAGGATTCAGCCGCGCAGGCCGTGGCCTCGGCGCGGCGCATCGTCGGCGAGAGCGGCTGCCAGGCGGTGAAACTCGAGGGGGGCGTCGACATGGCCGCTCAGATCGCGGCGATCGTGGCCGCCGATATCCCGGTCATGGGCCATATCGGCCTCCAGCCGCAATCGGTGGAAAAGGATGGCGGCTACAAGATCAAGGGTCGCACGGACGAGAATGTGGCCGCCCTGATCGCCGACGCGAGCGCGGTCGAGAAGGCCGGTGCGTTTTCCCTGGTCATCGAAGGAACGATAGAGACGGTCGCCGCGGACATCACCCGCCGCATCGCCATTCCAACGATTGGCATCGGCGCCAGCGGCGAGTGCGACGGCCAGATCCTGGTCATCGACGACATGGTCGGGCTAACAGTCGATCGCGTGCCTAAATTCGTCAAGCAATATGCCGACCTGCGCAGTGTGATCGAGCATGCCGCCGAGCGCTATGCATCGGAGGTGCGGGACCGCGATTTCCCCGGCCCCACCCACGTCTTCTCGAGAACAAATGGCGGGGATGAATCATGAGCCGGCCCGACATGGTCGACAGCGTTGCCGCACTTCGCGCGCGAATTAGCGACTGGCGGCGCGATGGGCTGCGCATCGCCTTGGTGCCGACCATGGGCGCACTGCATGAAGGGCATCTTTCGCTGATCAAGATCGCGCTCGAAAGAGCGGATCGCTGCGTGGTGTCGATCTTCGTCAATCCGACGCAGTTCGCGCCGAGCGAGGATCTCGACAAGTACCCGCGCCAGTTGGCGCGCGACCTCGACATGCTGGCGACGGCCAAGGCAGATCTTGCCTTCACGCCTGATGTCAGGGAGATGTATCCCGCCGGTTTTGCCACGAGAATCTCGGTCGGCGGCCCGTCAGCCGGGCTCGAAACGGACTTTCGCCCCAGCTTTTTCGACGGCGTCGCCACCGTGGTGGCCAAGCTTCTCCTGCAGGCTGCACCCGACGTCGCCATCTTTGGCGAAAAGGATTATCAGCAGCTTTGCGTCGTCAGGCAGCTTTGCCGCGACCTCGACCTGCCTGTCGAAGTCATCGGCGCGCCGACCATACGCGATGCGCATGGCCTCGCCATGTCGTCGCGCAACGCCTATCTCGATGAAGCCGAACTCCGGATCGCGCGCCAGCTCAACCTTATCCTGCGCAAGGCGGCGGCGGCGCTGGCGGCGGGCGCCGGTCAAGAGGAAACGATCGCCAACGCAAGCCGCGCCCTGATCGCGGCCGGCTTCCAGAAGGTCGATTACGTCAAGGCCCGCGAAAGCCTGACACTTACGCCATGGCGGCACGACCGAGCGGGCCGCGTTCTCGCTGCCGCCTGGCTGGGAAAAACCAGGCTGATCGACAATGTGGAAGTTCCCACCGCCTGATCGGCGCGCGCTGAAAGCTCCGGCCTGAGCCGCTGCCTGGCAGGATCCGGCTACTTTGCCTTCTTGTATTTTTCGAGAAGTTTATCGAGGTCGTTGACGTCCAGAGGCGGATGTCCCGCCGCCGGATCGTCTGCCGGGTTGAATGTGACGACGATGTCGCGCCACAAATCATAATGGGCGGCCACGGCGGGCGGGTCCCGCCAGGGCACGGCCGATCACTTATGCAATAACCGTAAGGTCAAAGCCCACGCTCAGGCCGCTTCGTCTGCGCGCTTCTTTTCGATCTGGCCGATGGCGTCGACCACGGCGTCGAAGGTCAGCATGGTCGACGCATGGCGCGCCTTGTAGTCGCGCACCGGCTCCAAATAGCCGAGGTCGGCGAAGCGTCCTTCGGGTGGCGCGCCGTTTTCCTTCAGCATCTTCAGCATGGTCTCGCGCACCGCGCGCAATTCCTCGGCACTGGCGCCGACGACATGTTGCGCCATGATCGAGGACGATGCCTGTCCGAGCGCGCAGGCTTTCACGTCGTGGGCGAAGTCGGTGACCACGCCGTCCTCCATCTTGAGGTCGACGGTAACGGTCGACCCGCACAGCTTGGAATGCGCCTTCGCGGTCGCGTCGGGATGATCGAGCCGGCCGATGCGGGCGATGTTTCCGGCAAAACCGAGAATTTTCGCGTTGTAGACGTCGTTGATCATTATTTTCCAATCCGTCGCCGCCAAGCAAACAGCGATTGCCGTTGTTGCGTCTTTCATTCGCCCGGCACGACCATATATAATGCTGGCAGTCCGGTATCGACAAGGCGGCGAGAGCCACTGTCCTTGCCGGGAAGTTCACGCCGCTTACGGGGCTGGAAACGGGGCGAGTTTCCGACACCGAAAGGTCGTGGTCCGTTCAACTCGTTCCTCCTGAGAGAGGGACTACGGGAGACGCCTTTTATGGATGCCGTCATCAAGAAACTCATGCCCCAGTCGGCCTATATGGAAAAGCCGGTCACCGACCGCCCGAGCGAGGCCGAAGTCGAGGCCGCCGTGCGCACATTGCTGCGCTGGACCGGCGACAACCCGGATCGCGAGGGTTTGATCGATACCCCCAAGCGGGTGGCCAAGGCGTTCCGTGAAATGTTCGGCGGCTACGATATGTGCCCAGCCGAGGAGCTTGGCCGTACTTTCGAGGAGGTCGCCGGCTACGACGATCTCGTGATCGTCAAGGACATCCAGTTCCATTCGCATTGCGAGCACCACATGGTGCCGATCATCGGCAAGGCGCATGTCGGCTATCTGCCCGACGGCAAGGTCGTCGGCCTGTCCAAGATCGCGCGCGTCGTCGATATCTTCGCCCATCGGCTGCAGACGCAGGAAGCGTTGACCGCGCAGATTGCCGGTGTCATCCAGGACGTGCTCAACCCGCGCGGCGTTGCGGTGATGATCGAGGCCGAGCACATGTGCATGGCCATGCGCGGCATCCGCAAGCAGGGCTCAACCACGCTGACCTCCACCTTCACCGGCGTTTTCAAGGATACGCCCGAAGAGCAGGTTCGTTTTGTCACCATGGTGCGCGGCGGCAGGGCGTAAGCCCCTGCCGACGTCACGGTCAACAGGAAAATGGACCGGCAATGTCGGCACTGGAATTTCCGAAAGCTCCCTCGGACAAGAATATCCTGGAAGAAGGCACGGTGTTCTCGCCGCGCTTCGATGCCGCTGGTCTTGTCACCGTCGTCGTAACCGATGCCGCCGACGGCATGCTGCTGATGGTTGCGCATATGAATGCGCAGGCGCTGGCGCTGACGCTGGAGACCGGCATTGCCCATTACTGGTCGCGCTCGCGCAACGCACTCTGGAAGAAGGGCGAAACCTCGGGCAATTTCCAGCGTGTCGTCGAGATGCTCACG
The DNA here is from genome assembly GCF_000513935.1 of Mesorhizobium sp. WSM3626. Taxonomy (GTDB): domain Bacteria; phylum Pseudomonadota; class Alphaproteobacteria; order Rhizobiales; family Rhizobiaceae; genus Mesorhizobium; species Mesorhizobium salmacidum. The sequence continues at coordinate 68,295 of NZ_KI911327.1, read as the reverse complement.
GATTGTGACCAGGACGCCATGTGGTTGCGCGTCAAAGTGTTGGGCCACGACGCAACTTGTCACACTGGCCGGCGTTCATGCTTTTATCGGACGGTGGGGCTGATCGACGGCAAGGGGACGCTTGTCGACGACGGCAGCAAGCCGCTGTTCGATGCGGAAAACACCTATCGAAAGCCATCAGCTTGAACCTTCTGCCTCACACCGATCACATAGATTCATCATTTCGATACGGCCCATCCGTATAGTAGCCTGGGACAAGGGAGATCATGATGCTCGAATGGGCGTCATTGCCTAACAGACCAGATGTCAGGGAGGCCAACGGCCTGTCCTCGGCCGGCGGCGCATCCGCGACAAAATCTCCAAAGAAAACCGGCATTTCGCTCGCGCTCGGCGGCGGTTGCGCCAGAGGCTGGGCTCATATCGGCGTGCTGCGGGCGCTCGATGAAGCCGGCATCGAGGTTTCCATGATCGCCGGCACCTCGATCGGTGCCCTGGTTGGCGGCTGTTATCTCGCCGGCAAACTGAATGAGCTGGAAGAGTTCGCCCGGAGCCTCACAAGGCGGCGCATCTTCGGCCTGCTCGATCTCAACCTGCGCGGCAGCGGCCTCTTCGGCGGCATGAAGCTGGACGCGCGCCTGCGCGAGCACGTGGCTGGTATCCGCTTCGACGATCTGCCCAAGCCATTTGTCTGCGTCGCGTCGGAAATCCGCACCGGCCACGAGATCTGGCTGTCGAGCGGCTCGCTGATCACGGCCATGCGCGCGTCCTACGCGCTGCCGGGCGTGTTCGAGCCGGTCGATTGCAACGGCCGCGTGCTGGTCGACGGAGCGCTGGTCAATCCGGTGCCCGTTTCGGTCTGCCGCGCCTACGAGCAGCCGCTCGTCGTGGCGGTCAACCTCCACTACGACCTGTTCGGCCGCGCCGCCGTGATCAAACACAGTGCCGGCGAGCTGGTTATCGAAAAGGATGCGCCAAGGCCCGGCCAGGTCAATTCCCAGCACCAATCGCACCAGACGCGCCTGGGCATCACCGGCGTGATGGTGGAAGCCTTCAACATCATCCAGGACCGCATTTCACGGGCGAGGCTTGCCGGCGATCCGCCCGACATGTCGCTGCAGCCCAAGCTCAGCCATATCGGCCTCACCGAATTCCACAGGGCCGACGAGGCGATCCAGCTCGGCTATCAGGCCACGATGGCGCAGATCGGCGAACTGACGCGGCTGCAGACGGTTCTCGCCTAGACTGCATTCGTTCGAGAAATCATTGACGCTCTTGAGCTATTTTTGCCCCACAGCATCTCACCGGGAAGTTTAACGGGCGTCAGCTTGTCCATGATGGTTTTCGGTGGTTTGGTAGGCGAAGCATTTGGGGGAGAAAGCTTTGCCAGAAGTCACGAACGGTTGGGGACTTGCTGCCGCCATTGTTCAGGCATTGGCCTCACTTGGATGGCCGGCAGCAATTGCGTTTTCAGCGTACATTTTTCGCGCCGAGATATCCAGACTGCTGCCAAACCTTCATATAAAACATGGGGAGTCAGAGGTTAGCTTTCGCCGAGTTGAAAAGCTGGTCGAGCAAGTTCAGGTCCACGAACTGACCCAGCAGCAACAGGTTAGAGAACTCCCCCCGCCATCGACATCTACATCCAATCTGTCGGCCCTAACGGACCATGAGTTGCGGCTCCGGGTTGAGGACGTTGCACTGCAGATGAGAGAGATGCAAAACAGATTTAAATCTGAAGACTCCGGAATCATGACGCGGAGAACGTCCGACCGGGAGACCTGGGAGGCGCATACAAAAGAACTGCTCGCTCGGTCGGACCGTCACCGTCACGAGTGGCAAACACAACTTTTGCCTGACGCTGTAGCGCTTCGAGACGAGATCATTCGGCGACTTGGCAACGAAATACAAGTAGACACCCGTTTAGGCGATTTCGTTTTTGACGGTATGCTTGCCGGGCCGTACCCTCTAAATGAGGGGGCGCTAACCCTTGAGCGTCTAGCTCGAAACCTTACAGGCTCCACAGGCACTTCTGCGACCTTGGTTCAATAGGCCAGTTTCGCGGACTGTTCGCTCCCCACCCGGATTTTGAAAACGAGAGTCGACCGGTCGTTCCGAGGTCGCATTCTGCAATTGGCTATGCTTGTTCGAGAGATGGAGCGAAGCGCCAATGGCCAAATTGTCTATCCGTATTGACGTAGCTGCACGGCTATGTCGCCGGACTGGATGACGCAGAACTTGGCGTTGCTGCGTTATGCGCCGGCCGGCTGAATTGCCCGGTTTCCGCCGCGCGCCTACGCCCGTGCGGCATCGATAATGCGAAATTGCACCGTACGGTTGCCGTTCCAGTGATTGCCCGACAGCGAGCCGGCGACATGCATCGTCTTGCCCCGGTTCTTGAACAGGAATTCGCCAAGCACCGTGTCGACGGCGCGAAAGGCGATCGCCTGGATGCGGCCGCCGCTCTCCGACTGCAAGTCGGCGCGAATATGATTGGTGCCGACCGGCCTGATATCGACGAGCCGATGGCGCGGCAAAGCGAAAACCGGCGCGATATGCCCGGCGCCGAAAGGGCCCGCCTTCTCCAGGGCGTCGAGCAGGCCTAGCGTCGCGCCTTCCGCGGCAAGCGCGCCATCGATGGACAGGGTTTCCTCATCCTGCAACCGGAAAACGTCGGCGGCCGCCCGCTCCTCGAAGAAGGCCCTGAGCTCGCCCAGCCTTGCGCGCTCGACGGTGATGCCAGCAGCCATGCCATGGCCGCCGCCCTTGACGATGAGCCCGGCATTGGCGGCTTCGCGCACCAGCCGGCCAAGGTCGAAACCCGACACCGAACGGCCCGAGCCGGTGCCGGTGCCGTTGGCGTTGAAGGCGATGGCGAAGGCCGGCCGCCGAGCGTGATCCTTCAGTCGTGAGGCAAGCAGGCCGACAATGCCGGGGTGCCAGTTGTTGCTGGCGGTGACGACGATTGCCGGACCGCTGCCGCCCGCGAGCTCGGCATCGGCCTCGGCGCGCGCGGCGGCGAGCATCTCCTGCTCCATCAGCTGCCGTTCCTGGTTCAGCCGGTCGAGCGTCTCGGCGATGGTCTGCGCCTCGACCGGATCGTCCGTTGCAAGCAGCCGGCTGCCGAGCGCCGCATCGCCGATGCGCCCGCCCGCATTGATGCGCGGGCCGATCAGATAGGCGAGATGGAAGGTGCTGATCGGCTCGCCGATGCGTGACACCCGCGCAAGGGCAGCCATCCCTTCATTCTTCTGCTGCCGCGCCACTTGCAGGCCCTTGACGACGAAGGCGCGATTGACGCCCGTGAGCGGCACCACGTCGCAGACGGTGGCAAGCGCGACGAGATCGAGCAGCGAAAGCAGATCCGGCGGCGTGGCGTCGGTCATCGCGCGCAGCACCTTCGCGGTTTGCACCAGAGCGAGAAAGACCACGCCGGCGGCACAGAGATGACCCTGTCCGGAAAGGTCGTCGTCGCGGTTTGGATTGACGACGGCATGCGCCGCCGGCAGCGCGCCGCCAACCTGGTGGTGGTCCAGCACCACCACATCGGCGCCCGCCTCCTTGGCGGCCTCGACGGAGGCGGCGCTGTTGGTGCCGCAATCGACAGTGACGATCAGCGTCGCGCCGCGGGAAACCAATTCGCGCATGGCGTCGGGATTGGGACCGTAGCCCTCGAAAATACGATCCGGGATATAGATTTCCGACAGCACCGAGAAATGCGTGAGAAACCGCTTCAGCAAGGCCGACGAGGCCGCGCCATCGACGTCGTAATCGCCGAAGATCGCTATTTTCTCCCGGGCAACGACGGCGGCGGCGATGCGGATGGCAGCCTTGTCCATGTCGGTCAGCGAGGCCGGATTCGGCAACAGGTCACGGATCGTCGGGTCGAGAAACCGCTCGGTCTCATCGACGGCAACGCCGCGTCCGGCAAGAACGCGCGCGACGATGTCGGGCACGCCATGACCCTGCGCGATGGCAAGCGCGATCATGTCCTGCCGTTCGGTCAGCCGGTGCTCCCAGGAGAGACCGGTCGCCGACTGCCTGACATCGAGGAAGAGGCGCCTGTCGCCCATCATGCGCTTTGCCAACTCATGGTTGGCGGCAGGATAATGCATGTCGCCCAAAAGTGTGCAGCGGTTTTGGGATAACGACATGCAGGCGTCGCAGAAGAATTCAAGAAAAACTACGCTTTCCGCTTTTCAGCCTGGCGCCGGACCCACTCGTCGGCTGCATCTCCCATCGTCTTTTCCCGACCATCCTTGAGCGATGCCATGAAGGGTCGATCGAACCTGAACGTGTCGCCGCATTCGCGGGTAAGAAAGCGGCGCACGTTCTGGGTGTTGCGGTAGGATTTCGTGACAGGAGTGGCACGCGAAACCGGATCCGCGTGCCAGTCGAACACCTTCATCGTTAGTCCTTGCGCGGCCAGGTTCAGATGCAGCCAATGGCTAACAACTGCGGCCCGGCTTCGCAAGCAGGTCTAGAACTTATCCAGATCCTGGTGCCGGGCCTTGATCTCCCGCACGGTACGCGACGATGAGCGCAGCACGATCGTATGCGTGGTGATGTAGGTTCGGCCGAACTTGACGCCGGCCAGCATGTTGCCGTCGGTGACGCCGGTGGCCGCGAACAGCACATCGCCGCGCGCCATGTCCTCTGCCCGATAAACCCGCTTCGGATCGGCAATGCCCATCTTTGCCGCGCGGGCGACCTTCTCAGGCGTGTCGAGGATCAGCCGGCCTAGCATCTGGCCGCCGGTGCAGCGCAGGGCGGCCGCGGCCAGAACGCCTTCCGGTGCGCCTCCGGTGCCGAGATAGACGTCGATGCCGGTTTCTTCCGGGTCCGTGGTGTGGATGACGCCGGCGACGTCGCCGTCACCGATCAGCCGGATCGCGGCGCCGGTGGCACGCACGGCGTCGATCAGCTTGGCGTGGCGCGGCCGGTCGAGGATGCAGGCCGTGATATCGGACACAGCGACACCCTTCGCCCGGGCGAGGCTGGCGATGTTCTCGGCCGGCGTGGCATCGATGTCGATGACGCCTTCGGCGTAACCCGGACCGACCGCGATCTTGTCCATGTAGACGTCGGGCGCGAACAGCAGGCTGCCCTTTTCGGCGATCGCGATCACGGCAAGCGCGTTCGGCAGGTTCTTGGCGCAGATTGTCGTCCCTTCGAGCGGATCAAGCGCGATATCGACCGCCGGGCCTTTGCCGGTCCCGACCTCCTCGCCGATATAGAGCATCGGCGCCTCGTCTCGCTCGCCCTCGCCGATCACCACCGTGCCCTTGATGGCGAGGCGGTTGAGTTCCTCGCGCATGGCGTCGACGGCGACCTGGTCGGCGGCCTTTTCGTCGCCGCGGCCGCGCAGCCGGGCCGCCGCGACGGCGGCCCGTTCGGTGACGCGCACCAGTTCCATGGTGAGTATCCGGTCAAGGCCGGCGACGATGTTCTGGGCCACATTCATTTCGGCAAATCCTCGTTTGATGCCGCCTCCCGCCGGAGGCGCGCCTGTTTTGTCAAACGAGCATGACAACGGCAAGACCTGCCGGCAGCTTTATCGAAAGGACAGCAATATCAATCGATTGAACCGCATTCCTGAAACAATGCCGACCCGGTTCGAGACGACCCGGGCCAATACGAAACGGGAAATTCCCGTTCCTCGCAGCCTAGAAAACCGCGAGGTATTTGAGCAGCGAAACAATGCCGATGATGATGACGATGATCTGCACGATCTGTCTCATCCTGGCGTCGAGCGGCAGTCGCTGGACGAGATACAGAACCAGGATAATGACCAGGAATGTAATGAGAATGCCGATCAGCATGGACGACGCCATGATACCCTCCCCGAGACGGCCGTGTTGAAAAACGTAGCGAGATGGTGCGGCCGGCCAAGCTGGCCGCCCTTGTGGCTAATGGTACCAGCGGCGCGGCGTGTCGTTCATCGACTGGCCGATCGCGAGGCCGGCCAGGAAGCCAAGTAAGCCGATCACGCCAACCACTGCGGTCGTCGTGCCCGGATTTTCGCGCGCGGCTTCTGAAACGGACTGAGCCTGGCTGCGCAACTGCTGCGCTGTCCGCGAGGCGCGGGAAGCGGCTGTATCGTAGAAATCCGATGCCTGTTCGCTGGCGTCTTCGAGCATTTCCGCGCTGCGCGCCGAAATGCTCTTGTTGATCTTGGTGATCTCCTTGCGCAGGTCGGCGATCTGCTTTTCCAGCGTCTTCTGGATGTCCTCGATGTCAGGAGGGCCGGATTTGTTGGTATCAGCCATGAAGCGGCTCCCTTGGTTGCTGACCAAGAGAACGGTGCCGACGCCAATTCGTTCCGGGCGGCAGCGGGATCCTCACAGAACGGAAATGCGCCGCCGGTGGTTGTGCCCGCGACGACGAGGCCGCTGCTACCCTGCTCGCTCGATGCGGATGACCTGCGGCTTGTCGGTCAGATGGCCGTCCTTGGTGATGCCGTCGACGGCCCTGCGCACGGCGGCCTCGGTGGTCTCGTGGGTGACGAGGATCACCGTCTTCTGCGCCGCCGCCTCACCGCTGACCGCGTGCTGGACGATCGATTCCAGCGAAATATCATTGTCGGCCATGCGCTTGGCGATTGCTGCGAACACGCCAATGCGGTCATGCACGGTCAGCCGGATGAAGTAACCGCCCGCATGGCTGCGCATCTGCGCCTTCTTATACGGTTTCAGCTCCTTCGCCGGCAGGCCGAAGACAGGACCATGCTGAAAGCCAGGCCGGCTCTTGGCGATGTCGGCGACGTCGCCGATGACCGCCGAGGCGGTGGCGTTGCCGCCGGCGCCGGGACCGGAGAGCAGCAATTCGCCCAAAATGTCGGTCTCGATCGCCACCGCATTGGTGACGCCATGCACCTGCGCGATGACGGAAGCCGTCGGCACCATGGTCGGATGCACGCGCTGCTCGATGCCGCTTTCGGTACGCTGGGCGACGCCGAGCAGCTTGATCCGGTAGCCAAGATCGCCTGCCGCACGGATGTCGGCCTGGGTGATGTTGGAAATGCCTTCCATGTAGATGTCGTTGGCGGCAATCCTGGTGCCGAAAGCAAGGCTGGTCAGGATCGACAGCTTGTGCGCGGTGTCATGGCCCTCGATGTCGAAGGTCGGATCGGCTTCGGCATAACCCAGCCGTTGCGCGTCCTTCAGCACGACGTCGAAGGAGACGCCCTCGGCCTCCATCCGCGTCAGGATATAGTTACAGGTGCCGTTGAGAATGCCGAACACACGGCTGACCGAGTTGCCGGCCATCGCTTCGCGCATCGTCTTGATGACGGGAATGCCACCTGCCACCGCGGCCTCGTAGTTGAGCAGCACGCCCTTCTTCTCGGCGATTTCGGCAAGCGCCACGCCATGCTTGGCAAGCAGCGCCTTGTTGGCGGTGACGACATGGCGGCCGGCTTCGAGCGCCGCCTTCACAGAGGCACGCGCCGGCCCCTCATCGCCGCCGATCAGCTCGACGAAAACGTCGATCTCGGCGGTCTGTGCCATCTTCACCGGATCGTCGAACCAGTTCGCGGAGCTCAGATCGGTGCCACGGTCGCGTTTCCGGTCGCGTGCCGAAACCGCCGACACGATGATGTCGCGCCCGCATTGGCGGGTCAACTCCGCCGCCTTGTCGCGCAACACGCGCGCCACCGATGCACCGACCGTGCCAAGTCCGGCAATTCCAACACGCAGTGCTTCAGCCATGGAAGGCGGCGCCCCTCAAATCAGATCGAATTTGTATTTAGCGGTGGGCGGAAAGCGGCACCACATTGTTGGGCTGCTTGGCGCTGGCAGACAGGAAGCGCTTGATGTTGCGCGCCGCCTGGCGGATCCGGTGCTCGTTCTCGACCAGCGCCACGCGCACGAAATCGTCGCCATGCTCGCCGAAGCCGACACCGGGCGCCACCGCAACGTCGGCATGCTCGATGAGCAGCTTGGAGAATTCGAGGGATCCCAGATGTCGGAACGGCTCCGGGATCGGCGCCCAGGCGAACATCGAGGCCGCCGGTGCCGGAATGGTCCATCCGGCGCGGCCGAACGCATCGACCATCACGTCGCGGCGCTTGTGATAGATATCACGCACTTCGGCGATGTCGGCGCCGTCGCCATTGAGCGCGTGCGCGGCGGCCACCTGGATCGGCGTGAAGGCACCGTAATCGAGATAGGATTTGACCCGGGTCAGCGCCGAGATCAGCCGTTCATTGCCGACGGCGAAGCCCATGCGCCAGCCGGGCATGGAAAAGGTTTTCGACATCGAGGTGAACTCGACGCAGACATCGATGGCGCCCGGCACCTGGAGTACCGAGGGTGGCGGATTGCCGTCGAAGTAGATTTCGGAATAGGCAAGGTCGGACAGGATGATGATGTCGTTCTTCTTGGCGAAGGCCACCACGTCCTTGTAGAAATCGAGCGAGGCGACCAGCGCCGTCGGGTTCGACGGATAGTTGAGGATCAGCGCCAGCGGCTTCGGGATCGAATGGCGGACGCCGCGCTCGAGCGCGGGAATGAAGCCATCATCGGGCTCGACCTGCAGCGAGCGGATGACGCCGCCCGACATGATGAAGCCGAAAGCGTGGATCGGATAGGTCGGGTTGGGGCACAGGATCACGTCGCCGGGCGCGGTGATCGCCTGCGCCATGTTGGCGAAACCTTCCTTCGAGCCAAGCGTGGCGACCACCTGGGTGTCGGGGTTGAGCTTCACGCCGAAGCGGCGGGCATAGTAGTTTGCCTGGGCGCGGCGCAGGCCGGGAATGCCGCGCGATGAGGAATAGCGGTGCGTCCGCGGATCGCGCACCACCTCGCACAATTTGTCGACGATGGCCTTGGGCGTCGGAAGGTCCGGGTTGCCCATGCCGAGGTCGACGATATCGGCACCGCGCGAACGGGCGCTGGCCTTAAGCCGGTTGACCTGCTCGAACACGTAAGGCGGAAGCCGGCGGACCTTGTGAAATTCTTCCATGGCAGTTCCAGACAGCAAGGGAGCGTTGGGCGCGCGCTATATACTCATTTGCAGGTAGGGTCGAGGGCGGGGTCGCATTTGCCTTCGATCTGCTTCAGCGTCTGCGGGCCATGTTTCTTGGCGAGATCGGTCAGCGCCGCCTGGTTGGTGACGGCCGCGCCGCCGCTCTTGGCGCCTTGCCCGTTCTCGTCGGCCTTCAGTTGGGCGAGCTTGGCGTTCTTCTCGGTCTCGGTGAATTGTTTCGCCGCCACTTGCGGCGGGATGTTCAGGTTCGGAAAGGTACCGGTGTCCTTCGGACCCGCGTCGGTGGCCATCGGCACCGGACCGCCGGTATTCGTGCTCGAGCATCCAGCAACCCCCAGAAGCATGATTGCCGCGCCGATGCGGCAAAAGTGGCCGGCACCGAAAAAAACAGTCTCGCCAAACTTAATCGTCATATTGTTTCCTTGGCAGCCGGGGTAGAGCGAGATTGGACCCTGTCGGATGTCCCATGTTAATATGTCAAGAAAACGCTTCCGGAGGAACCCCGCGAACCATGTCCAAAACACCCGATTCGGGCAAAGCGGAAGATGGCGGACCTTCGACGGTCGAGCAATATCTGGTGAAGGACCCGGAACGCTTCGCGCTGAACATGGCGCGGATGATCGAGCAGGCCGGCAAGGCGGCGTCCGCCTGGGCCGAACCGCGCGAAAAGGGTGAGGTGCGCGACCACGTCGCCGAGCCGGTCGTCGACATGGTCAAGACCTTCTCGAAGCTCAGCGAATACTGGCTTGCCGATCCGCAGCGTGCGCTCGAAGCGCAGACGCGGCTGTTCGCGGGCTACATGACGGTTTGGGCGAACGCCATCCAGCGCGTCAGCCCGAACGCCGAGGGTGCCGACGATGCCGTCAAGCCGGAGCGCGGCGACAAGCGCTTCCAGGATCCGGAATGGGGCCGCAACGCCTTCTTCGATTTCCTCAAGCAGGCCTATCTCGTCACCTCGCGCTGGGCGTCCGAACTGGTCGAGCACGCCGAAGGCCTGGACGAGCATACCCGCCATAAGGCGAGCTTCTACGTCAAGCAGGTATCCAACGCTATCTCGCCATCCAATTTCATCCTGACCAATCCGGAATTGTTTCGCGAAACCGTCGCCTCCAACGGCGAAAACCTGGTGCGCGGCATGAAGATGCTGGCCGAGGACATCGCCGCCGGCAAGGGCGACCTGAAATTGCGCCAGGCCGATTATTCGCCCTTCGAGATCGGCAGGAACATCGCCACGACGCCCGGCAAGGTGGTCGGCCGCAGCGACGTCGCCGAGATTATCCAGTATGATCCGGCAACCGAGACAGTGTTGAAACGCCCGCTGCTGATCTGCCCGCCCTGGATCAACAAGTTCTACATCCTCGACCTCAACCCGCAGAAATCCTTCATCCGCTGGGCCATCGAGCAAGGCCACACCGTTTTCGTCATCTCCTGGATCAATCCGGACGAACGTCATGGCGCCAAGAACTGGGAAGCCTACATCCGGGAAGGCCTGCAATACGGCCTCGACACGATCGAGAAGGCGACCGGCGAGCGCGACGTCAACGCCATAGGTTACTGCGTCGGAGGCACGCTGCTGGCGGCGGCACTGGCGCTGATGGCTGGAGAAGGCGACGACCGCATCAAGTCGGCGACCTTCTTCACCACACAGGTCGACTTCACCCATGCCGGCGACCTGAAAGTGTTCGTCGACGAGGAACAGGTCGCGGCGGTGGAAAAGGCGATGAACGAAAAGGGCTACCTCGACGGCACAAAGATGGCCACCGCCTTCAACATGCTGCGCTCGGGCGACCTGATCTGGCCCTATGTCGTCAACAACTACATGCGCGGCAAGGATCCTCTGCCCTTCGACCTGCTCTACTGGAACGCTGATTCGACCCGCATGGCGGCGGCCAACCACTCGTTCTACCTGCGCAACTGCTATCTCGAGAACAACCTCTCTCGCGGCACGATGGAACTTGCGGGCCACACGGTCTCGCTCGGCGATGTCACCATCCCGGTCTACAATCTCGCCTCGCGGGAAGATCACATCGCGCCGGCGCTGTCCGTCTTCCTCGGCTCGAAATATTTCGGCGGCCCGGTCGAGTACGTGATGGCGGGATCGGGGCATATCGCCGGCGTCGTCAATCCGCCCGCATCCAACAAATATCAGTACTGGACCGGCGGCCCGCCGAAAGGCGACTTCGACCAGTGGGTAGAAAGGGCAACCGACCATCCCGGGTCCTGGTGGCCGCACTGGCAAAGTTGGATAGAGGCCAAGGACAACACCCGCGTAGCTGCCCGCAAACCCGGCAAGCATATGAAAACCTTGGGCGATGCTCCCGGCACCTATGTCAAGGTACGTGTGTAACGGACTGTAATGTCTGGTGAGTTGACGCCCCCGCAAAAGCGGGCGAAATGGTGTCGTCAACCACTAAGCAGCCGCAATTCGGCAATCGCTGCAAAAATACTTACAGGCTTGCTGATTTGACACAGGTCTCGTTTCCGGATCGGAGACAAGGGGCACCCTAACGCAGACATACCAGTCAGCGCCAAGGATACACCGACCGGATATCGAGGGGGAATTTGACTTTGAAATCAGCAGGATGGAGCCTCGCAAAGGGAGAACGCCGCGTCATCGTGGCAGCGTTCTGCTCGATGCTTCTGGCCTCCTGCACGTCGGCTGGCGATCCGGCAATGTCGGTCGGAATGCCCGGCTACAATGCTTCCGCATCCGACATCCACGCCGCCTCCACGGGCAAGCCCCTCGCCGCCGATTCGTCGTCGCAGGTAGCGACGGAGCAGACGACCGTGATGAGCGAAAGCGACACGGCACTCCCCGAAAAGGTTGCCTACCTACCGATGGCCAAGCCTGGGGCCACTTTCCCGCTCACCATACCAGCCAGCGCGGAAACGATCGCGGGTCAGACGCCGCAGTCCTTGCAGCAGCAGGTACAGACGGCGCAGCAGACCGACGCGGTCGCCCAGAAGATCGCCGCCGCCGATGCTGCCGCGACGGCGCCGAAGCCGGCCGCGGCACCGGTAATGAACAATCCGGTTTATGTGACCGCTGGCGAGGCGCCGCAAGCTGAGGCGCCGAAGAAAAAAGGCTTCCTGGCCTCGATGTTTGGCGCCACCCCCGCTTCGGCAACACCCGCTCCGCTGGTCAACACACGATCGGGCGAACAGCCTGCCGCGCAGGCCAAGCCTGCCCCGGCGGCAGCAAAGCCGATCATCACACTGGCCTCGGCCGATTCCACGGCAAAGCCGATACAGTTGGCTTCGACCGGGGACGATGCCGGTCACATCACGGGTAGCGATGCCCTGCCTGGCGTGCGCCAGACAGCCCTGTTCGAGATCAAACGCAAATCCGGCCTCGACGACGAAAGCGACGTCGACCTCAATGAGGACGAAGGCTCGGGCGGCAGCTATCAGGTTGCGTCTGCGGCCGGCATGGCGCGCCTGGCGCCCAACGGACTGCTGAAGCAGAATGAGAGCGTGGACGTCGCCTGCCTGAAGCCATCGCTGGTGCGCGTGCTGAAGACGATCGAAGGCCACTACGGCCGCAAGATGATGGTGACCTCGGGCTATCGCGACCCGGCCCGCAACCGCCGTGCCAACGGCGCCAAGAATTCGTTGCACATGTATTGCGCCGCCGCCGACATCCAGGTGCCCGGCGTCTCCAAATGGGAGCTTGCGAGCTACATCAGGACCATGCCCGGCCGCGGCGGCGTCGGCACCTACTGCCACACCGAATCGGTCCATGTCGATGTCGGCCCCGAGCGCGACTGGAACTGGCGCTGCCGCCGGCGCAGCGGCGGTGACGACGGCTAGCAGCGATTTGACGGACCGGAACCTCAGCAGGCCAGAGTCGTTCCCATGTGGTCACCCTTGGGCTAAGCGGGAGCGAAGCTCCGTCGCGTTGAAGTCGCGGATGGATTCTCGGGTCTGCGCCGCGTCGCTACGCTCCTTGCTCCGCCCGTGGATGGCGAAGCGACTAACGTCACCGCTGATCGCCAAGCCCTGCCGACCCCTCGCGAAATCGCTGATTTGGCAGGCTGGAAAAAAGTTGTCCAAGGCGGCACCTAACGGGTTGCCGGTTACGCGCAACGCCAGTATAAGCCGCTTCGTCTGAGCGCGCCCATCGTCTAGCGGTTAGGACACCGCCCTTTCACGGCGGTAACAGGGGTTCGATTCCCCTTGGGCGTACCAGATCTTCCGGACCTCCAGTCCCTCTTCCGATTCTACGCAGCGAACGCCTGGCCGATGCAATTTGGCAGGGGCGGCATCGCGTCGACAACATTGCGGGTTACGGCATCCGTTGCAGCCGATACCCCATGCCTTTCGCGCTAGTCCAGCGCCGCCCGGCTCCTCTGTCTTGTCGATCAGACGGGCCAGTGGTTAAATGGAATACGAAGGGAGCGCTCATATGGCAGTTCACCTTTCGGCGGATATACGCGCTCCCGCGGCAACGCCACCAAGATATCTCTTTGGTCCGCTCGCGGACTTTCTGATGCTCGGCGGCGGCGCATTCCTGATCTTGCCGGCGCTGTACTTCGTGCCACTGAGATACGAAGGTCTCGTGGCGGCGACGATGCTTTTCCTGGCTTATCTGATCAACTATCCGCACTTCGCCCACTCATACCAACTCTTCTACCGCCATTTTGGGCGGAAGCTGCGCGGCGACGGCTACGACAGGAACCTCCAGATCCGCTACATCGTCGCCGGCATCGTCGTTCCCCTGCTCATGGGCGCATTTTTTGCCTACGGCTCGATAACGGCGAACGCCCGGCTGCTGGGCAACGCAACCAACGCGATGTTCTTTTTCGTGGGCTGGCACTACGTCAAGCAAGGCTACGGTATGTTGATGGTGGATGCCGTTCTGAAGCGCAGGTTCTTCACCGATCCGGACAAGAAAATCCTGCTGATCAACAGCTATGCCGTTTGGCTGTTCGCATGGCTTCAGACGAACACGGCGGTCAGGCAGGGAAAATACCTGGGGCTGGAATATTACACGTTTGCCACCCCTGCATGGCTCAACGCGATTGCGCTGTCGGCCGCGGCCGCTTCCACGGCCGCCACTGCCGTGATGCTGATCAATCGTTGGAGCAGGAATGGCGGCAGCCTGCCGTATAACGGCGTCATCGCCTACATCGCGTCCCTATATCTCTGGATTCTGATCGTAAGGGCAAATCCGCTCTGGCTGCTTGTGGTGCCGGCGCTCCATTCCTTGCAGTACCTGGCGGTGGTCTGGCGTTACCAGAGCAATGTCGAGCGTGACGGGCGCAATGCCGAGAAAGTTCCGCCATCCAGAATCCTGTCCATCCTTGGTCCGGCTTACAGGGTGCGGTTTCTGGAGTTCATCAGTGCTGGCCTTCTCCTCGGCGGTCTGGGCTTCTGGCTGGTGCCGACCGTGCTGACGGCCCTTATCCCCTATGACCGGGAAGTCCTGGGATCGTCGCTGTTCTTCTTCATCGTGTTGATTTTCATCAACGTGCACCATTACTTCCTCGACAATGTGATGTGGCGCCGCGGCAACCCCGAAGTGTCGAAATATCTGTTCCGTTAGAACTTTTTTTGCGCTCGAGCGGAAACGCTTTGCGTAATGCGGAAATGGACCAGGGATGGATCCACTCCCGCCCGATCCACCAGTCCATCAGCTTCGGAATTTTGGAGGCCTCGCCTCGGAATCGAACCGAGGCTTCCGAGATTTGCAGTCTCTAGCGTAGCCGCTCCGCCACGAGGCCATACGTGCTCTGGTAACGGGCAGAAGTTTAAAGATCCTTGATGTCTTGGATAGAATTTCGGCTACGCCCACTGTGGAAAAGAGCCCGTCACGCGGCAGAAAAGCGCCGACCCATGACTCCTTTGCCAGACTTGAATTGCATACCCGTCAACGAGGGGAACTCATACAGCCCGGCCGCAGGGCTCGAGGCCAGCAGATTCGCGGTCTGGCAGACTACGTGGCTAACCGCCGACCAGCGGCACGGTAACGGTCGTCGTGTAATTGATCGGGTAGGCGTTGAAATATGGGAAATCTATGACGAACGCATAGGCAGCGGTCAGGTGCGCCATGCGAAAGCCGCCGGTCGCCGGGTCGGTGGCGATCGTGACGTTCACATTCTTCAGACCCAGCGCAAGCAGTTTCTGCGTCGCGATCGCCTGGATGTCGGCCTGGGTCAGCGTGTTGTTAAGCTGCAGGGACCGTGCGGACGCCTCCAGCGTGTAGCGAACGCTGGAGGCCGAATTCATCGACCAGCCGAAGGCGAAGATTCCGAACAGCAGCATGATAAGGAACGGTGCGATCAGCGCGAATTCGAGCGCAGCTCCGCCCGATCGATCGGCCCTGAAGCTTCCCGCATTACCGAACACGGATCAGCTCCTGGTGGCCGATCGTGCTGGGGGCGGAAAAGACGCCGAAGGTGAAGGGCGGGGTCCACGTCGCCGATGCGTCGATCTGGACAAAGACCGACGGTGCCTTCGGCCCGCTGCACAAGGTCGAGGCGTCGACCACGGTCGTCCCGCATTTGTAGATCCGGCTCAGCGTGACCTGACCGTCGCCCGGCATCCTCTCCCAGTTCGCCAGTGCCGCGGCCCGCGTCGCACTATCGTCGGCGGAGCCCGCCAAGACCATGTTCGCCGCCGTCTTCACGCCGGCACGCATCGACAGCGAACTGGTGACGTATGACCAGCCGTCGGCGATGCCTAGCAGTACCACGCAAAGGATGGGCAGGACCATCGCGAACTCAACCGCGGCAGCGCCCGCGTCTTCGCGAATGGCTGGGATCAATCGATGGGCCACGCGCTTCATTCGACAATCGCGACCGACGCCGCCGCGGGGATGTCCTTCATTCCCAGGCTCGAGCAGTCCTGGTTGATCGTGGAATTGCCAGACCACTGGATAGTGTCGGCCACAACCTGCGTGCAGCCATTGTTGCCTGAGAAATTGCCGAGGTAGTTGACCTGCTGCTTGGGGAAATAGATGGCGCCGGTCAGCAAGGATGTTGCCGTACCGTTGAAGGTACTCTGCGCCGCCGTGCCTGTCCTGTCACCGTAGAACAGCATGCCGGAATAGGTGCCCGACTGCGGCGCGCTGAGCGTCACGGTCGCGTTCCCGTTCATGCTGACGGTGCTGCTGCCCGCCATGAAGATGGTCACGCCGTCGCCTTGGATGACCGCGCCCGCGTTGATTTTCAAATTGCCCTGGACAACATAAACGCCGGGAGAAAGCGTGACATTGCCGTTGAGGCTCATGCCACTGCAATAGGTCCCGGGCTGGATCGTTTGGGTCGACTTGCCTCCGTTGACATTTTGGCATGGGTTGCTGGCGGCGGGCGCTGGCACGCTGGCGAACGGATCGGGTATGGGCAAGGCCTGGGTAATCGGCGCCTTGCAGATCGTGGTCACCGGATTATTCAGCACGACGCCGCCCGCCGAGATCAGGCAGTCGGCCGTGAGAGCCGCCGATCCCTGCACCTTGATGGCGTCGCTGGCGATCGAATTCGTCATGATGACGCAGCCGTTGAGCGTCATGCTGGTGCTGCCGGAGAAGAGCACCGACTGCGGTGCCGACGGATTGAGCGCCCGGAGGCAAGCCTTGGAGGCGTCGGTGATGAGCGCCACCGCCCTCGCCTGTTCTGGAACCTGGCTCTGAGTGAAGATCAAGGTGAACATCCGGTCGAGATTCTGGCCGAGGACCACCTCGACGGCCTTTTTGGCAATGTTCGGCCCTGACGTCGGCGGCGTATTGACGACGATGGTGCCGTTCCCGAGGCCGTTGTCCGTCGCCGACTGGGTCGCGGCCGCGACGATCGTCGGCGTGTCGGAACCCGCGATCTTCTCCAGCGCGCCGGCATAGGCCGCGGCATCCGCCGTGGCCTGCAATCTCAAGCTGTTGTAGTACCAATAGGAGGTTTCAACGCCAAAACCCGCCGCACCGACAACGATCGGCAGGGTAAGGGCAAAGATGGTGGCGACGTTCGCGGCTCTGCTGCGGTGCATGCCGGCCGCCACGAGCCGAATCCGGGTGAAGCAGTTGAACAGCATGATCAATTAGAAAGCATGCATGTATGAATGAACGGCTAAAAAGTTCGATTCACTTTCTACGAGGCGGCCATTGGCTAGCAGCCATTGGCTCCAACAGCCGGCCTCGGCACGCGGACCTTCTCGGCACGCCATGGAGGGCAAATGACGCATTTCCGGCGTCGCCAAGCGTGCAGCCTGCTTGCGGGCAGGATTTACTTCAGGCGGTAAGGATCGGGACCTCTTCCACGGTCGCACCAGCCGATAATTCTCTTTGAACGGCAAGGAAGAACCTGCGCACTTCATCACCGGCTGCCGTTCTGTCCCTGCCCGTCCCGACAATGAGATCGAGCAACTCCGCCGCCTTTGTCTTCCAGAACGAGGTGGCGGTCTCGCCATGCAGATTGCCGAGCTTGGCGGCAACTTCCCTGACCAAGAACAGCTGACGATCGATCGGGAACGCACGGACTTTTTCTGAGGACATCTTCCGACCCATGAAACTGACGCAACGAATCAACCATTGCCGAACAATCAATGGCTAACCGCGAAGGTGGAAACGGAAGCTTAACAGCGCCGGCCAATGCATCGGCGCAAGCGAATCGTCATGCACACTCAAGCTGAACTGGTTCCCCCCACTCGATGAAGCCCTCAGGCCTGCAGCGCTCTCGCCTCGCCGCCGCGCCTGCGCTGCGCCATCATGTCGCCGGCCATCAGTCCGGCAACGCGGCAGAACGCCATGAACGCCCGGCAGGCGTCTTCGGTCTCGACCACATCGACCGTGGCACCGAAACAGGCATTGAAGGCTTTCTGATACACCGGTCCCTGCCGGCGCGCCGGCCAGTCCTGCAGAAAATCGAGCGCCTGCTCGACGCTGTAGATTTCCTCGACGGGCAAGCCGGGGCCTGGTGCGATGCGCACCGGCACCTCGAATTGCAATCTGTCCATCCGACATCTCCCGACCGGCATCGCCCGACCGGCATCGCCCAAGCAACGCCGCTCATCGTCAAAAGTTGCTTTGTGCGGTGTGCCACGGAAATGTGTCGTCACTGCGGAAAACTTTTGCTGCATATGGCAAAGGAAGGCCTGCCGGCATGGAGCGGCCCGGCAGGCCTTTCCGGCGGCGCGATTACTGGTTGGCCGGGTCGGTCTCCGCGTCGAAGGCCGTGCGCCTGACCGGCGGGGCAAGCGAATATCCGGGCCGTTGGGGCCGCATCAGGCAGTTCGTCCTTGAACCTTTCGCCCTCAGGTGCCAAATCTGGTGACATCTCCGCGCCCGCGCTCCTGCGGCGCGCCACCTTCTATGGGCAAAATGGTCACCTATCTCGACGCCGCCACGGCACCGCTCAGAAACACCGGCCAGATCCGCCTTTATGGCGAGGAAGGCTTTGCCGGCATGCGCAAGGCATGCGACCTCACCGCGCGCTGCCTGGACGAGCTGGTGCCGATGGTCGGCCCCGGCGTCACCACCGACACCATCGACCGTTTCGTCTTCGAGTTCGGCATGGACCACGGCGCACTGCCGGCCACGCTCAACTATCGCGGCTACACGAAATCGTCCTGCACCTCGATCAACCATGTCGTCTGTCACGGCATTCCCGACAACAAGCCGCTGAAGGATGGCGATATCGTCAACATCGACGTGACCTACATCCTCGACGGCTGGCACGGCGATTCCTCGCGCATGTATCCGGTCGGCACGATCAAGCGGGCAGCCGAACGCCTGCTCGAGGTCACCCACGAATGCCTGATGCGCGGCATCGCCGCCGTCAGGCCGGGCGCGCGCACCGGTGTCATCGGCGCCGCCATCCAGACCTACGCCGAAGCCGAGCGCTGCTCGGTGGTGCGCGATTTCTGCGGCCACGGCGTCGGTCAGCTGTTCCACGACGCTCCCAACATCCTGCACTACGGCAATGCCAATGAAGGCGTGGAAATGCGCCCCGGCATGATCTTCACCATCGAGCCGATGATCAACCTCGGCCGGCCGCATGTGAAGGTCCTGTCGGACGGCTGGACGGCGGTGACACGCGACCGCTCGCTGTCGGCGCAATACGAGCACACGATCGGCGTGACCGACACCGGCTGCGAGATTTTTACTTTGTCGCCCAAAAAGCTCGACCGCCCCGGCTTGCCGGTCTAGGAGGCCGTCGCGAGGTTTTGGATGGCGGCCTATTTCCAGTGTTTGCGTGGCCGCCAGTCTTCGCCCTCGTCCTGGTCTCGTAACCAGCGCATTATTTCCCGGCAACTGTGCGGACGGCCATCGCTGACCCTGCCATCGCGCAGGATACGAATGAGCCTGGGCATCTTGGTTGCCTCCGAATGGGGCGTCATCGATGACGACACGGCGAGCTTGCGCGACTCCCATTGCCGCAACATTGCGCGGAAGGCGGAGGCCATCCATTCCTTGCCGCCGAAAAGACCTCGACCGCCCCTGCCCGCCGTCCTAGTATTTCGTGGGGATCGGCGATCATTGCTCAGCTGCGGGCTGGATATGGGCGGCACATGGCGACACAAGGCGACGACGACGAACGGAGCTTCTTCTCCGAGGTGCCGGTGCGGCCGGCGAGAGCCAAGGCGGCAGTCGATGAAAAACCGCATTATCTCGGCCATCGCGATCGTCTGCGCGAGCGCTTTGCCTCGGCCGGTCCGGATGCCTTGCCCGACTATGAGCTTCTGGAACTCCTGCTCTTCCGCCTGATCCCGCGCACCGACACCAAGCCGGTCGCCAAGGCGCTGCTGGCCCGCTTCGGCACCCTAGCCGAAGTGCTCGGCGCGCCCGTCGGCCTGTTGCAGGAGGTCAAGGGCATCGGCCCGACCGTGGCGCTCGAGCTGAAGGTCGTCGCGGCAACCGCCCAGCGCATGGCGCGCGGCGAGGTCCATGGCCGCGAAGTCCTGGCCTCATGGCAACAGCTTCTCGACTATTGCCGCTCGGCCATGGCGTTCGAGGCGCGCGAGCAGTTCCGCATCCTGTTCCTCGACAAGAAGAACGCGCTGATCGCCGACGAAGTGCAGCAGACCGGCACGGTCGATCACACGCCGGTCTATCCCAGGGAAGTGGTCAAGCGCGCGCTCGAACTGTCGGCCACCGCGATCATCCTGGTCCACAACCACCCCTCGGGCGACCCAACACCGTCGCGCGCCGATATCGAGATGACGAAGGAGATCATCGAAGCGGCCAAGCGGCTGGGTATTTCCGTGCACGACCACATCATCATCGGGCGAAAGGGCTATTCCAGCATGAAGGGGTTGTTGCTGATCTGAGTCCGGAATCCCGCGAGGCAGCGCCGCCAGAGCGCCGGATGATGCCTTGGCTGGAATTTGAAATCATTCAATCTTGGAAGAACGATGCCGGTATCGCGCACTTTTCGGATCAATCTTCCGGTAGCAACAGCCCAAAAGGCTGCCCCTTTTCACAATCAAGGCGGATCGGTCTTGCAGTTGCCGGCAATCTGTCTGACCGCCTCACCGAAGCCGGCCAGGTCGAAATCGGCCTGGCCGCGTCCGGACAGCAGCCCGAAGCGCCACGACAGCAGCAGGCGGTTTGCCGGGACGAGGCGCTTGATTGCCTCGGCGCCGTCGCGCATCAGCAGCCTGCCGCGTGTGCCGACGGACCAGCTCTCATCGAATTTGTTGTCGCCGTCGATGGTGACCGACATGGTGATTTTCCGGCTGGCGGAAACCGCGTCGTTCAATTGCAGCCATTCGGTCCAAGCCGGCTCGCCGTCCGCACGGCAGGCAATGGTCAGCACCGGGCTGTAGCTCAGCGCACCGCCCCCGGTGATCAGCTTGTTGGTGGCATAGACCGATGCGGTGACGAGGCCGTCATTGCCGGTGTCGAAACGCCAATTGTCCGTACCGGCCCCGGCAGCGCCGCAAGCCAAGGCCAGGAAAAACACCGTGGCGGCAGCGCGCCTCATTTCCACGAACACCCCCAACGACATCACCAACTACCTCTGGTCTTCCAACCAATCAGATAATGATCAAGGCTTCGTGTCGCCACCGGTGCCCATCAGGAACGAATCCGATGTTGCAGTTTCGCAACGAAAAAGGCCGCCCGGAGGCGGCCTTTCGGAATTCGTCGGAACGTGCGCCCTATTCGGCGTCCTTGGCCGCCTTTTTCTTCGGTGCGGCTTTCTTCTTCGGCTCTTCCGCGTCGTCGGCTTTCTTGTCGTCAGCCTTCTTCGCGGCGGCCTTCTTGGCCGGCTTCGCCTTGGTCGCGGTTTCGGCCTCCTCGTCGTCGGCCATCAGCTCTTCCTTGCTGACCTTGACGTCGGTGACCGAGATCTGTTCGAGCAGGTGGTCGACAACCTTCTCCTCGAACATCGGCGCCCTGAGCGCGTTCAGCGCCTCGGGGTTGCTGCGGTAGAACTCGAAGGCTTCCTGCTGCTGGTTGGCCGGGAAGCGGCGAACCTGCTCGAACAGGCCGCGCTGCAGTTCCTCGTCCGACACGGTGACGCCGGCCTTCTCGCCGATCTCGGCCAACACGAGGCCGAGGCGCACGCGGCGCTCGGCAAGGCGCATATATTCGGCGCGCGCCTCTTCCTCGGTCGTCTCTTCGTCGGCGAAGGTGCGGCCGGCGGCTTCCAGGTCGCGGTTGACCTGTGCCCAGATGTTGTTGAATTCCGCCTCGACGAGCTTCGACGGCGCTTCGAACGAATAGGCCGCATCGAGCTGATCGAGCAACTGGCGCTTGACCTTCTGGCGCGTCATCGAGCCGAACTGGTTCTCGATCTGGCCGCGCACGATGTCACGCAGGCGCTCGAGCGACTCCAGGCCAAGGTTCTTGGCGGTCTCGTCGTTGATTTCCAGTTCGCCGGGCTTCGACACTTCTTTGACCGTGACGTCGAAGGTCGCTTCCTTGCCGGCCAGATGCGCTGCCTGGTAGTTGTCCGGGAAGGTCACGGTGACCTGCTTCTCGTCGCCGGCCTTGGTGCCGATCAGCTGCTCCTCGAAGCCCGGAATGAACTCCTTGGAGCCCAGCACCAGCGGCTGATCATTGCCGGCGCCGCCTGCGAAAGCCTCGCCGGCGATCTTGCCGACATAGTCGATCGAGACGCGGTCGCCCTCGGCGGCCTTACCGGTCTTCGGCTCGTAGCTGCGGGCCGATTCAGCGACGCGCTTGACCTGGTCGTCGATCTCCGAATCCGGAACGTCGAACACCTGGCGCGTTACCTTGATGTCGGAGAAATCCTTGATCTCGATCGCCGGAATGACCTCATAGTTGAGGCGGAATTCGAAGTCGGCGCCGCCGGCCAGGATCTTCTCGGCTTCCTTCTCGTCCTCGGTCATGATGACCTCGGGCTGCATGGCTGCCTTTTCGCCGCGTCCGGTGATGATCGAACGGGTCGAGTCGTTGAGGATCTCGTTGACCACCTCGGCCATGAACGACTTGCCATAAACCTTGCGCAGGTGCTGCACCGGCACCTTGCCCGGACGGAAGCCGTTGATGCGAACCTTGTCGCGGGCGTCCGACAGCCGCGCCATCAGCTTGGCTTCCATGTCACCGGCCGGCACGGTGATCTTGATCTCGCGCTTGAGACCGGAATTGAGTGTTTCGGTGACCTGCATCGTAAAACCTTTGTTTTCACCAATGAGGCTGCCAAACGGCTCCCTGCCGTTTACAGCCTGCCGGTAATTCTTGCCGGGAATGGCTTTGGTACGGAACCTGGCGATTTGACCGGAAATGCGGCTCAAACTCTCCCAAACTGCGTTCCAAAATGTGAATAAGTTCTTGTTTTTCCTACTTCTTATCACATCTTGTAGAAGCGGATCGTCGCGTCCCGTCACATTTGACACGCCTTTTGTCACAGGCGAGCCTAATTTTCAACAGTCTTCGCGTTTAGGCGAATAACCAACATTTCGGCCCTGACCCGACATCTTGTCTCCGACATTGACAGAATGATGGCTACATGGGATTGCCGGGTCATGCGGATGTGGCGGAACTGGTAGACGCCCTGGATTTAGGTTCCAGTGCCGAAAGGCGTGGGGGTTCGAGTCCCTTCATCCGCACCAACCCCACATGAGCGTTTGGCTCCGCCTCATCCCGGATCTGTTGCCATCGTCCGCGGCCGAAAGCCCGTGAAAAGTGCTACCGATCGATCGCTTGAGAGATTGCCGATAATGAGGTCAACTCATTGTCGGGAATGGCGGGACAATGATCATGCTTGAATACTGGAACAAGGCCCACATCTGTGGGCTGCTCTCGGTGCGCTTCGGGCTCACAAGTTACCTGGAGATCAACACGAGCACTACGGGCTTCAGGTATATAGAAGCATCACAATTGGGTTTTCAGCCCTGCATGCGCCTAGTGTATCGGGCAACTGAGCCGCCAGTCGATGGCCTCCCCGTGGATTTCACCTCCACAGACGAGGATATTGCGGCATGTCTCAATGACGTGCGCCTAAAGGGGCAGACATTCGACATTGTGTTCGTTGATCCGCACCACACATACGAGTGCTCGGCGCGCGATATCCGGGAAGCCTTCCGCATGGTCTCGCCCGGGGGTGCCGTGGTGGTGCATGACTGCCTGCCCCCAAACCGGACCGCTGCCAATCCCTCCTTTTTCCTCGGTGAGTGGTGCGGCGTGACCTACAAGGCATTTATTGATTTCGTTCTGGGCAATCCGGATCTCGACTATTTCACTGTGGATGCCGACTACGGCTGTGGCGTCATCCTGAAACCCAAGGGGGCCGTCGCCAAGGTAAAGAACTGGCTGCGCGCACGGCGCGTTCGCGCATTGAGAGACGAATGGCGAGCGATCGGGAATGATTTCGACGCGGCATTCGACAGATTCGTGACCGACAAAATCAGACTCCTCCGCATTGTCGACTTTCGACTGCTTCGCCGAAAACTTCTCTGAAATCACATTATGGGCGCGATGGACATCAATAAAGCGGCTCCTCGAACAGCGTCTTGTCGCCATCCACCAGCGCCTTGATCTGCGCCGTGCCATCGGCAGCGAGCGCCAGCTTGATCCCGAACGGGCGCACCCGCATGTCGCCCTGAATCGCCAGCCCTTCGCCTTCGGGCAGGTAGAACCGTTCGATGCCGTAATCCGCCGCGATCGTCATGCCTTCGCCGCGAAGGTCCCAACCCGCGGCGACATGGCCCGAAATGTCGGCCTCCTCTGCGCTGGCCGGGCCCGGCGCCTTGCCGAACCAGGCGATGCTCGGTGTCCAGTACCCATCGGCGCCCTTCTTCAGCCGGACCACGATCGGTGTGTCGTCGCTCGAGAATTTGCCCTCGGGAATGTTGGCGATCATTTTCACCGGTATGCGCGAAATGTCATAGCCGAGGATGATATAGTCGCCGCGCAAGAGGTCGCGCGGATCGACGGGCTCGATCTTCAGCAGCACCTCCTTGCCATTGCGCAGGATCGCCGCCCGTCCGGCGATGATCCAGCTCAGGAATCCGATCTGGACGAGCGTCAGGACCAGTGCCGAGATGACAAGCCTCTTTCCGGTCATCATGCCGTGGCTCCCCCGGTGGCTGGATCCTTCATGCGTTTTTCGACGCGGATGATGACGATCGCAAGCACGCCGAGCAGCACCGCGGCGGCCAGGAAGAAGCCGGCCGTATCGAGCATCGACTGCAAGGTCACGACATAGATGATGGCGAGTTCGAAGGCGAAGCCGAGATAGACGAGCCAACGCAGTCCCCGGCTCTCGTGCCCTGCCAGCACGATTGCCGCGACGATGCCGGCCAGTGCGACGACCGACGCGATGGCGAAACCGCTATTGTAGGTACTTTCGTCGGCCAGTTCGAACTGGATGATGGCCAGGCCGGCGAGGAAGCCAAGCAACGCGTGCAGCGGCAAGCGGCCGCCAAGCCGCACGATCCTGTCGACCGGTTCCGGCGCAAAGACGGCAACAGCGAAAAGCACCACAGAGACAATGACCAGCGGGATCGCCACCGGCAGCGTCGCATGGTCCATCGCCAGCAATACGAGATAGAAGAGCAGCGACAGGATGATTAGGTGCCGCGCCGGCTGGCTGCGGGTCCAGAACGAGACGGCAAACAGCACCACCGCCATGACGACGAAGGCATGCGGAAAGTCGCTACGGCTGTAATAGTCGAACCCTTTCAGGAACAGCCAGGCGTCGGCGATACCGACCGCCGCGACGGTCAGCGGGTTCGACCGCAGCGCGATCGCCGCCAGCGCCGTGCCGGCGCCCCAGGTGACCAGCGCCGAAGCCTCGTCGCCGGACAAATGGTACATCTGGCCAATCAGCGCGATCGAGCCGCCGAACGCGGCCGCTGCCACGATCCACAGGGCTTCGCCGATTGCCGCATGGTCGCGCGTCTTCAGCACCGCGCCGCCGACATAGCCGCCAAGGATGATGGCAAAAAGCGCGGCCACCCGCGCCAGCCGCGGGATCGTTTCCCAATTGGCGGCGACGAAGATAAGGACGGCCGCTCCAAAGAGCAGGGCTGCCATCATCGCCAGTATCGAGCCGAAGCTGAGCGACTGGCGTGCGTTGATGTCGACGTCGCGCCTCAGCACATCAGCCGTCGAGGCGTCGATCAGTCCAGCCTGCCGCCATCGCTCGATGTCGGCCCTGACCCGTGTCGAGTACCCCGCCATGTCCTCACTCCCTCCCGGTCGTCTTTTTAGCCGACGCAGCCAAACCCTTGACGCCACGGCACTTTCTGATTCCGGCTTCTTTGTGTCAGGTCCGTGAAGCCGCGTTAATGTTGCATTGCACAATTTGCATTGCTGCCATGCAGTCATAGCGCTTTTAAATCGATATGGGTCCCCCTATTTATGGTTCGTACACAAACGGAATGATCCGCGAGAAAGACGAAACGAGAACTACCATGAACCTGATCCGCAACTACCGCAACTGGCGCCGCTACCGGGACACCGTTTCCGAGCTGAGCCGCCTGAGCACCCGTGAACTGACCGATCTCGGTATCAGCCGCAGCGACATTCCTTACGTCGCTCGCAAGGCGGTCTAATTCTTCGGACCGCGAATGGTCCGAGCCAGTTTTGAGAAGAGCATGACAATGAACCTGATCCGCAACTATCGTAACTGGCGCGTTTATCGCGAGACAGTTACCGAGCTGGGTCGCCTTTCGAACCGCCAGCTGCATGATCTCGGTATCGTCCGCGACGAAATCAAGATCGTCGCCCGCAAGGCGGTCTAACCAAGGAATTTCGCTGGGGTCGACCTCCTCCCCGACCCAAGCGAAGACGGTCAGCCCTTATCCTCCTCCCAAGGGTTGACCACCAAAACGGCGCCCGCCGCACCTCCTCCCGCGGCGGGCGTTGTTTCCC
>NZ_KI911327.1:0-41965 GCF_000513935.1 Mesorhizobium sp. WSM3626 | reverse complement strand
CCCGCCGCACCTCCTCCCGCGGCGGGCGTTGTTTCCCGGGGCGAAACGAATTTTGCCCCAGAGGCTTCGCCCTCGCTAAAAATGCGAAAAGAATTTCGTCTGAGCCGACCTCCTCCCCGGCGACGACGAATACGGTCGGCCTTCACCTCCTCCCGAGGGTCGAACCCCAAAACGACACCCGCCGGACCTCCTCCCCCGGCGGGTGTTGTTGTTTTCAGGGGCAGGCTTTCCCGACCAGGCGTTTCGCGCGCGCGACAATTGCAATCGCCGCGGCAAGCGATTATTCCGGCGCCATGAGCAAAAATCCAATCCATATCATCGGCGGCGGGCTCGCCGGTTCAGAAGCGGCATGGCAAGCGGCTGAGGCCGGCGTTCCCGTCATCTTACATGAAATGCGCCCAGTTCGCGGCACCGACGCCCACAAGACCGATGGCCTGGCCGAACTCGTCTGTTCGAACTCCTTCCGCTCCGACGACGCCGAAAACAACGCCGTTGGCCTTTTGCATGCCGAAATGCGGCTCGCGGGCTCACTGATCATGAGCGCCGGCGACGCCAACCAGGTGCCGGCCGGCGGCGCCCTGGCGGTCGACCGCGACGGTTTTTCCGACGCGGTGACGAAAAAACTCGAAGCACACCCGCTGATCGCCATCGAGCGCGAGGAAGTTCCCGGCCTGCCGCCGGCGGAGTGGGACCAGGCGATCATCGCCACCGGGCCGCTGACCGCACCATCGCTTGCCCAATCGATCGCCGAGGCGACCGGCGCCGACGCGCTGGCGTTCTTCGACGCCATCGCGCCGATCGTCCATTTCGACACGATCGACATGGACACTTGCTGGTTCCAGTCGCGCTACGACAAGGTCGGACCGGGCGGCACCGGCAAGGACTATATCAATTGTCCGATGGACAAGGATCAATACCTCGCCTTCGTGCAGGCGCTGGTCGACGGCCAGAAGACCGAATTCAAGCAGTGGGAAGGCACGCCTTATTTCGACGGTTGCCTGCCGATCGAGATCATGGCCGAACGCGGCGTCGAGACGCTGCGCTACGGACCGATGAAGCCGATGGGCCTGACCAATGCGCACAACCCGACGGTGAAGGCCTATGCGGTCGTCCAGCTGCGCCAGGACAATGCGCTGGGCACGCTCTACAACATGGTCGGCTTCCAGACCAAATTGAAGCACGCCGAGCAGGTGCGCATCTTCCGCACCATTCCGGGCCTGGAAAACGCCGACTTCGCCCGCCTGGGCGGCCTGCACCGCAACACCTACATCAATTCTCCGACCTTGCTCGACGGCTCGCTGCAGCTGAAGTTGCGTCCCGGCCTGCGCTTCGCCGGCCAGATCACCGGTTGCGAAGGCTATGTCGAGAGCGCCGCGATCGGCCTGCTCGCCGGCCGGTTCGCCGCCGCCGAGCGGCTTGGCCATGCACCATCGCTGCCGCCGCTCACCAGCGCCTTCGGCGCGCTGCTCAACCACATCACCGGCGGCCATATCGTCTCCGACGATGAGCCGGGCAAGCGATCGTTCCAGCCGATGAACGTCAATTTCGGCCTGTTCCCGCCGGTTGAAGCACAGAAAGTCGAAGGCAAGCGCCTGCGCGGCAAGGACAAGACCGTAGCCAAGAGGCATGCCATCACGTCGCGTGCGCGGGCCGATTGCCGGCAATGGCTGGGTTTGCCGGCACTAACGGCTGAGGCTGCGGAATAGCGGATTGCGGCATCTGTTTGGGTCAGAGTGCAAAGTGGTATAGTATCCTACTTTGCGCCTCAGGAGCCGCTCCATGGAATCCGCCGAGAAACTATCCGTCACCGTCACGCCCGCCATGGCACGTATGATCCGAGAAAAAGTCGAGGATGGCTCTTTCGGCTCAGCGAGCGAGGTCATCCGTGCCGCTCTTCGCGCCTTTCAGCGCGAAGAAGAAGAACATGCCGAACGTATGGCTTCGATCCGGGCGCGCGTAAAAGCTTCGATCGAAGACACGAGGCCAGGCGTCCCGCTGGACGAAGCGATCGAGAGAGTAAAGAAGCGAATCTCGGAGCTGGCGAGAGAGAGCGATGATCCAGCGTCTCGCCGTCATTCTTAGCCAGAGGCGCTCGCCGATCTGGATTCGATTGCGAGCTATATTCTCGACCAGAGCGGAAGCGAGCGCGTAGCCGTTCAATTCGTCGACCGGATCAAGCTTCGCTGCCAGAGCATCGGCAATGCGCCTCGCGGCGGGCGGTCCCGCGACGGGATAGCGCCGGGGCTGCGAACCGTGCCGTTCGAACACTCGGCCGTCATCGCCTACGCAATCGACAACGACCTCGTGCGTATCGTCAAAATCTTCTATGGCGGTCGCGACTATGAAGCGCTGATGCGTGATGGCGGGTCGAGTGAGCCATCGTAGCAAGACTATTCCGCCGGCTCGACGCTCGCCGGCGGCAGTCCCGGCTTGCCCCCGCCTCGCCCGGATTTCTCCTGATATACGCCGCTTTCAAGCTCTCCGACGTATCGCGCGAGCCGTCATGGCTCCAGCCTGGCGGCTTGATAAGGTAGTTCAGGCGCTCGCGCGGCGTCAAATCTGGTGCGAAGGCATCCCTGAACATGCCGATCCATTCGTGGAACGCCACTTTCAGCGGATTGAAAGTGCCCAGGTTCTTGACGATCCCGTAGCGCGGCCGGTCTTTCTCCAATTCCTCGACGAAGGTGCCGAACATGCGGTCCCAGATGATCAGCGTGCCGGCATAGTTGGCGTCGAGATAGCGCGGATTGGTGGCGTGATGGACGCGGTGGTGCGAGGGCGTGTTGAAGACGAATTCAAACCAGCCCCACATCTTGCCGATCGTCTCGGTGTGGATCCAGAACTGCCAGACCAGGTTGAAGCCGAAGGTGAAGGCAATCACCGCCGGGTGAAAGCCGAGCAGCACCAGCGGCGCCTGCAGCACGAACATGAAGGTGAACAGCCCGGTCCAGCTCTGCCTGAGCGCCGTCGACAAATTGTAGTGCTGGCTGGAATGGTGATTGACGTGCTCCGCCCACACCCAGCGCACCCGGTGCGCAATACGGTGATAGACGTAGTAGCGCAGGTCATCGAGCAGGAAGACGGCCAGGAACACCCAGCCCGACAGGCCGAGATTGAAGATACGGAACTGCCAGAACCAGAGCAGCGCCCAGTAGGAGACGACGCCAAGCAGCAGCCCGGCAACGACATTGCCGGTGCCCATCATCAGGCTGGTCAACGTGTCGCGCGTCTCGAACGAGCCCTTCGCGCGACCTGTGCGCACCATCCATAGCTCGATCAGGATCGCGGCGACGAAAAACGGAATGGCCAGTTGGGTGACCTGCGGAAAATCGTAGCTGTCCATCACGCGGCCGCCCTGGCGGAACTCGTGTCTCGCGGCTCGAGGGCGTTCAGCAAGGCCCGCGCGTCGGCGGTATTGGCGAAGCGGAAGCGGCCGCCCTTCCAGGTGAAGTCCGTCAGCCGCATCAGAATTGTGTTTGTCTCGTCAGGTTCGGACACCGCGACGTCCGCAGCGGTGACGATACGCGTCAAGAAACAGTCGCCGATGCCATGAACGATGCCGATGCGCCCTCGCCCGATATCCAGAAACGCCGTCTTGGCATCTGTTGTTAGGCAGACTGTGACGGCCATCTCGTCCGGAAAATCTTCCGCGAAACGGCTCAACACCTGGTCCGCGCCAGCCAGCGTTGCTTCCTTGCTGCCGCCGGTGAAATGCACGGCGGCAACCGACAGCGCAATGCCTAGCACGACGATCGCGACCAGCACGGGCAAGCTCATGGGTTTCCTCCTGGCCAGCCTGTCGTCTTCGGCGACAGTTCTCGGCAGGCGGACTCCTTAACACGATTGACGTTTACGTCAAAGTGTCGGCCAGCCCTTGCCTGCACGACGCAGCAGCAACCAATGCCGGCGCAATGCCGACAGCTGTGCCCCGCCGCCGAGCGGTGCGTGGCGCGGGCCTTCCATCTTGTCGAGATAAGCCCGTGACAGCGCCAGCGGCAGGAATGCCGGACGCAATGACCCCGGCAGCGCGGCGGCACCCCGCTCGAAGGCCGAAAGATGTTCGCGCGCCAGCGCGATCATCGCGGCCACGGCGCGCTGGGCGCCAGACCCGCCGTCACCGGCAACAAATTCTTCCGGCGACGAGCCCGCCGCCGCCAGGATGTCAGCCGGGATAAAACACTGCCCGCGCCTGCGGTGCAGCGGCAGGAGAAGCAAAAGCCCCGTTATTGCCTGGGCGCAGCCCGCCCTGCCCGCCAGTTCGGCAAATCCTGGCGCCTCGGCGGAATCGAGTACCATCGCCGCGAGTTGAATGAGCGCGGCCGCCGTCTCGCCGCAATAGCCCTCCAGATCGGTGCGCGATGGCATCGGGTCATCGTAGAGATCGAAGATACGTGCCTCGAGCATGTTCTCGAAGGCCAGTTTCGGCAGCTTGAATGCCGCAATGATGGCGTTCAAGGCTTCGGCAACGGGATGGCCAGCACCCGCTTTGCCGCCGGCGTCAATGACATCGCGCCACCACTGCAGCCGCACCTCGCCGGGCAACGCCTCATGGATGCGGTCACGGATGCCGGCGATCTCGGCATTGAAAGCGTAAAGCGAAAACAGCGCGTCGCGCTTGTCGGCAGGCGCGTAGAGGGCGGTGAGATACCGGTCATGGTCGGCGGCGCGCACCGCCTCCATGACGATTTTGGCATTCTGCGACATATCAGTCGACGGCGATGAGCGCGGCAGCCACGGCGCGGTTTTCCGCCAGAAGGACGTTGTAGGTCCGCACTGCTGCCCCGGTCGACATCGGGTCGAAGGCTATGCCTGCATCCTTCAATGCCCCTCGCAGTGCCGCCGGCAACGGCCGCAGATCCCTGCCCATGCCCACCAGCAGGATCTCGACCTTGTCGGCCTCGGCGAGAAGCCGGTCGAAATCCGCGGCCGTCAGCGCCAGGGGATTTGCCGGCTCCCAGCCGTGGATGCCGGACGGCAGGCACATGAGCGAGCCGCGATGCGACATGTCGGCAAAGCGGAAGCCGCCATTGCCATAAGCCTCGATCGGCGCGCGGCCGGGGAAATGCGCCTCGCGGATGACGATGCCTTTGCCGGTCACCACTCTGTCACCCCCGTCGGGTCCGCGTCAGGTCGCGACCGCCTTGCCACCGTTGACCGGCTTTTCCTCATCGGCTGAAGCCTGCGGCCGCAGCTTGAACAGGATCAGCAGCGGCGCCGCGATGAAGATCGACGAATACGTGCCGAACACGACGCCGAACAGCATCGCCAGCGTGAAGGAGCGGATCACTTCACCGCCGAACAGCACCAGCGCCAGCAGCGCCAAGCTGGTCGTCACGGACGTCAGCGTCGTTCTCGACAACGTCTCGTTGATGGCGTTGTTCAACAGTTGCGGCAACGGCATTCGCTTATATTTTCGCAGATCCTCGCGGACGCGGTCATAGACGACGATCGTATCGTTCAGCGAATACCCGATGATGGTCAGGATCGCCGCCAGTGAAGACTGGTTGAATTCGAGCCCGCTGATGACGAAGAAACCGAGCGTCATGACCACATCGTGCACCGTCGCGACAATGGCGCCGACCGCGAACTGCCATTCGAAACGGAACCAGACATAGACCAAGATGCCGACCAGCGCGACGATCATGGCTATCGTTCCTTGCTTGGCCAGTTCGCCCGAAACCGTCGGGCCAACCACTTCGACGCGGCGGAAATTATACTGGTCCTGCAGCTCGCCGCGCACCTTGTCGATCACGGTCTGCTCGGCATTTTCACCCGCGTCTTGCGTGCCGACGCGGATCAACACGTCGTTGGGTGCACCGAACTGCTGCACCTGCACTTCGCCGATGTTCAGCTCCGTCAATCTGCCGCGGATGTCGGCGAGATCGGCAGTGCCCGACTTGGATTGTACCTCGATCAGCGAGCCACCTTTGAAATCGATGCCGTAATTGATGCCGACACTCATGAACAGCACCACGGACAGTATCGACAATGTGCTCGACAGCGCGAACGTCCACCGGCGGATACCCATGAACGGAATTTTCGTGCCCGGTGGAACGAAGGTCACCGGTGCTTTCGGCAATTCCTTCGGACGGGCACGCCGCAGCCAGATCGAGACCAGCAGGCGGGTGAAGGTGAAGGCGGTGAAGACCGTGGTCAGGATGCCGATGGCATAGGTGATGGCAAACCCCTTCACCGGCCCGGTACCGAGATAGAACAGCACCACGGTGGCGATCAGCGACGTGACGTTGGAATCGACGATGGTCGCCAGCGCCTTCGAGAAGCCGGTGTCGATCGCCTGGATCACCGAGCGACCGGCGCGTCGCTCCTCGCGGATACGCTCGTAGATCAGCACGTTGGAATCGACCGCCATGCCGATGGTCAGCACGATACCGGCAATACCTGGCAGGGTCAGTGTCGCGCCGAGCAGCGACAGCAGCCCGACGATCATCGCCACGTGCACCGCCAGCGCGATGTTGGCGAGGAAGCCGAGGAAACCGTAGGCGACGAACATGAAGGCGACGACGAGGATCGAACCGATGATGCCGGCGACCTTGCCCGCATGGATCGAATCCTGGCCCAGGCCCGGACCCACGGTGCGTTCCTCGATGACTGTCAGCGTCGCCGGCAACGCACCGGCGCGCAAAAGCACGGCCAGATCATTGGCGCTCTGGGCGGTGAAATTGCCGGAGATCTGACCCGTGCCGCCGAGGATCGGCTCGCGGATCTGCGGCGCCGAGATCACCTGGTTGTCGAGGATGATGGCAAACAGCTTGCCGACGTTCTGCGCGGTGGCTTGGCCGAAGCGTGCGGCGCCCTTCGAATCGAAGCGGAACGAAACCACCGGCTCGTTGTTCTGCGAATTGTATGTCGCCTGTGCGTCGACCAGGTTTTCACCCGATACGATGACGCGGTTCTCGATCAGGTACGGAACCGGCGGATCGTCCTGCGAGTAGAGCACAGAAGAACCGGCCGGCGGGCGCCCCTTGAGCGCGTCCTGCACCGGCATCGACTGGTCGACCATCTGGAAGGTCAGCTTCGCGGTCTGGCCGAGGATTTCCTTCAGCCGCTGCGGATCCTGCAAGCCAGGCACCTGGACGAGGATGCGGTCGTCGCCTTGCCGCTGCACGATAGGCTCGGTCGTGCCGAGTTCGTTGACGCGGCGCTCGACCACTTCGATCGACTGCGCCAATGCGGTCGAAGTGCGGTATTTGATGCCGGCATCGGTGACGGTGAACTTGAGCAGGCCCGGCTCGGAATCGTCGAGCGACATTTCCTGGATGGAACCGCCGGTGAAGAGGCCGGCAGCCACAGGATCGGTCAGGGTCTTCAACGCCTTCTTGGCGGCATCGAGTTGGGCGGGATCGGTAATGCGGACCTGCAAGGTGCGTCCCGTGCCACCCAAGCCGGTATAGCCGATCTTGGCATCGCGCAGCCGTGTACGGATTTCATCGCGCGTCGTCTCGAGCCGATCCTTGATCAGATCGTTCTGATTCATCTCCAGCAGGATGTGCGAACCGCCCTGCAGATCGAGGCCGAGCGTCATCTGCCGCTTCGGCACCCAACTGGGGAGCTGGGTCAGCGTGCTGGCGGGGAACAGATTGGGCGCGGCGAGGATCACTGTGGCGGCCACGGCCAGCCAGATCAGGATCATCTTGAAGCGCGAAAAATAAAGCATATGGCGTCGTCCGTCAGAGCGTGTCCGCGGATCGCTCCGCCTGGAATTTGGTTATTTCTTGGCGTTCTGGTTAGCGACCGGTTCGCCCTTGACGCGCACGTCGGCGATCGTCGAGCGCAGCGCCGTCACCTTGGTGCCGCCGCCAAGATCGATCTCGAGCTCGTTGTCGTCGATCACCTTCGTTACCTTGCCGACGAAACCGCCGCCGGTGACGACGGTGTCGCCGCGACGAACCGCCGCCAGCATCTCGCCGCGCTTCTTCAGCTGCGTGCGCTGCGGGCGGATGATCAGAAAATACATGATCACGAAAATCAGGACAAACGGCAAAATGCTGATGAACATATCGGGAGAGGCGCCGCCGATGCCTTGGGCGTATGCCGGTGTCACGAACATCGAGGTACTCCTGAATTTTGAAAAGCAGCCGCCAAACCGTTAAGCGAGATTGGCGGCCCCGCGAAATTTGGCCGGAATATAGTCGGTAAAGTTGCCAATGCAACTGCGCGGCCGGGCAAATCCGCTGCTTTTCCGGCCTGTTTAGCCGTGTTAGAGCAGGATCACGAAAACCGAGACCCGGTTTTCGGAAAAGATCACGTTCGAACAAATGGTTGCAACCGGTTTCGAAACCGCCGGAATCGAACCGGGTCCGCCTGCCATCGCAAGAACCAAAGCAAAAGACCTGATATGACCGAGACCAGCATCGACGCCCTGAACCAGAAACTGGACCGCCTGATCGAGGCCGTCAGCCGCCTCGCTCCGCCGCCGGTGCCTGAAACCGACCTCAACGTAGCCGACTGCTTCGTCTGGCAGGCCGATCCCGGTTATCTGGAGCCCGTGGGCAAGGTAAACCGCGTCGACATTGGTCTGATCCGCGGCGTCGACCGGGTCCGCGACATCCTCGTCGACAATACCGAGCGCTTCGCTGCAGGCTTCGCTGCCAACAACGTCCTGTTGTGGGGCGCGCGCGGCATGGGCAAATCGTCGCTGGTCAAGGCCGTGCATGCGCAAATCAATGCCAAGACCCACTCCGGCCTGCCGCTGAAGCTGATCGAAATCCACCGCGAGGACATCGATACGCTGCCCAAGCTGATGAGCCTGCTGAAGACGGCTCCCTTCCGTGTCATCCTGTTTTGCGACGACCTCTCCTTCGATCATGACGACACGTCCTACAAGTCGCTGAAGGCAGCGCTCGAAGGCGGCGTCGAGGGCCGCCCGGCCAACGTCATCTTCTACGCCACCTCGAACCGCCGCCACCTGTTGCCGCGCGACATGATCGACAATGAGCGCTCGACCGCCATCAACCCGTCCGAAGCGGTCGAGGAAAAGGTCTCGCTGTCCGATCGTTTCGGCCTGTGGCTCGGCTTCCACAAATGTTCGCAAGACGAATATCTCGATATGATCAACGGCTATGCCAGCCATCATGGCCTCGACGTCGATCCCGAGCAGCTACGGGCAGAGGCGCTGGAATGGGCGACGACGCGCGGCAGCCGCTCGGGCCGAGTCGCCTGGCAGTTCACGCAGGATCTTGCCGGCCGTCTCGGAAGGCCATTAAAGGATTGAGGCGTTTGATAGCGTCGCCAACGCGATCAACGCCAATGTCATTTGGGCGGCTGCGCCCGTCGCAGGTCGCGCGGCGTTTGGCCGATCTCGCGGCGCATCCAGTGCGCCAGATGTGACTGGTGCGCGAAGCCCGTCATTTCAGCCACTTCGCTTGTGCTGAGATCGCCTCGCTGCAGCAGAACACGTGCGCGTTCGACGCGACGTCGCAACACATAGCGGTGCAGGGTGACGCCCGTCGCCACCTTGAACCATATCCGCAAATGCGAACTGCTCGCGCCGGCAACACGGCTTAGTTGATCGATCGAAAGCGGCTCGTGGAGAGCCGCCTCGATGTGTTCCAGCACGCGCTGGAGCTGGGCACTCGACAAGCGGTTCGTTCGATCGATATCAGGTTCACCGAGGCCAAGCAGCCTCACCGCCAGTGCGGCGCCAATGCTTTCGGCAAACAAAGGATCGCTCGGCGAGTTTGCGTTCAGTTCGCTCTCGAGCGCTCGAGCGAGATGTTCGATGCGCTGGTCACGAAGCAGGTGACGCGTGTCGAGCCGCAATGCATGCGCCTTACCGCCAAGCTCCGCCGCCACCCTTTCCATCAAGGCTGGCTGCAACGCGATCTCGATCGTGTTGAACGAGGTTTCGGCCTCGAAGCCGCCCTCCTGACCGGCCGGCACCAGGTCGATATCGCCGGCGCGCCTGACGAAATATCGTCCGACCTGATTGCAGTAGGAGCGCGTCGCCGCGCTGGCATGCATCATGATGCGATGGTGTGGCGCCCGAGGCAGGCGGTGGACGCCGGCTTCGATATGCCGGGAGGCTATTGTTACGTCGGACGCGACTTGGACCGGAGCGTATTGCGAACGCATGCTCTCTCGATTCATGGCAAAACCTGTTCAAGATTTGGCAATTCCCGCGCGATTTTCAATGCCTTGGACCTGTACTCACGCCTCTCCATCAAACTTGGAAGAGAGGCTATGCCATGAGTTTCTATGTTGTTGTCGGAGCCGGCCCGGTCGGTCGCGAAACCGCTCGTCTTCTTGGCGAGGAAGGACATGATGTCGTCCTCACCAGCCGGAGCGCCGGTTCGAACGCATTGCGGAATGTGCGGGTCGTACAAGCCGACGCCACCGATGCGTCGGAACTCGCGCGTCTCTGCCGAGGCGCCGATGCCATCTTCATGTGTGCCATGGCCATCTATCACAGGTGGCCGACCGACTTCTTCCCCATCATCGACGGCACCGTGCGCGCGGCGGAAGCGGTCGGCGCGAAGCTCATCGTGCTGGGAAACCTGTATGGCTATGGGGAAAATGCCGACAGCCCGCTTCGCTCCGACCTGCCCCTGGACCCGACTTCGAAGAAAGGAACCGCCAGGACGATCATGTGGCAGCGGGCGGTCCGTGCCGACGTACCGGCGATCGAAGTGCGGTCGAGCGACTATCTCGGGCATGGCGCCATCAGCTACTTCTCGCTGGTCGCTCTGCCCTCCATCATCGAGGGAAAGCCCACCGCTTTCATTGGAGACCTCGATGCGACGCATGCGTGGACCTTCACCAAGGACGTCGCCAGGACGCTTGTCGCGGCCTCCCGTTATGCGGGCGAATGGGGGCGCGCGTTTCACGTCCCCTCGCAATACGCCTCACCCAGGGAGCTCATCCAGAAAACCGCCGCGATGCTTCGACGAGAGGTTTCAGAAATCCGATCCTATTCCACTGCCGAGATGGAGGCATTGGGCATGCATGAACTCATCGAGATGAGCTATCTTTTCGAGAACCCCTTGCTGGTCGATTCTTCCGACGCCGAGATGCTTCTCGGTATCAAGGCCAGCAGCCTTGAGGTCATGATAGCCGACACGCTACGCGATCATCTTTGAGCCTTGAGAAGCAGGCATCCGACAAAACTGAAAAAGCCCGCTCCTTTCGGGGCGGGCCTGAGCCGGCGGGCCGGACTGGAGGTCAGACGGCCCGCAAATCGCTTTTTTTATTCTATTCGAGATAGCCTGACGGATCGACCGGAGCCGAGTTCTTGCGCACTTCGAAGTGCAGCTTCGGCGAGTCCGTCGTGCCGCTCATGCCCGAGAGTGCGATTTCCTGGCCGCGCTTGACCTTCTGGCCGCGCTGCACCTCGATCGAGCTGGCATGGCCATAGACGGTGACCAGACCATTCTCGTGACGCACCAGCACGGTGTTGCCGAATTCCTTCAGCCCGTCGCCGGCATAGATGACGACGCCGTTCTCGGCCGCCTTGACCGGCGTTCCTGCTGGCACGGCGATGTCGACGCCGTCCTTGCCGGATCCGAAACCAGAAATCACCCGGCCGCGAACCGGCCAGCGCATCTTGCCGATCCCAGTGGCACCCGGCGCCACCGCGTCGTCGTCCTCGGCCTGCTGGATGACCTTCGCGTCCTTCTTCGGCGGCGTGTAGGATGCCAGCGTTTCCGACGGCGTGGTCTTTGCCGGAGCTTGCGTGGTTGCCGTGGTCACCGGATCGACCTTGGCCGGCTTGGCGCTGGCTACTGTCGCTGTTCCGCCCGCCGGCACCTTCAGGGTCTGGCCGATCTTGAGCAAGCCATCCTTCATGCCATTGGCCTGCTTCAGCGCGACGACCCCGACGCCGGTCTTCCTGGCGATCGAGGACATCGTGTCTCCCGACTGGACCGTATAGGTGCCCGCGGCGCCGGTTGCCTTGGCCAGCTGCGCCGGCTTGGGCTCCTTGGGCTGGCTCGCGGCGGCCGACGCGTCGACCTGAGCCGCGGACTTACCCTCCTTGAGCTTCGGCTGCTGCGGCAGCACGGCGACCTTGTCCGGCGCGGTGGCCGGCAGATCGTGCTTGCCGTCTTTCGCCGGCTTTGCGTCGGCAACCTTCGGCTCGCCCTTGCTTGAATAGCCATAGGCCGGGATGACGATCTTCTGGCCGGTCTTCAGCCCCTTGGTCGGGCTCAGGCCGTTCACCTTCATGATGACATCGGCCGGCACCTTGTAATGCGCCGCCAGGCCAGAAATGGTCTCGCCGTCCCTGACGACGATTTCTGTCGCGTGCGGTGTGCCTGCCTGGGCCATCTTCGGTTCGTCGGGCTGGGCATTCTTGAAAGGCTTGGCGGCCGGCGCGACAGCACCGGTCGTCGTCCTGTCGACATGAGGAGCGGGCCGAACCAGGGCCGGCGCCGATGCGACACGCACCGGATTGGCGGCAGGTGCCAGCGCTGGAGCCGGCTGCGCCTGTGCGGAAGCCGGCGGCGGCAATGGCCGGCTGGAAACCGGTTCGAGACTGGAGCGACTGACCGACTGCGTATGGCTGCCGTCGAGCGGAGCGGCCGACACATCGCCCGGATAGGGCTGCACCGCATCCTGCTTGTTGATGATGGCGCGCTGATTGTTTGTCGAGGAGGTGAAGACGTCATCGACACTGTTGAACCGCGAAGCCTGGGAACTGCACCCGGCCACCGCGCCCGCAATCATGAGAACAGCGCAGCCCCGCGCCAGATTGCGACTATTTGCCGTCAAAATATTGAGTTGCATCGCACTAACCCGCACAAACTCTGCACCAACTGGACAGGATTAAAGCGCGTTAATGTTACTGGGCGGTTAACCCATTAGAATCTGACGAAAATTTTCTTAAAACATTTGAGGATGGTCGGCGATGCCGATAGCCGGGCCCGAAAGAGATCTGGCAGCCGGCCTGAAACTAGATAACCGCTGCCAGGCTGCGCAGAATTGGTTGCAGCCGCACCATACCGATATCCTCGCGTTCGAAACGGCTGCCGACCTTGGTGAGCTTGGCCAGCACCTGCTCGCCCTCCTCCGGCCCGATCGGCGCGATCACGATGCCGCCGCTCGACAACTGGTCGAGCAGGAAGCGCGGCAGGCTGTCGAACGCCGCCCAGGCCACGATGCGGTCAAACGGCCCCTCATTGGGCAATCCGTTGGAACCATCGGCCTGGCGCACGATGGCATTGCCGATGCCGAGCGCCTCGAATCGCTGCCGGGCTTGCTCGACCAGCGTCTTGTAGCGATCGACGGTCACGACGCGCGCCGCCAGCCGCGACATGACAGCCGAAGTGTAGCCAGAGCCGGTGCCGATCTCGAGCACGCGGTTTCCCGTTTCGATAGCGAGTGCGGCGATCACCGCCGCCTGCATGTCAGCCCCTTCGATCGCCTCGCCGCATTCGATCGGCAGCATGCGATCCGACCAGGCGATCAGGTGGAACTGCGCCGCCAGGAAGCCGCGCCGGGGTGTCGCCTCGAAAGCCGCGATCAGCGCCTTCGGCACCGTGCCCCTGCCGCGCAGGCGCAGCAGGAAAGCGGCAAATCCTTCGCGATCGTCGATTGGAAAGCCTTGGTTCATGCAAGCGCCTTGCTCAATTGGTCACGGATCTCGTGCGCGGTGAGGTCAAGCTGCAACGGCGTCACAGACACCAGCCGGTTGCGCAGGGCAAAGAGATCGGTTCCCTGCTTGCCTTCGACCGGCTCGCGGCCGAAGCGCAGCCAGTAATAAGGCAGGCCACGGCCGTCGCGGCGCTCGTCGACCCACAGGCTGTGGACCAGCTTGCCCTGCGTGGTGACAACAGTGCCGGCCACCTCCTCGGGAAGGCAGTTGGGGAAATTGACGTTGAGCAGGACGCCGTCGGGCAGCGGCGCCGCGACGAGCTTCTTCAGCAGCGCCGGCGCCAACGCTTCGGTCGTCTCGTAAGGGACGACACGGTCCTCGCCGACATAGCTGTAGCCCTGGCTGAGAGCGATCGACCTGATGCCGAGCAGCGCGCCTTCCATGGCGCCG
This sequence comes from Mesorhizobium sp. WSM3626, assembly GCF_000513935.1. GTDB lineage: Bacteria > Pseudomonadota > Alphaproteobacteria > Rhizobiales > Rhizobiaceae > Mesorhizobium > Mesorhizobium salmacidum. Next base: position 27,966 of record NZ_KI911327.1, on the reverse strand, counting down.
GCGACGGTGCCCGAATAGGTCACGTCATCGGCGATGTTGGCACCCGAATTGATGCCGGACAGGATCAGGTCGGGGGCGCCGGGCAGGATCTTCCTGACGCCCATGATGACGCAATCGGTCGGCGTGCCGCGCACGGCAAAATGCTTCTCGCTGATTTTTCGCAACCGCAGCGGCTCCGAGATCGACAGCGAATGGGCATAACCCGACTGGTCCTGCTCCGGCGCCACCACCCAAACATCGTCGGACAGTGTGCGGGCGACGCGCTCGAGCGACGCCAGGCCCTCGGCATGAATGCCGTCGTCATTGGTCAGAAGAATGCGCATTATTTCGATTCGATCTTTCCCAGGCCGCCCATGTAAGGCCGCAGCACTTCAGGAATGGTTACGCTGCCATCCTCATTCTGGTAGTTTTCGATGACAGCAATAAGGGCGCGGCCGACGGCGGTGCCCGAACCGTTGAGCGTATGGACGAAGCGGTTGCCCTTGCCGTCCTTGTCCTTGTAGCGGGCGTCCATGCGGCGCGCCTGGAAATCGCCGCAGACCGAGCAGGACGAGATTTCGCGATAGGCGTTCTGGCCGGGCAGCCAGACTTCGATGTCATAAGTCTTGCGGGCGCCAAAGCCCATGTCGCCGGTGCACAGCACCATGGTGCGGAACGGCAGGCCGAGCCGCTTCAAGACTTCCTCGGCGCATTGTGTCATCCGCTCATGCTCGGCCAGCGAAGACTCCTGGTCGGTGATCGACACGAGTTCGACCTTGTAGAACTGATGCTGACGCAGCATTCCCCGCGTGTCGCGGCCGGCCGAGCCTGCCTCCGAACGGAAGCAGGGCGTAAGCGCGGTGTAGCGCAGCGGCAGCTTTTCATGCGAAGTGATTTCCTCGCGCACGAGATTGGTGAGTGGCACTTCGGCGGTTGGGATCAGTCCAAGCCTGCCCTCCCCGTGTGGCGTGAAGAACAGATCCTCCTCGAATTTTGGCAACTGGTTGGTGCCGAACAGAACGTCGTCCTTCACCATCAGCGGCGGAATGATCTCCTCATAGCCGTGCTCGGTCGTGTGCAGGTCGAGCATGAATTGGCCGATCGCGCGTTCCATCCGCGCCAGGCCGCTCTTGAGCACGGTGAAGCGCGAGCCCGACAGCTTTGCCGCGCGCTCGAAATCCATCATGCCGAGCGCTTCGCCGATCTCGAAATGCTCCTTCACCCAGTTCGGACGCGTCGGCACTTCACCAACGGTGCGCTTGACGACATTGTCGTGCTCGTCCTTGCCGACCGGCACGTCGTCGAACGGCACATTGGGCAGCACCGCCAGCGCGTCGTTCAGCGCCTTGTCGAGCTCGCGCTCGCGCGCCTCGCCGTTCTGGATGAAAGCCTTGATCTCACCGACTTCGGCTTTCAGTTTTTCGGCAAGGGCGGCATCGCCCGAACGCATGGCGTTGCCGATCTCCTTCGAGGCGGCGTTGCGGCGCTCCTGCTTGGTCTGCAGTTCGGTGACATGCTCGCGCCGCGCCTCATCCCGGGTGATCAGATCATCCACCGTGGACTGCGCCTCAGCCGACGGCCACGAGCGCCTGATGAGCGCCTCGACAAGGGCCTTCGGGTTGTCGCGAATCCATTTGATGTCAAGCATGGTGTGAACGCTCCTCGGGTAGCATGTCGCCCAAAAGTGCGCAGCGGTTTTGGGACAACGACATGCTCAAAACAAAAACTGAAACGCACCGCCTTTATGGCGATGCGTTTCAGTCAGAGGGGGTAAACCGCATCCTTGATCGATGCAAGATGGGCTAATTGCTGTTTTCCGACGCTGGCCCGGCCCTGTTGTCCTACGAAGCAGCTGGCGCTGGCGGCTCGTCCGGCGCCTTGTCCGCCACGGTCTCGCCGGCTTCCTGCTTCTCGCGCGCAAGCCGCTGTTTTTCCTGATCCCGCTCGATCCATCGCGCGGCCCAGATGGAGACCTCGTAGAGAAGGATGGTCGGAATGGCCAGACCGATCTGGCTCATCGGATCTGGAGGTGTCAGCACCGCGGCCACGATGAAGGCGATGACGATCGCCCATTTGCGCTTTTCCGCCAACGCTTTGGACGACAGCATGCCGACACGCGTCATCAGGCTGGTCACCACCGGCAGCTGGAACACCAGGCCGAAGGAGAAGATCAGCGTCATGATGAGGCTGAGGTATTCCGACACTTTCGGCAGCAGGGAAATCTGTACCTGGTCGTCCGTGCCGACCTGCTGCATGGCGAGGAAGAACCACATCACCATCGGCGTGAAGAAGAAATAGACCAGCGAGGCGCCCATCAGGAACAGGATGGGCGATGCGATCAGGAACGGCAGGAAGGCATTGCGCTCGTTCTTGTAGAGGCCGGGCGCGATGAATTTGTATATTTGCGTGGCGATCAACGGGAAGGCGATGACCATGCCGCCGAACATGGCGAGCTTGACCTGGGTGAAGAAGAACTCTTGCGGCGCGGTGTAGATCAGCTCGACCTTGTGCGGGTCGAGCCCCGCCCATTTCGTCGCCCATTTGAAGGGGACGACCAAAATGTTGAACAGCCTCTTGGCGAAGAAGAAGCAGACCAGGAAGGCTACGAAGAAGCCACCGAGCGACCAGATCAACCGCCTGCGCAACTCGATCAGGTGCTCCATCAGCGGCGCCGACGATTTTTCGATCTCGTCCTTTTCCTTGTCCGAAACGCTCACTTGGCGGCTCCAGCCGTCTTTTTGGTCGCCTGCTTCTTCGCCGGAGCAGGCTTCGGTTCGGCTTTCGTCCCAGCCTTGGCGGCGGTCGACTTGGCGGCGGCAGGCTTCGTCACGGCCGCGGCTGCAGGCGTTGCCGCTGTCGCGGCCTTGGTCGATGCCTTGGGCGCGGGCGCGGCTTTTGCCGTCACGGTCTTCGCGGACGTCGAGGTCTTGGACGGCGCCTTCGCAGCCGGTGCCGTCTTCGCGGTTTTCTTAGCTGCCTTCGGCGCAATGGCAGGTTCCGTGGATGCCGCCACCACCGATTCATCGGTCATCGCCGGGAAAATCGGGGCTGGTGTCGTGGCTTCAGGCCCGTTGACGCCAGGCATGGTCGTTGCACCGTTCTTCAACGGCTCGGCCGCCTGTGGCGTCGAAGCGGCGGGGGCCGACGGATCGGCGGCTGGTTTCGGCTTCATCACGGCGTCGACGCCGGCGCGCACATCGGCCGCAGCCTGCTCGAACGGATTGAGCTGCTTCTTGATCTCGGCAACCGGGCTCAGGCCCCTGAGCTCGTCGACCGACTTCTTGACGTCGTCGAGCTCGGCTTCCTTCAACGCCTCGTTGAACTGCTTCTGGAAGTCGCCCGCCATGGCGCGCAGCTTCGCCGCCGTGCGGCCAAAGGTGCGCAGCATGTTGGGCAAATCCTTTGGCCCGACGACCACGATCATGACGATCGCGATCACCAGCATTTCGGTCCAGCCGACTTCAAACATGGCAATCTGTTCCGACTAGAACTCTTTGGCTCAGCTCTTGCTGGCCTTTTCCTTCGCGGCCGAAACGGTCTCATCGGCACGGTGTTCGACGGTGCGCTTATCGTCGGCGACGTCGTCGTCGGCCATGCCCTTCTTGAAGCTCTTGATGCCCTTGGCCATGTCGCCCATCAGCTCGGGGATCTTGCCGCGGCCGAACACCAGAAGCACGATGACCAGCACGATCATCCAGTGCCAAATCGAAAATGAACCCATAGCAAATCTCTCTCGAATGGTTTCCCTGGCGATGATCTATGCGTTTTCGCGTTGGGATTCAAACACAACCGCGACAGAGTTTATGAAAGGGTGTCGGATGTCACGCATTTTCAGCGAAGCGGCCCGCTACCAAACGGCGCATGTAAAGGCGTAAAGCGGCTTTTGATAGGCGCTCGTGGTCAATCTTCCGTGACGCGCGGCGTCAGCAGACCGAGCTCCTCGAGATCGATGTCGGTCAACGGATCCTCGTCCTCGGTCAGCACGTCGGGATCGGCGGGCGGCTGCGGTATGGAGAAGTTCGATGGCATGCGGCCTGAGAGCAGACCGGCACCCTTCAGTTCCTCCATACCTGGAAGATCGCGGATCTCCTCGAGCGCGAAATGGTCGAGGAAGGTTTCGGTGGTGCCATAGGTAACGGGACGGCCGGGCGTTTTGCGCCGGCCGCGCATGCGCACCCATTCCGTCTCGAGCAGCGTATCCAGCGTCCCCTTCGAGGTCTCGACGCCTCTGATGTCCTCGATCTCGGCGCGCGTCACCGGCTGGTGATAGGCAATGATCGCCAGCACCTCGAGCGCCGCCCGCGACAGTTTTCGCTGCTGCACCGTATCGCGGCTCATCAGGAAGGCCAGGTCGCCGGCGGTGCGGAACGCCCAGGCGTCGCCGACCCGCACCAGATTGACGCCGCGCCGGGCGTAGATCTGCTGCAGCTCTGTCATGGCGAGGGCGACGTTGATGCCATCGGGAAGCCGTGCGGCGAGCTGCTTTTCGCTGACGGGCTCGGCGCTGGCGAACACGATCGCCTCGGCCATGCGCACGGCTTCCGCCATATGCAGCCGCTCGGCCGGATTCTGTACCGAAGCCTGGTCGATCTCACCCTCTTCCGGCTCATCGTCCATCTTGAAAGGAATAACCGAAGCGTTGGCGCGTTCGCTCATGATGCCACCTCGACTGCCTTGATTGTCTGTGCGCGGTGGTCGCGCAGATAGATCGGTGCGAACACCTCGTCCTGCCGCATATCCATCTTGCGCTCGCGCACCAGTTCCAGTGTGGCCGCGAACGAACTGGCGATCGCGGTGCGCCGCTCTTGCGGGCTGGTCAGATATTGGATGAGGAAGCTGTTGAGCGTCGTCCAGTCGCGCAACGAGCCGATCAGCCGGGTCAGGATGTCGCGAGCATCCTTGAGTGACCAGACGCCGCGCCTGGCGATCGTCACATTGGTGATCGCCTGCTTCTGCCGCTGCTGGGCATAGGCGGTCAAGAGATCGTAGAGCGAAGCCGAATAAATGTTGCGCTTCTCGATGATGACCATTTCCGGCATGCCGCGCGCGAACACGTCGCGGCCGAGCCGGTTGCGGTTGACCAGCCGCGCCGACGCGTCGCGCATGGCTTCGAGCCGCTTTAGCCGGAATTGCAGCACCGCCGCCAGTTCCTCGCCGCTTTCGCCCTCTTCGCCCGGCTGCTTTGGGATCAGGAGCTTTGATTTGAGGAACGCCAGCCATGCCGCCATCACCAGATAGTCGGCGGCAAGTTCGAGCCGCAGCGCCCGCGCCGTCTCGACAAAGGTCAAATATTGCTCGACCAGCGCCAGGATGGAAATGCGCGCCAGGTCGACCTTCTGGGTACGGGCAAGATGCAAGAGAAGATCCAGCGGGCCTTCGAAGCCGGCCACGTCGACGACCAGCGACGGGTCGCCCGTCAGCCGTGACTCATCGTTCTCGGCCCACAGGCGGTCCATCGGTGCAGCCTTCGCGGCCTTGCTTTCCAATGCTTCCGCCACTGCCTGTCACGTCCTCTTGCTAGGCCACCGCGTCGAAATAGGTGGCGAATTCGGCACGGATCTCGGTTTCTTCGGCCGCGTCGCGCTTGCTTATATAGGTCATCGCCCGCTTGGCGCGCTCCAGCGACTTGCCTTCAAGCCCCGTGGTGCGCGATGCGATGCCAGCCATCTCCTCAAAAACACCGTTGCAGTGAAGGACCAGATCGCAGCCCGCCGCAAGGATCGAGGCCGCCTTTGTCGGGAAATCCCCAGAAAGTGCCTTCATCGATGTGTCGTCGCTCATCAGCAGTCCATCGAAGCCGATCTCGCGTCGAATGATCTCGTCGATGACCTTGCCGGAAGTCGTCGCCGGGTTCTTGGGGTCGATCGCGCTGTAGACGACATGCGCGGTCATTGCCATCGGCAGATGGTTGAGCTCGCGGAACGGAGCAAAGTCGTGCCGCTGCAGATCGCTGAGCGAGGCGTCGACGACAGGCAGTTCGAAATGCGTGTCGGCAAAGGCCCGGCCGTGCCCCGGAATATGCTTCATCACAGGCAGCACGCCACCCGACATCAGGCCCTCGGCTGCGGCGCGGCCGAGTTCGATGACCGGACGCGGATCCTTGCCGTAGGCGCGCGCACCGATGACATCGCTGGCCCCTTCGATCGGCACGTCGAGCACCGGCAGGCAATCCGCCGATATGCCGTAGCGCAGCAGGTCGAAGGCATGCAGCCGCGCCATCAGCCAGGCGGCGCGGGCACCGGCGTCGTGGTCATCGCGCCACAGCGCCCCAAGGGCGCCGCCGGCCGGGTAATTCGGCGCCAGCGGCGGCCGCAGGCGTTGTACCCTGCCGCCTTCCTGGTCGATGAACACCAGCGCGTCGGGGCGTCCGATACAGTCGCGCATCTCGGCGACCAGATCGCGGATCTGCTCGGCCTCGCCGATGTTGCGCGCAAACAGGATGAAGGCCCACGGGCATTCGTTGCGATAGAAATTGATTTCTTCGCGGGTGAGCGATTTCCCGGCACAGCCGAGGATCATGGATTTTGATTCGGTCATTTCAGGAGTCTAGGGCTTCGCGCGATCAAAGGGAATCATGCCTGACCGCATGCGGCGGACTGCAAGACATGCTTCCACATGAAAAAGTCAGGCATATGAATATCGCCATATGAAAAAGCCGGCGTGGCCTTGGGCCGCGCCGGCTTTGAAGGGATGGATCGAGGTCTAGCGCGAGACGAAGCAGTTGCCGCCCGCAGCCTTGTAGCTGGTGCACAAATTGATGGCATCGTTGCGCGACTGGGCCGGAACGCGGACGCGGTAGAACGTGCCCTTGCCGGCAATCTCGGCCTTAACGATGTTGGCCGTGCGGCCGGAAAGCACGCTGCCATAGCGGCGCTGCAGATCCTGGTAGGTCGACTGGGCGCTGTCCACCGTCGGCTGCGAAGCGATCTGTATCGACCACGAACCGCTGCCGGTCGCGGTCGAGGCCGGATCGATGGAAGCGACCTGATCGGGCTTGACCTCACCGACCACGTCGACCGGCTGGTCGGACGGACGCTGCGGCGCAATCGCAACCTTGGCTGGCGTGTTGGCCGACTGCGCCTTGGCTTCAGCCTTGGCAGGCTTGGCGGCGGGCTTCAGAGCCGGCGCATCGTCGGCCTGCGCGGCGGCGGGCGCCACGGTGCCGGTCTGATCGGTACCAGTCTGGTTAGTGCCAGTCTGGTCAGTGCCAGTCTGGTCGGTGCCAGTCTGGTCGGCCTCAGCCTGACCGGCAGGCGCCACATGCTGTGGCGCCGGATCGGTCGGCTCCGCCGCGGCCACCTGAGGTGCCGCCGGTGCCGGGTCCTCGCGCGCCACCAGTGAGCCGTCGGATTTGACCACCATGGTCCTGACCTTGCGCGGCGCAACGGCAACGACATTATTGTTGGTGCCCTTGTCGGCGTCCTGCAGGACCTGGGCGATGCGATCCTCCGACTTCGGCGCGGGCGCCGCGTTGTCGGCCGGGGCCGCGCCAGCGGTCGAAACGTCGCCGCCGCCATCCGTGCCGGCGGCAGCGTTCTGATCGGGAGAAAGATCGACGGCGCGGGCCGCGTCCTTCGCCTGCACGTTCACCGGTTCCTCGACGTTGGTGACAAGCTTCTGCTGGACCGGCTCGGCGGGCTTCGCACCCTTGACCACCGCGTCATAGACCTTGTTGTCCTGGTTTGGCACCACGGTGCCGCCCGGGTTTTCCGGCTTGATCTTGATCGGCGAATTGTCGGCCTTGACGATCACCGGAGCTTCGCTGCCGCCCTTGCCGCCCAAAGAGAGCGCGAAGGCGCCAAGACCCCCAGCGACCGCGACGGCACCGACAATCGCGGCAATGAACAGGCCGCGCCGGCCCGACGACCTGGCGGCTTCCCGCTGGCCGAGGCCTGGAACCGACATCGCTTCGTCCAGTTCGGGATCGTAGTCGAGTTCATCGACGGTAAAATCGTCCGCCTGCGAGACCGGCTGGCTGCCGGGCAGATTGTCGAGGTCGAAGCCTTCGGCGGCATCGGCATAGGCCGAAACCGCCGACGCGCGGCCAGCCATTTTCGCCGGCCGTGCCGCATAGGTCCGCGCTTCCGGTTGATAAGCTTGCCTGGGCTCTTCGGATCTCGGATTGGCCGCGCCATATCCCGGATTGGCCGCGCCATATCTGGGATTGACCGTGTCGTATCCCGGATTGACGCTGTCATATCCCGGATTGACCCCGTCATATCCCGGATTGGCTGCGCCATATCCCAGATTGACCTTGTCATATCCCGGATTGTACCCGGCATTGTAGGATTCGTCGGCATAAGCAGCGGCGCTGGCGTCGGCAGGCGCGACCTCCACGGAATTCATCTCAGTCAGAAGGCTGGCGAATTCGGCGTCGAGATCGTCATAACCCGACGCTGCCGGCTGATCTTCCTCGAAATGCAACTCTGGAATGTCGAGATCGTCAGCCAGCGCCACGACACGCTCCGGCACATCGACCGTCTCGACATCGGGCATCTTTTCATAGCTCGAGGACTGCGGCGCCTGCGGTGCCGACACCGGAGCCATATAGGGAGCAGCTGCAACCGGCTCGGCCGAACGGTAGGAAGGCACCGTGGCCACTTCCGGCGCTGCCGTCCTGGCCGCCGTCGAGGCGACAGGCTGCGCGGCAAATGCCGGCTGTTGGGGGACCGGTGTCACGCGGCTCCAGGAACGGGCCGGCTCCGACTGTGCGGAGCGATCCGCCAGCCAATCGAGCGAATCGGCTTGATCCCGCCGGGACGCTGTTTCGTCATGCGAATCGATGCTTTTGGCCAGGGCGGCGTCCAAGGCATCATTGTCGAGATCGACATCGCCCTGTTCAGCGCCATCCGAACCGAAATCCTGGTCCTGAAGTTCATCGAGCAACAGGTCGTCGAGGTTGGCGCCGGCGGCCTGGGCGGATCCGGCGTGATGCACATCCTCGGATACTGCCTCATCGAGATCCCAGTCGAGATCACCAACAAGATCGGCGGGTTCCTCCGCGTCCTTTGCTGTCACGCCGAGAGGCGGCTGAACGGGTATCGCGGCCGGCTGGTTCACGACAGGCTGAGCCATGACCGGCTCCTTGGCCGCTGGCGGCGTGCGCGCGGTCATGGCGCCAAGAAGCGCGTTCAACTCGTCTTCGAGGCTTCGTTCGTCCGCGATGGGGGCTTGCACTGGCGGCGCAATGGTTGCCACGGGCGCCGACTGCGCCGGAGCCGCGGCGATTTCAGCGACGGGCTCTTCGCCAGGCTGGGCAACCGCCTCGTCCAAATTCAGGTCGAAAGAATGGTCCGAAATGGCTTCAACACCTGGAACCTCGTCGGTCGTGTCGACGGCATCGGCAAGCAACTGGTGCGCTTGCGTGTCGTCAAAAGCCTCTGGCTCATCCGCCTGAACGTCAAGATCCACGTCGACATCTGCCAGGGCGTCGTCGAAGTGACCCACGAAATCCTCTTCGGAGATCGCCTGGGTCTCACTCGCGGTGGCCAGTACAGGTTCTGGATATTCGACAGCAGCCTCTTGGCGCTGATCCGCCGGATGGTCGTCGAGCACCAGCTTGTCTTCGAGCGAGATCGCGACCGCATCGTCGAATTCATGATTGGAGGCCGGCTCGACGGCCACCGGCACTTCGGCAACCGGCGATTCAACGGCATACCGGGTCTCGGCTGCCTCGTCCTCGATATGGAAATCCTGGTCGAGGGAGGCGGCAAGCTCGTCGTCCATTGGCAGATCGTCATCGAAGGGCGAAACGTCTTCGAGAGAACTGGCGACGGCACTGTCGAAATCGGCGTCAAAGGCAGGCTCGACGGACAGCACGGCTTCCGAGGCGCCAGGGTTCGCATGGCTTGCGGCGACCGTCTGGTCATCGACTTCAGCCATGTCCAGGTGGAAATCGTCATCGAGCGACAGCGCAAGATCGTCGTCCGCCACATCGACGGTCATCGGCTCGAATGCCGGCTCACGAGCTTCGACAACTGGAGCAGCAACGCTATCGACAGCGTCGAACTCGCCCATCAGTTCCTTCTCGAGATCGATGTCGAAATCGCCCTCTCCCGCGGCCCCATCGGTGACAGCGGCTTTCGGCTCGGCCGGCTTGACCGGCTGGCGCGGGTCGAATCCCATGATCCTGGTCAGTTCCGCGAACGGATCATCCTCGCCGATATCGTTGTTGTCGGCTACTCTCAGCTGGGTTCTGTCTGCCATTATTGTTCCCGAACTCGCACTCATTCGGACGCCTTGGACGTCGCGCAGGGTTGGCCCTTACCAGCGCAATGTGGGCAAAAGGTGACAGGTTTTTTAGTCAAACCTAACGCATTTCGGTGGGCGCGGCGGCTCCGATCAACGTCAGGCCGGACGTGAGAACATCCGAAACAGCCTGCACCAGCCCTAGTCTGGCATGCGTCAATTGTCGGTCGTTAACCTTAACAAAACGTAAGTCCGGATTATCCGTGCCACGGTTCCAATGTCCATGGAAACTGGAAGCCAGATCATAGAGATAAAATGCCAGCCGATGCGGCTCGAGCGCAAGAGCGGCGGACTCGATCAGACGCGGATATTCAGCGAGTTTTCGGATCAGGCCGATTTCACCTTCGTCGGTCAGCGACGTTGCCGCGGCCGCCAGGCCGTTGCGATCGAAATTCGCCTCCCCCAACTGTTCGCTCGCTTGCCGGAACACCGAATGGCAGCGCGCCGAGGCATACTGCACGTAGAACACCGGATTGTCCTTGGACTGCTCGGTCACCTTGGCGAAGTCGAAATCGAGCGGCGCATCGTTCTTGCGATAGAGCATCATGAAGCGGATCGGATCGCGTCCGACTTCCTCCACCACCTCGCGCAGCGTCACGAAGTCGCCGGACCGCTTCGACATACGCACCGGCTCGCCATCGCGAAACAGCTTGACCAGATTGCACAAGAGGACGGTGAGCTTGACGTCGTCGCCGGCAATCGCGCGCGCCAAGGCTTCCAGGCGCTTGACGTAGCCGCCATGGTCGGCACCGAGAACATAGATCAGGTCGACGAAGCCGCGATCGACCTTGTCCTTCAGATACGCCACATCGGCGGCGAAATAGGTGAACGAGCCATCGGACTTGACCAGCGCCCGGTCCATGTCGTCGCCGACGGCGGTCGAGCGGAACAGCGTCTGTTCGCGATCTTCCCAGTCGTCCGGCTTCTCGCCCTTGGGCGGCGGCAGCTTGCCCTTGTAGATATGGCCCTTCAGCGTCAGGTCGTTGATCGCAGAGCGGATCTTCCGGGCATTGTCCGCATGCAGCGTGCGTTCGGAGAAAAACACGTCGTGGTGGACGTTGAGCAGCGCAAGGTCCTCGCGGATCATCGCCATCATAGCATCGATGGCGCGATCCTTGACGATGGCCAGCGCCTCCTCGTCCGGCATCTGCAGCAGGCCCCGGCCAAATTCCTTGGCTAGCGCCTGGCCAAGAGGGACGAGATAGTCGCCCGGATAAAGCCCTGGTGGTATCTCGCCGATGTCGTCACCGAGCGCCTCGCGGTAGCGCAGTATGACCGAGCGGCCGAGCACGTCGATCTGCCCACCGGCGTCGTTGATGACATATTCCTTGGTCACGTCGTAGCCGGCGAACGCCATCAGGTTGGCGAGCGCATCACCGACGACGGCACCCCGGCAATGGCCGACATGCATCGGCCCGGTCGGGTTGGCCGAGACATATTCGACGTTGGTTTTGTGGCCGGCGCCGATCGTCGAACGGCCATAATTGCGCCCCTCGCCCAGAAGCGCCGACAGATGCGCCTGCCAGAAACCGTCCTTGAGCCGCAGATTGACGAAACCCGGACCGGCGACCTCGGCGGCGGCGACGTCCCTGTCGGCCCGTAGCGCTTCCGCCAGCTTCTCGGCCAGCGCGCGCGGGTTTTGTCCGGTCGGCTTGGCCAGCACCATTGCCGCATTGGTCGCGAGATCGCCGTGTGTGGCGTCGCGCGGCGGCTCGACGGCGATACGCGACAGATCAGGCGAAACGCCGTCCTTGTCTTTCAGGTCAAGCGCTTCGACAGCTTTTACGACTCGCGCGGTGAAATCGGCGAAGATGTTCATGGTGTATGCTCTGGCGGCTTTGTGACGAATCCGGCCCTTTGGCCGGCAAATCGAGCCCGCCCTAGCTCAAATCCGGGGTGCGGTCAAACAAACGCCTGTGTTCCTTGAGCGCGTAGGTGTCGGTCATGCCGGCCAGGAAATCGGCGACGCTGCGCGCCTTGATGCGATCCTGCGCGTGGTCCAGCCCTTCGCGCCAGCCGTCCGGCATGGCGCGCGGATCGGCAAAATAGACATCGAACAGGTCCCTGACGATCTGCTCGGCGTCCGCGCGCACCCGCATGACCTCCTCGTGCCGGTAGAGGTGCTTGTAAAGGAAGGCCTTCAGTTCCTTCTCGGCTTCCGCCATCTCGGCCGAAAAGGTCACCATCGTCTCGCCCGCCGCCCTCACCGCGTCGGCACTCGGCGGCCTGATCCGCTCCAGATTGGCGGTCGTCGACTTGATCACATCCTCGACCATGGCCGTGATCTGCCGCCGCATCAATTCGTGACCGGTGCGCACGTCATCAAGCCTGGGATAGCGCTCACGCACACTCGTCAGGATCGTTCCGGGCAGCGAAACGCCCTTCAGCATGTCCAGCGTCAACAGCCCTGACCGCAGCCCATCGTCGATATCATGCGTGTTGTAGGCGATGTCGTCGGCAATCGCCGCGCACTGCGCCTCGATGCCGGCGAACCGGTCAAGTTCGAGATCCTGCAATTGCGAGTAATCGCGGATCGCCTGCGGTACCGGCCCTTTCAGGCCTTGGCCGCTGCTGTCGGTGAGCGGACCATTGTGCTTGACCAGACCTTCCAGCGTTTCCCAGCTCAGATTGAGCCCATCGAATTCGGCGTAGCGAGCCTCCAGCCTGGTCACGATGCGCAGCGATTGTGCGTTGTGGTCGAAGCCGCCCCAAGCCGCCATCTTTTCGTTCAGCGCGTCCTCGCCTGTGTGGCCAAAGGGCGTGTGGCCGAAATCATGCACCAGCGCCACCGCTTCGGCGAGATCCTCGTCGCCGCGTAGCGCCCGCGCCAGCGCACGCGCGATCTGCGCCACTTCGATCGAATGGGTCAGCCTTGTCCGGTAGTGGTCGCCTTCATGGGCGATGAAGACCTGCGTCTTGTGTTTGAGCCGCCGAAACGCCGTCGAATGGATGATCCGGTCGCGGTCGCGCTGGAACGGTGTGCGGGTCGGGCTTTCCACCTCGTCGAACAGCCGGCCGCGCGAGCGGGCCGGATCCGTGGCATAGGCCGCGCGCGGCCGATAGCCGAATCCGATGTCGCCAAGCTCATTTGTCATGGCTGATGCTGCCGCAGTTGACTTGCCCCGTCGCGCTTCATACCTATCATGTGAAACCGAAAGCAAGGTGACGCCTATGGGCGCGGATGCCAAGACCGCCATGAAAGTCGAGATAACCGAGGCTGCCGCCAAGCGGATTGGCAGGATTGTTTCGGCCGAAGCCGGCAAGACAGCGCTGCGCGTTTCCGTCGAAGGCGGCGGCTGCTCCGGCTTTTCCTACAAGTTCGACCTCGTCGACACACGCAACGACGACGACGTCGCCATCGAAAAGGACGGTGCCACGGTGCTGATCGACGATCTGTCCCTGGTCTACATGGGCGGTTCGGTCATCGACTTCGTCGACGATTTGATGGGCCAGTCGTTCCAGATCAGGAACCCGAATGCGGTCGCCTCCTGCGGCTGCGGCACCAGCTTCTCCATCTAGGACCGAGATGCCCGCAACCGGCGCGGTTCGTCAGGTTGCGCTCTCCGCCGGTCGCGACCTCGACGCGACGTTGGCCTTTTGGCGCGATGTCCTCGGCATGAGCGTTCATGCCCGCTACGATCCGCCCGGCATCGCCTTCATCATGGCCGGCGATGTCAGGCTGTTGTTCACCGATGGCATCCCGGCCGGCACCATCTATCTCGATAGTGTTGGCCTCGAAGCCTTCCACGCCGAGGCAAGGGCAGCCGGCATTCCCTTCACCGCGCCGCCGACGCTGGTCCATCGCGACACCGAGGGGCAGTTCGGTCCGGCGGGGGAAAGCGAATGGATGGCCTTTATAAAGGACCCGGCAGGCAATACGATCGGACTCGTCGAACGCCTTCCGCCGCAGGAACAATGAGACCGTCATGAAAATCGTCACCTGGAACATCAATGGCGTGCGCGCCCGCATCGGCAACCTGACCCATTGGCTGACCGAAAGCGCGCCCGACATCGTCTGCCTGCAGGAGATCAAGACGGTCGACGAACAGTTCCCGCGCGCCGAGATCGAGGCGCTTGGCTACAATGTCGAAATCCACGGCCAGAAGGGCTTCAACGGTGTCGCGCTGCTGTCGAAGCTGCGCTTCGACGAGGTTATCAAAGGCCTGCCGGGCGACGATGCCGACGAACAGGCGCGTTTCATCGAAGGCGTGTTCTCGACCGACAAGGGGGCGCTTCGCGTCGCCTCGCTCTATCTGCCGAACGGCAACCCGATCGATGACGAGAAGAAGTTTCCCTATAAACTGTCCTGGATGGCGCGGCTGGAGCGCTGGGCGCAGGAGCGCCTGAGGCTGGAAGAGTCGCTGGTGCTGGCCGGGGACTACAACGTCATCCCCGAGCCGGTCGACGCGCGATTTCCCGAGAACTGGCTGGGCGACGCGCTGTTCCAGCCGCAGACGCGGCAAGCCTTCCGGCGGCTTTTGAACCTCGGCTTCACCGAGGCGGTGCGCGCGGTCACCGATGCCTCGGACACCTACACCTTCTGGGACTATCAGGCCGGCGCCTGGCAGAAGAACAACGGCATCCGCATCGACCATCTGCTGTTGTCGCCGGAAGCCGCGAACAGGTTCTCATCGGCCTCGATCGAAAAGCATGTGCGCGCCTGGGAAAAACCGTCCGATCACGTCCCGGTTGCCATCGACCTCGCCTTGCTGCCGGCCTGACCTGGGGCCTGCCGCTGCGGGCTAGTGCCGGGCACGCCGATACCGGAGGACCTCATCTCGCCACATTCCGACGCATGATGGGAGATCATCATGGCGGCCGGGGTTCCCATGACCATTCGATTTGCTCTTTGTCCGATCGGCTTGGCATTCGCCACGGTCGCGATCGTGCCGGCCTTCGCCGCGCAGGAATGTCTTGCCAATGGAAAATCCTATCCGGTCGGCCAGGTCGCCTGCCTGAGGGTCGCCGATCAGAGTCATTTGGCTCGCTGCGACATGGTGCTGAACAACACATCCTGGACCAAGGTTGGCGATAGCTGCCCCTCAAACACCATGGCGCCGCAGGTGCACGTCACGCCGATCTCGACACCCGAGCCAAGCATGGTGCCGACGGAACCGACCGAAAACTGATTTTCTTCTGGATTGCCTCGCCTTCAGGTCGAGACGAGCCTTGATAGGCCGACGCTGCCCCTCAGTGCCTTGCTGGCGTTTGTCGCTCGAAAAGCCAAGCAGTTGGCTTTTCGTCCACTACACGGATCGCTCCTCCGCTCGTCGCATGGTGACGGGAGAAAGAGCCTACTGATCGGTGTTGTTGCCCTTGGTCAGGATATCGTCCGCCAGCGAGATCGCGGTGCGGCGGTCGGCTTCGCCGGCTGCGGCGAACGCCTCTTCCTGCATGCCGCGGATCCAGGGCTGATCGGCCGGCGACGCACGCTCGAGGGCCGCGGTCATCATCGCCAGGCCGCGCACGATCTTGCCGCTCTGGAACAACAGGTGGCCAAGCGTCGCCTGTGCGCCGGCATGGCCCTTCTCGGCGGCGAGCTGGAACCAGCGCCCGGCCTGCTTGACGCTGGCCTTCACGCCGCCCTCGCCCTTCAGGAACATCTGGCCCATCTCGAACTGAGCGTTCGGATTGCGGTAGTTGGCGGCGGCGCGCATGTAGTATTCCTGCGCCGCCACCTCGTTCTCGGTGACCGGGCTGCCTGGAATGCCCGTGCGCAGATAATCGCCGAGCGCCACCAGAGCGTCGGAGACGTAGCTTTCTTCCGGAGAGCCGGGCTCGACGTCCTGGTCGACGATCTCCGAGAAGAACTTGAACGCCTCATAATCGTCGCGGGCCACGCCGTCGCCTTCGGCATACATGCGGGCAAGCTTCCAGGTGGCGCCGATCTGGCCGTTTTCGGCGGCGTATTTATAGGCCTCGGCGGCCTGCTCCTTGTGGCCACTCTTGTAGGCGGAGAAACCGAACTGGAACACCGCCCAGGGGCTCGACTGCGGCTTCACGCCGGTCTTGTCGTCGAACACCTTGTCGTCGAAGGCCATGGCCTGGCCCACGGCGCCAAAGATCGCAACCGCGACCAGTGCCGAAAGGACGGATGACCTCAACAACTCTGGTGTTGACTTCAACAACTCAGATATCCGCATAGCAGTGTGTTTCTTTCGCACCGCCCGGATGGGTGACCGCGCCATCCCTGGCGGACCCTACCGTCTGTGCGTATTTCCATATCGCGCCAGACTGATAGTCGGTCGTGCGCGCCTTCCATGTCTTCGCTCGCGCCGCCAGCTCACTCTCGGACAGCGCCACCTCGATCGTGCCGTTCACCGCGTCGATCGTGATCACGTCGCCATCCCTGATGAGACCGATCGGGCCGCCCACCGCCGCTTCCGGCCCGACATGGCCGATGCAGAAGCCGCGTGTCGCGCCTGAGAAGCGGCCATCGGTGATCAGCGCCACCTTGCCGCCCATGCCTTGGCCGTAGAGTGCCGCAGTCGTCGACAGCATCTCACGCATGCCCGGGCCGCCGCGTGGTCCTTCATAGCGGATGACCAGAACCTCGCCTTCCTGATAGGCGCGGTTCGTCACTGCCTCAAAACATTCCTCTTCCGAATCGAAGCAGTGCGCCGGGCCGGAGAATTTCAACTCCGCCATGCCCGCGACCTTCACGATCGCGCCTTCGGGGGCAAGGTTTCCCTTCAACCCCACGACACCGCCGGTTTGGGTAATAGGTCTGTTGGCCGGGCGGACCACATCCTGGTGTTCATTCCAGGCAACGTGCTCCATATTTTCGGCCAAAGTACGGCCAGTGACCGTCAGGCAATCGCCATGCAAATAGCCGTGGTCGAGCAGCGTCTTCATCAGCAGCGGGATGCCGCCTGCCTCGAACATGTCCTTGGCGACATATTTGCCGCCTGGCTTGAGGTCGGCGATGTAGGGCGTCTTCTCGAAGATTTTCGCCACGTCGAACAGGTCGAACTTGATCCCCGCCTCATGCGCGATCGCCGGCAGATGCAGTGCCGCATTGGTCGAGCCGCCGGTGGCCGAAACCACGGTCGCCGCGTTTTCCAGCGCCTTCAGCGTGACGATGTCGCGCGGGCGGATGTTTTTCGCGATCAGCTCCATGATCTTTTCGCCCGAGGCGAAATTGAAACGGTCGCGCATTTCGTAGGGCGCCGGTGCGCCGCAGGAATAGGGCAGCGCGAGGCCAATTGCCTCCGCGACGGTGGCCATGGTGTTGGCGGTGAACTGGGCGCCGCAGGAACCGGCCGACGGACAGGCGGCCTGCTCGATTTCAAGCAGCTCGGCATCGTCGATCGTGCCGACCGAGTGCTGGCCGACCGCCTCGAACACATCCTGCACCGTGATCTGGCGGCCGCGATAGCTGCCGGGCAGGATCGAACCGCCATAGATGAAGATCGACGGCACGTTGAGCCGCACCATAGCCATCATCATGCCGGGCAGCGACTTGTCGCAGCCGGCGAGGCCGACCAGCGCATCGTAGCAATGGCCGCGCATCGTGAGCTCGACCGAATCGGCGATGACCTCGCGCGACACCAGGGACGACTTCATGCCCTGGTGGCCCATGGCGATGCCATCGGTGACGGTGATGGTGCAGAACTCGCGCGGCGTGCCGTTGGCGGCTGCGACGCCCTTCTTGACCACCTGCGCCTGGCGCATCAGCGAGATGTTGCAGGGTGCTGCTTCGTTCCAGCAGGACGCGACGCCGACCAGCGGCTGCGCGATCTCGGCCGCCGACAAGCCCATGGCATAGAGATAGGACCGGTGCGGCGCACGCGCCGGACCGACAGTCACATGGCGGCTAGGGAGCTTAGCCTTTGAAATGACCTTGGCGTCCATTCTCATCCTTGCCGCGGGCGGTGCGGCCTGTCCCATCGCCGAGCCTTTTGACGCATGTCCCGGGACAAGATCGAGGTGCGCCGGGTTTATGGCGGGAAATAGGCAATTTCCTCGGCCTGCCCCTTAGCGGAGGGGTTGTTCAGAAAGTGTTGCTGAAACGTCACAATTGCGCGAGGCGGCCGAGAGTGCGGCTTATATGCAACGGCGCTTGGGTACCGGACATACCAGTGATGTCGGCTTAAATGAAAAAGCCGGGCAACGCCCGGCCCTTTCCAATAATATTCAATAGTTTAGAACTTTATCTTTACGCCACCGGAAATTGCCGTGACCAGATCGTTGCCGAAGTCGTAGCTGGCATCCTCGCCGGCAATATAGCCGTTTTCACCGGCCAATTCTCCTGAGTGACCGCTGGTCAACACGCCGACCGCTCCCGCCAAACGAATTTCGACGCTCGGCGACGGCGTATAGGCCACGCCACCACCCAGCGTCCATGTATCAGTCTGCGCGCCATAGCCATGCGAGGTGCCACGATCCCACGAAAGCTGGCCGGCGGCACTCCACTGATCGTTGAACTTGTGGCCCAGACCGCCTGTGACGGTCCAGCCGTCACGATACATCAGATCGAGCGAAGTCACCGCGGCCGGCGAACCGGTGAAGCATGACGAAGCGGGGAAACCCACCGGGCAGATCGGAACGCTTTGCAGCAGGCTCCAGTTGACCCACTTGACCGAGCCAAAGGCGAGCCAGCCGGGCGCGATGCCTGACTGAAGTTTCAACTCCAGGGTATCAGGCATGTACTGCGTTGAGCCGTAGATGGGGGTAATACCCCTGCCGATACTGGTGAGATCCAGTGTTCCCTCGATATTGTCGAGCTTGACTTTCGAGTTGTAGACCAAGCTTGCGCGCAACGCGATGTCGGGGATTTCGTAAGCAATTCCCGCGCGCCAGCCCCAGCCGCTGGTTTTCAGGTCGACACGACCCGTCAGTGCCGGAAAAACATTCACCAGGCTTTCCTTAAAGCCCGAGATATCCTGGTAGAACAAACCGCCGATAAAGCGGAGTTGGCCCTTGCCGGCATCCATCTTGTAGGAGCAGGTACCTGCGTAGTTGTCGCTCTTGATATCGGTTTCGATATTGGAGAGCGCTCCGTTCCATATACCTGGCGCTGTGTGCGCGCCCCAGGGTTGCGAATAGTCGACCATGCAATCGACGCCTTGCACAACTTGGACCTTGGCCCCAATGCGCGGAACCCAATAACCCTCGGCACCATCGGCTGAGGTGCCCAAGCCGAGATTTGCTCCGCCCGGACCACGCGCATTCTCATACTTGCGATCTGGCATCACATAGGTCGCTTCAGCTTCCGTAGTGAATGGCGCCGGATCGAACAGCAGGTCAATATCGTAGCCGCCGCGCTCCAGACCGCCGGCATGCGCCGGATGAATAACCGAGCCCATCAAAGCCAGCGAAAAGCACCCCGCCCCCAGCAGTGCTTTCAGACGCGAATTGTTCATGGATGTCCTCCCCGAATAACTAGTGGATCAAGCTAGAACCAATTCACGTTAACGGTGCAATAACGAATACGTTGGGCGTACATGTACATGTTCGCCCAACGTATTTCGGGCATAATGCAGGCGGACGCCGCGACCCCAAAAAACGGTCTTTGGTGAGGTTCACCGCTCCAAAAAAAGGAAAAAGCGACCGAAAAGGCTCAAAAAAGGCCGATTTAGGCGGTCTGCGGCCCCATTGTTACATTATGGCAACAATGGGGCAAAAACTTCCGTTTACGTCAACATTAACGCAACGGAATGCCGGTTTTTCGAGGCACGAGACCGCCCATTTTAGAGGGCGCTAAAATCTCCCGAATCTGCCCTTCAGCCGGCGTCACGAACCCTGGTCAGCGCCACCGAAAGCTTGTCCTGCGCGTCGCGATATTCTGCGAGCTTTTCCCGTTCGCCTTCGACGATCTCGGCCGGCGCGCTGGCGACGAATTTCTCATTCGACAGCTTCTTGTGCAGGCGCGCGATTTCCTCGGTCACCTTGACCAGTTCCTTTTGCAGCCGCACGGCCTCCGCCGTGAGGTCGATCAGGCTGCCAAGCGGCAGGCAGATCGTCGCCTCGTTGAGCACGATCTGCGCCGACCCCTTGGGTGCCGCATCGGCGAGCGAGATGTCGCCGACGCGCGCCAGCCGCTTGATCGCGGACTCCTCGCGAACCAGTCGTTCGCGCGTCACGTCGTTGGCGCCGACCACCACGAGCGGCGCAATGGCCGCCGGCGGCACGTTCATCTCAGAGCGCACCGAGCGGATGCCGGAGACGAGATCGACCAGCCAGTTGATGTCGGCGGCTGCTTCCGCGTCCTCGAAATCCGGTGACGGCCATGCGGCATGGCACAGCAGCGAGGCCCGTTCCCTGCCTTCGCCCGCCGTCTGCGCCCACAACTCTTCGGTCATGAACGGCATCATCGGATGAAGCAGCTTGTAGATCTCGTCGAGCACGAAGGCGACGCAGGCGCGGCTTTCAGCCTTGGCCGCCTCGTCCGTGCCCATGAACACCGGCTTCAGCAGTTCCAGATACCAGTCGCAGAACAGGTTCCAGACGAAGCGGTAGGCCGCTCCAGCCGCCTCGTTGAAGCGGTACGAGGTGATGCCGTCGGTGATCTCGCGCGCGGCGCGCGTCAACTCGGTCAGGATCCAGCGGTTGACCGCCAGCTTGGCGTCGTTCAGCCAGAAATCGTCATTGCGCGCAACTTCGTTCATCTCGGCAAAGCGCGTCGCGTTCCACAGCTTGGTGCCGAAATTGCGATAGCCGGCGATACGCGCCGGGTCGAGCTTCACGTCGCGCCCCTGCGCCGCCATCACGGTCAGGGTGAAGCGCAATGCGTCGGCGCCATATTCGTTGATGAGATCGAGCGGGTCGATGACGTTGCCTTTCGACTTCGACATCTTGGCGCCGTTCTTGTCGCGCACCAGCGCATGGACATAGACGGTGTGGAACGGTTCCTCGTCCATGAAGTGCAGGCCCATCATCATCATGCGGGCAACCCAGAAGAAGATGATGTCGAAGCCGGTGACCAGCACGTCGGTCTGGTAATAGGTTTTCAGTTCCGGTGTCTGGTCCGGCCAGCCAAGCGTCGAGAACGGCCACAACGCCGACGAAAACCAGGTGTCGAGCACATCCTCGTCGCGGATCAGTATCTCGCCCGGCTTGAAGTTCTCGAGCTTGTCCTCGACCCAGGCCTTCCATGGCCCTTCCAGAGCCAAATAATATTCGATCGCCGCACTCAGCGCCTCTTCCTCGGTCTTCTCGACGAAGACGCGCCCGTCCGGCCCATACCAGGCCGGAATCTGATGTCCCCACCACAACTGGCGTGAAATGCACCAGGGCTGGATGTTCTCCATCCAGTCGAAATAGGTTTTTTCCCAATTTTTCGGGACGAAGTTGGTACGACCTTCGCGCACCGAGGCAATCGCCGGCTTGGCGAGCTCGGCCGCATCGGCATACCACTGTTCGGTGAGGAACGGTTCGATCGGCACGCCGCCGCGGTCGCCATGCGGCACCGCGTGGCGATGCGGCTCGACCTTGTCGAGGAAGCCGCCGGCCTCCATCAGTTCGACGATCTTCTTGCGCGCGACGAAACGGTCGAGGCCGTCGAGTTCGTCCCATACCGCCTGACGCTCCGGCGTCACCTCGAGGCCGGCGAGGAAGTCCTCATTATCCCTGAGCTTGATGGCGGCTTCGACGGTGAGGATGTTGATCGCCGGCAACTTGTGGCGCTTGCCGACCTCGAAGTCGTTGAAATCATGCGCCGGCGTGATCTTGACCGCTCCGGACCCCTTTTCCGGATCGGAATACTCGTCGGCCACGACAGGGATCTTGCGCCCGACGATCGGCAGGACGACGTTCTTGCCGATGAGATGCTGGAACCGCTCGTCGTCGGGATTCACCGCGACAGCCGTGTCGCCCAGCATCGTCTCGGGACGAGTCGTCGCCACGATGATGAAGGTTTTCGGGTTTTCCGGATCGAAGGCCGCGCCTTCGATCGGATAGCGGAAATGCCAGAGATTGCCGTTGACCTCCTGCTGCTCGACCTCGAGATCGGAGATTGCGGTCAACAGTTTCGGGTCCCAGTTCACAAGGCGCTTGTCCTTGTAGATCAGCCCTTCCTTATAGAGCGTGACGAACACTTCGAGCACGGCCTTGGACAGGCCCTCGTCCATGGTGAAGCGTTCGCGCGACCAGTCGGCGGAGGCACCGAGACGTTTCAGCTGGTTGAAGATCAACCCACCCGATTCGGCCTTCCATTCCCACACCTTCTCGATGAATTCTTCGCGGGTGAGATCGCGGCGATGGATCTGCTTTTCCATCAGCCGGCGCTCGACCATCATCTGCGTGGCGATGCCGGCATGGTCCATGCCGGGCTGCCACAGGACGTTCTTGCCACGCATGCGCTCGAAGCGCACCAGGATGTCCTGCAGCGTGTTGTTGAGCGCATGGCCCATATGCAGCGAGCCAGTGACATTGGGCGGCGGAATGACGATGGTGAAGGCCTCGGCCCCCTCCTCCGCCCCAGCGCCGGCCCGAAACGCATCGGCTTCCTCCCACACCCTGGCGATCTTCGGCTCGACGGTCTTGGCGTCGTAGGTCTTTTCAAGCATGGGGAACGGTCCGCGCTGTCGGGATTTTGCTGGTTCGGTGTAAATCGGAAGGTCTTGGTCAAGTCAACCGCGAGGGCCGCCCGGGATCATCACAAGCAGATAGGCGCGGCCCTGTTCATTTCAACGGACGGCCGTAAGGCATCGTTGCGAACCGAGCCCTGGGGCTCCCGCACCTTCATTGTCGGCGACCCCGACGGCAATTTGATCGCCTTCGCCAGTTCGGCGACCAGCGGTTGACCTCGCTACAACGAGAAACGCCGCCTCGACGGCGGCGTTTCTTCTGGAATGCAAGTCTGGACGCTACTGTGCCCCGCGTGCCACGCGCTCGATCTCTTCGCGCACCAGCCTTTCGACCAGCGTCGGCAGATTGTTGTCCAGCCAATCCTGCAGCATCGGCCGCAGCATTTCTTCGGCCATCTCGTCGAATGTCTTCTTGCCGCGGCTGGCAAAGGCGTCGGACAGTTCGCCGAAGGCGGCAGCAACCTGCCGGCCGGTATGTTCGGAAAGAATCGCGGGACGCACCGCATGCGCTTCGTTTGCCGCCGCGCGCGCCTGGGCCGCGCCCGGAGCATCGCTCGACGAAGACCGCTCGGTCGCGGGGTCCACCGCCGTTTCGCTCGCCGCCACCTCCGGCCGTGCCGCTGACTTGCGGATGCTCCGGTCCGGCATCGCCTTGGCTTGCTCGCCAACCGCCGCGATCTCGCGACGCCAATCGGCGATAATGGCTTCACTCGCCGCAAGCTCCGCGGGAGCCGCTGGCGCGTCGCGGCTGGGCACCGGCTCGGCGGCAACCCGGGCG
This sequence comes from Mesorhizobium sp. WSM3626, assembly GCF_000513935.1. Lineage (GTDB taxonomy): Bacteria > Pseudomonadota > Alphaproteobacteria > Rhizobiales > Rhizobiaceae > Mesorhizobium > Mesorhizobium salmacidum. The sequence goes on along the minus strand of NZ_KI911327.1, from coordinate 4,431 downwards.
CCGACCTCGGCCAGGGTCGTCGGCGTCCTGCCAACAGCCGGATCGGCACGTGGCGGCGCTTCCGTGCGTGTGATCGCCGGTTGTACGGCTGGCGCCTGGGCTTCCGCCATAGCGACCGGTTTCCTGACCTCGGGAACGGCACGCAGTTCGGCGCGGAACGCGTCTATGTCGGCGGCCGCAACAGCACTCGGCGCGGGCTCCAAATCCTGCTGCAACTCATCGGCCTCGCCGGGCTGCTTACGACCGTTGTCGCTGTCTTCGATGATCCTCCTGATGGAAGCCAGTATCTCTTCCATGGAGGGTTCGCGCTGTGCGCTGCTTGCCGTTGCCATCGTCACATCCGCCGCCCTTGTGACCCGTTACAGGTTTCCGCTCCGGCAACAGCCGGATTCGAATCATGACGACAGCGTAACCGACGGATCGCCGTACGAGAATCCCCAATCTGGGGACATGTGGGATTTCAACAGATTAGAGCGATTCCGCCAAAGCCATGTGACGGTCCCCGCAGCAACCCACCGAAGGACAACGACAGTCAGGCGTTTCCGATCGAACCGCTCAGCCCGGAAACGCCGTGCGAACGAAAGGCCTAGCGGCCGTCCGGCGTGCGCAGGCCGATCCACTTGTCCTTGACGGCGTTGTAGTGCTCTTCGGGCCTGTACTTCGTCACCTGCAGCGCAAGCCGGTCGACCGACAGGTGGCCGATCGCGGAGAGGATGGCATAGCTCGCCACGACCACGTCGTGTTCGGAATTGGCCTGGTTGATCTTGGCGGTGATGAGGGTAGCCTGGGCATTGAGCACGTCGAGCGTCGTGCGCTGGCCGACATTGCGTTCTTCGATGACGCCGTTCAGTGCCAGTTGTGCGGCTTCGATCACCTGCCTGTTGGCGGATACGCTTTGCTGCGCGGCGGTGTATTGCGACCATGCCGTGGCGACGGCCTGGCGCACCTGGTCACGGCTGACGTCGACCTGGATGCGCGCTTGCCCGAGCGACTCCTTGTTCTGCCGCACGATCGCCGAGGTCCGGCCCCCTGAATAGATCGGGATGGTCAGCGTTGCGCCGATATTGGCCGAGGTCGAATTGCCGTTGGAACCCGTCACGTCGGGGATGGCTTTGCGGTAGTTTTCCGAAATACCGGCCGAGGCCGACAGCTGCGGCAACAGCGCGCCCTCGGACGATTTCACCGAGAACGCCGCAGCGTCGACCAGATGCTGGGTGGCAAGGATGGCCGGATGTTCGGCCGAGCCGATCGCGATCGCGGCGTCGAGGCTCGACGGCAGCAACCGTCCCAATGGCGCGGCTGGCTTGAGCTTGCCCGGCTCGTCGCCGACAACCTGGTGATAGGTCGCGGCACTGGCCAATGCCTGCGCACGCGCAGCACTGAGCGAGGCCACCGCCGAGGCGCGCTGGGCATCGGCCTGCGCGACATCGGTGCGCGTACCTTCGCCGACGTCGAAGCGCGAGCGCGCGGCGCGCGCCTGCTCTGTCAGGAACTGCAGGTTCTGCTCGGTCAACACCGCGATCTGCCGGTCGCGAATCACGTCCATATACGCGGTGGCCGCGCTGAACAGCGTGTTCTCCTCGGTGTTGCGCAGGCTTTCGACCGACGCCTTGACCTGGGATTCAGCCGCCGCCACGTTGTTTCTCGTCTGGAAACCGTCGAACAGCGACTGGTTGATCTGGATGCCGTAGCTGCCGCTTGTCAGCTTCGAATTGCCGCCGTCATTTGCCCGGCGCGTGTTCGTGTAGTCGATGTTGGCCGATCCGGTAACTGTCGGACGCCAGCCCGATTTGGCAATGGCCACGCTCTCGTCGGTCACACGCACGCCGGCACGCGACGCATTCAGTGTGGAATTGTACTGATAGGCTTTTGCAAGGGCACCGGTGATGGTTTCAGCCGATGCAGCCAGTGGGGATAGCGCGGTCGCCGAAACAAGGACGGCGGTGAAAAGTGATTTGCGTACTGACGGCACGGTATATCCCTCATTCGTTTTCCATGGGAACCGCGCCGCGCCGGCTTCTCCTTCTGGAGCAGCCGGCGTGGCGTGTTTCATGTTCCCTGTCGCTCGGCCCAAAGTGCCCCCAGTCTGGGATCAGCAACGATCGTTCAAATGCAAGCGACCATGACAAAGCCTTTGCTGCAAGGCCAAATCATTCAGAATTCGAAAGCATGCCCACGTTCGAAGCCGGGTAGTGGCTTAATTGCCGCATTAAATGCCCTTCTCCCGGTTACAACCCCTCCCGCATTGACAAAAAGCCGCGCCACGCCGGAATTGCCCTGTCCTTCGACCGCGACCAGGCGTCCGCCCTCGGCGAGCTGGTCGAGCAGCGACGCCGGCACTTTGCCGACACTGCCGCCGATGAAGATGACATCGTAAGGTGCCTTTGCCGCATGGCCTTGCGCCAGTGCGCCCTGAACCACGGTCACATTGCCGCAGCCCAGGCCGGACAGGGTCGACGCGGCGGTTTGCGCCAAGGCCGAATCGCTTTCGAGCGCCACGACGAATCTCGCCAGCCGCGACAGGATCGCCGAGGCGTAGCCGGTGCCGCAGCCGACATCGAGCGCCGAATCGGCCACGCTGATCTCGGCCAGTTGCATCAGCTTGGCCAGCGGCGAAGCTTCCATCAGGTAGCGCGGGCCATCGGCGCTGCCGGTGATGCGGATGTCCTCGTCGATATAGGCCAGATCCCGCTGGCGATCGCCAACGAAAACCTCGCGCGGCACGGAAAGCATCGCGTCGAGCAACGGCGCGCTGGTCACGTCGGTGGTGCGAACCTGACCATCGACCATCTTTATGCGAAGTTCGGAAAAATCAGCGCTCATGTTCCAAGCCTCGCTTTCCGCGACACAATCGCGGTCCATTGGACAGGACGCTCAGGCTCCGGCGCTGACGCGCGGGAGCCTGGCCTTGAGATTGGAGGCCTCGCCCGGAATCGAACCGGGGTGCAAGGATTTGCAGTCCTCTGCGTAACCACTCCGCCACGAGGCCTCTTTGCTCCCGGCGTTCCACCCGGTTCCAATAGGTTGCGGCGAAAATGCCGTCAAGCGGCCACGACGTATTCAGAACGCTTTCCTCTGCGCCGGCTCCGCCCCCCGTCGGATCGCCGTCACAACCGCCCTATTAGCAATCCGTTAAGCATGGCGGATGATCGAACGAAACGCCGCGCACCGGCTTGCGTTGAGAGACAGGGAGGACTGCGCCATGCCCACGGCAAAGCCAAGGGACGAGACGCACGAAACGGAAAGCGTGTCGCTGCTGGGATGCGAGGAATTGGTGCGCTATGCCATCGACTGCCTGAGAATTGAAGGCACCGGCAGGCTGTCGCCGCGTGATCGCGCGCGTCTGGCCTCGGCTTCCGCGGTCCTGAAGGAGATCAGCGAGGATTTGAAGGCAGGCACACAACCCGATTCGGAGGAATCCGTCGGCGGCACGGAGAGACGGCGCCAGGATTGATTCTCTTTCGAAGGCCACCGCCGTGCGAGATGCGCCGGCAAGGGCCGCTCAGTCCGGCCGGCGTCGCCGCTCCCACCAGACGACCAAGCGGCGCCGGTGGCGACGGACCATGGCGATTTCGTAGGAGAGTACCAGCAGTCCGAGCGGCACCATCCAGAAGCCAAGGATCGGCAGGAACCCGAGAAGGCCGCCAATCGTCAAAAGCACGCCGATGGTGATTCTGAGACCGCGCGACTGCGGCATGGTGAATTCGCGCCCGAAAACCGAGATCTTTCGTGCGGGTATCCGGTTTTCGTCCGCTGCCGTCATTGCGAAAAACTGCCTGTCTGGGGGCTCGATAATGCCATCTTACGAAAGCCGCGACCGCCCTTTCGGTTCCGCGCTCGTCGCCAAGACGGCTAATATGTGGGCGGGCAAAGCCGATTGCGAGAAACCACCGCGCGAAAAAGTCTCGGCAAAATGCGAAATGCTGCTTTGCAAAGCCGAAACGGGTTTGCTATAGGCTGCGCCACTTGCTCAAAGAGCCTCCGTTCCCCGGTAGCTCAGTGGTAGAGCAACCGGCTGTTAACCGGTTGGTCGCTGGTTCGAATCCGGCCCGGGGAGCCAATATTTCCAGGTCCGTTCTGGACACATAGGTTACGGTTTATACCGGAGACATGGGTAACACTTTTGGCCCGAACGGGTTTTGGAGTGGTTCGAGCCTGCATGTCTCATCGTCGAAATATCCCAAATCGTAGTCCATGAAGCTGGCCAGCCAGATGTGATCCTCGACCTGTTTGATGCCGACGGTCTGGCCGGCGAAGACGAGGCTGAGATTGATCTTCTTTCTGTTATAGCAGATGCGGCCGCAGGTGGTGACGGTGACGGCCTTGTCGTGAAACGGATAATCGAGATCGGGCAGGCCGGCATAGGGCCGCGTTGAGGGTGCGTAACGCTCTGCCGGGCAGTCCATGCCGAGCGCCTGGTGGGGGCGTTCA
>NZ_AZUY01000013.1 GCF_000513935.1 Mesorhizobium sp. WSM3626 | reverse complement strand
ATCTTGCGAAGGCTCGCGTTCGGATCGCCGACGTGAACGTCTGCGTGGCAACCGCTTTCCAATGTCCAGAATTGCTCGACGATGGCTTCAAAAAGTGATGCCTTGGTTGGGTAGCGCTTGAACAATGTCGCGGTCGACACGTCAGCAAGTTTTGCAATCTGCTGAAGTGAAGTTGCTCCGTAACCTTGTTCGAAGAAGAGCTTGGTGGCCGCTGCGACAGAGGCGACGCGCTTCTCCTCCTTGACCCGATCTTGATATGTCTCGCCTGCCATCGCTGTTCCTTAGGCCCTTGCGCCGTCTTGGTGGGTGTAAGCCCATTAGGTAGGCGCAAGCTGGCTAGAAATCAAGGTAAGTGACTTAACTTGACATCCATCTGCGCGCCCCTGTATGAGGAACTAAGTGACTTAACTCATCATCAGGAAATCCACCGATCGGTCGCGAGTTGAAAGTCAATTGCCAGCTTCATTGAGCCAATTGCAAGGAACGGAATCACATGAATCGCCTCAACGGAAAACGCGCCCTTATCACTGGTGGCACTTCGGGCATTGGCCTGGCGACAGCCAAACAATTTTTGACCGAGGGCGCGCGCGTCATGGTCACTGGCAATAATCCTGACTCTATCGAAAGAGCAAAGGCCGAACTTGGTTCGGACGTTCCAGTGCTGCGGGCCAATAGCTCGGACGTGAACGCGCAAAAGAAGCTGGCCCATTCGGCCAAGGAGCATTTCGGCCAGTTGGATGTGGCCTTCCTCAATGCCGGCGTTTCGGTCTGGCAGCCGATCGAGGCCTGGACAGAAGAAGCCTTCGATCAGTCTTTCGCCATTAATGTGAAGGGTCCCTATTTCCTGATGCAGGCGCTCCTGCCCGTCTTCGCAAATCCGGCCTCGGTGGTGTTCAACACCTCGATCAACGCCCATGTTGGCGCCGCCNGGTCNTCCGTCTATGCCGCCACAAAGGCGGCGTTTCTCAACCTATCCAAGACGCTCTCCAGCGAACTCATGGATCGCGGCATTCGCGTCAATGCAGTAAGCCCCGGCCCGGTCGAGACACCGCTTTACGACAAGCTGGGCACTCCGGACGCCTATCGCGCACAGGTCAACAAGGACATTGCAGGGTCCATCCCGCTTGGTCGTTTCGGCACACCGGAAGAGGTCGCCAAGGCCGTCATCTATCTCGCCTCTGATGAATCGGCGTGGACCATCGGCTCGGAAATGATTGTCGATGGCGGTCGGATGCTGAACGGCTGACCGAAGGCGCCGCATCGCTGCCTTGATAAGTTCTAGTTGCGAACTGAGTGGCCTGTCACTCAGTTCGCAAGGCGGCGATACCATGGGGAAGTGTCACGACATGATCCATCTTCGTGATGAGCTAAGAAGGCGTCCTCCGCACCGCTTTCGATATCGCGAGGTCGGGCGGGCATTCACCGATGACGACGAAGGCGGGCATGGCGCCCGCTCCGGCGATGCGGAGGGAATGATCGACGCGTCATCCTGCGGCGAGTTTTGAGACCGCGTTGACGTCGAAATAGTCGCGCCAAGCGACAATGTGATCTCCTTCGATTTCGTAGATTCCCATAAGAGCCATCCTTCCGATCTCGCTGCCATCAGCGCGTTCAAACCGGTCCAGCCGCTCTGTCAGCACGCGGTTTCACCAAGTAGATGCGTGGCGGAAAGGCGGTAGCCTCTCCCGTTACCAAAATCTGATTAACTGGCTGAAAAATATAAGCGATGATCGTTCTCATGGCAGCGTCTCGGACCCGGATTTCGCAATATAATCAATGCGGACCCTTATCAGATTGGGCCTGCATCCTCATATGGGCGACACCGCCGACGACCTCGCCTTCGCCATGGAAACTCACGACGTGGACCATTTTAGACGGCGCATAAAACGTCCCTCGGCTTGAAAGCGCGCTGCTCGCGACTGCGATCTCCTTCACCGGACCGTAGAAAACGGGCACGCGGGTGGCGTGCCGTCCCGGATGTGGACGAAAGGCAATCCCGAGCGTTGAATGGATTTCCTCATGAAAATAGAGGCCCGGCAGATCCGCCGTGAACCCCCATTTTTCATAGAAGGGCACATGTCTTCCAGACAGTAGAGCTGTCGCGGTGCTTGACGTTGACGAGTGCCGGATCGTTCAACGCTGTCCCCATCAACAAGGCACCCAATCCTTTGCCGCGCGAAGTGGATTTGACGATGATCGAAGACCATCGCCTTGCAGCGCATCGCGAAGAACCAGCACCAGACGCGTCATGAAACCACGTCAGATCGATTTGAGTGCGGTCGATTTCTGGCCAGAGGAGGATTCATGCCTCATTAGAAAACGCTCCATGGAACGGATAATCGCGATCAGCAGCAGATTGATCACCAGGTAGAGCACTCCGGCAATGGCGAAAATCTCGAAGATCGCGAAGGTCTGGCTCATCAGCCGCTTGGCATAGCCGGTGATTTCGAGCACGGTGATTGTCGAGGCAAGGCTGGTCCCCTTGACGACCAGGATAAGCTCGTTGCCATAGGCCGGCAGCGCCTGGCGGATGGCGAGCGGGAACTCGATGCGCCGGAAACGCAGCATGCGCGACATGCCGCACGCCTGAGCCGCCTCGACGAGACCGACCGGAACGGACATCAATCCGCCGCGCAGGATTTCGGATGTATAGGCAGCCGTGTTCAAAGCAAGCGCCAGGACGGCGCAGCGCGATCCGTCGCTGATCACCCACCACAGAGCCGCGTTGTCCTTGATAAGGGAAAGCTGGCCGAGCCCGTAGTAAAACAGGAAGATCTGCACCAGCAGCGGAGTCCCGCGAAAGACGGTACTGTAATATTTGGCGAAGCCCGACAGGAGCCAGTTCGACGACAGCCGCATGAGCGCCAGTCCGAGACCGAGATTGAAGCCGATCAGCACCGAAACGAAAGTCAGTGCGGCTGTGACCCATAGGCCCTTGAGCAGAACGGGAACTGCAAGCTGGATGAGTTCTATCATACTGCTTTTCTCGTCCGTAGCCTGAGCAGGCGTTCGATCCCGTCGAAGCCGGCCTGGCTTACAAGCGTGATGGCGAGATAAACCACCGCCGCAATCAGGTAGAAGATGAACGGATGGCGGGTGGAGTTCGCGCCGATGAAGGAAATGCGCATCAACTCCTGAAGGCCGACCACGGAAACCAACGCGGTGTCCTTGATCGTCGTCTGCCAGACATTGTTGATGCCGGGAACCGCGATGCGCAGCATCTGCGGGGCGATGATGCGGCGAAAGATCCGGGCGCCCGACAGGCCTAGCGCGCGAGCGGCCTCGATATGCCCGTCCGGGATCGCGCCCAGAGCCCCGCGTACAACCTCGGTCGAATAGGCGCCGGAGATCGCGCCGATGGCGATGACCGCGATGACGAATGCATAGCCGCTCTCCGCGACGCCGGCATAGCCGAACGCAGTCACGACCTTGGTCACGAATTCAACCGAGCTGAAAAACAGCAGGTAGATAATGAGCAGTTCGGGCACGCCGCGCACCAGCGAGGTATAGGCATCAACGAGCAGCGAAAGCGGAAATATCCGGGCCCATTTGATCAGCCCGCAGACAATGCCGATTACCAGACCGGCTGCCATGCTGACTAAACCCACAAGGATTGTGATCGACGCGCCACGCAGGATGGCGGTCACCCAACCCGCTTCCCAAACCTGCCAGAGACCGAATTCCATCTGAGTTGCCTTAGTCTGTCGTGCCAATGAGACGCATGCGCCCGGCTGTCCGGGCGCATGCCAGAATTCCAAGGCGTTATTTGCAGGGCCGGGAAATGTCCGTCTTGAACCATTTCTGGCTGGCCTTGCCGACCGAGCCGTCTGCGATCAACTCGCAAAGCGCCTTGTCGATCTTGGCCTTGAGTTCGGTGTTTTCCTGCGCGATACCGACGCCGATGCCCTCGCCAAGCGTCGGATCGAACGTGCTCTTGATCTCAACGCCTATCAGCTGGAAGTTCTTGCCATCGGGCTTGTCCAGAAAATCCTGCAAGGCGGATTGATCGGCGAAAGCGGTGTCGATACGGCCGCTCGCCAGGTCGATCTGCATCTGGTCGAGTGTATCGTAGGTTTTCAGGTCGGCATTCGGCGCACGCTTCTCGAGGAAATGCGCGTGGGTCGTGCCGGCCTGCACGCCGACCTTCTTGCCATCGAGCGATTTCAGCAGCGTGTCGACATCGGTGATGGCGGCCAGATCAGAACCTTTGGCCGCGACGAACATGTTGGCCAGTTCGGCATAGCCGACGCTGAAATTGATCTCCTTCTTGCGGTCGGCGGTGATCGACATACCCGAGATGATGACGTCGAAGCGCTTGGCCTTCAGCGCCGGGATCAACCCATCGAAGGCCTGCACGACGAAATGGCAGGTCACCGCGAGTTTCGTGCACAGCAAGGCGCCGACATCGGCGTCGAAGCCGGTGACGTTGCCGTTGGCATCGGACATGCTCCATGGCGGGTAGGCGCCTTCGGTACCAATGGACAGCTCGCCTTCGGCTGCCAATGCGCTGCCCATGCTTCCCGCTAGACACGCGAGCAGCATCAAGACTTTCAGTTTCATATCAGTTCCCCTTGTTGTTGATCTTCATTGCCGTTGTCCGGTGCGAACCGGACGCTTCGAGGATGCGGCTTCCTCACAGCGTCCGTGCCAGGAATTGGCGTAGACGCTCCGAGCGCGGGCTGCCGAACAGCTCCGCTGGTGCACCCTCTTCCTCCACCTTTCCCTGGTGGAGAAACAGAACCTTGTGGGAGACCTCGCGCGCGAACTGCATCTCGTGCGTCACGAGGATCATGGTGTTGCCCTCCTCCGCCAATTGACGGATCACCCGCAGCACCTCACCGACCAGCTCGGGATCGAGCGCCGAAGTCGGTTCGTCGAAGAGGATGACCTTGGGCCGCATCGCCAGCGTGCGGGCGATCGCAGCCCGTTGCTGCTGGCCGCCGGACAACTGACCGGGATAATGGGCATGCTTGTCGGCGAGCCCGACTTTCTTCAACAGCGCGAGCGCGTGTTCGATGGCTTTCTCGCGCGGCTCCTTCAGCACATGCCGGGGCGCCTCGATGATGTTCTCCACCACCGTCATGTGCGGCCACAGATTGAAGTTCTGGAACACCATGCCGACGCGGGCGCGAATGCGTTCGACCTGCGCCATGTCGGCCGGCCCGAGACGGCCGTTGGACAGCGGCTTCATCTTGATGAGTTCGCCGTCGATGGTCACCTTGCCGCCGTCCGGCTGTTCCAGAAGGTTGATGCAGCGCAGGAACGTGCTCTTGCCCGAACCTGACGAGCCGATCATGGAAATGACTTCGCCAGCGTGAGCGGTGAGATTGACGCCCTTCAGCACCAGAAGCGAGCCGAAGCTCTTGTGAAGCTCGTCGATCTGCACGGCCGGCGTCGTGGTCTTCGCCTCGTCGGCGGACACCGGATCGACCACCACAACGGCGCGAGCCGTTGGCGGTATCCGTTCGCTCCCGGTGGTCTCGTCCAACGCCACGGTCCGCAGGTCGGCCAGTGCACGGTCGAAATAGCGCAGACTGCTCGACAGGCAGGTGCGCTGCCAATCCGGATCGACCGGAATGAAGGCCGAGCGCAGCGTGTCCCGGATCCGCTTGCCCAGTGGCGAGTCGAGCTTGCCGAACAGATGCAGCCAGTTGTCGGCCTGCACCGCTTCCATGACCGCCGGGCCGTCCAGCGTGCCGCATTCGACGACAAGCGGCAGCACGCGCGCGTTCGGCATTGCCTTGCGGACGGCGTCGGAGACATAGCCGGTCGCCGTCGCGGCGATGCCGGTGCCTGTCTTGGCGCCGGGGCCGGTCAGCACGGTCGACAGCGCCGGCCCGAAAATGGATTTGCCCCACGCAAGACCGTCATGCTCGGAACTCGCCACCGAAAGCAGCGCCGGATAGCCGTAGGGGCCCGCCCCCGTGTGCAGATCAAAGACGATGACTTGACGCGCCTCGCGGGCAAAGGTCTTCAGGATTGCGTTTAGCGTCCTGTTCGACCAGACCGGGCCGCCGCCACCATAGAACATCCCGTCGGCGAACTCATACTGGCCGGCCTCGACGATCGCCGCCAGCCCGGCATGTCCAAGCCTCCTGCGCGCCATGGCCAGCTTCTCGTCGGCCGCTACGCGGTCCGGCCCCTCCCATTCGCGGTATGCCACGGCGTCGTGCAGGCCGGCATAGCCGTTGTTGACCGGGATAGTCGAAGACCAGTCGATGAAGTTGCGGTTGAGGTCGACATTGTCTTCGTTGACACGCCGCGACCACGCGGTGCCCCACGGATTGATGAGGTGAATGGCTAGGATTGCCGTGTCATCAGCCAAGCGCCGCGGGTTCTTCTGGCCGAGCCAGGCGGTCTGGCAGGCCGAGCCGAACGGCCCCTCGACACCATGCGTGCCGGAGATGAGCACGATCAGCTTGCGCGCATCGCGACGGCCAAGCAGTGCCACATCCGTCGCCAGCACCCCGCCATCAGGCCCGTTCAGCGGATGGACATATTCAGACAGTTCCGCGCCCGCCCGCTCGGCTGCTTGGCGAAATTCTTGACGCAAGGCGCCGAAATCACAGGCATAGGCCGGGGCCGGCTCGTCATGGGGCATCGTCGATCCCACTGGATGGCTGGCGGTCAATCCGTTCATTCCCTGTGGTTCCGGCATGGGGTTACTCATCGGTGAGGTCGCTCACGTTCTTGAAGGGCAATCGGCGCTCGCTGCCGGAATGAGACGGCCTGGAGGACCGGACGAACCAGGCGTCGCAGGGAAGCACCTTGTCGGGGTTCATGACCGACTGATCGTCCAGCACTCGTTTCACCCGCTCCATCACGGCGAGCTTCGTCGGGTCCGCCGTCGCCAGCAGCGAATGGATGCGTTTCGACCCAACACCGTGCTCGGCGGAAAAGGAACCGCCAATTTGCCGCAGTTGTTGATACAGGACGCCCTCGACAGCCTCCGCCATGTCAAGGCCAAGCGGGCCCTTTCGGTTTAAGATGATGTGCAGATTCCCGTCGGCCAGATGTCCGAAGACATAGGGCGCGAGACCCGGTTCGATCGCAGCGAGCCCAGGCAGAATCCTCTCAAGGTAGACCGCAATTTCCGACAGAGGCACCGACACGTCGAAGGAAGGCGCATGGGGATGGGCACGGTAGAGCACGCTGGTGTCCTCGCGCAGCCGCCACAAATCGTCCTCTTGCCGCCGCGAGGCGGCAACGATGCCGGTCGCTTCGGGATAGTGCTCCATTACTTCCGAATAAATCCGCTCGAAATCCTCGCGCAGCGCCTCTTCGCGCGCGCCGCCAAGGGACAGCAGCAGGAACAGCGGGTGGTCGAGCGGCACGCCAGGTTCGGACCATTCATGCGCGGCAGCGGCCAGACCGAAATACGAATTCCACATCGCTTCCGCCGCACGCAGATGCCCGGCATCCGATTCAAGTGCCAGGCGAATAGTCCGCAGAGCGGCCTCGACCGACCGCAACCCGAATAGCGCGGTGGCGCTGGCTCGCGGCAAAGGGTCGAGCTTGACCACCGCGCGGGTGACGACGCCGAGCGTGCCCTCGGCGCCGATGAAGAGGTGCTTCAGATCGTAGCCGGCGGAATTCTTCACCACCCGCGTAAGATCGGAATAGACCGATCCGTCGGCCAGCACGGCCTCGAGGCCAAGCAAGCGATGGCGCATGACGCCGTTGCGAAAGGCCATCACGCCGCCGGCATTGGTGGACACCATGCCGCCGATTGTCGCCGATCCGCGCGCCGCGAGATCGATGCCCGGCTCCAGCCGGTATTCGCGCGCGGACTCTTGCAGCGCTTCAAGAGTGACGCCGGCGCCGACGACGGCCACGCGTTCGACAGGATCGAGCCGCTCGATGCGGTTCATGCGCGTCATCGAAAGCACGACCTCGCCTGGCCGCGAAACGCTGCCGCCGACCAGGCCGGTCTTTCCACCTTGCGGCACGATCGGGATCTCGTTTTGGCGGCAGATGCGCACCACCGCCGCGACTTCGGCGGTCGATAAAGGCGCAACGACGATGCCGGCGTCACAATCCGCGCCATTCGAGCCAAGGTCGATCGCCCCGGCATCCTCTCCGGTGCGCACATTCGCCGCACCGACGACATCGCGGATCGCGTCGACAATCGACGGCGGCACCGCCTGGTCGGTCGAGTTCATTTGCCTTGGAGACGCGAGGCCGGTCATCTCGCCACCATTTCTTGAAGTGCTGCGATCAGCCGGTCGTTGTCAGCCGGCAACCCGATGGTGGCGCGCAGGTAGTGCTCGTAGCCGGCCTCGCGCCATGCCTTGACGATGATCCCTTGCTTCAGGAGACCGGCGGCAAGTCTCGAACTGTCGCCCTTGCAGTCAAAGAACAGGAAGTTTGTTTGCGACGGCGCAACCCGGAAACCAAGGGCGGCAAGCGCGGCGGCTGCGCGCACGCGCTCGGCCCTGACGCGGCCCGCCGACGCCTTCATCCAGCCTTCGTCGGCGAGTGCGGCGATGGCCGCGATCTGCGCCGCCGCATTGACGTTGAACGGTGTCTTGGCAGCGGCGATCACCCTTGCCAATTCGAGATCCGAACAGACGGCATAGCCCACGCGCAATCCCGCCAGGCCATAGGCCTTCGAAAATGTCCGCAGCACCACATGATCGATGCCGCTGTCGCGCAGGACCTCGATGCCGTCGGGCGCGCCGGGATCGGCAAACTCGAAATAGGCTTCGTCGAGGACAAGAAGCGTGCCTGGCTGCACGGCGCCGATCAGCCGTTGCAGGCTGGAATGGTCGAGGCCCGGCCCGACCGGGTTCCATGGCGAGGATATGAAAACGATCCGCGGCTCGGCGGCGATTGCCGTTTCGAGCGCGGCAAGATCGAACCCCATGTCCGGCGTCATCGCAATCTTGACGACATCAGCCCCCATCGCCAGGGGCTCTATCTCATGCAGGCCGAAGCTCGGCACTGTGGTAACGACAGAGGCGCCTGGTACCAGAACGGCGCGCGAGATGGCGGCGATCATCTCCTCGGAGCCGTTGCCGGCAACGATCAGGCCGGGATCGATCGCCAGCCTCTCGCCAAGCGCTGCGCGCAGCGCCGTGCAGGCCGGATCGGCATAGCGCCAAGGTTCGAACGATGAGGAGGCCAATGCGGCCATGACGGCGGGGGAGCAGCCATCCGGGTTCTCGTTGCTAGCCAGTCGGGCGATGTCTTGGCGGCCACTCAGCGCCCGCGCCATCGCGATGTTCATGCCGGCATTGTAGGGCGGCAAGGCAGCGATATGCGGATTGAGCGGCAGGCTCGACGCTGGTTTGACCGATTGTTCCAAATCCCGACTTCCGTTCTCCGCCCACACGCGGCACCACGATCTTCTCAAATATCCAGGACGACTGATCCGCAGGGCCTAGAGCAGCACAGCAGCACCTCGCCTGCCCCAAGCTCGTCCAGCGGTTCTTCGAAATAGGCCACGTCGCCCGAGACCAGCCGCGACTTGCATGTGCCGCAGATGCCGGACCGGCAGCTGAATTCCGGTTCCAGACCCTGATCCTCGGCAAAGTCGAGCAGCGATGCGGCGGAGCCATTCCAGATGGCCTTGAGTCCCGATTTTCGGAACTCCACGGTTGTTGCCTCGCCTGCCGGCGCGATCCCCGCCGTCTGCGCGACAACCGCAGGGATTGGTACGGCATCAGGCTCAAGCACCGTCGCCGGGCCGAAAAATTCGTAGGCGATGCGGTGCTTCGGCACGCCAAGCTCGCGCAACATGGCGTAGATCGCCTGCATGAACGGCGGCGGACCACAGAGGTAGAAATCGTAATCGTCTATCGGCAACAGGCGCTGTAGCACGGCCCGCGAAATCATGCCTTCGCTGTGGAAGTGTTGCTCGGCCTTGTCGCGTTCGGACGGGGATCGGTAGCAGTAGTGCGCGGTCAGGCCTGGCCGTGTCGCCACAAGGCCGGTCACCTCGTCGCGCAAGGCATGCACGTCGCCGTTTTCGCAGGCGTGAATGAACACGGCACAGCGGCACGGCATCGAAGCCAGCCTATGCAGCATCGAGACCATCGGCGTCAGCCCGACGCCGCCGCTGAGCAGCACGACTGGACGGCTGCTCGCATTGTCGAGCACGAAATCGCCGCGCGGGCCTTCGGCCTGAAGTATGTCGCCGACTTCGATCCGGTCATGCAAGAAGCATGAGCTTATCCCGTCAGGCAGGCCAGGCGCTGCTGCTGCTTCCCGTTTCACGCTGATCCGGTAGCGGCCCTTGCTGGCCGGAGAACAGGAAACGCTGTAGTTGCGCAGCACATATCCCTTTTCGCCGGCCGCCTGCGGCACGGGTATCTTGAACACCAGGAACTGGCCCGGCTCGAAATCGCGCCAGTCCCGCGGATTGACCGGCTCCATATGGAACGACGTGATGATGGCGCTTTCGCGCACCTTCGCAACCACCCTCAGGTCGCGAAATCCGCTTCTTGCGATGGTGTCGCGAGCGGTGAATGCGTTCATTCGGCGGCCGCCAATTGCTGGCTTTCGCTGGCGATCAGCTTGGCCAGGTTGCGGCGAAAACGCAGCGGCCCGACATCGATCTTGAGATCGAGATTGGGTGTGCGCTTGTTGGCCATGCCTTTGTGCACGGCATTGAGCACGGTGCGGTCCTCGTCGAAAGCGCCGCGCACGGATGTGGCGAACTGGCGCGACACCTCCAGATCGTCGGGAGCGAAATTGCGCATCTGGAACCAGTAATATTTCGTCTGGTTCTCATCGACCGGCGTCATGAAGTTATAGCTGTCCATGAGGAACACGTCGTCGTGCAGCGGCTTGCCCTCGCCCCCGGTGCGGGCCGGCACGAAAATCGCCTTGATGATCGCGTTGGAGGGGTAACGCACTTCGTAGTGCTGCTTGCGGTCGCAATTGCCGGAGAATTTGAGGAAGGGCGCATAGAACGGCGCTGGCGCGGCATCGATCACCCAGCGCCATACGGTCACGCCGTCCTCGCCGACGGTGGTTTCGAGCGGCGCATCTTCCATAGCCTGGACACCGCCGAAGGAAGATTGATGGACCCACGACACATGTGATGGATCGAGCAGGTTGTCCGTCATGTAGAGATAGTTGCAATCCAGCGCCATCGACTCGCCGCGATTGACACCCCATGCCGGATCGCCCCAGTGGTCGACCGCAAAAATCAGCGCGGGATCGGCCTTTGCCGCCTCGCCCATCCAGACCCAGAGCAGCCCGTAGCGCTCGGCGATCGGATAGGACCGGACGCACGCGACATGCGGTATCTTTTCCGCGCCCGGCACTCGCGTGCAGGTTCCCGTGCTGTCAAAGGTCAGGCCGTGATAGCCGCATTCAACCGTGTCGCCCTTGATGCGGCCCATGGACAGCGGCAGCTTGCGATGTGGACAGGCGTCTTCGAGCGCCGCCACCATGCCGTCGGTACGGCGGTAGAGCACAATGTCCTCGCCAAGGATCCGGGTCGGAACCAGCCGGTCGGCGATCTCATGATCCCATGCGGCAACGTACCAGCAGTTTCGAAGAAACATGGCGTCCTCCCGAGCTTGTGAACGCCAAAACGAATATCTTGCGGGCCGGGGACGACATAGGGCTTGCATCTGCGTTCTATTTTAGAAAAACTAAATCAAGCTGACCCCAGGATCGTTGCCCAGGTGAAGAAACCGCCCCCGCTGCGCGCGATACAAGCCTTCGAGGCCTTCGGTCGATGTGGCAGTGTAACGGCTGCGGCAAACGAGCTTGGCGTTTCCGTCGGCGCGGTCAGCCAGCAGATCCGCAAGGCGGAAGAGGCACTCGAAGCCAGGCTGTTGGAACGGCGCGGCAGGAGTGTCGCACTTACCGCGCTCGGCCGCGTCTACCACGCAGCGGTTTCCCTCGGCTTCGAGCAGATACGCGAGGCCCAGGATGTTATCGAACGGGCCCGGTCCGCCGACACTTTGACCATCTCCTGCCTGCCGTCGCTCGCCAGCAAATGGATTGGCCCGCAATTGCTGGATTGGCAGATCGCGCATCCGGGCGCAACAGTGCGCCTGGTCGGCGCCGAGACGGAACCTCGGTTGGACACCGAAGAGGTCGACTTGCGTATTTCCTACGGCGCCAAGTACCGTGATTTCGAGCACTACACCGAGTTGTTCACCGATTGGGTTGTACCGGCCTGCTCGCCGACGCTGCTGGCCAAACATATGATCCGCAAGCCCGCCGACATTCTCGATTTGCCGCTTCTCAGCATCGAATGGGCGCGCGACCACCGCTCACCTCCGACATGGGCGGAATGGGCGGCAAGCATCGGCGCGGTGTACCGCAGGACATCGGGCGAAGTCGCCTTTTCCCTGTCGAGCGCGGCGATCGATGCCGCAGCCAATGGCAGGGGCTTCGTGCTGGCGCAACTGTCGATGGCCGCCGACGACATCGCCTCGGGCAGGCTCGTCGCCCCATTCGACAAGCGCATCAGGCTGCCGGAGCCCTATTTCCTCGCCTGGGACCGCGCGATGCTGGAGAAGCCATTTGGTCCGGAGCTACGAGCCTGGATTGTTTCGATTTCCAAGCGACTGGGTGCAACCTTGGCAGGATAGCTGATCTGGAAGCCATGTTCTGGAAGGGTTGAGTCAAACGAGCGGGCCAAGCAAAGACGCAATGGTGCCAACAGGCTGTCTCTATTGTTCGTTCCAGACTACGTTTTATGCGGCTTCTGGTGCACAAAGCCTGAACTCCGACGGATAGTGGGGGTCGGTTCCGAATCGTCACGCTCGATCCCAACTTCGCTGATGTCAGATCGACCAATAGCTGTCCGGCGGCGGGCCCCAATCGGTCAGCACGCATGAATAGACTGCCGTTTCGTCAAATGGATAGCGCGCTTCCATCTCCGGCGTCAGCGTCAGTCCGAGTCCAGGGGCCGTCGGCCGGATTAGACGTCCCATTTCGATGCGGCCCTGGTCGCCGATCATTTCGGCACCGAGCGGGAAATCGAGCATAGGATACTCGACCAGCTTGCCGCCGGCGGCGAAGGCAGCGTGATAGCTCGCCATGATGGCGGCAGCACCGCCCCAAGCGTGTACCACGACATCCGTCGGCTTGACCTTCGCAGCCTTGAAGACATCCATGACAGCCGAAATGCCGCCCATCACCGAGGCGTCGGGCTGGACGAAATCATAGACATCGGCGTTGATGCGCTCGATCATCTCCTTGGGCGTGGTGACGATCTCGCCCCCACAGACCGGCACGTCGATACGGCCGCGAAGTTCGCGGAACGCATCAGGCTGGTCAGGGCCCAGAGCTTCCTCGACGAAGACCATCCGCTGATCGGTCAGCGCATGCACGCCTTCGACGAAGGCGACGACGTCCTCGACCGCCTGCGGCGGATCGGCAAGGTTCTGGCACATGTCGACGCCGACCCTGATGCCGCGCCGTCCGGCCTCGTCCAGCACCCAGGCCGTGCGCAGGATATCGCGCTTGACCGAACGAATCTTGTAGATTTCGATGCCGAGTGAACTCAGCATATCGAGTTCCCGCAAGAACTGTTCCTTGGCGTCGCAACAGCCGCCCGAGCCGTAGATCTGGATCGACTCCGCCTGCGCGCCGCCAAGAAGCTCATAGACAGGAACACCGAGACTCTTGGCCTTGGCGTCCTGCAAGGCAATCTCGAAGGCCGCGATGACATGGCGTGCGGCGCCCTGAAGCGACCAGTAATCGCACAGGCTGCGCAGGTCCTTGACCCGGCGCTCTATGTCGAAGCCGTCCTTGCCGAGCACCTGGGGACGGCAGAGGTCGACGATCGCCTGGAAGACCAGCGGCGCGAACACCGCCAGGTAGCCCTCTCCCAATCCTGTCACGCCGTTATCGAGCGTGACTTCGACCATGCCGATGGTGCGCTTGGGACCATTGGGGAAGCATTCCTTGATCTCGGGGTCGTCGGCATCCGCATAAGGCGACGACAGCAGGATGCAACGGATTTGGACGATGTCGGGCATCAGTATCCTCGTGAGAAATCGACGACGCCTTCGAGCGGCACGCCGGCGCGAAAGCGCGAAAGGTTGGCGAGAAAGAGATCGATCTTACGGTCCAGCTCGTCGGCCGTCCCGCCGGCCGAATGCTGGGTCAGGATCAGATTTGGGATTGCCCAGAAGCGGTGGCTGGGTGGTAGTGGCTCCTGACGGGTCACGTCGATCACGGCTCCGCTCAGCCGACCCTCGTCCAACGCATCGGCAAGCGCGTCTTCATCAACGATCGACCCGCGGCCGAAATTGCAGAAGACCGCTCCGGCCGGCAGCTTGCCCAGCCGCGCGGCATCGAACAAGCCTCTTGTCCCAGCGGTGTCGGGCGCCGTGCAGACGACAAGGTCCGCTTGGCCCAAAGCCTCGTCGAGGACCGAGGCGGGGCTGCCCCGCGTGATCGGCTTGATTGAGCATCCGAATGGCCCCAGCAATTCGGCAAGACGCCGGTTTATGGCGCCGTGGCCAACGAGTACGACCGCCGCGCCCTTCAGGCTGCGCAGGCTCGTCCTCAGCGGATCACCTACCCAGCGATACTCGGACTGGAACCTGACCAGGACATCGATGCCACGATAAAGCGCGAGGATGCCGGCAAGCGCGGTCTCGGCCACCGGATCGGCGAAGAAGCCGGCAAGATTGGTTACGGTGACCCGGCCGTCGGGACGCGTCCAGTCAAGGCCAACGTATTCGCCGAAGCCAACGGATTCGAGCTGCATCCAGCGCAGTTTGGTATTGGCCAGGACAGTGGACGCTTCTGGATTGCCGAAGACAATCTCGCAATCACATGCCGCATCCTCGGCAAACAACTTGACCGGGAGGTCCCCGACTCCGCCTGCGAGGCGGGCAAGCTGCTCCCGCGAGAGCGTTACGCAGACCGCGATCTCCATCACCGCCCGCCCGTCGGCGGCGTCGTGCTGATCCAGATCGTCTTGGTCTGTACGTACTGGTCCATGGCTTCCGTGCCGTTGTCGCGCGCCAGCGAGCCGGAGCGCTTATAGCCGCCGAACGGCGTCTTGACGTCGCCTTCGGAAAAGCCGTTGATCGAGACCGTCCCGCAAGGCAGCCGCCGCGCCATATGGATGGCGCGGTCGATGTCCTTGGTGAACACGGTCGCGTGCAGGCCGTAGTCGGTATCGCGCGCGATCTGCAGCGCCATCTCCGTTCCGGCGACGGGCAAGATGCCAAGGACAGGGCCAAAGATCTCCTCACGGGCGATGCGCATCGTGGGTGTCATGTCGGCAAACACAGTGGGCTCGATGAAGTAGCCTGGCCCTATCGAGCCGCCGCCGGCCAGCATGCGGGCGCCTTCGGCCGATGCGCGCTCGATGTAGCCCATCACGCGCGCCTGATGTTCGGCGGTGACCATGGCGCCGATGTTGGTCGCGGGATCGAGTGGATCGCCGACACGGAATGCCTTGGCGCGGACGGTGACGCGGTGCGCGAACTCCTCAGCCAGGCTGCAGTCGACGAGCTGCCGCATGTTCGCGGAACAGTTCTGGCCGCCATTCCAGAACGCCGACATCGCGGCATGCTCGATCAGATCGTCCGTGAGATCGGCATCATCCAGCACGATGAATGGGCTCTTGCCGCCCATCTCAAGGCCGATCACCTTGAGATTGCTTTCGCCGGCATAGCGCAGGAAGTAACCGCCCACCTCCGTCGATCCGGTAAATGAGACGATGTCGATATCGGGGTGACGGCCGATCGCCTGCCCCGTGGTTTCGCCGAGGCCCGGCAACACGTTGAGCACACCATCCGGGATGCCGGCTTGCTGCGCCAATTCGGCAAGGCGCAGGACAGACAATGGCGTCTGCTCGGCGGGCTTCACCAGGACAGAGCAGCCGGCGGCGAGCGCGGGCGCCATCTTCCAGGCTGCCATCAGCAGCGGGAAATTCCATGGCAGGATGAGGCCGACCACGCCGGCCGGCTCCTTGACGATGAGCGCCAGTGCATTCTCGCCCGTGGGTGCGACCTTGCCGAACGACTTGTCGGCGAGTTCGCCATACCACTGAAAGAAGTTCGGAACCTCGCGGCCGATCTCGTTGGCACAATCGGTGACGGTCTTCCCACTGTCGATGCTTTCGAGGACGACGAGTTCGTCGGTATGGGCGCGTACGAGGTCGGCGAGCCGCAGCAGCGCTTCCTTGCGAAACTCGGGCGCCGCCCGCGACCAGGCCCCGTGTTCGAAGGACCTGCGGGCAGCCCTGACGGCGCGGTCGACATCGGTTCCGCCGCAGTGCGCCACGGCTGCAATGACCTGGCCGGCCGCCGGATTGATCGTGTCGAAGGTCGCGCCGTCGGCTGCCGCGGTGAACTTGCCGTCGATGAAGGCGAGGCCGTTCGGAGTCAGCTTCGAAGCGATCGCATGGGCGCCATCTTTGGTCAGGGTCACGTCTTGGTCTCCGTCGGATGCGTTATAGAGGTCAGTGTGACTGGCGCCGCACCGAGATGTGCCAGGGAATGAGAAGGCGTTCGGCGAGCGTCACCACGCCGAACAGGGCGAGGCCCAGGATTGTCAGGAAAAAGATGCCCGCGAAGGCAAGGTCTGGACGCATGTTGCCGGTGACAATCTGGATGTAGAAGCCGAGCCCCTGGTCCGAGCCGATGAACTCCGCGATGGCGGCGCCGACTGTCGCGTTGATCGCGGCGTATTTGAAGCCGACGAAGCATTGCGGCAGCGCCGCCGGCAGCCGGACCTTGACGAAGGTCCGCCATGCACTCGCACCGGTCGAGACGCTGAAGCGCGATAGTTCCTCGCTCAGC
The DNA here is from genome assembly GCF_000513935.1 of Mesorhizobium sp. WSM3626. Classification (GTDB taxonomy): domain Bacteria; phylum Pseudomonadota; class Alphaproteobacteria; order Rhizobiales; family Rhizobiaceae; genus Mesorhizobium; species Mesorhizobium salmacidum. The sequence continues at coordinate 115,609 of NZ_AZUY01000013.1, read as the reverse complement.
GAACTGAACGCGAGAATGGCGTTGAGCACGATGGGGAAGAAACAGACCAAGAAGACGATGATCACCTTGGGTAGCAGGCCGAAACCCAGCCAGGAGATGAAAAGCGGCGCGAAGGCGATCTTGGGCACCATTTCGACGCAGACGAAAAACGGGTAGATCGTGCGGCGCAGGATGGATGAGAATGCAATGGCGAGGCCGAGCGGCAGCGCCAGAATCACCGCCACCGCATAACCAAGCACGACCTCCACGCCGGTGATCCAGGTGTAGTAGAGCAGCCGGTCGATATCCGCCCAGCCCTTTGTAACGATCACCGACGGGGGCGTCAGGATGTAGCGCGGGATTCCGAACCAGGCGACGGAGTACTGCCAGACCAGGAAGAACACCGCAAAGAAGGCAATGGACATCCAGGACTGCGCAATCCAGCGGGCCACGCGCTCAGGTCGAGAGGGGCGATCAGAGGACGCCATAGCCGCGAAACATCTCCTGTGCCTGCCGGACGTAGCCGATGAATTGCGGGCTGCTCTTGACCTCGAAATCGCGTGGATAAGGCAGATCGACGGAAATCATACGCTCGATGCGTCCGGGTCGCGGCGTGATGATGGCCACGTGGGTCGAGAGTTGGATAGCCTCCTCGATAGAGTGGGTTACCAACACAACGGTCGGATGGCGCTGCATCCACAGCGCCTGCAGGTCGGTGCGGATTGCTTCCCGGGTCATGGCGTCGAGCTTGCCGAGCGGCTCGTCGAGCAGCATGGTCGCGGGCTGATGCACCAATGCCTGGCAGAAGGCGGCACGCTGCTGCATCCCACCGGAGAGCTCGTGCGGGTAGCGATGCTGGAAATCATGGAGATGGACCGAAACGAGCAATTCGTCCACGCTGGCGCGATGGGCGGCCAGCGACAGACCTCTCAGTTCCAGCTGCAGCTCGATGTTTCCTCGCACGGTGCGCCACGGCACCAGCGTGTTGTCCTGGAACATAATGCCGATGTCGGTCTGCGGTCCGGCGACGGTGCGCCCGTCGATGGCGATGCGGCCCCTCGTAGGGTTGAGCAGTCCGGCAATCATAAGCATGAGGGTGGATTTGCCGCATCCAGACGGCCCGAGCAGCGAGACGAACTCACCCTTCTCGACCTTGAGGTCGACCGGTCCGAACGCGTGCAGGGCGCCCGGGCCTGATCCGAACACTTTCTGCACGCCCTCAAGTTCGATAAGCCGATTCATCGGTCCAATCTGTTACTGCACGGCGCGAGGACCGGAGTGACGGCAAGCCACTCCGGTCCGCCGATTACTTGACGAAATCGTTCGTGTAGAACTGCGTGGCCGCGACCTTGGGGTCGAGGTCATTGTACTTCTTCATCAGGGTCACCATGCTTTCCCAATCGGAGGGCACGTTGAGGCCGAGCGTCTTGTCCTTGTTCGCGGCCGAATAGAGAAGGCTGAGCGTCACATCGAGCACCGCGCGGGCCTGCGCTTTTCCCTCGTCCTCGTTCATCGTTCCGCCGACGATGTCACCGATCGCCGCGATCGCGGCGTCAGGATTGGCCTCGGCCGCCTTATAGGACTTGATGGTGGCCTGCACGAAGCGTTTTACGAGGTCCGGGTTTTTCGCGACCATCTCCTTGCGAGCAACGATGCAATATCCGATCTGATTCACGCCATAGCTTGAATAAGGAAAGACCACTGGCGCGGCTCCGCCGTTCTTCTTGATCTCGGCCGGCTTGTCATCAATGCCGCCAAGCATGCCCACCGTGTCGCCGGCACCTTGCAGATAGCTCGATACAAGTGCGCCGTCAGGCACGTTGGTGAGCGTGATGTCCGAAGGCGCAAGGCCGGCCGTGGAAAGGACGATCGGAAAGAACGTGTTGACGCCGGCATTGGATGTGGTGAGCAGCTTCTTGCCCTTGAGGTCGGATACCTTGGTGATGGCCGCGTCGGAGCGAACCAATATCGCATCCGATCCCATTGCATCGATCACCGCGACCGAGATCAACGCGGCACCCTGCGAGGCGAGATTCACCATTGATCCGCACGAGCCATAGGAAAAGTCGCTGTCGCCGTTGGCGACGAGGCGGTGAGCGGAGCCCGAACCGTTGCCTGAACGAATATCGAGATTGATTCCGGCTTCCTTGTAGAAACCCTTCACCTTGCCTAGGGCAAAGCCGGCATGGGAGCCGTAATACATCCAGTTGAGGCGTAGCTTCACATCGTCGTCGGCTTTGGCGGCGCTGACGAGCAACATGGTGGTTGCCACGGCTCCGAGCATCAAATTCTTGAAATTGGTCATAGCAGTCGCGCTCCTGTTGGTTTGTTGCTTCTTGTTATGTTCCCCATGTTTTCCTAGTTGGCCACGAGGCGCGGCACCCCCGCGGCTCGCATCATGTCAAGCGTCCTGGCACGATAGTTCTGTCGAATGTCACGCGTTGGCGGGCGGCAGCGGCTCGACGGCAGTCCGATCAATTCCATGCACAATTTGTCGAGATAGCCGTCACCGCTCGTATAGTCTTTCTCGATCTCGACCCAAAGTTTGTAGAACGGCATGGCCTCCTCCACCATCATGCGCGCGATCTCGGTGTAGTTCTGCGCCTTGACCTCATCGATCAGCTTTATTCCCCATTCCGGCCAGTAGTTGCAGAGATGCACCTCGAAGGCTTGGGCGCCCAGTGACGGCATCGCCGAGTAGGGAAAGAACAGATTGTTGTCGATGATGGTGAAGCGCTTGGAAAAATTCGAGGTGACGTCCTCGAATTCCATGGCGTCCGTTCGCGGCGTCGCCCATTTCAGGCCGACGACATTGTCGACTTTGGCCAGACGATCGATCATGCCGAACGACAGGCTCGTCGATGTCCAGAACGTGTTGTACACGATGATGCCGATGCGGGGCGCCGCCTTTGCCGCGGCCATGACGAACTCCTCGAAATCGGCTTCTGTGTGAGTGAAGTAGAAGGGGCACGAGACCTGCAGGAAATCGAACTCCATCGACTGCGCCGCCTGGGCCAGCCGCACCAGTTCCAGCGTGCTGGTCGATTGCCCGCCGAAGGCAAGGGGAACACGCCCCCGTGCTTCGTCGACAACGGTTTCGCCAACGCCGATCCGCTCCTCCAATGACATCGTCGAAAAGTCGCCCGCCGCCCCGCCAGCCAGCAGCGTGGCATATTCAGTGTTAAGGCCATTTTCGATCAGGAAGCGCACATAGGCCCTGATCGCCTGATGATTAACCGGAAAGCCGATGCTGTCCTCGAATGCCGTCGGTATCGTCACGTAGCATCCAGCCAGCCGCGATTTCAGTTTTTCAAAGTCCACGGTCATCTCCTCTTGCGGGCCGACGCCGGCGCCATCCAGTGTTTCGCTTTGACCCTCACTCGCGCACGTAGGACACGCTGCGCGAAGGATGTCCTGACCCTAAAGTTCCCGTTTGAGCGCAATCGTCTTGCCATCCCTGGCGAACAACTGCGCCTTGCGCCAATCGACCCCTACCTCGCATGGTCCCGTCCCGACGGTTCTCGCGTCCTCGTTGCCCTGGCGCATGATCAGAGCGCCGGCCGGATGTGCCGGCGCATGCAGGAAACTCTCGCCGCCGAGCCGCTCCACGAACTCGACTTCGGCCCGCAGCCGCGGACCGGCCGCGCGGTGGGTGTTGAAATGCTCGGGCCTGATGCCGACGGTGATACTGCCGGAGAGCGCCGTCGGGCGCGCGAGGTCGACTTCGAGGCCGCCGGTGGTTCCCGGGATTTGCAGCGTCAGGCGCGTGCCATCCTGCCTCTCGATCGCGGCCTCGAGGAAGCTCATCTTGGGCGCCCCCATGAAACCGGCGACGAAACGGTTGCAGGGCGCGTCGTAGATCTGCGCCGGGGTTCCGAACTGCTCGATCACGCCATCGCGCAACACCACGATCCGGTCGGCCAGCGTCATCGCCTCGGTTTGATCGTGCGTGACATAGATCATGGTGGCGCCAAGGCTTCTATGCAGCTTGGCGAGTTCGAGCCGCATCTGAACGCGCAACTCGGCATCGAGGTTCGACAGCGGCTCATCGAACAGGAACACTTCGGGTTCGCGCACGATCGCCCGACCGATCGCCACGCGCTGGCGCTGTCCCCCGGAAAGCTCCTTGGGAAGCCGCCCCAGCAGTGGGCCAAGCTGAAGCGTCTCGGCGACGGCGGCGACCTTCCTGTCGCGCTCGGCTTTGGGCAGGCCCTGCATCAGCAAGGAGAAGGCCATGTTCTCGGCAACCGTTTTGTGCGGATAGAGCGCATAGCTCTGGAACACCATGGCCACGCCGCGATTTGCCGGCGGCACGCCGCGCATCGGCTTGCCGCCGATCGCCACCGTGCCGCCGCTGATCGGCTCGAGGCCGCAGATCATGCGCAGCAAAGTCGATTTTCCGCAGCCCGACGGCCCTATGAAGACCAGGAATTCACCATGCTCGACCGTCAGATCGACGCCTGGGATAATGATCTTCTCGCCATATTTCTTGGAGACGCCCGAAAGCTCAACCTTGGCCATGAGCAAGTCCTTCCTGGCGCCAGCCATCAGCGTCGGGCACCAGAACGCTGGCGTGGATACCTGTGATGCCTTGAGAATCCTGCGCGTAGTAAACGACGTAGAGACTGCCGTCGGCGCGCAGCGCCAGCGACGGATAGCCCAGGTCCCGGTTGGGAAGGCCCGCGCGGACCAGGTAGGGATCGGTCGAATTCCAGCTGTTTCCCTTGTCCTGGGAGAGATATAGCGCGATGCCGAACGGCGCGCGCCGTCTCCCCGCGACGCAGGCAATGCGGCCGTCGTCGAGTTCCACCATGTCGGCTGGATAGTCCTTGATTCCGGTCGGCGATGGGGCGCTCCATGAGACACCGCCATCCGCCGAACCGACGATATGCAGGATGCGCGAGACGTTGTCGCGCAGGAGCATGACGATACGTCCATCGCGCAGCAGGATGGGTGCCGGCTCCTCGAAGGCATGCCCCTCGCCCGCCGCGACAAGGCGCGGCTTGGACCAGCTTTGGCCACCATCGCCCGACCGTACGGTGAAGACGGCGGCATAGTTCGGTACATCGCAGAGCGGCAGCATGATTTCGCCGCCGACCTCGATTCCACCGCGCATTCCATAGCCGCCGCTGAAAGGCGCCGTGTCGATGCGCGCCGAGCCGGTGAAGGTGTTTGCGCCGTCTACCGAACGATGGACCCATGTCTGCCCGCCACCGCGTGCCCAGGGGTAGCTTTCGGATAGCGTGGAGGTTCGCGGCGTCCAGTCCTGGAGTTCAGCGGCCATGGCGTCAGCGCCCATCAGTTGCCCCGGCCCTGTATAGGCGCCCGGCGCAAGATAGGCCTGCGCGTAGGCGAGCGTATGCCAGTCGAACCGCCACTGGTTCAGCAGCACAGCGCCCGAACGCAGCGGGGTGAGGCCGGCGCATTCCACGCCTTGCCAGCCGAAGTCGGGGACCACGGAAGGAGGCGACCAGCTTCTCCCCTCGTCCGCCGATCGCATCAGCATGTTGCAGTACAGCGGGTCCTGCGGTGGATGCAGAACCCCGGCACGGCGGCGCGACTGCGTGAAGACCAGCAGCCAATTGTCGTTGGCCGCAACCGCGAGATGCGGATGCGCGCTGTATGCATGCGGATCGCAATGGACCGTCTGATGATCCATTCGAGGTATCGAGGCTGCCGCGCCGGATGTCATTGTCAGGGCTCAGATCCGGAAGCGCGTGCAACGGACATATTGCAGCGGCTTCGGATCGTCGCTCCATTCGTGATACGAGCACACGATCGCGCCGTCCTGCGTCTGTACGACGCTGGGATAGCCGATGTGCTGGTAGATGCCGGGGTGGTTCCAGTCGACACCACCGCCCTCGATCTTGCCGGAAGCCGGCGTCATCCGGCTCGAACCGGGGGTCTCGGTCACGGTCTGGCCGGGCACGCCGCCCTCGCGAACAACGAACTCGTTGTTCACATCCCAGGTTACGCCGTCGTCCGAAATGATCGCACGCACGCCATAAGGCGGCCGGCGATAGCCGTAGACCATCAGATAGCGACCATCCTGAAGCGCGATCAGCTCCGGCGGATAGCCCCAGATGTTGGTCCATTTCGGCGGGGTCCAGCTGAAGCCGTCATCCTTGGAGACAATCATGACCATGTTCTTCGCGTCACTGGTCGGATTGACATGCGTGCGCATGAAGCAGACCAGCCTGCCGTCCGCGAGCCTGACCAGGCCGGGCTCCTCGTAGTCGATGATGCTGGCCGGGTCGTAGCCCAACGTCGAGAAATACTCCCAATTGTCCCCGCCATCGTCCGAGCGCATCAACGCCGAGCGCGTGCTTTCGCCTTCACCCTCTTCCTCATAGCCATGAATACGCCCGTAAAGACCCATCAGCAGCGAGCCGTTCGGCAGTTCCCAGCAGCCAAGGCGGCAGCCGCCATGCTTGAGCGGGCGTACATTGACCGGGATGGGCTGGGTCCAGGTCTCGCCGCCATCCTTCGACTTGACGACGAAGGTGCCGAGCCAGGCCTGCGTCTTGTAGGCCCACGTCCAGTCGCCCCATTCCTTTGTGTTGGGATGAGAGCTCCACGATGGCTGTTCAGGCTTGATGCCGCGCTTGAAGAAACCGGTGATGGTCAGGTTGACGATGAGCGTGCCATCCTGGGTTTCACAGATGCCGCAGTCCCAGTTGCCCTGCGTTTCGGACCACGGCAGCACGACCTTTGGCGGGCTCCAGGTCTTGCCGCCATCCCTGGAGCGGGTCATCAGCGTCTGGCCGCTGTCGTGATGGAACGGGAAGCGCTCTTCGTTGAACACCGCCAATATATCGCCGTTCTTTAGAAGCCGTGTCGCGATCTGGTTGACGCAATGCGCCTTATCCTTGAAGATCGTGAAGTGTTCAACGTCTCTCATAACAGTCATTCCCTGATTTCCTCGTTGGGATGTCTTATCTTACGGCCTACAGTCGGATGCCGATGTTCTTGATGCTGAGATAGTTGCGGATGCCGGGCAGTCCACGCTCACGGCCGACTCCGCTTTCCTTGATGCCACCGGTCGGGGCCTGCACGCCGCCGATGAACCAGCCGTTTATCCAGACCGAGCCGGCCTCGACGTCGCGGGCGAATGTCAGGGCGCGCGAGATGTCACGGCTGTAGACGCCGGCGACGAGCCCGAAGCCGAGGCCGTTGGTCATGGCGAGCGCCTCGTCGGCGGTATCGAAGGACAGCGCCACGGCGACGGGACCGAAGATCTCTTCGCGGGCCAGTGCGCTGGCCGGATCGACGCCGTCAAAAATGGTCGGCTCGATGAAATATCCGTTCTCGAGCCCTTTCGGACGGCCGCCACCAAGCCGCACCGTCGCGCCCGACGCCCGACCCTGGTCGACGTAGGATCGTACCTTGGCATTTTGCTCCTTCGAGACCAGCGGTCCGAGATCGCAATTGTCGAGGCCCCGTCCGACGGTCAGCTTGGCCGCGCCCGCCGCCAGCCGATCGAGGAATTCCTCGCGGATCGATCGATGCAGCAGGAATCGCGATGATGACGAGCACACCTGGCCGCTGTTGCCGAAAGCGCCGTCAAGCGCATCGAGAGCGGCCCTCTCCAGATCGGCATCCTCGAACACCACCATCGGGTTCTTGCCACCGAGTTCTAGCACCACTGGCTTCAGCCCCTGTGCCGCGCCAGCATAGATCTTGCGCCCGGTTTCGACCGAGCCGGTGAAGGTGACGCCGCGCACCAGGGGATGTGAGACGAGCGCCGCCCCGGCGTCCTCGCCGAAGCCCGCCACGACATTCACCACGCCATCGGGCAATCCTGCCCGCTGGCAGAGCTCGGCCAAGGCAAGCGCCGTGAGCGGTGATTGCTCGGCGGGCTTGATCACCACCGTGCAGCCCGCGGCAAGTGCCGGCGCCACGGAGCGCGCGACCATGCCCAGGGGATAATTCCAGGGTACGATATGGCCGGTCACGCCGATCGGCTCCAGCATGGTGAAGTCGACGAAATCGCGGCCGAGCGGAATCGTCGCCCCCTCCATCTTGTCGGCGGCGCCGGCATTGTAGCGCAGCGTCGCGCACACGCCCCTGATGTCGCCGAGCGCCTCCTTGACCGGCTTGCCGACATCGAGCGTTTCGAGCAATGCAAATCGCTCGGCATCCGTCTCCAGCAAATCCGCCAGTTCGAAGAGCAACCGGCCGCGTTCGGCCGGGCTCAAGCCGCGCCAGTCTCCATGCAGCGCGCGGTGCGCGGCCCTGACCGCGGCATCGATATCGCCGGCTGCGCCGCGCGCCACGACCGCCAACACCGCTTCCGTGCTGGGATCGATCGTTTCGAAGGTCCGGCCATCGGCGGATTCTCGCCACTTGCCGTCGATGAAATGCCGACTTGGCAGCGGGTCGATGAGATCGGTGCGGGAATAGGTTCGTACCGTCATTGTTTCACGCTGCCCTGGGAAAGACCTTGGATGAAATAGCGCTGCAGGAAACAGAACAGCAGCAGGCTCGGGATGCTCAGGATCGTCACTGCGGCCATGGCGACGCTATAGCCCTCGATCTGGGTTTGCGTTCCGACCACCGGTGTGAAGGCCGCGACGCCGACCGGAAGCGTCTTCATCGACTCATCGAAGGTGACGAGAAGCGGCCACAGGAAGTTGTTCCAGTTCAGGGTAAAGATGATGACCGAAGCCGCGATCGCCGGTGCCCGTGCCAGCGGCAGTGCAATGCGGAAGAAGAGGTTGAACGGTCCCGCACCGTCCATTTTCGCAGCCTCCTCGAGTTCCTTGGGGAACGACATGAAGAACTGCCGGAAGATGTAGACGCTGAAGACATTGCCGATCGATGGCAGGATGAGGGCCTGGTAGCTGCTTGCCCAGCCGATTTTGACAAAGCCGAGCAGCAGCGGGATCACCGAAACCTCGGTGGGTATCATCAGCGAGGCGAGGAAGATGTAGAACAGCGTGTCGCGGCCGGGAAACCGCATGCGCGCCAAGGCGTAGCCAGCCATCGCGCCGAAGAGCACGCAGAGGAAGGTCGAGACCGTCGCCTGCACCACGCTGTTGAAGCCCCAGCGTATGACAGGATAGTCGAAGACCTTGATATAGTTGTTCAGGGTGATCCGGTGCGGGAGCCATTCGATGTCCTTCGTCATGACATCGCCTGGAAACTTGAACGACGTCGAAACCATCCACACGAAGGGCAATGACCAGAGCCCGGCAACGGCCAGGCCGAGCGGCCAGATGAGCAAATCCGCTCGCTCCAGTCCGCGCGCCTCGAGCTTTTCGTCGATCCAGGCGCTCATCATGCGCGCTCGCTGAGGAGAAAGCGCTGGGCTGCGGTAATCGCGAGGATCAAGGCAAACAGCATGAGGGAAACCGCGGCCGCATAACCGAACAGGTTTCTGACGATCGCGAGATTGTAGATGTAGTGGATCGGCGACGACGACGAACTGGCCGGCCCCCCATTGGTCATGACGTAGACCTGGCTGAAGATGCGCAGCGTCGAGATCAACTGCAGCGTCACCACCATGCTGATGACGGGTCGCAGATGCGGCAGGATCACATGCTTGAACCGCTGCCAGCGGTTGGCGCCGTCCACCCGCGCCGCGTCAAAGATCTCGCCTGGAATATCCTGCAAGGCAGCCAGGAACAGCACGAAGGCAAGGCCCAGGTCCCACCAGACCGAAGCGATGCTGACGCCGACCAGCGACCAGCGCGTGGAGGTGAGCCAGGGGATGTCGTCGAAACCGAGAAAGGACAGGTAGTAGTTGACGAGCCCATACTGGGTGTCGAGCATCCAGACCCATACAAGCCCGATCACCGTCGCAGATACGACCGTGGGCGCGAAAAAGAGCGTGCGCGCCAAACCCGACAGCGGATAGCGCTTGTTCACGTAAAGCGCGAATAGCAAGCCGAGCCCAGTCACGCAGGGCACGATGATGAGGCCATAGAGAAAGACGTTCTTGAAGGCGACTGCCACCCACTGGTCGGCAAACGCCTTGTGAAAATTGTCGAGCCCCACCCATTTTGGCGCGCCAACAATGCTCCAGCGCGTGAACGAGACATAGACGCCGAACAGCACCGGAAGGATGTTGAACAGGAAAAACGGCAGCGCGAAGAAAGCAACGAGCAGATAACCCGCGCGATCGGTCGGGTGGCGCTCGGCTCCGAAGTTGCCGTGGCCTTGCAGGATTGCCGTTGTCATGTCGATCTGTCCATCTTGCGGCAATGCTCGCGCGGTGCCCGTCGCGGGTGTCGGCGCGACGGGCAAGGGATCCGCCAGGGTCCCGGGAAGCTATCCCGGGATCAGCCTTCATCCAGGTCCGATTGCCACTGCGCCTGGATCTGCTGCATCGCGGCGTCGATCGTCGTCTGTCCCGACCATACGCCCTCGAGCGTCTTGGCGAGGAAATTTCCGCCTGAGTAGATCGTGAAGTTCGGGCCGTTCACCACCGGGATCTCGCCGACGGTAGCAAAGCTCATTCCATCCACGAAGGCGCCGCGAATATCCCAGGGGCTGCCGGCGGTCTTGTAGTCCGGACGCCCCAGGATCGATTTGCGCGGAGAGGCGCCGCGCCCGACCGTCGTCCACAGGAAGCTGTTGTCCGATAGCCATTTGACGGCCGCCATCGTTGCCTCGTGGCGACCCGGGTCAGCCTGCTTGTAGAATTCCAGGCCACCCATCTCGAAATAGGTGACATGCTTGGCGCCTATCTTGGGAAATAGCACCGTCTTGAACGGCAGTTTCTGCGCGACATAACCGTTGAGCGTCCACGGGCCGGTCCAGAAGATCGAGCCCTGCCCCGTTCCGAAAGCCTTGTAGCGGTCGGTGACGTCGCGGGTCGAAACCTTGTGCTTGTCGAAAAGGTCGAGCACCCATTGCATTGCCGCCTTGCCGGCCTCGGGATTGACGCACGCGGTCTTCAGATCGTCACTGGCGCGCTGGAAACCCATCTGTTCCGCGACAATGCCCCATGTGACGGTGGGCTGAACGCCGGAACCGGTCATCATGATCCCCGAACGCGTGACCTTGTCGCCTTCGCGCTTGGTCATGGCCTTCGCCCATTCCAGCAGTGTATCGCCATCCATCGGCGGCTTACTGGGGTCGAGACCCGCTTCCTTGACATGATCGAGATTGATCTCAGGCTGAAGGCTCATCAGGTCCATGGGGATCATGAAGACCTTGTTGTCGTATTTCGGGTAGCGCGAGGCGGTGATCGACGATGCGCTGAAGTCGGCGAGGTCGAGACCCGAACTGGCGATGAGATCATCAAGCGGTATGATGACCTCGTCGCGCGCCAGCTGGGCCGACTTGCCCGCCGTGCCCCAGCCGAAGTCTGGTGCCTTGCCGGTGGCCGCTGCCGCGAGCACCTTGGTTACATATTGCTCCTCAGGGACCACCTCCATGCGGATCTGGACGCTCTTGTCCTTGTGCGCATCGTTGAAGGCGGCGATCATCTTGGCCCACACCTCGCCGTCCGAAGCCGATAGCCAGCTCCAGTGCACGATCTCGATTGGGTTGGCGGCCGAGGCCCGACCTGTCCAGATGTGGGGAACAGCAAGCCCTACCCCAGCTGCCGCGGCCGACCTCAGAAGTGTCCGGCGGTTCAGAGCAAAAGTCGATTTGTTCAATGAAGTCAAATCCATGACAGCCTCCCACGCGGCATGCGCTTGGCGCTCGCCACGCTCTGTTAGAGCTTATTTTTCTATGTTCCCTCGCCTCGACCGTCCGAGGACGCATTGTTGGCGTAGTCGTACTGTTGGCCAATCGCGGTCAGGGTAGTTGATCTGCAGCGTCACATAATTTACCCGTGGCGTCGCATCTCAATTTTTTGGTAATGCAGCATGGCTTCCGACCAGAACTCTGTCATTGCAGCCGCCTCAAGCCGCCGCCCCCGCTTCGCATTCCTCCTCCAGCCGGAATTCCCCATGAACGCTTACATCATGGCAACGGAGGCGCTGCGCATCGCAAACCAGAACAGCGGACAGGATCTGTTCGAATGGATCGTGATCTCAGACGGCGCCGTGTCAGTGCGCGCCAGCAACGGCATGTGGGTGTCGGCAAATCACGATCTTGCGACCTTCCCCAGATGCGACTTCGTCGTGGTCCTGGAGGGCAATTTGCCGACGCAGAATATTTCGGCAGGTGTCCGTGGAGCACTGCGCAATGCGTACCGCCACGGTTCAATGATCGTAGGTGTGGACACCGGCGCCTTCGCGATTGCGGCGGCCGGCCTTTCCGGCGAGCGCGAGGCCGTCGTGCATTGGGAAGCCGTGTCGTCCTATCTTGACCATTTTCCGCAAGCGGAGACCAAGAATCAGATCTATTCGATCGACCGGCAGCTTGCCTTCTGCGCAGGCGGCGTCGCGACCCTCGATATGATGCTCGACCTAATCGGCCGTCTTCGCGGCGCAGTCCTGGCCGGCGAGGTGGCCAATGCGCTGATCCACAAGCCGCGCGAGGGCGGCCATCCGCAGAGGACCGACGACAGCGAGGTCGATGAAGCGCGCCCGTCTCTGTCGCGAAAGATCGTTGCGCTGATGGAGGAGAATCTGGACTTCCCGCTTCCGCCCAAGGCGCTGGCCAAACAACTCAGCATTTCGGTGCGGACGTTGGAGCGCTATTGTTTGCGTCACTTCAACCAGACGCCAAACCAACTCTATCTTCGCACCCGACTGCAATCGGCGCGCAGTTTGCTATTCTACGAGGATCGCGAAATCAAGGATGTCGCTGTGACGTGCGGCTTCTCCTATCCATCTGTATTCACGCGTTCCTTCACGGCGCAATTCGGCCAGTCGCCGCTCGCCTTCCGCCGAGCCTTCCGCGAGATGCAGTTAACGGTCAGGCCCGAAATCGTACGCATGTCGCAGCCGCCGCGCTCCAACGAGCAATGAACCTCAACGCAACCGTGCGCGCACTGATCTCCTGGATGACAACATCAGGGGCATGCTGAAGAGCATGTCCATCCCATGGCATAGCCGAGTTGGGTGCCGACCTTCGAATAGGTGGCGATGCCCCATGCACCGGTGATCAGGCCGCAGACTTGACCGCTATAGCTATTCCCGAAATGGGTTCGTGAAACGGACCGCCACCCCGACTCCATGCTCTCAGGTTTATAGCCCGCCCAGATCCAGTCTGCCATTTATGCGACTTTCGAAGCACAAAAAGCGAACATCCAGTGGCGGCTTATGTGGTTTCGGCGTCAACAGCTCTGGCTCAGTTCGGCGTCATGATTAGCTGGAACGGCGAGGATAGCAGCCGGTCAAACTTTCAAATTGTCACGCAACCCATGCGCCAGGCGTGAGTGACGGAAGCGAAGGAGGCGTCCGCTCTTCGCACGGCAACATAACCAAGCTTTGGTTGGCCATTGGCAAAAGTGCTAGAATTTGCCTGGAGGAGAGCAAATATCCGAGCCGGCAGACGAGAGGGCGGAATGGAAATCCATCTGGTTGCGGACACCAACCTTTTCTTCGAGTGCAAGCCACTCGACCAGCTGCCGTGGCAAGAGCTCGGCTACGATCCGATTGTCATCCTCTTGGCGAAGCCCGTCCTGGATGAGATCGACAAGCACAAGAATGCCAATAGCCGCACGCGCGATCGCGCGCTCGAAATATTTCGGCGCGTCCGCCAAATGCTGAAGTTTTCGGTGCTGGAATCCGAAATCCGGACATCCGCGCCAAAGGTCGTGTTGCGCCGCATGCCAGCGTGAAACCGGATCCCGCGCTGGAGGAACATCTGGATTACACGAAAACCGACGAGAGACTCATCGGCATCGTGTCCACGCTGAACGCGCGGTCCCCAGAACACCGCGTATTATTGTTCACCGAAGATGCCGGACCAGCCATCACCGCTGATGGCCTAGCTATCCCATACCTTATGATCGACGAAAGCTGGCGACGCCCTCCGCTGGCAACGGACGATGCCAAAAGGATCAAAGAGCTCAAAAGGGAAATAGAAGCCTATCGGGCGCAGGAGCCGCGGATTTCGATCGGCACCTGCGAAAGCGCGGACGGTTCGAACACGATAGCCGCGACTAGAAAGGTCGCGACCCCGCTCACGCAAATGGAAATTGGGGGAGTTCTCGCGGCACTCAAACTTAAGCATGCGCTCGTAACAGACTTCACGCCGCCCTCTCCGTCGAGCACGACCGATGCTTCGGGCGAGGTGACGAAGATCGAGTACTCTTCCCCTGCCGAAGACGATATCAGCAAATACCGCGACGTGCTTTACCCGCAATGGATTGAACGATGCCACGCGATCCTGTCGCAGCTCCATCACGGCCGCGACGAGATCGAGCCGCCCGTTATGGTGCGCTGGCCGATATCGAACAACGGCACCCGCCCTGCATCGCAGGTTCGCCTCGAGTTCGAGGCGAAAGGTTCGCTGGCACTCCGGCGTATCCGGACAGACGACGACGAGGATTCCGCGACTGGTGCGCCTTTGCGATTGCCGCCGACACCCCCCACCACACAGTTTCCGCCACCACCCAAACCTCCGTCATTTCAAAAGCAGGTTACGCGTATATCGCCACCTGCCGAACCGAAACCGAAGGTGACGCAGGGACTCGACATCTCGAAACTGATGGCTTCTGGAGCACTAGGCGACAACCCCCGGCACATCGCAGAGATGTCCAAAATGCTTGGGCGCTTGGATACTTCCGCGGTGAGTGCAGCAGCCCGTCTGCTGCAGCATGATGTGTTTCGCACCTTCAGTCCCGACGCGTTTTCCGGTCAGGCGTCATCCGAGACAGTTTCGTATCGGCCCTTAGGGACCTACATTCCAGATCCGCATGACCCGGAATCCTTCTACTATGAGGACTGGCCGACGACCGGCATCGTGAAGAAGGGTGCCTTGACGTGCGACCTTTGGCGTCACTAGGCCGGCGAACAGGTTTTCGAATTTGAGGTGTTGTTCACAAAGACAGGAGAAGCCCGCGGCATTGTCGAATGCACGGTGCATGCCGAGAACTTGGCAAAGCCCGAACAAGCAAGGCTGATTGTCAGTCGGACTTTGGATTCGTTTAGCGTATCGGATGTGGCGAGCGCCATGGTCGAGATCTGCAATTAGCGTGCTTCGATCCTGAGTGCAGTTAGCATCTCGGGCGTGATCGTCCCGGTTACCTTCAGAGAGTAGTCCGCCTGCATATTCTGCAGTCCGGACCTCAGGTCGGGATTCATTTCGCCGTCTATCTCGCCGCTGTAGTAGCCGAACGCAAGCAAGGCGAATTGGACCTCCTGGTTCCACTTCAAAATCGGCGCTTTCTCCCGCTCTCACCCGGATGAGTTCGCGCTGCCAGCGAGCACGGCCGATGCCGGGGACCGGCAAGTCGATACCGGGAACGCCGAACGGAAGCACCGCGCGATGGCGCGCCGGCCCGCTTCGAGCGTGCGATTCGCTCGATGGCAGGGCTGGCGGCCGGCTGACCCATGGGTCTTCCCATGGATTTCGGGCTGGTATGTTCCTTATCTGTTCTATTCGATGGGAATGTGGCTGCCCGTCAATCGCGACGCGCCGAGCCATTGCCGGTCATCGGATGCAAACGAAGTTTGCTGCTATGATGCGCTTCGGACTGCTTCCGCACCATCAACTGTGCTGAGGGGCCGCATCACGGCAGGAAACGATGAGTCGACCATCGAAAAAGCATCACTTCGTTCCTCAGGCCCAACTTCGGCACTTTGCCGCCGACCCAGAACGGCGCTCCATCTACGTTTTCGCCAAGCGGTCCGACCGGTCCTTTCTGACGTCGATTGCCAACGCTGGCTCCGAGAACGACTTCAATACGGTGATCCTGGGGGACACGAGATGGAACTTCGAAGACCTCTTTCAGGAGGTCGATGCCCGCTCCGCCCGCCTCGTCGCCGAAATCCTCTCGCGACGCTCGCTGACGTGGATGACGGCGGACGATCGTATTGCACTGGCCGATTTCTTCGCGACCCAGATGCTACGGACTCATTTTAGCCGAACGGGACCAAAGCATCTGGCGGGCCAATTGCGGGAGATGACGCGCCAGGTCGGCTATGACCCGGATTCCGATCCGCACATGGCCATGCCCTCTGACGCGGCAGTGAGGCTCGGTGCCGTCAAGGCGTTCCTTGAACGGGAAGGTCACACCGTCGCGCTGCTTCATCTTCATCCCGCCCTCTATGCGAGCGACGGCGAGCATCGCTTCATCATCTCGGACCATCCGGTCAGCCGCATCAACGCCTTCCCCTACGGAGATGTCGGGCTCACTTCGCCGGGCGTCATGGTGATGCTGCCGGTTTCACCTGGCCTGACGCTTGCGTTGCATTGCCCGACGATTGCCCAGCGTTACGAACTGGCGGCGAGCGCGGACCTTGAGCCTGAACGCAAGGCAAGAATGATCCGCTATCGGGATGGTCTGCGGTCCGGTGAGGCGATCGCCATCGATGGCGACAAGGTACGCTACCTCAATGGTCTCCAGGTCTCGCAAAGCGCCGGCCACCTTTATGCCGATACCGACGCGTTCGACTTCGCACGCGAGATTCTGCAGCAGGACGAGGATCTGCGGAGCGTCGAGGCGCATACCGGACTGGGAAAGATGGGGCATGCGCCCCCGCCGCGATCGGGCATGCCCGCGGGGACCCACCTCATCGTCTTCGGTCCCCTCGATCACTGCGTGCTGGCGATTGAAGAGATCGACGAGGCGGGTGAAGGCCTGACGGCACGAACCAGGCAGGTCGATCTGCTTGCCCAAGTCGCTGCCGACAAGGGAATGTTGCGAGTCGAACTCTATGTCGATCGGCAGGTGAGGCGTGGGATGGGCCAAGTGATGGTCGAGCGCTTTGGCGAACCATCGTCCGGCTGGTTTCGGGTCGTCCATCGCGATCCGAGCCTGAGATCGCTCAGCGCTCAGCTCGATGCCAGGCGCGGCTGAGATTACCGGGCGCGGACAGAGCGCTTCAATATCCGGTCGAGATCGGCGTAGCTGAAGGCCGGGGCGCGGCCGATCAGGAACGACGGCGCGAACACATCGATCAGCTTCTGACCTGGTTTGAGAGCTTCGCGTGTCTCGCGCCGAGCCCGTTTCAGTTGTGCGCTGGAAGGGTTTGCGATGCCGTCACGTTGCAGAACGGCCGTGACCATGCGCTCCAGCCGATCCTGCCGCAGGCGCCCGATGCAGTAGGTTCGGATGTATTGCAACAGCGATTGCAGGAACAAACCCTGGCAATGGAACGACTGCATGACCCCGCCGAGAGTCGCCGCGAATGCGGCCGTCACATTCGAGGTGCGGTTCATCTCCCGATAGAAGGCCAGGGTTTGCGCCTCGAGGAAGCCGACGCTGATTTCCTCAGCCGGCGCGCTGAAGAGATAGGCCGGCACGGGTCGCTTCAGGCTCACCTGCTTGTAGAGATGCAGGCCGAAGCACAGCGCGAAGATGCAGGTGAGATTGTTGGCTGTTGCAACATTGAGGGCCCGCAGATCCTCGATGATCTCGCTCCAGCCGACACAATCGCCGCTCGGTGCAAGCAGGAGGCCGTCGGCAGCCGTTCCGTGAGCATCGACGTGGAGCACGGGCCTCAGCCCCTGCTCGGCCTCCGTCGTCAGCTGCCTGAACAGATCGCTCAGTTCGGCGCGGTCTCGAACAGCATACGCGATGACGGGGAAACCGCCGGCAATGGCGAGGCCCTCAAGGTCTTCGAGGATGCGCCGGCTTGGCCCCATCTCCTGTTCCGGCAGCGAGTGGATCCACACGATCGCGTTGGTCTGCAACGTTTCCGAGATCGTTAGAGCGGTGTCTGAATAGGATATCATTCTGGTGGGTCTCGCCTCGCCCCGATTCCCGTTCGCTGGGTTTCAGACATAGCGGGGTTTGCCCAGAAGGGTGGAAAGCTCAAGGCGATCACTGAGCCCGGCGGCTGCCACATGTTGAGCGACGGTGGCACGCTCGGTTTCGGTGGTGGTCGAGCCAAGCACGATGCGGTCGATCAGAACGGGAAGATCGACGTCGACAAGGATGCCGTGTTCGGGAACCCGGACGCCAAATTCCTCGGCCATGCGAACGGAGATTGCGAGCCGATACTCCCGCTCCCATTCAAAGGCCCTGTGCTTGAAAAAGAACCGGTCGAGCATGGCGACGCCGCGCATCCGAATCTGGGTCAGGTCGACATATTGGACCGGACCACCCCACAGATCTTCGACGCCATATTCCGGTTTGAGACGGAAGGGCTTGAAGGCCGCGCGCATGCGATCGGGCGTCGTGCAGATGGCGATACCCTTGTGCTCTCCGGCGTAGAGCTTCCACATCGCATCGCTCTCGTAAGCGGCGCGGTGCCAGCAGCTTATCTTGGTCAACCGCTTCAGTTGGAAGAAGGCGTGCTCCACGCTCCCCATTTCGGCGTAGCGCGGATCAGGCGGCGGCACGTTCAGCTGGACGGCGACGGCGCCTTCGAACGGATCGATGAACTGGTTGGCCGATGCGAAATAGAGCCGGCTCTCGGCGAGCGTTGAAAGAAAGCGCTCGAGACGGAAATACTTCCAGAGCGTCTCGTTGCCCTCGACAGCAATGTCGCCAACCTCGCGCATGACTACCCCACAGCGACGTTTATAGCTCGGTTGGTGCGGAGAGATACCACCGAACGGTTATTATTCGGCATCTTGCCTTGAAATTTCACCAGTCGGTGATATTTGTTGGATGCAAACCGCTTTATCACTGAGCGGTCATTGGATGTCAAACATGCACATTCGGAGTGTCGACAACGTTCGCCGTTTTCTGCGGGAGGAGCGCAAGCGTCGCGGCCTGACCCAAGGCCAGCTCGCTGACCTTACGGCGACCTCGCAGAAATGGGTCAGCGATTTCGAGCGTGGCCGCGTCGATCCGCCGATGTCGATCGTGCTCAAGGTGCTGGTGTTGCTGGGCGTGACGATCGCGTTCTCGCCGGCGACAATCTCGACGAGTGACCCGGCAGACGCAGGATCCGAATTCTGATGCCCGCATCCATCCGCCTTTACGGTCTTCCTGTTGGCGTCCTCGACGTTGCCAGGGATGGCGATTTGTCCTTTCGCTACGAGCCGGGCTGGCTTGAGCGTACGCAATTGCGGGAACGGCTCCATGGCATAGTCGACCTCACAGGCGTGCCCGAACCGCAGCTGCATGCGAAGTTTCTTGCCTGGGACACCGACCATGTCGTCGTCAGCAGTCTGAACTGGGGGTCCCAGTCTGGACTCGAGGACAACCCCCTCGATGAAATCGGCCTCTATCTGGAGGGGCCAAGCCTGGCGACGTCGTTGCTCGACAACTTCGAGCGCGAACTCGAATGAGATGGCCGCGGCGATCCGTTATTTCAGGCGTGCCGTATCCTCGCAGTTGGGGAACTGGCTGCAGCCCAGAAAACGGCGATTGGCGGGTCCGGTCCGCTCGACAAGTAACCGGCCCGACACGCCGGACACTGGCGCAGAAGGTCGCCGGCGACAGTCTCGAAGCGGAGGTTGTCACCGGCGATCTCCGAGAGCTCTCGGATGTATCGGGATGGTTCCCGGGCGTTCGCCATCGTGGAAGCTTGCGGATTTGGCTATCCCGGCCGAACTTCGGGGCATCCTGTTTTCGTCGCTGCGCCACGCGGGCGGCACCAACCTGGTGGTCTTTCCGGCCAATCGTTCAGCTGCAACGCCCGATCAAAATACCTGGTCCTCAACACTATCGCCGTAGGCTTCTTCCTCTTCGGCGCCCCTCTCCCCAACAAGCCCCACCGGAATGTCTCCCGCCAGCAGCTTCTCCTTCGACAGCAGGCCGGCGTCTTCGAGCGCCTCGAAATCCGGCAGCTGGCGCAGCGTGTCGAGCCCGAACTGCGACAGAAAATTTTTGGTCGTTACATAGGTGTACGGCGCACCCGGCTGCGGGCTGCGCGGCCCCGAGGCGATGAGGTCCTGTGCGCGCAGCACGCCGATCAGATCGCGCGACACCTCCTTGCCGAAGAAGCTTGAAAGCTCGCCTCGCGTGATCGGCTGAAAATAGGCAATGCACATCAGCACGAGGGCCTCCGCCTGCGATAATTCTTTCGCCTCCTGCCCGGCCGTGCCAAATGCACTGCGGATGACGTCCCCAAAAGCCTTTTTGGTCCGGTGCTGCCAGCCGCCGGCGACGGACACCAGCTCATAGGGGCGGCCGGCGAGCTCGGTGCGAATGTCGTCGATGACGAGATCGAGATTGCAGTTCTTGCCCACCACCCGCGCGAGAACACTCCGTGTCACCGGTTCGCTGGCCGCAAAAATCACCGCTTCGACGCGGCCCATCCATTCGCGCCAGCGCAGCTCCGGCGGCAGGTGGTCCAGTTCCGTGTCGAGCAGCACAGGCTGTTCGTTCGGCTTGCGGCGGGCGGACGCTTCGCTCATCGCTACAGCCCAAAAATCCGAAACGAGGAGCGGCCGGAAAGCTCGCGCACGGCCTCGAGCTGTTGCAGCCGCTCGAACAGGCGACGCGCCGCAAAGCGCGACAGGTTCTTTGTCACAAGCGATCCGGAAACGGCATCTTCATTCAGGAGCAAAAAAATCACGCCGCCGGCGCCTTTGGCGCGCAGCTTTGGCGCCAACGCCAGGAGTCTTTCGGCACGGCGCGACAATTCGGCGGCCAGCCGACAGGCCTCCGCCGCCGCTTGAACCAGCGCACCGCAGACCGCCCGCTCAAAATTCCTTTCGCCCGGCCGGATTCTTTTGCCGCCAACTTCAGCGCGGAAGGCTGGCGAAAAGACCTGGGTCATGAGCAGCGGCAGCGGCAGCGGCCACCGAAAACTTTGCGCCAGCACCAGGTCGGCCAGCCACCAGGCAAAAAGCTCGGCATCGGGCCCCATGGCGACGACGCGGGCGGCAATCGCCGCGGCTGCGAACGGCGCCGGCCGGCCGCTGCGGGCCTGGTCGTCGATCGCCGCGCACAGATCGACGAGAGCCTCATCGCCCCAAGCGAGTCCGAGCAGCTCGACCACCTTTGCCAGCCGTTCGGCGCTGACGACGGGCGGCTGCGCGGCCAACTGCCGCCAGGCGCCCAAAATGGCGCCGGCGGGGCCGGGATCGGCGCCGGCCGGGCGCAAGTGCCAGGTGTCACGGAGCGCGGCTTCGTCCTCGGCACGGCCGGCGAGCCGCATGCTGGCGGCGGCACTGCGAAGCGCCAGCCGTTGCCGCCAGGCACCAGCCCAGGAATGCTCTGCCCGGGCAAGTGTGTCGAGCGCGCCCAAGGCGGCGCCGGCCTGGAAAGCGGCGTCCGCGTCATTGGGCGCGCCGCCTGGTGAGAGCGCCCAGATCGGGACGGTTGGCGGCGCGGTGGAGCTGGCGGTCGCGGGATCGAGGCGAATCATGATCCTGGAGGGTAAATCGCGCGTGCGCTTTTGGCTATCATTTTCGCGTTGAAACGCACAGCCTGTCGGACGCACAAAACGAATGATAACGTTGCCTTATCATTCATATTTGCGTAGGCCGGAAACTTGAGGTAGAAACAAATGAAAAGGTAGATTTTAGGAGCTTCTCGTGTCCCTCAACATCAAGAACCCAGCCACCGTCGCTCTTGCCGACGAACTCGCGCGCCGCCAAGGTATCACCAAGACAGCCGCCATTCATCAGGCCCTGAGCGAACGCCTGCATCGCTTGGGCTTCGGTGAAGCCGGACAGGAGCGTCTGCTCGCAGAATTGCACGCCATCCGAGAAAGAGTAGCGCGTTTGCCTGAACTGGACAGGCGGAGCGACGAGGAGATCATCGGCTATGACGACCAAGGAATTCCGAACTGATGGTGATCGATACCTCCGCTTTCGTCGCGATCCTTGGCAGTGAGCCTGAGGCAGCAAAGCTGGAAAGAGCGCTGGTTTCCGACCAGATCCGCTTGGTTCCGGCAACATGCGTGCTCGAGGCACGCGTGGTTTTGGTGAGCCGGCGCGGCGAGCACGCGTTGGCCGAGATCGATCTGTGGCTCCGCAAGATCGAGGCCGACATCATTCCAGTCGAGTCCGAGTTGGTTGATCTGGCAACGCAAGCTTGGCTGTCCTACGGCAAGGGCCGACATCCCGCGGCACTGAATTTTGCTGATTGCTTCTCTTACGCTTTGGCAAAGCGTGCAGACGAGCCACTGCTTTTCATCGGCAAGGATTTCTCCCAGACCGATATTCAGGCGGCATGAGGATGGCGGGGAACGGTCGAACCTCATCTGCGGCTTCCGGAGACGACGATCTTCCCGATATTGTCGACCTGGTCATGGCGATGGGCCGCGCCGACGATGAGGCATCGCATGAACTCCCCTCCCCTGCCCTGCCGGTGGCTGACACGGCTCCACGCCTGCCCGCGCATCTGGAGCGGCTCGCCGACCGCGCCCGCGACTACGTCGAGGCGGCAAGCTCTGCCAACACGCGGCGTGCCTACGCCTCCGACTGGAAGCATTTTGGCGCCTGGTGCCGCCGGCAAAATCTCGAGGTGCTGCCCGACCCGCAGACTGTTGGCCTCTACATCACCGCTTGTGCTTCAGGGGCAGTGTCGGGCGACAAGACGCCGAACTCAGTCAGCACGATCGAACGGC
The DNA here is from genome assembly GCF_000513935.1 of Mesorhizobium sp. WSM3626. Lineage (GTDB taxonomy): Bacteria > Pseudomonadota > Alphaproteobacteria > Rhizobiales > Rhizobiaceae > Mesorhizobium > Mesorhizobium salmacidum. The sequence continues at coordinate 93,140 of NZ_AZUY01000013.1, read as the reverse complement.
GTCTGTCCTCGCTGGCTTGGAATTTCACCCAGCGCGGCCAACCGCTGGACCGAAAGGATCGGCATATTGCTACCGTGCTCGCAGGCATCCGCAACACCCATGCCTCCCCTCCCCGGCAGAAGGAAGCGATCCTCCCCGAGAATCTGATCGCCATGCTGGAAACACTCGATCGCGGCACGCTGCGGGGATTGCGCGACCGCACGATCTTGCTGCTCGGTTTTGCCGGCGGGCTGCGCCGCTCGGAAATCGTCGGCCTTGACGTTTCGCGCGACCAGACCGAGGACGCCCGCGGCTGGGTGGAATTCTTTTCCGACAAGGGCATTCTGGTGACGCTGCGCGGCAAAACCGGCTGGCGCGAAGTCGAGATCGGCCGCGGCTCCTCCGAGGCAACCTGCCCGGTCGTAGCGCTGCAGACGTGGCTCAAGCTGGCACGCATCGCTCATGGGCCGCTGTTCCGCCGCGTTTCCGGGCGAGGCAAAGCCGTCGGCGCCGATCGGTTGAATGACCAAGAGGTCGCGCGCTTGGTCAAGCGTACCGCCCTCGCCGCCGGCGTCCGCGGCGATCTGTCGGAAGGCGAACGCGGCCTGAAATTCGCCGGGCATTCATTGCGCGCCGGCCTCGCCTCCTCGGCCGAGGTTGACGAGCGCTACGTGCAAAAGCAACTTGGCCACGCCTCGGCCGAGATGACCCGCAAATACCAGCGCCGGCGCGATCGGTTTCGCGTCAACCTAACCAAGGCAAGCGGGCTGTAGCGTTGAAAGTCCCCTCCCCTCCCCCGCAAGAGTGAATTCCCGACGGGGCCGCTCAGCCGTTCGCGTGATCAGTTTCAATGTCGGTCAGCCATGGCTGAGGGCAACGACGTTCTAACAAACCGCGCCTCCGGCAATCTCCAAGTCCATCCGTTTTGGTGAGATTGACCCGGCGAGGGGAGGTCATTGTGTGGGGGAACGCAGCGGAGCCTGCTGTTCCAATTTGTATCTACACGTAAAAGCCCTCGCCTTGCTAAGACCCGAAAAGACGCCGATCCCAGTACACCGGCTGATGCAGGCTGGCCTGGATCGAAGGAAATTCCCGATGAGCGGGATTTATGAGCACGTTATGATCGAGGCGTGCAACCACGCTCGGCACCAGCAGAATGGCACTGCGCTTTTCCAAGCACCATCGTTCGCCGAATTCCTTGCTAACCGTGGCCGGCATCGCGTCCCAACCGGGTAGCGCGGGCGCTGAGAAGACTTCATAGGTGGTTCCGCGGGGGATGGTGATTCCGACGTAATGCTGATTGGGTGGCAGGCGGCCACTGCCGTGCACCAGCTTTTCCAGGACGGCGGTCGAATAGTGCTCGCTCGAGTAGATGACCGGGCTGCCCGATGTATTCCATCGCCCTGGCGCTATGGTCGAACCCGTCGCGTCGAAGATGGGGTAGGCACCTTCAGGATCGCCAACGCGAAAAGCCGACAGCGTGCGGTCGAGAACCTGTGCCGTCACGCAGCGCTGCCGTATTTCAGGCTCGCGAGTATGTCGAGGACCATCTCGGCACCGAACTCGTTCTGGATGACGACGTCGATTGGACGCTTGTCCTCCAGCATGGCGTGGCTGCGAAACAGGAAATCTCGCGCCTCGTCTTCCCTTTGCCAGACTTCGAGTGCCAGATTCCACACCCGTGCGACCCGTGCGACCCGCGTTCCCTCCTCCGAGGACAGGCGCAATTGGCCCTTCTTGCGGCGGTCATAGGTCGCCTTGGGAACAAGGCGGTACTTGAACTGCGAGTCGTTTGGCGAGACGAACTGAGACACACGTTCAAGGGTGGCGAAGGGCAAGCCCTCTTCAATGCGTGAGATTAGGCCAAAAGGAGACAGCGCCGCCGTCCCCCTAATCGGCAGACCAAGCACATCAGCGACATTTGCAAGGGCTAGCATGACAATCTCCATTCCAGATGAGACATTATATAGCCTCACATGAGGCGCAGAACAAGAAGCGCGCTGATCGATCAATCCCAGCCCTTCCGCTTCATGCTGAGCCGCAGAGCCTCGCTGATTTCGGCAGACTTGGAGCTGCCGGTCAATTCATCCCTTCGCGCGGTTTCTTTCCCAGGCGATTTCCCGGCGTTCTGGCTGGCCTTGGCATCAAGCCTTGCGCGCAGCAGCGCCATGACCATCGGCCACACCGAAAACTGACCGTTGCGAGCCCGATCCGTCAGGTTCCTGAGATAGCCGCCCTGACTGTTGATCTGATCGGTTCGCTGCAGCATTGCGGCTATCGTAATGGCAGCCTTTTCAGGCCCCATCACCTGGACCGCTTCCTGCCATGCGCTGGGGCTGACCCCCATATGCGGCCGGGCCAGTTCGGCCGCCGCGACAAAGTCACGCCAGGTTCGAATCTGGGCGCCGCGGGCCATGTTCAGGATTTCCGGGCAGGCGTCCAGCACCATCCCCAGGGGCAAGTCCCGTTTGGGCAGGCTGCGCACATTGTCATCTCGCTCGGCGCTGCTGCTCGCTTCTTTCTGTAGTCCTAAGCCGCGTTCAGTTTCATCGGTAGAATGAGAGTCTGGATTTGAATTCTGTATGTGGCGCTCAGAATGGGACTCATTGGCGTTCAAATCTTGTGATTTGACGAATGTTTCCAACAGCTGATGCACTTCGGCCCAGATGTTCTCCAACTCATCGGCCACCGCTTCCAGCAACTGGCGCGAGGCTGTCCGAGGCAACCGACCGACGGCCGCCTCATATCGCGCCTGAAACCGGCGCCAATCGCCCGGGACCTCCTCATTGAGCCCTGCGTCGATCATCTTGACGATGTCGCGCCGGCAGATGGTCAGACGCTCCTTGACCAGCCTGTAGGCCTTCCGCTCGGCTTGAACGGCGGCGGCCAGTTGTTTGAATTCGTCAGCGCGCGCCACGATCGGCGCCAGGTCGAAGCCATAGGCCAGCTCGATCTCCCCGCCCTCCCCCTTGCGGGCAAAGCGCTTGCCGTTCGGGCTGTCGCGACGGATCACCAGGCCGCATGTCACAAGGACCGATAGATGGCGCCTGAGCGTCGCCGAGGACATGCCATTGGCGCGCCGGATCAGCTGCTCGTTGGAGGGGAATACGACCAGCCCCCCCTCCCCCGACAGCTCGTCGTCGCGGTGAAACGACAAGAGCGCATTGAGTATCGCCAGCGAACGATCGGTCGCGCCAATGGCGTCCCTGGCCTCTGTGATGTCTCGAAAGGCCTGCCATTTGGGCACAGCCGTCGTTCGGTCGATCGCCTTTGCACCTGCCTGGCTTGCCATTTGCGCAAGCGTCATCGGCCGCCGCCCAAAGGGCGTCGTAGAGATATGCGTAACCATTTTCCCTCTGCCTCTAGTCAGGCAAAAGAAATCTGCTCGCCAAACGACGCCCAATAACACTTGACAGTGATTCGCGGATTTGCGATTCTCGGCTTGCTACAGACCTGAGAAGGGCTTCCGTGACGGTGACGTTCGGGGGCCTTTTTCTTTTGCGGATTAGTCTCCTGTTGTCTTCCTCGTTTCAGACTCTCGGAACGCCTCGAACAGCTCCTCGAGCCTGCCGGCAATAAAAGCACCGAAAGCCGAAGCCTCCTTGGATTTCAAAGCCAGCGTGAACACCTTCCCGGTATCGGCAATCCTTGCCTTTACGGAATTGTCTTTTGCAGCCCAGGCCCTTTCGCGCGGCCGCGACGGTGCTGATTTCGCACCCTTGCCGCTTGCCGCCAGCAGCTCATAAAGCGCCTGGAAACGCGCGTCGCTGCCGGCGTGTTGGAATTGGCTGGACTGGACATGCTCGTCGGCTCTGGCGGCATTGGCCGGATGCGCCATGAGCTTGGCCAATTGCCACCAGCGGTCACGGCCGATCCCCTTGGCCGCGCCGATCGCCATTATGATGGATTCGGAGACGTTGCTGGAGACCGACCGCATCTTTGACAATGTCGTGTCGTCAAGCGCCAAGGCCGATTTCACGATGTCGGCCGCATAGCCCTGCTTGAGAAGGCGCTCAGCAAACAGCGTCCGCTCGATAAAGGATAGGTTGGCGCGGGCGGCATTCTCCTGGCCCTGGGCGACGACGTGGTCGCGGTCGTCCAGTTGCTTGACGACGGCTCGCACCGGCCGCCGCAACGCACGTGCAACCCTTACGCGCCGGTGCCCAAACACCGTCTGGTAGCGCCCGGGGGAGGATGGATGCGGCCTGACCAGGATGGGGGAATCCTGTCCGCGCTCCTGGATCGCGCGCATCAGTTCGGAGAATTCCTGCTCGTCATCGCCAATGCGGTCCGACACGAACGAGGTGTCGACGAGCTCGGGGTCCAGATCGACAACCGAGCTTTTCGACAGCTCTTCGAAGGACTGCATGATGGATCGCGAAGCGCCGCGAACGGCGTAGCTCGACACGTCTCTCGTTTGCTCCACGGCAGCGGAGCCCATCACGCTATCGAATATGTCCTTGCGTGCCATTCAGCCCTCCCCCAAATCAGCTACCGGCCTGATTTTGTGGACGAAAACATGCGTTTTTACTGCAGTAAAACTCAATGCCATCACCCCCTGCCCCACGCGCGATGGACGAGAGACACGATTTCGGAATTGACCGCATCGAGTGATTCCATCGCCCGATCGTAGGTCGTGCGTGTGAAAGACGATTTCTCGACCTCGTAGAGTGTCTGCTTGGTTAGTCCGGCATCCGATATGGCGGTCGACTTCAGCATCGGATGCTCAAGGATTTGGCCGGCCAGCATCGATTGCATGAACCCCACCATCTGGGCCTGAGGGATGTCGGTGGGCTCGTAACGGGTGATCAGATATCGGAACCAGTCGAGTTGGATCTCCGCTCCGGCTCCCTTGATGGTTTTCAGGATGCCGCCCAGCATCAGCAGAAACTGGCTCATGGACATGAGATCGAGCATTTGCGGGTGAACAGTAATCAGCACCGATGTCGCCGCCGACATGGCGGTCAAGGTCAGATAGCCGAGCTGCGGGGGACAGTCGACGACCACCACGTCATAGCGGTCGTCGACGTCGCTCAGGGCCTTGGCAATACGCAAGAAGAACTGGCGGCCGGCATTGGATGATTTGTCCTGCATCGCCAATGGCGTGTCGTATTCATATTCCTGGAGCTCGAGATTTGCAGGAACAATGTCGAGGCCCGGGAAATTCGTGGGGACAATGACGTCGGCGATGGACCTGCGCTCCGCATCGTAGCGGATTGCTTCATAGAGCGAGAGGTTCTGGTCGAGTTCCGGCTGGAAACCGTGGAGTGCAGACAAAGATGCCTGCGGATCGAGATCGATGGCAAGGACGCGATGGCCGGTAAGCGCCAGGTGCTGGGCGAGGTGAGCCGCGGTCGTGGTTTTGCCGCTGCCTCCCTTGAAATTAACAACCGCGATGACCTGCAGCTTGTCGGCGGGCTTGCGATGAGGGACGTATTTCTTGACCTCCGTCCTGCCATGCTGGTCGAGAAAGTGGCGAAGCTCCAGCATCTGACCAGCCGTATAGGAGCGTCGACCCGACTGCGCTTGTTCGGGCAGGGGGCCCTTGCCTTCGAGATGGAGCCGTTTCAGATTGTTTTGCGAAACACCGAGGTAATGCGCAACCTCGGCCATGGAGAACGTCCGCAGGGTCTTCGTCGCGTTGGGGGGAAACTTCTCCATGCGAAGCTGATTGAGCCGACGCGATATCTCCGCCCCGTGTTCGAGGATCTTCTCGTCAAACTCGAAGCTGGGCAGCCGCATTGCGATATTCATACTTCCGGAAACCTGAATTGGCGCTTTTTGCTGGGAAACGGACCAACAACCGCCATTAAGCTCCGATTCGCCAGCCCGGGCAAGGAGTTTTGGGTTAAGAGAAGGTTAACGCCCCGTTCGGGTCAACACGGCGCAAAAACGCCTGCCCAAGAAAGCTAACGCGCTGTTTCAATACATATTTTTGCGCAAATTTACGGCAGTAAAGTACAGGCCGGGGATGTTGCCACCGCTGTCGCCCACGCCGGGGGAGGGAGACGGCCGTCATTCGATCCAGGAAGCCGTTTGGGGCCGGCCGAGATATCTATGCATGCAGGCAAAGGGGTGTCAGTCACCTTACGCCGTTGCCAAGGCGGCCAAGCACGTCGATCAGGAGCAGCCCTGCGTCTCGACGAGCAGCGCAATCTCTTGCGCATGACAGCGACCTGTCTGAACCGTCTTTCCTTTGACGACATGAAGCGCCGTGCCAGATTGCCGCCGCGCGGGTCCCACTCAATTGGTTCTGGATACGCGATGCCCTGCCGGCGCTGGCTTCTGATCGCGTCAGCGACGTTTGCTCTTGAGAGACGACCGTCGGCGGCCAGCGCGTGAATGGCGGCTAACACGGTTTTGGTCGCGTCGTATGAGTTCGCGCCATAGTTCTGGAGGTCCGAAGCGTTGCGCATAATCCGTGCGAACGCGCCGGCGACGTGGCCTTTCTCCGGACAGCCGGAAAGAACAAGGACGCCCTCCCCCTGCTCTGCCGCGCCGCCTGCTGGGCGAGGGAAATTGGCAACGTCCCAGCAGCCGTCGTCGATGGCCAGAAGCCGCTTGTCGCCGGCGGCGCCCATGGCACGCAGGAGCGGAGCGCCTTCATAAATGCCGCCATAGAAGATCAGATCGGCCTGTGATGGAAATCCGGACACCAGGTAGGGGAATTCCCTGTGGCCTTCATCGACGCTGGGGAACGCGCTCACCACCCCGCCGGCTTTCACGAATTCGGTCGAACTGGTGGCTCATGTTCCTGCCATAGACGGTATCGGTGGCGACGATCACTGCCGCGCGTTTTGCCAGCTTGCGGGACACGTAGCTTGCGATGGCGGCGGCCCGTCTCGTCATCGCGGTTTGTGAACACGTACGTCAATCCGGATTCCGTTAGCTTGGATTCGACACGATCGGTGTGATGAGCGTCAGCCGCGCCGTGTCATAGGCCGGCGCCGCGCCCAGGCGATGACCGGCCCAAGGGCATAAAGGATCTGGCGATGCGTTCGCCTTGTGCCTCCTCACACGTGGAGTCGCGGCGACAGCCTCGATGGACAAGTTGCTGCTGTCCGCATCATTGGCTTCATCTACAGCCGTCTGGACGGCGTTGGCGATCGCGGCCCAAGCAGCCCAGCATCGCCCGAAAGGGGTGTCGCGATGCCCGAGTCTCGATCGGAACATTCTGTTAGTCGACCGCGAGTTCTGCCCGCCTTGTTTGATCTCCTGGATGGTCGAGCGGAGCCGGTGAAAAGCAGGCCGCTAACAGAAAGGATCACGAGGAGCGCCCCAGTCGCCATCCACATTGACGGGACCTCGCCGAGAAAGGCCCAGCCGAGCAACACAGCGATGATGGGGTTGACGAAGGTGTAAGTCGCTACCAGGGTTGGCGTGACTTTGCGCAAGAGCCAGATGTAAGCCGCAAAGGCAAGCACCGTTCCGGCGACGGTGAGGTATGCCCATCCAGCGATCGACCACCCCGTGATCGAGGAGGGGTGAACAAGGCTCACTTCGCCGTTGGCCGCACCGACAACCGCCAGTGCAGCAGCGCCGGCCCACAATTCGATAACGGACATCACCAGTGGGCTGCTGGACGTTGGGGACTGTTCGGAGACGACCGTTCCGATGCTCCAGGACAGGGACGCACCAAGCAGCAAGAAAATGTCGATCAGGTGCACCGCACCAATTCCGCCAGCACCTTCCTCCCAGGCTATCAGCGCAACTCCAACGACACCGGGGGCAAGAAAGCTCAGTGCCAACGGGCTTGGCCGATTGGGACGTCCGAGGCCTGTCTGAAGCGCCGCAATCCACAACGGGATGGTCGCGAGCATGACTGCGGCCAGGCCCGTTGGAACACGCTGTTGAACGTTGGCAAGGATGCCGTGGCACCCCACGAAGAACAGCAATCCGCACACGATGCCGTAAAGCAGGGACTTCCTAGACGGGGGCTTCGCACCCGACGCCGCTGCAACGACGAAAAGGATTAGGCCGCCCACCATGCAGCGTGCTGCCATCAGCAGAAATGGCGGCAGTGATTGCAGCGCCAGCGCCAAAGCCAGATAGGTCGAGCCCCAGATGAGGTAGATGGCGCCGAAGGCAGTGATCAGGAGAAAACTTGCGCTGGGGAGCTTCATCGGCGTAAAACCTCTTATGAGGTTAGAATTCGGAGACCGCGCTTGGGTTCCCCACAGATCCTGAAAAAGCGACAGCCGGCCTCTGTCGCGAAGGAGGATCTGGCCATCCGCTTTGTCAACACGGTTGCCTGGCGCCTGCGGCAAGCCGCCGAGGAGCGGCTTCCTACGCCCGCGGCACTCCTGGATTGGCTTGATGAGAACGGCGTGCGCATTTCCAACGATCCTGCTGAACTCACGCCGGACAGGGGAGGGGACCTCCAACGGGCCCAAACCGCATATGGAAGCGCCATAGCGCTGCGCGAGACGATCTACGAACTCCTGGTGGCACAGATCAGAAATGTCAGTCCCGCTGCCGACCACGTCCAGGCGTTCAATCGATTTCTGCATCACAGGCCAGCCGCTTTGCTGGAATGGCGAGCCGGCAAATTCGGCTGGCACGGCTCGCATCCAGATGAACTCGATTTTTGCACACCGATCGCGATCTCCGCGGCTGAACTCATGACCGGCCCCCGGGCAGGGCGGGTCAAGCAATGTGGGGACGACCGAGGCTGCGGCTGGCTGTTCGTCGATGAGAGCCGGGCGCAAAACCGGCGGTGGTGTTCCATGGGAGACTGCGGCAACCGCGCCAAGGCGTCGCGCCATTACGCCAGGATCCGCGAGACCAGAAACGCGAAATGACGACATGTCAGCCATCCACAGGTGGTGGTGTACAATCAGGTCGCCCTGAAGCACCAACACTGTCACGACGTCAACTGTGGCCGGCCGTTCGCCATCCTTGAGTGACAGGACACCACCTGGCATCCAGGTTTTCAGGAGGAGTGTAAGGTCGTATCCTTAGGGCATCCTACCGGCCCACCCCGATCGCCGACCCAAGTGAACGCCCGGGGCCGCTCAAGGGGCGTGAAGGATCCGGAACTGCGCTGGGTTGCCTGGGGTTCTTTCGACGATTTGAATTGGCGCAGCAGTCCATTGCCAAACAGCTGCGCCTGGTGTGCGGAAGAACTGGATTTTGCCGCGGGTGCCTTCAACTCTTAAGCGCGGCCATGACTCGGCTATGCTGTTCCGCTCAATTCCGTGGGACCGCATCGCATCGGCAAGGACGGCGATCGTGTCGTAGCCTTCCAAGGCAACGAAGGAGGGCGCCTCTCCCAACTTCTCGCGGAGTGCCCTTTGGACGTATGAACCTAGCGCGCTGAGGTGCTCGGGTCGGTAGCGCAGGAACGGGATCGCAGCGCTATCCTCACCAAGCAATGTGGCCCATTCAGCAAATTCTGGTTGTCCGGCTGGAGCGCCGATCTTGATCGTGGCGAGGCGCCTGTCGTTGCGAACTGACTTGACGATTGAGATTGCTGGCTCCGGATCACCTACCAGAAGAAGAAGCACTGTTGCACGATGGTCGACGAGTTTATCGCACAAAGATGACGGGTCGAGTGAGCTCATGCTGATTTCCGATAAGGACCCGCCTCGTGAGTGAACGTGATCCCGCAGAATGTGAGCGCCAGACGCCCAGTAGACACTTTGCTGCGACGCAACTGCGATCCGATGATGGCCGGCGCGCGAGAGGAAGTCTGCATATATTTGCCATCCGCGGGACTGCGGCGGTGCGAGGCGCGCGACCCATTTCGTCGATAGTTCCGTAAGCCTGTCGAGTACCGCCGACGAGCAGAGAAACGGGACACCGAGCTGGTCGGCCCTGGTAGCCGCAGCGCGAGCAACGACACTGTGATACTCTCCCGCTAGCGCAACCACGCCCAAGCGAGCCAGTTCATCCACCGCCGCGACAGCCTTCTTCGGATCAGCGGCCGTGTCTCGGACAACAAGCTCAAGCGGTTTGCCGGCGACGCCGCCGGCGCCGTTGATTTCGCTGGCGGCAAGCTCAAGGCCGGCAAGCAAGTGTCTGCCTGCCTGAACCCAGCCGGGCCGAGTTAAAGGAGCGAGTGCGCCGATCCTAATCGTCGCTTCCTCGGAGCGCCCAGGCCGCGATACAGTAGATGGCATACGTTCCAAGTCCCCAGCTTTACCAACGCTGACATCACCCCGCTACAGCGCACATGCGTCGGCCGATAGAGACAGTCGGAACCACCTCCAACAATCTGTACCCTCGACGCAAACGATACAGTGCCCCTGGATGCCCAGATGAGCTTGAAGCAGCTCTTGGGCGGACTGCTGCGGACCGCCGGCGGGCACTTTTTTCCGCGTAGCCCACGCTACTTGCGATGTGCCAGGCGATAGCGCGCTGCCTTGGCGCGGTTGCCGCAACTGTCCATCGAGCACCAGCGTCTCGGTTTTGATCGGCTATCGTTGATGAAGAAGCCGCCGCATTTGTCAGCCTCACATTGCCGGATGTCGTTTCCTGACGGGAACAGCACCAGCATGGCTGCGGCTGCAGCTGATCGGCGCAGGGGCAGGTAAATCGCTTGGTTTGTCGACGCGGATGGGAGGTTCAGGATTTGGCTAAGGCCAGCCGAGCCTCCCGCCTGCGCTATCGCTTTATGGATGTCGCGCAAGGCGTTGCGTTTCGGCGCGAGACCACGGCCAAGGTTTTGAGCCGTCACATTGAGCCACGATTTGAGGGCCGCGCGTAGCTTTAGCACCTCAAGATGCACATCGCAGGCGACGCGTTGGTGATTTAGGGCGAGACGCTTGAGGACCCGCCCTTCATTTTCCGACAGCAACAGGGCCGGAATGCAAAAGACCAGCAGGTCTTGGTAGCTTGGAATGAAATCGATCTCATCTCCGTCGCGCCAGTGCAATGTGTTGGCAAGATCAAGTGCGGGCGCGCCACCCAGCATGCGCATGGGTCCGAGCGGCGAGACATAGGTCCGGACAAATTCGGTTGATTCCATCACCGCCAGTATGTAACCTCCTAAACAGTTACTCAAGAGGGCAGGGACGGTCAATGAAGAAGGCTCTGCTGACATTGCTGGCGTGGTTTGCGTTTGCGGTCACGGCACATGCAAATGACGATGTGCTTTATCGCTCAAGCGTCATTGTCACCGGAGATCGGGAGGAAACGCGCGTCCCCTCCATTCCAGAGGGTTTCGAACTGGCAGCGCAAAAGCTGACCGGAAATCCCGACATCGCGCAAAACCCGGCCTTCGCTTCGCTGGCGACCGGAGCGCCTGGCATGGTTTGGTCCTACACCTACCATGATCGCATGTTCGGCACTCCAATTCACGATGAGCAGGGCACGCGCGATCGCCCTTTTGATCTCACATTCCAGTTTGACCGGAAGCGGATGGACCATGCGATGGCGGTGCTGGGCGAGAAGCCATGGCTAGGAGCGCGCCCAAAGCTGGCGCTCGTCGTCGAAGTGACCGACATGGCGCGCAGCTATGTACTGGCCGCCGATGGCGTCCACGGATCGGACCTGCGCGCAAGCTTTGAAGATGCTTCGGCGCGCTTCGCGATACCGATCATATTCGCGAACGAGGCCGATCTCTCGGCGCTGGCTCAGGAAAACCTTGATGCACTCCCTCTTGAGACGCTGGCCAGCCTAAAATCCAGGTTGGGCGCTGACGCGATCTTGGTCGGTCATCTCGATTGGGAAACCAAGGAGCCGGGCTGGCATGCGGTTTGGAGCCTGCCATTTAGTCCAGAAGATACCAAGTGGGAGGTCGGCGGCGTAAATTTCGATGCCGCCTTTCGCAACGCAATCGGAGGTGCCGCCAAGCGCTTACGACCGACCCAATAGTTCGGGTGCCATGACATTGCGGGAGGCCGCCTGTGCATGCAAACGATTCCATGCACGGCGGAGCTGCCGGCTAGAGCCGGAGCGCATCGCCACTGCGTTGCGAGGCTCGTGCGGGAGATCGGACGCCGGACACGAGGTGCGACAGGCCGGGCCTAAACGGCTCCCAAGGGGGAAGGCACCGGCCGCGAAGCAACGCCGAGGCGAGATGATGTCATTGGCCCCCCGCCCTTTGTCTTGCTAGCCATTTGCAACCAGCCCTGCAGGGCCCCGATACCACCGCAGGCTCGGTCGCGTTTTCCCAGCTTATTGCGGTCCCCACGCCACTGGGTTATTTTAGCAGTTGTGGGAACAGCATCCGCCATCGATCGCGGGTGCGACCTTGCCGTCTCGGCAGATTGTGAAGTCTTTAACAGACCAGGTGTCGCAAGCCGTGTCTTGTGCACCCCAGGTCATGAGCAGTTAAGGATGCGCCATGCTGCGATGTTTTGCGTTCATTGCGGCCCTGATGCTCGCGAGCTTCACGGCGTTCCAAGCTTGTGCCGATCGAAGGGTGGCCCTTGTCATCGGCAATTCCGAATACCGCGAAATTCCCGCCCTCAAGAATCCGGACAAGGATGCCGAGGACGTGTCGAGCACCTTTCGGCTGGCTGGATTCGACGTGTTCGTCGCCAAGGATCTCACCAAGATCGAATTCGAAAAACAGTTCCGCAACTACCTCGCGGCGGCGGACGGTGCCGATCTGGCGATCGTGTATTATTCCGGCCACGGCTTTCAGATCGGCGGTGAAAATTTCCTGATCCCCGTCGATGCATCGCTCAAGAACGCGGCCGACATTGAGGTTCAGGCCGTCAAGCTCGATGATGTGCTGCAGCAGTTGAGGACGAAATCGAAGATCCAGGTGATCATCCTCGACGCCTGCCGCAACAATCCGTTTCCCCGCAAAGACTATTGGTTGCGAGACCAGCTGATCGTCGCTGGCAACACCGGCCTTGCGCAGGTTAAAAGTTCGCTGAACACGCTTATAGCCTTCGCCACCGAGCCCGGTGCTGTCGCTTATGATGGAAGTGGCGACCTCAGTCCTTTTTCCTCCGCCTTCTCCCGCCGCGCGCTGGCGCCGAACCAGGAGATACGCTCGGTCATGGCGGCCGTCCGCCGGGATGTGGTGGAGGCTACGGCCGGAAAGCAGGTGCCTTGGGAAAACTCGTCGCTGATCGACGAGGTCGTCCTCATGCGTCGCGCCAACCGGCCTGCACTGCCGCCCGTGTTGGAAAAGGTCGTACCGTCCGGTGTCGGGCCTGTCGCGCTCGACCTGCCGGAGCCGGTCGATGTCGATGGCGGTGCGGTCACCGTCAGCATCGACAGGCAGCCGGCGCTAGGGCGTCTGATCTTGGATGGCAAGGCGATTGCGGCGGGGGAGCCGATTGCCGGCAAGGATCTCCCGCGATTGCGAATGGACGTCCCCAAAGGTGCCGGGGCCCAGGAACAAGTCGACATGCTGGCCTATTCAACGCACGACAATTGGGGAGGTGAATCCCGGGGCATCCTGGTGTTCCGGGTCAAGAATGGTGAGGGTGCCGAGGGCAAGCAACTTATAGCCTCGCTCGAGTCCGAGCAGAAGCAGCAAGCAGTGGAACGCGGTATTCACATTGCGGGCGCCGCCGAAGCAATCGAAAACCATGAGGTCCAGATTCCGGTAGGCGTCGGCCCGGTTCCGTTGCAGCTCGATTTCCCAACTACGGATCCGGCGGTCAGCCTGAAACTTGCAGGCTACCCGGCAACGGGAACGCTGTCGCTGCCGGATCGGACCTTGTCACCGGATTCAAGCCTGATGGCCAATGAAGTCGACCACTTGCGCTACGAACCCCAGATCGGCGCCGTCCAGCCACTGATCGTCGGCTTCGAAGTCAGGGCCGACAACACGTCGTCAAAGCCGGCGACGATGAAGCTGTCGCCAACTGTCGACCCCTGCGACAGGGAGGCCGGTGAGCCTCTTGACCTGCAGGGCGTCGTCCCCGGCCTGCTGCCGAATGAGATCAGCAGCAACGCCGTGGACGTCTGCCGGGCGGCTGTAAGAGCCTATCCGGACGTCGCTCGCTTCTACTACCAACTCGGCCGGGCATTGCTTGCGGTTGGTAAGGTCGATGAGGCCAAGAAGGCGATCCAGGAGGCTGCCGACAAGGGGCATGTGCGCGCAGTGTTCGAGCTGGGCTATATTGCCGCCTCGGGAATAGGGACTGCCGTGGATCCCAAAAAAGCCAATGGCTTCTATGCGCCGGCGTCTGACAAAGGCGATCCATATGGGATGGCAGCCTGGGGGCGCGCTCTATTCAATGGTCTGGGAGTAGAACGCGATACCGGCAAGGGATTGGATCTACTGCTGAAGGCCGCCGCTATGGGGCATACCTATTCTATGAACGAGCTTGCTTCAATCTTCACCGAAGGGCGCAACGGCGTGCCTAAGGACTATGCTCGCGCAGTCGCCTTTCTCAAAGCGGGAGTGGAACGGCAAGATATGTACTCGATGAACCTTCTCGGCCGCAGCTATCTCAGCGGACGTGGCGTCGAGAAGGATCCGAAGCAGGCGCAGGCGCTTTTCCAGAAAGCGATGGATCTCGGCCAACCTTATGCGCCGGGCAGTCTCGGACGCATGTATCGGGATGGGGTTGGCGTGACGCAGAACCTCGATGAAGCGCAAAGGCTTTTCGAGCTTGCGAGCGCGCGCGGAGATTATTCTGGCGCATATGACCGCGCGGCTCTCGAGATGCAGAAGGGCGACAAGGCCGATCAGGCTCTGGTCGTCCGTTATTTGGCGTTCACCATAGGGCTCGATCTTCGCAACGAATTGCCGACTGCTCGCACAACGCTGGCGCAATTCGGCGCGAAGCCGAAAACAGCCGCCTTGAAGCAGCTGCGCTCGGAACTCAAATCAAAAATTCAGCCGAGGGGCTCTGTGGAAGACCAACTTGTCAAGACGGCCAGGGCCGTCTGGGAGCAAGACAATCCGCGCCGGGACCTGTTCTGAACAACGAGGAGGCAATGTGGTGGGCAGGGCATTGAAGCGGACAATAGTCGCGACAATTCTATCCGGCGCTCTGGCCGTAGCGGGGTGCACAACGGTGGCGCCCAGGGTCGAGCCGACCCCGGGGACGAAACACCAACATCGGGCCAAGGCCGTTCGCACGACCGCTGCACCGAACTTCATCAAGCACAAAAAGGTGACGGCCACGAAATTGATCAAGCCGGTCCAAAACGAAGCCCCGCCGGTCGTCACTCCTTTGGGGGGCGGTAGCGGTGGCGGTAGTTCGGGCGGTGGTAGCAGCTGGTGACGGCGATCACCAACAGCTAACTTCATATTCTCAGATCGCCGCTGCCACGGCCGACTCGAACCGCTCGCCAAGAAAAGGCAAGTGCTCTATGCTTCCATCCCTTGCGGTATCGAGATAGGTTGTCATGTCGGGGGCGTTCCATGTTCGAAGGCATTGCATTCTGGCAAGCGCGAGCAAAAGCGCAGCGTGCTGGCCTGATCATCGTAGCCACATTGGGATTGCTGGTCCTTGGACCGCGGACAGCGAGTGCCGCGCCGAACTGGACGCTCGATCCGGACGCTTCGGTGCTTACCTATCAGTCGGTCAAGAAGAACACGATCGTCGAGACCAACAAGATCCGGAATATCACCGGCACGCTGAATTCCGCTGGTGATTCCAAGATCAGCTTCGATCTCAATTCCGTCGACACGGGCGTCGACCTCCGCAACGTGCGCATGCGATTCCTGTTCTTCGAAACATTCAAGTACCCGACGGCCGAACTGAGGGCAAAGGTGGACCCGGCTGCATTTGCCGACTTGCCGGCCAAACGCCGGATCAAGGCAACTTTGCCGTTCCGGCTCAGTCTACACGGAGTCGATAAGGACCTGGAGGCGAGCGTCGTTGTCACCATGATCAGTGACACCCAGGTCTCGGTTGCTTCCGAGGCTCCCGTTGCGGTGCATGTGGAGGACTTTGGCCTGCTGCCGAACGTCGACAAGCTGCAGCAGGCCGCCAATGTGACGAACATAGTGCCCACTGCCTCGGTATCCTTCGACTTCGTCTTTGTTGCTGAGGGCAGCAAGCCGGCCGCTGGGCAGACAGTCGCGGCCAGCGGCACCGAAGTCGGTCCGGTGGCCACCGACGCCGCGAAAGCCAACTTCAGCGACGAGGAGTGCCTCAACCGGTTTGCAGTGTTATCGCGCACCGGAGCCATCTATTTCCGTCCAGCCAGCGCCAAACTCGATGCCAAGAGCCGTCCGTTGCTCGCCGAGGTTGAGGGTGTCGTCGGCAAATGCCCGACCCTGAATGTGGAAGTCGCGGGCTACACTGACGCGGATGGTTCGCCAGAGGCAAACAAAGCGCTCTCCGAACGGCGCGCCCAGGCGGTTGCCAATGCTTTGGTCGCCGATGGCGTGCAGCGCCGCCAGATCAGTGCCACCGGCTATGGCGAGGAGCGGCCGGTTGCGGCCAACGATACGCCAAAGAACAAGGCACTCAATCGGCGCATCGAATTCTCCGCCACGAAGCTCGCGAACTGAGGTCGGGGTGGGCTCCCGTCCATTCGCGTGTTGCGCTGGCTTGTTTCGCGGCGCTGGCCTTGTGGCGATTGTCTTGCTTTTGACTTTGACCGCCGCGACTGCCGAGCGCCGTGTCGCGCTGGTGCTCGGCAACTCGCAATATCAGCACGCCGCGCCGCTCGCCAATCCGGTGCGCGATGCCCAGGCAATGGCCGAGCGCCTGCAGCACCTTGGTTTCGATGTGGTCTCTGGCTTCGACCTGACCAAGCAGCAGACGCAGGCCACGGTCGCCCAGTTCGCAAAGCAGGTGCGCGGCGCCGATGTCGCGCTTTTCTTCTATGCCGGACATGGCTTGCAGGTTTCAGGCAAGAACTACCTGCTTCCGGTCGATGCCGCGCTCGAGGATGAAACGTCACTCGACTTTGAGGCCGTGTCCGTCGATTTCATTTTGCGTCAGATGTCTCGCGAGACCAGCGTAAGGTTGGTGTTTCTGGACGCATGCCGGGACAATCCCTTGGCCGATGTGCTGACTAAGACCGCGGGCATCAAAGGTGCAAGCAGCGGCCTTGCGGAAATCGCGATCGAAAATGGGGGCGCGGGAACGCTCGTTGCGTTCGCTGCCAGTCCCAACCAGCTCGCCTATGATGGGTCGGGCGACCACTCGCCCTTCACGACGGCATTGCTTCAGCACATTGGGGAATCCAATGTCTCCATCACCGAAGCGATGAACAGGGTGACCAGCGACGTCTTCAAGGCGACGGCCGGCAGGCAACGCCCCTGGGCCAATGTTTCCTTGACCACCGAGGTTGTCCTGCACAAGGTCGATCTCAACGCGCCGCTGATCGTCGGGCAGTCGAGCACCCCGCCGGCTGAAGCCAGCTCCGGGACGCGCAAAACCGGCGGGTCGTCGGCCCAGGATGACGATCAGCTTGCGCTCGATGTTCTCCGTGCGAAGATCCCGAAACTGGCCACCGATGGCCCCATCTTTTTCGATCGTCCCGTCAAGTTCGGGGAGCCCGCGATCGACGGCAAGAGCATCGCCCAACTGATCAAGGGCGAACCGCTGTTCAGTCCGGTGGAAGGTCTCGACAAGTCGGTCTGGGAAGGCAAGCACTGCGATAGCTGCCATGAGTGGAATGAGGCCCGGCTCTGCGAGCAGGCGAAGAATTTCGCTGCCAACGACGTCTCGGTCCTGCGGCTGCAGCATCCGCTCGGTACCCGATTCAAGGTCGCGCTGGCCAGATGGGCGCAAGGCGGCTGCCGGTGATGCTGGGCTGCTGCCAGCGCCGGCGAAGGCGAGCAGGGGAGGCGAATGCCTTTAGGCCTCCATCTCCACCATCTGGATGCCCATCTCGACAAAGGCGGAAAGCAAGGTAAACCGGTCCGCCAGCGCGGCGCGGGCCAGTCCAGCGAGGATCGCGGCATTTACGGCATGGGCGGCAGGAAATCCGCTCGATTCCATTTTGAGGGTCGGGTCACGCCATACTGCTGCCAGAGCGATCCAGGCGGCCGGCGTTGCCGGCGGCAGGTCCAAGGACTTGCTCAAGACGGATTGATGGTGGGGGTTGTCAGGTTCGCCGACGCGGGCATGAACAAGCGCCAGCAAATCGAGATCCCGGTTCCCGAGGAGCTCGGCGACATTCCTCAGGCATTCATGTCCCCACCAGACGGCGGCTCGCTCGGGGAGGAGGTAGGCACAGAACGTGACTGCTTCTTCCGGGACTCGCCCGGCAAGCAGGTTACGGCAAAAATCAAGCGGCGGCTGACCGGTGGCCAGCGATTTCATGTCCCTGGCGATGGCGGGACAAGCAAGAAACAGATCCCGTGCCGTTCTGTATCCGAGTTCGTTAGCCATGGCTGCCCAACCTGAAAGCCAGCAGACAAACACTCAAGCCTGTGGCCGAGCGCCGGTCAAGCGTCAGCCTTTAACGGGTGGCGGACAGGAGCAAATTGCGTTTGTCCACAGACAATCGCTTCCCGATTTGATATGGTAGCGGCCAGCGAAATCCACTCGAACAGGAGTGACGGTCATGCGATTGGGCAGTTCAGCCTTGGCATTGGTGGCCATGCTTCTTACGACGCACGTATCCGCCGATCCGCTTCAGAAGTCGGAAGACATCGTGAAGTTCTTCGCCGGCCAGCCCGGCAATCTGGGTGCTTCGCGCGGGATCTGCGTCGGCACGGAGGAAGAGTGCAAGAGCAAGGCCGAGAAGACTGGCTCAACCTCCCAAAAGGCCGGCCTCGACATGATGATCAATTTCGCCCTTGATTCCGCGCAACTCGACCAGGTTGCGCGCACCGAACTTGATGAGTTCGCCAAGGCGCTGAAGGACAATCGGCTGAGCACGTTCAGCTTTGTCGTCGAAGGTCATACCGATGCAACTGGCTCGGACCGCTATAACCAGGAACTTTCGCAGCGAAGGGCGCGGTCGGTGGCGGCCTTCCTGACGGCCAACGGCGTAGAATCTGCCAGACTGGAAGCAATCGGCCTCGGCAAATCGCATCCGCGCGTCGCCAATCCTTATGATCCAGTCAACCGCCGCGTGGAGATGCGCGTCAGGACCGAGTAGGCTGTCGCCAACAGGCGATCGTTTAACAGCGATATGCATTAGCCTGGCTGAAACGCCCCTTGGACCGAATTGAGCAGCGCCGTTATGGCCTGCTTGTATTTTTCGAACCCCGGTGATGTCTGTCGGATTTCGGTCGTGGTCGTCGCCGGCTGGCCCGCGTCTGTCGCCACGCGCAGCACTTTTTGACCCATCTTCCGCTCGGCCCAGTCAATGACATAGCCAGCGGTCTTGCCGAGGAGGAAAGGATTGGCCTCGATCACCGCTGACCCCAGAACGGCGCTCAGTTGCGACGAGCCGGACGCAGCCAGCACCTGGTGCGCGCCTTCCATGCCTAGGAAGTGGCAGAGGTAAAGGCGCCCTGCGGTTATCTGGTGGCCGCGCGCGCGCAGATAAGCCTCGCCTTCGCGCGCGAGGTTGCGCACCATCTCACGCGACAGCGTCACGTCGTAGCGAAGCGCAAGCAGGTCAGCGGTCGAGAGCGAACGGGCAAGATCGGGGCGATAAGTGTTCATCATCCGGAGCCAGGTCTTGATGATGAACTGGCCAGCGCCGGTTGCTGATGAGTTGGGGTTCTTGGCGCGGGCGCTGCCGCCGCTTTCGACATGCACGATACGGTCGGTTAGCGTCTCGACGGCGGAATCGCCGGAGCTGCCGGATCCGCCGGAGCGGGCGTCAGCGCCGGCAGCAACCGTGGTGACCGTTCCGAGCGGATCGATTGCCTCGCCGTTTTGATAGAGTTCGAAATGCAGATGCGGTCCGGTCGAGAGCCCGGTCGTGCCAATATAGCCGATGACGTCGCCGGCCTTCACCTTGGTGCCGACGCCGCTGGCGATGGCGAATTTCTGCATATGCGCATAGCGTGTCTCGCGTCCGTTTGCATGGGCGATCTTGACCAGATTGCCATAGCTGCCGCCATCACCTTGGAAGCTGATCTCGCCGTCGAAGGCCGCCATGATCGGCGTGCCGATCGGAGCCGCCCAGTCGACGCCTTTGTGGATTCGAACCGTGCCTAGGATGGGATGCTTACGCGGGCCGAAGGTCGAGGTCATGACCCCGCTCACCGGCGTGACCATGCCGTTGGCGATGGACAGCGAACGGACCTGATCATCGCCCGTCACGCAGGCATACTGGCCCCCGCTTTGCTGATAGACGAAGCAGTCGAGGTTCTTGTCCCTACCGAGGACACCGACGTAAAGCACCCGTCCGGATATCTCGCCTTGGCCGCGCGGGGTCTGCGAGTAGATCAGCACCAGGCGCTGGTCCTCGGCGGCGAAGGCGTCCAGATCCTGTCCTCGCGACAGATACATGATCGCTTCGCCGATCACGCTGGTCGGCACCTTGTTGCGCGCCGCGGTCGAATAGATTGCGTCGAGCAGGCGGTATTGCCGCTTCGGCCCGCCCTGATCCGAGCTACCGGAATAGTTGAAGAGGTCCTCGCGAACCCAGGGATCGGCGCCTGAAACAAAGGGACCCGCGGCGCTGCGCGTCAGCGTACCGACATAAACATTCTTTGCGTAGACGGAGACCTGCATCAGCGACATGGCGGTGGTCTCGCGGTTGGGCCGGAAACCGCGCAAGGCGACCACAAAGCCGGGCTCCAACCCGTCGCGGTCGAACAGCGCTTTCAGCGCCTCGCCCGCAAGCCTGGCGTCATCCGCGGAGAAATGCGCGTCGAGCGCCACGCTTTCCAGGCTGCGGTCGTTGAGGACTTTCACGAAGGTGTCCTCTGTCGCCTCGAAACGCTGATATTCGCTGATGACGGTCGCGACGGTGGTGTTGTTCTCGATCGCGGTCTTGGCGAAGGCAGGGAGCGCTGCCTCGCCCTGGTCGATGGTCTCGCCCCAGCCGGCCTCGGGGTCGTCTGCATCGGCTTTAAGTGGCGAAGCTGGGGGCACCCCGCCTTCATCCGGCGTGGCCTGCAGGTCGTTCGCCAGATCATCTTCTTGCTCATTGGGTGCCACGGCAGGTGTGGCCGAGGTCGGCTGCTGATTCTCCGGTGCTGCAGCGGAGGGCTTCGGAGGTGCCTGCCGCTGCGCCTGGAAGAAGGCAAAATCCTCCTGCGTCGAGGGGATTGTCGTCATGAACTTCTCGCTGGCGCTCAGCATCACGTCGGACAGGATTTCGATCTGCGGCGAAGCCCCGGAACTGTCGAGTTCGGCCGGGCGCGCAATGGTGTGGCCCTTCGTGGCGGTCTCGTCATCGGGTGCCAGTGTGATCCACATCGGGTCACCGGCAAGGTCGATGATCGCCGGCACATAGACCGCCGCGTCGGCGGGCACGTCTTCCATGCCTTCGACGGGATGCAGGTCCTCATTCTGATCGCCGAACGACCACTCATCCTTGGTAAGATAGAAGCTGGTGGCGATGGTGATGACAGTGAGCGTAGCAACGCCGGCAAGGACGCGGCGCCAAAGTTTACGTCGGCGTTCGCTCTGGCGCGCCAGCTTCTTTTGTTTGAAGCTCGTGTCGATGCTGTGCGTCACGGGCTGCTTCCGGTGAGGAAATAGGTCCAGCGCACCTGCTCGAGCGTATCGACCTCGACGAATCGCGCCGCGATATGACCGCGCGGCCAGCACTCCTCGATGCCACGGATGGAGAAGCGGCGCCGATCGACGCACATTTCGGTCGATCCATTGAGGATCGCATGGCCGAACACGTCGGTGGCGTAGAGGTAGATGTAGCGGTTGGTTAGTTCCTCGCGGATCACGTTCACGCACTGGTTGGCGCCGATGGTCCACCAGCCGTCGGTCTGGTCGGCATTGTCGACCTTCTGCCCGACTGCGAGGTTGACGACGTCGAGCGTCTGATTGCAGACGGTGAATTCGGCACGCGCCGTGCCGGTCGAGAGGATAGTGAGCAGCACCGCACCGAACAGCGCGCAACCGGCCAGGCGGTCGGCCAGCAAGAATCGAAACCAGCTACGCTTTACGCGTGAGGGATGCTGGCAAATAGACAGCGAGCGACGGTCCATCGGCGTTTCATCTCTATCCGCCGAGCCGAAAATACTTGGCGGCGGCGGAGAATTGCGAGCCGTCGGCCTCGATCTCCTCCAGGATCTTTGGCAGAAGGTCGGAGGCTGGTGTCGGTCTCGAGAACATCGCGGCCTGGATATCGTGCGGTCCGGTGATCACCAGCATGATCTGCGGCAGGGGCTTGCCGGCCACTTTGTCGGCGGCGCCCAGACCGATCGGGATGCTGAATGTCGCCTTGTCGGTTTGCGCCACCATGCGGTCATCGAGGTTGAAGGCGATGCCGCGGTGGTCGATCAGCATGACGTTGGAAACGAGCCCGCCATGCGTTGCCAGCGTGCCGCTGATCGGCGCGCCATCCGGCACCGATGTCCGGTCGAGAACGAGCCGCGGGCTATCCACCGGGTTGCGGTCGAGAAAGCGCAGGAGCTTGGTCACTTCACACTGGGGCTGCTCGATCAGACGGACGCTGATGTCCGGCTCGAGATGGAACCTTGCCCGAAATTCATTGAGCAACTGCTCGAAGGGCTGCACGGCCGTCGCGAAGCCTTCGATAGCGACGGCGCTGGCGTCTTCGGATATCAGCGACGCGTAGAAACAGTCGCCGCCGCTGAAGTCGCGCACCCATGAAGCGCGTTGCGCGGTCTCGTCGCCGGTCGTCGCCGGGGGGACCGCCGGCTTGGGCACATTCATCGCGACTTCGGTGTTTTCGGGCTGTGTGGTCACCGGTGGCGGTTGCTGGGACGACTGCACCTTCTGCGTCGGCTCTGATGGCACGGTTGCTGGCGGCTGGATGGCGGGCGGGGGAGGCGCCGCCGGTTCAGCCGGCGGCGTGGTCGGCTGCGTCGGCACGGGGCGCTGCGCAATCGGCGGCGGGGAAGCCTGAGGCTGGGCCAATTTGGAGAGCCTGTTGACGAGGTCGGTTGCGCTTGGTTTTGTCGCCGGGAGGTCTGCCTCCTGCGCCGGGTTGCCCTCTGCCTCCGCCTGGCTTGGCGCCGATGTCTCCGGCGGCTGGCTGACTGGTTTTGGCACTTTCGCACTCTCCTCGGCCTTTGGCACCGAAGCTGCCGTTGGCGGATTGGCGGTCGGCGTCTGGGCTGGCTTAATCCCGACCCCTGGCACTTGCGGGGGATTGTTGTTAGCCTGTGATTTTGTTGCCGGCTGCTCGCCTGCAGCGTCCGCCTGGTTCTCAGCCGGTATTGCGGTCTTCGTCTTTACATCGGGCAGGGCAGGTGGCTTCACCGTTTCGACGGTGCCGGCGTTGTCGGTTTTTGACGGCTCTGGCTGAGGTTGCACCGGTGGGTGTGGCTGAGGTTTCGATGCTTCCGGTTGCGGCGCCTGGGCCGCCGGCTTTGCGATCAGCGGCTTGAGTTTCTCTTCGGCCGGCGGTGGCGCCAGTATGCCACTGAAGTACAGCCCGCCGCCCAACAGGAACACCAGCGCCGCGAGGCTGCCAGCGATGGCCGGCATCCGAGACGACTTTCGCGGCGGCATGGTCGTGCTGGCCGGCGCGGGCGTTGGCGCGGACCTTGGTTGCGACAGATGCGCCGGCCGCACATGTTCAACGAAGCGTTGTTCGCCAGGAGGCGCCGAAGGCTGGACCCTGGATTTGGGCAGTGCCGTCCAGCCGGCGCGCGGCAATCCCGAGCGTTCACGCGAACCGTAGGCTGCCGGCGGCAATGTGACCTCGGCATCCTCGTCACGCGTTGCCCTGGCGATGTCGGCCATGCTGGCCGGCCGATCGCGCGGGTCCGGCTGCAGCATCGCGCCGACGAGCTCGTGGAAATTGGGATCGATGTCGGACAGGTCCGGCACGGTTCGGCGTTTCTCGACGACGTCGTACTGGGTGCCGCTCATATCGAGCGGCTTTCCGCGCAAAACGGCGGCCAGCACCAGGCCGAGGCTATAAATATCGGACTGCTCGCTCACCTCGCCGCCATAGAGGCCGAGCTGTTCGGGCGAGACGTAATTGTATTTGCCAGCGAACTTGCCGCCAATCAGCGTTTCACCGCCTGCGGCCGCCGACCGAGCGATGCCGAAATCAATGATCTTGGCGCGCTCCACCCGCCCGCCGGGCAGGATGATGTTGTCCGGCGACAGGTCGCGGTGAACCGCGCCCGCCTGGTGCACCGCGGCCAGCCCCGACGCCAGGCGATGGCAAAGGCGCCGCACTTCTTCTCCCGGCATCGGTCCGCGACGCATCACGTCGAAGAGTGATTGGCCGTCCACGAACTCCATCGCCAGATAGGGGCGGCCGATCTTCGGATCGATGGTGAAGACGTGATAGCGCACCACTGCGTCATGCGACAAATGGTTGAGGATCGAGGCTTCCTTGCGGAACAGCGACAAGATCGTCTGGTCGCGGGCGAATTCGGGGAGTACGATCTTGATCGCTACGTGGTCGCCGGTTTGGATGTTGTGGCCGCGATAGACTTCTCCCATGCCGCCGGATGCGATCCTCTCGTCGAGTTCGTAAATGCCGCTGAGCTGTGTGCCGGCGCCAGCATAGGTGACGTTCGCTGATAACCGCGTCTTGTCGTCGTCGCTCATCTGGCCAGGCTCTCCGCGCCGGATCGATCCTGATGGAGCGCACCGTCGCGCCCGCCGCCGATCTTCACCAGTACGACGGTTACATTGTCGGTCCCGCCGCGCGCCAGCACCATCTCCAGCAGGCTTTGGCACGCCGCCTGCGGCGTTGCCGATCTCACCGTGGCTTCGATCTCGGCGTCGCTGACATGTGCCGTCAGGCCGTCGGTGCTCAGAACGAAAACATCCCCCGGTATCAGCTCGCCCTGCTGGAAATCGATCTCGAGCTCGTCGCTGACGCCGACAGCATGAGTAATGACATGACGGCGCGGCCAGATAAGCGCCTCTTCCGCACTGATCATGCCGCGATCCAGCAGTTCCTGGACCTCGGTGTGATCCTTCGAGACCTGAAAGATCATGCCGTTGCGGACCAGATAGATGCGGCTGTCGCCGGCCCAAAGGCCTGCGAACCGCCCGTCCATGGCAAGCAAGGCCGCGAAGGTGGAGCCGATGGTGATGCCGCGGGATCGCGAGATGTTGCGGATCTCGGAATTGGCGCGGCTCAGCCGGTCTTCGAAGCGCGCGCGAAGGTCCGGTGCCGAGCTCGCGATGCCAATCGTTGCCAGATGATCGACGATGCTGGCCGACGCGACCTCGCCGGCCTCGTGCCCGCCCATGCCATCGGCCACCACCCAGAGGCCGGTCTGCGGGTCGATCAGGTAGTTGTCCTCGTTGTGGTCGCGCACGCAGCCTCTATGGCTCACGCCGAAGCTTTCGATGGGAAGGGCGACAGTGCTCAATTTGCCACCAAGCGCTTCGCGAGCGTCCCCTGTGACCAACCACGGGCAGCATGCCCAGGCCACTTTGCCACATGCGCATACATTAGAGTACCGAAATAAGGGCTGCAGCCGTAGGCGCGCTTGAACACGGCCATGTCAGAAAGCCTTCGGACAGCTGAAGCCGGCCAGGGCTGGCAACAGGAAGGGATTGGCCCCCGATCCGGACTGGATCATGTAGGCGACGTCTCGTCCGCCGATCACGAAGCGGGCTTCGGTGTTGGCGCCGTTGGCGGTGATGGTTGCCTTGTCCAGCAGACGCTTCAGGGCCCAAGCTCCTTCGAATTTAAGCGCTGAGTCGCGGCCTGGCATTTCCGGCAAAAGGGTAAGGCTGGCGGAAGCCGAGGCAGTGCTGTTTGGCCACGTCACCGTGCTTGGCGCATTGCCTGTCTGGCTGCTCTGGACAGTCTGGCCGTCAATGTTGAGAAGCGCGTTGTCCGCGTCTCCATTCAGCGAAAAAGGCGTGATGGTGAGCGAAACCGACGGCACCGAGCCGCCGGAGGGGAAGAAGGCGCTGCGGATCTCGGCGGCCGACTGAAAGGATTTCAAGGTCGACTTCGCGAGCTCGTGGCCGGAGCGGGCATCCTGTCTCCAGGTCCATTCCTGGCCGGTCATGTCGATCAGCGACGCAAGGTTCTGCGCGAAGAAGCGGTCCATCAGCCCGCCTGGTGCGAAAAGCCTGGCGAAATCCGCTATCGAGATCTCTTCCGTGCCGTCGCTGGCGAAGGGATAGCGACCGTTGACAGCCTCCTCGCAGGCTCGTGTGACCGTCTGGTCGAGATTCTGGTTGAGGTTGGCCACCGAAGCTTCGGCAATGTTACTTGCAAACTCGTCCGTTGCCGCGTTGACCATGCGCGCAAGCGGCTTTGGAAGGCGCGAGACATTGGCGCGCAGCGTGGAGATCTGCAGCTGCAGGTTGGCGTTGACGCGTCCGGTCTGTGAAGGGACATCGGCCGAAAGCTTCAGGCTTTGAAAAATGTCGTGAAAGTTCCGCGCCAGCGCATCGAGCGGCCGCCGTCCATTGGCGCCGCTGACCAGGGACTGAAACGATCGAAACTGTGCCTCGACGCTCGCACCGGCACTGTGTGCGAGAGCCGAGCCCGAACCGGCACGGCTCTGTGACTTGCCGCCGGCGATCTGCAGGCCGATGCGAGCCAGGCCTTTGGCCATGGTGGCGGGATCCTCTTGTGCCGCACCGGTTCCGCTCTCGGCCATGGTGTTCTCTTTAGTCAATGCGGTCTCCTCGGCGATCGCCGTGTAGAGCCGATCGAGAGGCGAGCCCGCTGCGGCGAGGGCGGAAAGCGCGAGATATCGCGGCTTGTCCTCGAGCAACGCCTTGAACTTCAGTTGGTCGAGTACGCCGTTCCATGCGGAGGAGAATTCCTTGCCGTAGCGGTCGATCAATTCAGGGCCGAGCTTGGGCAGGTCCTGGTCGATGCCGCCCTGTTCCTCGCCGCCGCCAAGCACCCAACGATCGTTCATAAGCGTTTGGGCGATGCGCGAAAGCTGCGGCAGGAAAAAACGGTTGAAGCCGGCGCGCGTGTAAAGTCCGGGAACGTTGAGATCCGCCAGATCACTGCCATCGGTTCGTTCAAACACGAGCTGTGCCTCAGGACCGGCTTTCGCTGCGAGGGAGAAGTTGTCCAGCCTTGCGGCGTAAACCGCTGACTTGATCAGCGCCGAAGCGCGGTCGGCAAGGCTCATGCGGCCAAGGGAGCGTTGCGCGGCTTCGATCAACGGTTGGTTGAGCTCGAAGAGAGGATCGTAGGCGTCGTCGAGGGCGAGCATCGCGCGCAGATGCTTTTCGAGCTGCGCGCGGCCTTCGCGGTTGTTCTCGCCCGGATAGCGGTTCACTTCCCAATCCTGCTTCATCCAGGAAACGATCAACTCGTTATCGACCTTCGGAGCCTTGCCGCCCAGCATCAGGTAGATCTTCAGCGGCTCGTAGAGCGGGATTGGATCGGCTATCTTGGCCTGGATGGTCCGCTCGGCCTGCACCAAGAGCCGGGAGCGGAATGTCCGCTCGAGCGCTTGCCGGTAGGCATCCCTGGACGCCGACAGCAGCCTCTCGCGCTGGCCCAGCCCGAACGTCCCCTCGATCGGCTTTCGCTGGTCGCCGTTTTCGAACCCGGCTGGCAGGTTGCGCAACTGGTCGAGCGGGCCGATGACGTTTTCAAGATCGACATCGGTCACCATGGTACTCTTGAGCAGCGAATCCGCGCTGTTGCGATACTGCGCCATGGCCTGCCTGGTGGAGGCGATCAGCGACTTGTTGGCGAAGAAGCTCAGCCCAAGCACGCCGAGCGCCGTCAAGGCCGCCAGTCCAATCGCGGCGAGGCCGCCAAATCTCGCGAACCTGGCGCGCCGTTCGGCCGCCCGGTCGAACGATACCCAGCCCGATTCCGGAAAGATCACCTTGGTCAGGAGATCGTGCAGGAAGAAGCTCTTGCCGGTGCCGGAAAAATGCGCCTGGGAGGCGCTGCCGAAGCTGCGCCCGATGGTGCCCAGCACCTGGTCGAACGGTGTTCCTTCCTGAGTACCCGAGGAGAAATAGAGGCCCCGCAAGCTCACATTCACCCGCGATCGAGAGGCATCGAACAAACTGGTGATGAAATGCGCTGTCCGGTTCCTGAGGGCGCCGAACTGCGCCGGGAACTCGAAGATGGCGATGCGGGCCACCGGATCAGCCTCTTCCTGCAAGCGATCGACGACTTCTGCTGCCAAGCGCTGCGCCAGACCGTCGAATTCGGCCGGCGCCTCGCTGGCCATGTTCCTTGTGCGATCGACGGTCTGGAACGTTGCGCCCCATACCTTGCGCCTGCGCGCTTCGTCGAATTCACCGAAATAATCCATGAAGCCGGATACGAGATCGGCCTTGGTGAAAAGCAGATAGACGGGAAACTGGACCTTCAGCGTCTCGTGCAATTCGCGCAGGCGGCTTCTTATCTCGGTGATATGCGCCTCGACCTGCTGGTCGTCGAGGCTGATAAGATCGGCGAGGCTGATGGCGAGGATCACGCCGTTGATTGGTTGCTTGACGCGGCTTTTCTTGAGTAGTCGCAGGAATGCAAGCCAGCTTGCCTTGTCGCGCTCGCGGTCCGAGTCCTGCGTCGTGTAGCGGCCGGCCGTGTCGATCAGCACCGCTTCTTCGGTAAACCACCAGTCGCATGACCGTGTGCCGCCGACGCCGGCCACCGGCTGGGCATTGCCGGAGCCCGCAAGCGGAAACTTCAGCCCGGAATTGACCAGCGCCGTCGTCTTGCCGGCGCCTGGCGGCCCGATGATGATGTACCAGGGAATGTCATAAAGGAAGTTGCGCTTGCGGCTCGTCCGCCTCAGCGCTGCGATGGCTTCACCCATGCGTGCTTCGAGCACCTGTGAGTCGTCGCTCCGCTCGTCGCTGCGCACGATGGCCGTTTCGAGTGCCTTTTGCGCCTTGCGCCTTTGCCAGAAGCGAATGCCGTAGAACAGTGCAAGCGCCGCCATGGTCGCACCGATGACCACCGCCCTGAGCCACACGGACCCAAGCGGGCGGGTATCGGCGAAGCGGATCAGGGGTCCGGCATACCAGATGGCGGCCGAGAAGCCGGCCAGGGCAAGCACGCTGAAGATCGGCAGCACCCAGCCGACCAGCCGCTCCTGGCCGCGCCCGCTCACAACGCGTCCTCCTTTGGGATTATCACGTCGACGCGGCGGTTCTTGGCGCGCCCTTCAGCCGTCGCATTGTCGGCGATGGGTTCGTCTTCGCCCTTGCCATCGACGCTCAGGCGCGATGGGTCCTTCAACTGCTTGGCCATTAGGGCCTGCAGCGCTTTTGCGCGCGCCACGGAAAGATCGAAATTCGACTTGAACGGGCTCGACTTCTTCGGCTTCACATTGTCGGTATGGCCGACGATCTTGATCGGTCCGGGTTCGGCATCGAGCGCCGTGGCAATGTCCGCCGCGATGGGCTGGAATTGTGCCGTCAACTCGGCCTGGCCTGATACGAACAAAAGCTGGTTGCTGATCTCGACAACGATGAAGTCGCCCTTCGTGCCGACGCTCAGTCCGCCGCCGGCGACCTCCTTGGCGAGTGCCTTTCGAATGCGGTCGAACTGCGTGGTGTTCGCAGGAGCCGGTGGTGGCGGGTTGGCTTGCACCGGTTCGCTGGGTGCCGCCACGCTGGCGCGTTCAATGGTAACCGGGGTGGAAGGATTGAGCGCCAGCAACTCGCCGGCCGTTACATCGCCCTCATCGGTGATCACTATCCTTAGCCAGAAAAAGGCCGCCGTCACCAGGGTCGCCGCGGCGGCTGCGATAGCCCACAGCGGCAGCCGCACTCCTGGCCTGGCCAGCGCAGCCGCCATGCCTTGCCACCGCGGCGAAATGTCTTCGGCGGCACGCGGCCGGAAATAGCGCAGTGTGTCGTAGACGTCGCGCCGGACGCGCTCGAGCGCGTTGCGTTCACGCTGCAACCCCCGATACTGGCCCTGGAACCCGAGCGACAGGCAGGCGTGCATCAGTTCGAGCAGGTCGCAATGCGCTTCAGGCTTGGCGAGGATATTGTTCAGCGCTTCGTAAAAGCCCGCACCTGTCGGCTGCGTGTGGAAGAACCTCACCACCATACTGTGCTGAGCCCAGCTTTGCTTTTCCGGCCAGGGCAGGTTGCCGATGAGATCGTCGGCAGTTTCGCAAAGTGCAAACTTTGCGATCCGCGCGTCTTCTTCCCCAATTCCGGCTTTGGCGGTGGTACGCTCGAAGCTCTCGATAACGTCTGCGGTATGCTCCGCCAAAGCGGCCGCTTGCCGTTCGACCGGTATCAGCCGCAACTGGCCGAAAAGCATGAGCAAGGGGGCTGCGGCGGCAAGGATAGGATTGGCCGCGGCATACTTCACGCCGACGGTGGCGTTGAGCAAGACATCCTGCTGCAACGCCGGTGCCCTTGCAGGCACCGCTTCGTCGTCCTGAATGACCACGGTTCGGGACGACCAGCCGGGGGGCGTCTGCCGGCCGACGCCGGGGGCGAACACCGTCGATTCCCTGGCGGGTGATGAAAGAGGGGGCACACTTGGCGCACCGGAACGACCGGGGGCCAAAAGCGGCTTTTGCCTTGGCCGTGGCGCGCGGATGACGGTTTTGTCCGGAGGCTCGGAGGAATCGTCCTTCGAGCTCATCGGCGCACCACCGTCGAGGTGCAACGAACATCTTTCAGGGGAGGGGACAGCGGCGCAGGGTCAGGATCAGCAGCGAGCCGCGGGGAAAGACTGAACTTGCCGAAACATGACATTCCTGCACACGCCCCAAGCCGCGCCGCTCTGCCAGCCTTGGCAAGCGCCCATGTGTATTCTAGTCGCACAGGCAGCCGATTGAAATCGGAAAGCGGGATGATCAAGCAAGCGGCCTTTTCTATGGGGCTCGTAATAAAGCCCGTAAGAGCGGTGCTAACGAGATTTGGCGAGTACGGCTATTTCTGCTTACAGGCCTTGGCATAGGCTTCAGCGAAATAGGCGAGGAAGACATCCAGCATGCCGTTTTCATGCTTGTCCTCCATCGTGCGCCACGTAGCGACGAGCGCATCCCAGGCTTGGCTTTTCCTGGATGAAAAGGAGGCAGGCGGGATCTTTTTGGCAATCGCCTCCGGCGACAGGTCGTCGAGCAGCCTCGCGAGCGCGGCCTGCATGGCGGCGTACGTAGCGATTTCGTGGGTCTTCAGGTCGCCGAACGCGTCCTCGATGCTACGTTTGGCATCGAGATAGCCTGCCCGGCGCTTGGCAAACATGATCTCCAGCATGTCGTCGGTCCCCGGCACGAATTTCAGCGGGTTGTTGTCCTCGGCGCCGATCATCGTGCGGTGCGCGCTTTTGGCGAGCACCTTGGCCGCCGCGCGCGCCTTGAGCAGGAGGGAAAGTTGCTCGACTGTGGTTCGCAACACCGCGCCGATCTCGGCAGCGACCTCATGCGGGTCGCGCGCCGCCAACAGCTCCGGCGATAGACCGGCGGCCCTGGCCATGTCGCGAAGTATCCCGTCCGCATCCGCCGGCTGCTTGGCTGGGACAGGGGGGCTGGGCAGCGGCGCCGAAGGCGTCGACATCGGCGCTGCCTCGCCCGGGCGCGGCTTTGCCGGATTGAGAAATGGTGTACTGCCGAGTTCAAGCGGTGTTCCTGTAAAGGAAGGCAACTCGCGTTGCGTCGAACCGGTCCCGGCTTGCGCATGACCGGTGGCGTCCCGCTCTTCGTCGATCGACACGGTGATGACATAGTGGCCGATCAGCAGCCGGTCGCCTCGGGTTAGCCGATGCGGCGCATGGATGCGCTGGCTGGAGCCGTTGACGAAAGTGCCGTTGCGCGAGAGGTCATGGAGCCAGAACGAGCCCGTCTGATAGCGGACTTCGCAATGCCGGCCAGAGATGATTTTGTCGGGGTCGGCCAGTGTCCAGTCGCAATTTTCACGGCCGATTTCAAAGCTGCGGTCGCGCGCGGCATAGCTCGTCGCGACCCCCGGCGGCAGCCTGTCAACATTGCTGATCTGGAGCGAAATGAACATTCGAAGCCACTGTCACCGCTGAAATCCAAGCTATTCTAGCAGCTTGCCGGCGCGGTGGGAGAGGTGCGTTTAACATGAA
Source organism: Mesorhizobium sp. WSM3626 (assembly GCF_000513935.1). GTDB lineage: Bacteria > Pseudomonadota > Alphaproteobacteria > Rhizobiales > Rhizobiaceae > Mesorhizobium > Mesorhizobium salmacidum. Next base: position 61,298 of record NZ_AZUY01000013.1, on the reverse strand, counting down.
TGCACGCTACGGTTAGCCATTGCTTTTGTTTGGCCGTCAGAAAACATATGCTAGGCTTGCAGTGGTCCGATGCGGTGAATTCGAAAACTTCCCGAACGTGATGCAGTTTACATACACGGGGGCTTCAATCCATCACATTGGCGGCCGCGTCCAGGAGGGGCACGACCCATGCCGAACGAACGTGCCACGGTTGTGCAGACGCCGGTTGGCGCCGATGTGCTGACCTTTACCCATCTTGTCGGTCGTGACGAGATAAGCCGATCTTTCGCCTATACTGTCGGGTTCGTCAGCAAGAGCCGTGACGTCGATCCGCTGAAGATGCTGGGCGGCATCGTTTCAGTCGAAGGTGAATCCAATCCAAAGCGCTGGTTCAGCGGCCTGGTCTCGGATTTCAAGCTAACCCGCATCGAGGACCGGCTGGCGTTCTACGAGGCAACTGTCAGGCCATGGCTCTGGTTCCTCGGCAACACCACCGACTGCCGCATTTTCCAGAACATGACGGCGGTCGAAATCATCGAAAAAATATTCTCGAAATACGGCATCGCCAAATTCGAGAAGCGGCTGCAGGGATCTTATCCCTCGCGCGAATATTGCGTGCAGTACGATGAGAGCGATCTCGATTTCGTGCAGCGGCTGCTCGAGCATGAAGGCATCTTCTATTTCTTCGAGCATGACGAGGGCAAGCACACGCTGGTGCTGTGCGATGCGATTAGCAAGGTGAAGCCGGCCCCAGGCTACGAAAAGGTGCTCTATAATTTCGAAGGCCACGGCTCGCGGCGCGATATCGAATACATTACCGAATGGATTCCGGCCAGCGCGGTGCGACCAGGCGCCTACGTTCATACAGACTACGATTTCGAGAAGCCCGGCGCTGACCTGATGGCGAAATCCGCCCAGCCCTTCGGCCACAAGGAGGCTTCGGGCGAAAACTACCGTCAGCCTGGCGCGCATCTGGATGTCGGGCGGGGTGATAAGATTGCGGGTATCCGGCGCGAGGAACTCCAGGCGGTGCACCAGCACAGCACGGCGGTAGGTACCGTGCGCGGCCTTTTTTCAGGCTGCAAGTTCACCCTCGAAAGTTTTCCGCGCGACGACCAGAACCAGGACTATCTGGTGGTCAGCGCCGAGTACCGGCTGTTCGATCCGGGCTACCGGACCCAGAACGACGCCCACAACGAGAATTTCAAGGTGGTGCTGGGCGTAGCGCCCACGAAATTGCCCTACCGGCCGCCGCGGATCACGCCGCGACCGATCATGCGCGGACCGCAGACCGCGACCGTCGTCGGCCCTTCGGGCGAGGAAATCTTCACCGACAAATATGCGCGGGTGAAGGTGCAGTTCCATTGGGACCGGCTCGGCAAAAAGGATCAGAATTCTTCATGCTTCGTGCGCGTATCGCAGAGCTGGGCCGGCAGCGGCTGGGGCTTCATCCAGATCCCGCGCATCGGGCAGGAGGTCATCGTCGACTTCATCGAAGGCGACCCGGATCTGCCGATCATCACCGGCCGTGTCTACAATGCCGCCGAAATGCCGCCCTACGGGCTGCCCGGCAACGCGACGCAATCGGGCTGGAAGTCGAATTCGTCAAAAGGTGGCGGCGGCTACAACGAGCTGATGTTCGAGGACAAGGCCGGCTCCGAGCTGGTCAACTTCCAGGCGCAGAAAGACCACCATCTGTTGATCAAGCACGACCGCAACAAGACGGTGCAGCATGACCAGTCCGACCGCATCGACCACGACGCCAAGCACTCCGTCGGCCACAATCTCGATGAAGACGTCGGCAACAACAAGACGGTCCAGGTTGGTGTCAATCAGACCACCAACATCGGCAGCAACGACACGGAGACTGTGGGCGCCAACCGCTCGCTGACGGTCGGCGCCAACGAGACCATCCATGTCGGTGCCAATTCGTCGGAAACAATCGACTCCAACCATTCGCAGACGGTCGGGCTGGTACAGACGGTGACGGTGGGCGCGGCGCGCATCGACACGGTCGGCGCCACCGAGACACGCAGCGTCGGCGCGGCGCAGACGAACACCATCGGCGCATCGAGAAGCGTCACCGTGGGTGCGGGGCAGACCCACAGCATTGGCGCCTCGGACAGCTGGACGGTGGGAGCCAGCCAAATCGTACAAGTCAGCGCCGACCAGAACTTTGACGTTGGTGGAGCGCAGGCCCTGCAGATCGGGAAATCCCGAGCGACCAAAATTGCCGACGACGACGCCGCCGATATTGGCGGCGGCCACAATCTGAAGGTGGGTAAATCCAGTGCGGTCGACGTCGCCGACGACGGCAGCTTCAAGATTGGCAAGAACTTTGCGATAGACGCCGGCGATTCGATTTCGCTGACATGCGGCAACGCCTCGATCACGATGAAAAAGGACGGAACGATCTTGATCAAAGGAAAAGACATCACGGTCAGCGGATCCGGTAAGATCAATATCAAGGCGTCGAGCGACGTCACCATCAAGGGATCGCAGATCCACGAAAACTGACGGTGGTTTGGCTCGGGGAAGAGGCGGGGCTGTGCTCTTCGCCGCTTTGCCTGTCCCGCTCCGGCGTTGCGCGCATAAGTGATTGGCTCGTTGCCTAAATGACGGTCCTGGAAAACATTGTCGGGGAACATGCCGAGCGCTCGGCCGCCTTATGGGCGCAGAGGGACAGTCTGGCACTTGACGACCCTCCCGATCTGGAGACTGTAAGGGCCATAGATGACAGGCTGGAAATAAATCTCGATGGCCTGAGGGCTGCTGGCCTCGCAGCTTGGCCCTGCGTCCTCGCTCTGGACGAGGAAGCGCCTGGCAAGGGCGAGCTTTTTGTCATGGCTTGGACGGCTCTCGAATTCGAAACCGCCGATCATGTCGCAAAAGTCGTCGAGATCGGTCGCACCGCAATCGATGGTCCGGGTGGCTTGCTTGGTGCCTTGGCATGGCACGAGCCGCGCAAAATTGCGGCGTGGGCACGTACTTGGATTGATGAGGGCGACTCGTTCAAACGGCTCCTTGGAATGTCGGCCTGCCTGGCACACGGCGTCGATCCAAAGCAGGTGCTTTTGCAGCGACTTCGCGACCCCGACACATCGGTACGTATCGTCAGCCTTCGGCTGGCCGCAAAGCTCCGTCGTGCCGATTTGACGGCCGAAATCGCGAATGCGCTTACGGATGAAGACCAGCAGGTGCGTTTCTGGGCTGCCTGGACCTTGAACGAACTCGGCCAAAGCGGTCCGGGCCTTGCGGAACTTAGAAGGACCGTTGAGAGAGATGACCTCAATGCCGTGGTCGCTCTCCGGGCCGTCGTGAAGGCGACCCCCGTCAAGGAGGTGCGAAGCTGGATCGGAACCTTACTGCGCCTGCCGCAAAGCGCCGCTTTCGGCGTAAGAGCAGCCGGCATGCTCGGGGATCGCGCCATCCTGCCGTGGCTGATCGAGCAGATGGGTGATCCCGCCGTTGCCGAGGCGGCAGGCGCATCGCTTTTGGAATTGTTTCCAGAGGCGCGGCTGGCGGGCGATCTCTTCACCAACGATCCAGACGCGGCGGGCACTCACTTCACGGAATATTTCGGTGACAGGATCGCTCGCGTGCCGCTTAAGGACGGGGTACTGAAATGGGCGCGACGACAGGGCTACGTCCAATGACTTGATGTGGTTGCAAACGGCGGTAGCCTCAATCCGCTGATGCAAGCCATTTGAACAAGCGAGCCGAACTGTTGGCAAGCGGAGTCTCCGGCGCGCCCAATGCCAGGTCCAAAGCGGCGCCCCGCCTTTGACGCAGCGTCCCCTGTGCAAAGGTCTGCGCCAGAGTCTCTGCTGCTAGAGGCTTGCCCCGCAAGTACCGCGTGCCCTGAGCAAAATTCGTTTGGTTTTGCCGCCACCATTCTCGAATCTTACCGACATCTGGCCAGACGAGGTTCTCGTCGTGAGCGGAATAGCCGGTCGGCAGGTCTGCGGGGTCCAGGTCTCCACGCGCCTCAACATGCATTGCTCGTTCCTCAAGCGAGATGCCGGTGATAGTTGCGAAGCTCTCGCCGGCCAGCCGGGACAGTTCGTGGTCGCGCATTCGTGTAATCAGCCAAGGTACGAAGACGGGGTCCCCGACAACGCCGGCCCCGGCCGCGATCAGCCTCTCCTTCGAACGATCGCCTCGCAGTCCCAGAAGCCATTCCACGGCGTTTTGATGATCGGCTGCGCGCAGCATGAGTTGCGTGCCCTTCCAGCCGATCCCGTCCGCGCTAGCGTGCATCCGCAGCACCTCCAACGCCTCATATCTGTCGCCTAGAAGCACGCAGGACCAAGCTGCCCAAAAGCGGCATGTCTCGTTGGCGTCATGGAGAGCTGCCCTTATGTCGGAGAGTAGGTCGACGCGCCCAATCTCTCCCGCAAGGCGCAAGGCTCTGGCGCGCACTGCGGGGACTTCGTTGAGCAAGTTTGAAAGACGGGTCGGCGGATCGATCCGACGAACCGAACATGCGGCCATGCCAAGCAGGCGCCTGGAAGGGAGCGGGTCCTCCAACAGCGCCGGGATCCATTTCTGGACAGCATGCGGCTCGACCCAACCCAGCGCTGATACGACGGGGCGCGACAGCTGTGGTGATGCCTCGGCAAGATTCAGGATATAACCGATCCGGTTTTCTGACATGCTCTCCAAGGCGAGAACGGCGGCCACGAAAGTCTCGCCTGGCTCCTGATACCGGTCGAAAGCCGTCTCAGCGGCTTGCCACCCCCATTCACCGGCAACACGCAGACCATCCACATGCGCCTCGAGGCGGTCGTCCAGCCGTCTCAGATTCTTGAGATGCTGATCGGGAGCATCGACCGCCCAGTCACGTTGCAACCAGAGGAATGCCGCGTCTTCGGCATGTTGCTCGACGATATGCTCGATAACGCGGCGCGACATCCGAGGCTCTAGTTAAGCTGGATCGAGCCCCCTTTGATCTTGTTGGGACCGGACGAACGGCTGAGGATATAAGTGCCCCGCAAGATGATCTTGCCGGTGCGGGTCAGTGTGATGCTGGCCTTGCCGCAGCGAAGCACGATCTCGCGCTCAGCGCAAAGTTCCAGTCGCTCGCCGTCGAGGGTTGCGGCCACGTCTTCGGCGGCAACCGGCTTCGGATGCTGCAGGCGCCCCAGGATGATCGCCTGGTCCGGATCGCCACCCGCGAACATCACCACCACGTCGGCCCCAACATCCGCAACCTCCAGCATGACCGCTGCCCGCGCGATTGCCAGCCTCCTTTCGATTCCGTCGGGAACCGAGACAATTGCTTCGCCGGACCGGTCGCGCCCAATGAAGGTTCCGATGACGAGGCCATTGCTGAGATTGCTGCCGGCGCTCGAAAAATTAGGGCGGTCATTCATAGTGCTTACCCCTTTCCGGACTTGTCCAAGCATAGTCGCGCAGGGAAAACCCGGCAACTTCGCAACGTTCACGCGGCCAGCGTAGTATCGGCAGCCACCATTTGTACACACAGAACGTAGTTTTCCATTGTACTGTATTTCACTTTCAGCGAATATTCCACGAAGTGCCAGGTTGCATAACCTTCGAACTCTTCGTCCAGCAGTTGATCCGGAGGACGGCCGATCTTTTGCGTTACCTGTTCTGGCGAGTCGTCGAACGAAAGCCCTTTCGGCAACTCCCCGGGCCAGCGTGCACCCTCTGCCTCGTGCTCCCGGTAGAACAAGACGTTTGCGAGCGACTGATCGCGACCTCCACCGAGATAGCGAAATCGCAATTCTATGCCGAAGTGCCGTGTGAGGCTGGCGACCGACCCGGTTTCGTCTTCCTCCAGATTCTGCTCCAGCCGTAACGGCGCAAAAGTCAACCGAACCTCGGAATGTGTCAACGGCTTGGCCATCACGCGGGCGATCTGGGCGATGCTTGGAACCAGGGCCGCATCGTCGGCGTCGGCTGGCATGGCAGGCGGGCGCAGAAGGCAAAGAACAAATCCGATCCGCGCGCCATCGTCGACGTAGCTGACGGTCACCCGACACTCTGGCAGTTCCCACGTGTCGCGCAGATAGGAGCGCCGGGTCGGTTCGTAAGTTGCGAACTTCGCCCTTACACCGTTCCTGTCGTCGTCAGGCCCGATGCTGAACGGCAGCCGTCCACGATACGGCTTTACGTCGGCATGATTGCGGTAGAAATACAGCTGCGAGAGCACCATGGGTTCAGTCTCGGGATCGAAATCATCCTCGCCCATCAAGTGTGCGCGCGCCTCGAACCCGAGTTCCATGCCAAGCTGCAAATTGCTCAGCCAGTCTTCGGCCGAAAGTATCCGATCATCGCCGTCTTCGTCGATGTCCACCGAGGGCTGACGAATAATCTTCAGGCTGTCGAGAAGCGCCTGCACGTCGGGATCGGTCGATAGCCGACCAAGAAGGTAAACTGATTTGCTCAAATCCATGAGATTATGATCGCAATCGCGGTTTAAGCGGGTTCTGGCAGACTCAGCATCAAGGCCTCGATCGAGAACCTGTCGCCCGTGTATTGCGCGGTGAGCGTGAGATTGTCTGTTATGATCCAACGATCCCAGCCGATGTCGCTGTCCGATTCACTCGGTTTTCCAAACTGGGCGCGCAAATCGGCCTGAGAAGAATCTGTTTTGATGCCGTAGGGCAGCGGTCCGCCGTACGGGGCCACCTTGTTCTTCTCCAGGCGGAGAACGACTCCGGTAAGGACGCAATTACCGGATCCGACTGGCGGCAGGTCCTCGAAAAGCTCAGCGTCCTGGAAATTCACGGTCATGCCCGCAATGTCGACGAGAAGATCCAGTTCGTCGCGAGGCATGACAAGCCTCTTGGTGACCCCGGCCGACCGCAGCAAGGCTTTCACGGCCGGATCTTCGGCGGTATGACCGAAAAGGCCAACCCAATCCTGGTAGTTCGTCTGAGCCATCGGAGTTCACCCTGTTGTGTGACTACTTGCATTCGTCCACGGCATCTCTGATCATCTGATCGAAGTCAAACTTCTTGAGTTCCTTTACCGCCTCCGCATAAGCTGGACCGCAGTCGGTGGTGTCCAGATGTTTCTGCAACGCCTTTGTATCCCGGTTGACGGCCGCGGTCATGCTTTCCTTGGATTTTGCGTCTTGTCGAATTTGCGTCTTGGTGTTCTTGCTGCCGCAGGTTTTGCTGAAGCCGCGGTGAGATTTGCGGGGGATCACGATCGCCATGCCACGCGATTCGATCTTTCCTTTTGCGCATTCGTATACGGCTGCAGACATTGTGTTGAACATGACTTTGGCGCGCTTGAAGAGCGTGGCCTTGGCCGGAATATGGTCGCGTTCCCATACCCGCGACCCGTCGGCTCGGCTCGCCTTGCCGTCGTTCTTGAGGCCGCCATAGCTTCCAACCTCGCCGCATTTGTGCATCGGCTTGTTGTCCGGAGCCTGCTTGTTTCCGGTCGAGGTGGCGGAGTTAGCTCCCATTGTTGGTCATCTGATCGCCGAGCAGTTGGATGTTCTTGCCTTCTGCCTTCACGTCCATCGAGCCCGGCGCAACGAACTCGGTCTTTCCTTGCGTAGCCGACGATACCACGCCTCCGCCAGTGCCCTGGCTCGCCACGTCGGGCGACGGCGCGCTCATGTAGTAGCTGCCTTTGATGGCTATTTTCTTCCCTTCGATCTTGACCGTCGACGTCGCGTCTGACAACCGGTCGGCGGAGCGTCCAAAGTTCGGTAGTGGAACGGGCACGAACGGCGCTGGCGGCCCCGGCATCTTGCAGACATTGGGCACGTCCGCAGGCGCCATATCGATACTTCCCTCAGTCACCGGCGTCTTGGGTGGATTGACCCCAACTGAAACCATCACGCGTCCTTTCTTGGCGGGGTGCTAGGAAAGTCCAGCAGCATCACCGCCCGCTGTCCGCCTTCGGATCCGGCCCAGAGCGCGGCCCGCGAACCGTGACTGTAACGCTTGCTGGCGGCGGCGTGGGCGAGGGCCGCGAATAGCGGCCCCGACGCGGCGCCGACATCGCCCCAGCAGTCGGCCGGATGCAAAAAGTGGGTTGCCTGATCTGAAAGATGCTGAACTCGCAGGATTGAGTAGACCAACTCCTCGCTGCGGTAACGCTGGCCATTGAGATCGCAATAGGTATCGGTGATCTTGCGTCGATCGCTGTCGATGGCGGGGCCAAGTCCAAGGAAGGCGGAACTCAGCCCCTCGCCGACGCAAATCTCCTCCCCGCCGTGCCGCTTGATGGTAATCCGCTCGGGCGCGGCGCTGACCGCGGTTAGCCGTCCCAAGAGTGCCAGGCCCAATTCTGATATCAGATTTCTGCGTGCCAGCAGGCAGGCGCCCGCCGCTTCTCCCGGGAAGAAGCCGTCTCGATTTGCCTCGGATTTAAGTTGCCCCGTCTCATCCATCCATTCCAGGGTTTCGTACTCGTGATAGGAATCGACGCCTGCTACCACCGCCAGGTCCGTCTTGCCCTCATCAATCGCCTTGGCGGCGACACCAAACGCAAGCATTCCGGCAGCGTGTCCGTGGGCAAGGTATTGCACGCGCATGTCCGCCGAGCCGAACCGTCCCATCACGGCACGGCCGAGCATTTCGGCGACCCCGTCCGGCAGCCCCGGCCGCGGCTCCGGCGCACAGATGATCAGGAGCGTTCTCAGGTCGTTGGCTGATTGCGTCGCTGCCGGCGGCAGTTGCAGCAACGTCGAAAGCAGCAGTTCCTTCATACGCTCTCCAAGCGGCATATCAGGGCCCATGATCGCATCCCGCGCCAGACGCATGGGTTCGCCAATGCGGTCGACGAAGAATGGATGCTCGGAAATTCCTGATATCCCCGCCCGCACCGCCGCCGCCGCGCTTTCGGGGCGCAGCCCAACCGGGGTCCGCGCTGCAAGGCCTGCCAGCCAGATTGGCGTCCGAGGGAAATAGGCTGCGAATACCATCACATCAGCTTTTTCAGACGGACAGAGGTTTGATCGAGATAGTCGATGTCCTTGTTGCAAACGAGCGCGCTTTGCCAGGCAATAACCACGCGCGAAGCATCCGGCTCCAGGATCACTGTTGCCAGCGTGCCCCGGGTATGAATCGTTTCGCGTTTGATGCGCGTGGTGAAGCCAAAGACCATTCGCGGCAGATGGAAGCGTATCGGGCCGTTCGGCGAGAGATTGATCATTTGTACGGGCTCGCCGCCGCGCAGGTAGCCGGCCACCTGTTGATCACGCGGCGCGCAGCAGTAGTAGTGGGGATCGAGATCTTCCGCCCAGAGCGGGAAGCGAGTTTTCTGCCAGGCCTCATCATAGGTTCCGGCGAGTTCGCGGCGTGGTGACCAGTGACAGGCCACGGCGTTGAAGCCAGCCGGTGCGGGGCGACTGGCGACGGAAGAGACCAGGTTTGCAGGATCTTCTATGTTGGGGAGCGGCCGCCCGAGACAGCCATTTGGATTAGAGATGAAGCCCTGCCCGACCGGATTCCTCGCTTCCAGTCGATGATCCTTCGGATTGGAGGCAGTACGATCCCAGCCACCGAAAGCGTATTCATACCGGATCGGCATCTTGGCGAACGGGTCGGGGCTCGAAATAACACGCTGTCCGGCAAGGTTCACCGTCCACCAGCGATTGCCGAACACCTGCAGGCGCTTTTGCACCGGACCAACCTGAAATCCAACGTCGAGTTCAGTGGTCGGTCTATCATTCGGCGGCCAGGCGGTGCCGTTGACGAGCACGTCAGTGCACGGCTTCACGCCAAAAAAATCGGCCTCATAGATCAGGCTTTTCTCGTAGTCGCCGCCGAGAGGTTGCCCCTGTATAAACGGCGACACCTGATCGCCCGAGGGCCGCGTGGTTCCGTCTGGCAGTATGTCGAAAGTGGCCTTCACACAGACCAGCCAAATCTTGTTTGCGGCCTTGTCCTGAACCCAGCTCCCCATAGCCGGGAATCCTGTGGTGTTGGATACCGCCCACATCAGCTGGTCTCGCAGCTTGCGGCCAGCATCTGCTGGAGCGCCGGCTGCGGCGCTTGTCCATCAATGTCGAAGATGTCCGTGTGTGTCGTCCACATGACAAGGTCGTCGATGACATCGCCATTCTGTTCGACCAGTGGCACGGGCAGGGCTGCAAGCGCGGCATCCAATTCGTCCGCTGTCAGCTCGCCCCGTTGCGCCGCCAAAGCGGCTTCCTCGATACTGTCGAACCAGGTGTCGGCGTAAGCCAGCTGAAGCGGAGGCCCGGCAAGCTGCGCCACGACGCTCAGTGGGAATCGCCTGCCGACCCTGTCGGCGCTCTGCAGGACGAGGCCCGCCGAGGCGCCGAAGGTAGCGGGGCCAGCGAGAAAGCGAAGCGCCTTATCGTGCGGCCACGCTTCCGAGCCGAACATCGGCACGATATGCTGCGACAGCCAGCGGTCCCATACGCGCACGAACCCCGCCGGCAGCCGCCGCGTCACGAAATCCCCGGTAGCGGGCATCTTGCCGTAGAAGCCGGGCAGGATCAGATCTGCGGCGGACATGTGAATTTCTTGAACATTTCGAGTGTGTACGGGTTCTCGACGCTGGCCGCCTTGAGCTCGAAATCGGCCCACACGCCTTTCGTGCCGAGCCGCAGGCTGTAGACGTCGGTGAGCTTGGTCGCGGCGAAGCGGCCGCCGCGCAGCATTCTGAGCCACGCCCAGCTGCCGGTCTCGTTGAGCATCACTTCGGGCGAGCCGTCGACCGGCTGGAAGGCGAGCGAGATGACGCCGGTGCCATCCTTGCCGGGCCACGTCATCGGCTGCGGCCTGGTGGCGTTGTTATAGTAAACGAGATTCTGGCCATCGAGGTTGAGCGTGACCCGCGCCACGTTGGGTGAGAGGTCCTTGGGTTCCAGCGTGAAGTTCATCACCGGGCCGGTGCCGCCGGGAAACAGGTCGTCGCGGATATGCCTGGCCTGTTCGAACGCTGCGAGCGCCGCTGTGTCGAGGCCGAAATCGGCCCGCCATTTCCATGGCTCGCTGGCGGTGTCGACATAATTGATCAGATGGTCGTTGATGAACGCATCGATCATGCCCGAGGGTCCGAACAGACGCTGAAAGTCGCGCACATTGACGTCGACCGCACTTTCGGCGCTGAATGGATAGCGGTTGTTGAGCGCCGCCTGGCAGAAGGGGAGTATGTCGGCCCGCCAGATGGCGTTGAGTTCGTTGGTCACGGCCTTCTGCGACAGGCCGCTGGTGTCGCCGGCAATACCGCCGAGCCAGTCGTTGATCGGCGAGGGCAGGATCTGCGCCTGCCTGGCGACCGCACCTGTGAGTTCGGCAAGGCCGCCTTGCTTCTTGATCGCATCCTGCGGGTTCGGATTGGCGGTGACCGTCTGTAGCACATTCGACAGCGCCGTCAGGGCCACTATCGCCGCGTCCAGCGCTGGCGGCTGGCCGTCGACCTGGGCGATGGTGCCTTTGAGCGGCTTGAAATGGTCGGCAACCAGGCTGCCGGTCATGTCGACCTGGCTGGCGGAGCCGGCGCGCGGCAGGAGCTTCGCGCCTGTGGTCACGACTTTGCCCAGCTTGCCGAGCTTGCTGAAGAGCTTCGAGCCGGTGCTGGCGGCAGCGCCACTTTTGTCGCCGGCCGGCGCATCGTCGGAGCGGGTGAGGTCGGTCTCCTGCACGACTGCCGTCAACAGGCGCTTCAGCGCGGAGTCGGCGCTTGAAAGATCCTTGAGGTTCTCACTGGCGATGTTGAGATCGGTAAGCGGCGCAAGCCGCATGTCACGCAGGAAAGAGTCCCACTGCGCGATATAGTCGTCATAGTAGAGCTTCAAGATGTCCTGCGAGAGTGCTGAAACCGATGTCTCGGAATTCTCCGCGCAGCCGCCGGCAAACACCGCGCGATCGAGGGCCGCCTGTCCCGCGACATCCTCGACCCGATCGAGGATCGCGTCGTGGAAGCCGGCATAGGTATAGGGCCCGGGAACACCAACGCGCAACGTCTTGTCGGAGCGGCGCGCGAACACTTTGGCGCCGTTCGGCCCGGCGAAATTGGCCGGCACCCATTCCTTGACGGCTGCTACTTCCGGGTCGGCCAGGAGCTGCCTGTAGGCGCGCTCTGGCAGGGAGATCGTGCACACGGTCTTCAGCGCCTCGCCGACCAGTTGCTTGTCCGGGGCGATGTAGCTGTCGTCGATGGCCATGCGGCGGATCGCAGCGAGCTGGTGCTGTTCGGCGTCGGCGGTGGGGAAGGGCGGAGCCGGCGCGAATTGCGGCAGACTGTTCACCCACCAGTTTTGCACGAAATCGGTGTCCATCTGCGACAGGCCGGTCATCATCCGGTAGGTCTTCAGCGCGCCGAGCATGAAGTCCGGATCGCGGATCTGCCGCCACATCGTGGCTTCGAGCAGGGCGACCATGTGCGGCTCGAGCACGTTGCGCAGCGCATGGTCGTAGGTATCGGTCTGCGCGCGCGCCAACTCCGCCGAAGCAGTCGGCCCGAGCAGGTTATGGACAGCGTCCGGCGGGGCGGTGCGCGCCGTCGCCACGGCGTCCATGGCAGCTAGCGCACCGTCCATGGTCGGCTGCTCGACCGCGGCCGGCATGGCGGCGACCTCGGTGAGCGGCCCCTGCAGGGCTTCGAACTGGTTGGCCTGTTCGACGATCGCATTGCGGTTGTCGAGGTAGGACCAGGTGAACAGGCCGCCGGCCAGCAAAGCCGCGAGCGCACAGGCGACGGCAGCCCCGCGCCAGATCCAGGCGCGGCGACGCTGCGCCAGCGGATCGAACGTACCAAGGCCGGCCTCCTTGAAGATCACTTCGGTGAGAAGGTTCCTGAGGAAAAAGCTGCGCTTCTCGACACGCGACGCCGGCATGGCGCGGCGCGGTGGCAGCCCGAAGGAGGATGATAGCGCCGCGGTCAGCCGGTCAATGGGAGCGCCTTCCTGTGTCGCCGACGTCAGATAAAGGCCACGCAACCAGGCGGCTTCCTCGTAGCGGCTTTCGCCGAACATCGCCTCGAGCAGTGTCTTGATCGGCTCGCCAAGGCTCGCCAGCTGCGCCGGAAAGCGGAAGATCTCGGCGCGCTGGCCGAGCTTGTCTTCGTCTTCCAGGCGTGGCACCAGCCGCCGCTCAAGCTCCGCGGCAAGCCTGGCTAGCTCCGCTTGGATCGTGCCGGCGTTGACGCGGGCGTCGAGCGGAAAAGTCGTTCCCCACACCTGCTCGCGCGCCGTCGTCGACAAGCCGCCGAAGAAGGCTTCGAAGCCTTTGATCAGGTCTGCCTTGGTCAGCATCATGTAGACAGGCAGACGGATCTCCAGTCGTTCGTTCAGCTCCGCCAGTCGACGGCGGATCTTGCGGCCGTGCGCCTTGATCGCTTCGTCGCCCTCCGACAGCGCATCGATCGACAGCGTGACAATGACGCCGTTGAGCGCGCGGCGGCCGCGGTGCTTTTTCAAAAGGTCAAGGAAACCCAGCCATTCCGCAGCGTCGACATCCGGCTGGCTCTCCTGCTGGACGTAGCGGCCCGCAGTGTCGATCAGCACCGCGTTTTCGGAAAAGAACCAGTCACAATTGCGCGTACCGCCGACGCCCTGCAAATCATCGGTGAGGTCGATCGGGAAATTGAGGCCCGACTGGCGCAATGCCGTGGTCTTGCCGGTGGCTGGCGGCCCAACGATTACATACCACGGCATCTCGCGCAGGAATTTTCTGCCGCCGAGCTTGCGCCGCTTGAGCTCGGCCATCACCTCGGCGAACTTGGCGCCGACGGCCGCGGCGCTCTCCTCGCCGGGGGTGAGTTGCTTTTCGGCCACGGGTGCTGCGATCTCCGCGACGAACATGCGGTTAGCGCGGATGGCACGCCGCTGCGCGACGATCAGCCAGATCAGCCACAGGATGATCAGCCCCGCGATCATGGCGATGCGCACATTCTCGGATTCGAATGGCGCGTAAGGACCGACCTTCACGATCGGGCCGAACACCCAGATCAAGAGCGAAAGCAGCGCGATGCCAATCAGCGTCCACAGGAATCGCGAGGTGATGACGGCCCAGAGGAAGCGCAGGATGAACATCAGAGTCTCTTCTCGACCAGGACCTCGACGCGCCGGTTGAGCGCACGGCCCTCGCGCGTCGCGTTGTCGGCCACAGGATCGGTCTCGGCGCGCCCTTCAGAATGGATGTGCTCCTGTGGCACGCCAGCCTGAACCAGGAGGTCCGCTATGGTCTGGGCGCGCGCCTCCGAGAGCCGCTGGTTGCTGGCGAGCGGGTTGGACCGTTGCAGGCGCACATTGTCGGTATGGCCGATGATCGTGATGTTTCCGATCAGCTCCTGATTGGCGAGGATCACTTTGGCGATCGAGGCGATCAGCGGCTCGTACCCTTGGGACAGCGTGGGCCGCGAGGACTGGAACAGCTCGGGGTTGGAAGACTGGATGATCAGCTTGGCCAGCGAGACGCTCTCGGTGCCGCTGAGCGCGCCCTTGAGGCTGGCTGGCGCTTCGGCCTTGAACGCGGGCAACAGAGCGAAATCGACCGGCTGCGGTGCCTCGGGTTCAGGAGCATCTTGCCTGGGCGCGGCGCGGGCGACGTCGCCGCGTGAGGCCGGCGGCAGCGTGCGCACGAGCGCGGAGAGTTCAATCGCCTGGCTGCTCAAGCTCACCGATAGACCGATGTAAGCGGCGGCGGCGGCGACGATGGCGGCAAGTGCCATCACCCAGATCGGGACGATGAAGCGCTGCGGCTCGTCGGACGCGATCACGCCTTTCCAGTTCGGCGATAGCGGTGCGTTCTCGGAGTCCGCATCGCGCAGGAAGCGCGCGGCTGCAACACGCACGGCATTGAGCGAGCGGTCGCCGGCGCGGCCGGGCACCCGATACTTGCCGCGGAAGCCGAGCGCCAGACAGTAATACTGAAGCTCCAGCATTTCGCGGTCGCGGTTGGGATGGCGCTCCAGCTCGTCAAGGCGGGTGAAGAACTGGGTCCCGGCATCGACGTCGCCGCGTAGCATGACCACGAGCGGCTGGCGCGGCCAGGCGCTGGCGCCGCCCCATGGCGTGTTGAGTGCCAGGTCGTCGAGCAACGCCGCCACGGCCCATGCCGCCTGGTCGGCGCGTTCCAGCGAGGAGCCAGCTGCCATCGCGGCGTCGCGCGCCTGAACCAACTCGTCGAGCAGGCGCGTGCGCATTGCTTCCGGGTTCTCCGGCGCCAGTGCGCTTTCGAGCTCGGGCGCGAATTCGAGCAATGGCGCGAAGATGTTGATGAGCGGGTTGGGATGAGCGCGCGCCCGTTTGACCGGCGCGCCCGGCGCCAGCGGCGCCATCGGCCGGGGTGCAGCGCCGGTCAGCCGGATGCGTGTGCGCTCGCGATCCTCCGACAGTCCGAACGGATCATCCCGGCTCATGGCCTCACCTGTTCACCGAATAGCAGTCGACCTGCGGCTCGCTCTCCAGGACACCGGAAACGCCGATGACGAACCCCGGGGCGTCGAGCAAGGAGGCCCAATGCTCGCTCTTCTGGTCGAGCTCCAGGCACAGCCGGTCGCCATCATAGGGAATCTCGCGTGGTTGCGAATGAAGCGGTTTCAGCGGAATTCCGGGCAGGCGCGACTTCCAAAGTCCTTCGAACTCGTCTGCGGCGCCAACTGTGGCCTGGTTGACGAAGATCTTGCGCAGCGCGTCGTCCGAGAGTTCGGATCCAACACGGATGACGATGCGGCTGGCGACGAGGAGCTTAGGGTTGTCGATGCGCACCTTCCAGACATTGGTCGCGTGCCGCATGACCGGCAGCGCGCGTGATTTCGGTTCGATGTGACGCAGACTGAGGATGAGCGAACGCAAGGCGTCGGCCAGCGCCATGTAGGCGGGGCCGGGGGCCATGTGGTCGTAGGCCGGCAATTCGCCGAGCCGCCGCGAGCTCGAGCCGTAGGTTGTCATCTCGCCGGCCAGTCCGGCAAGTTCGAGATAGAGTTCGGCAGGATGAAAGACATCCTGCGCAAGCATATGGGCAAGCCGGGGGCGAGCGGCATTGGCCAGGTGCAGCATCAAGAGGTCTTCGACGCTGCGGCCGGCGCCGCCCATCACCATCTTACCATGCGCTTCGGCGATCTGGTCGAGGCCGGTGACGACCTCCTGTAGCAACTGCCGGTACCAATGGACCGCGCCGGTGATCAGCGTCGGCGGCAGGAACGTCTCGTCGAGCGAGACGCCGCCGTCGGCGCGCAGACCTTTTATGTCGGCGATCGGCAAGGCGGTATAACCGCCCACCGATTTGCCGGGCGCAAGCAGGGCCGCATGCGGCCGGGCGATCTCGATCTCTTCGGGATCGGCGCCGCCCTGGACGGCGTCGCGCACTGAAACGATCTTGCCGTGGTAACGCGCGCCCGTCGATGCGGCATGCGCCGGATCGTATGCGACGCCACCGGGCGGCTCGAGCGGCAGTGCAAGCAGCACCGGCCCGGCGCCGGTGTCGGCCGTGACCGGCAGCGGCTTCGGAGCGTCCATCAGGTCCGGGATGGAGAAGGGCGTGCCGTCCGGGAGGATGCCCCGGGCGGATACGATCGAGACCTGACCGGCGTCGAGCAGCGACTGGTCGAGGGTCAGGTGCTGGAAGCCGAAAGTATGGAGCTGGCCGGCCTGCAATGCGCCGAGCACCATGCCTTCGAAGAACCGATCCTGTTGCTGGAAGTGCTGGGTCCTGAGAAACAGGCCCTCCGACCACAGCACCCTGTTTGCATCGCTCATACCATTACTTTCTGCACGCACCCGTCTGCCTTGTCGCTAGGCGGAAATGCCGCCCTTGCCGAGGCTGACGTTGATGGTGAATTTCGACCCTGGCGACACAGACTTGGTGGTGCGCCAGTTGCGTCCACCCGGCTCGCGGATGAGCGCCACGAAGCCGAGCGCCGTCGCGTTTGGCTCGACCGTGATGGTCTTGGCCGCCGTCTTGCCAGGCGCAACCGAGATCGCGTCGGAGCCGATGAGGTCGGCACCGAGCGCCGAGCCCGCGTCGCCCTGCAGCGCGAAATAGTCGGCGGAGTTAAACTTGCCGGTGCTGGCAAGTCGCATCACCAATACCGTCACCGGCCGGTCGCCGCCGCCCGGTCCTGGATTCATGCCCGCACCGCCGGTCACGTTGACCGAGATAACCGATGGTTTCGGCGGGCCGCTCTGGCAAGCCGCCAGCAGCCCCGTGGCGCCAAGGGCAACGACGAATTCGCGTCGGTCGATCATGTCCTACTCCTCTTCATATGCGTCCCTGAAGTCTGCGCCGATCTCGCCCAGGAAACTCGATTCCGCGCTCTGGGCGATGTCGCGATGGCGTTTCTGGTAGAGCTCCCACAGCTTGGCGTTACGCCCGCCGGAGAGCAGATTGCCGATGGCGGAGTTGGATTTGAGCTCCTCTTCGATCGCAGCAGGATCAAAACGGTCGATCATGCGCCGAAGTGCTGCCTGAACGCCCCGCCAGGCGCGTACGTGATGCTGTGCAAGATCCTTCACCGCGTCGCCGATCGCCGCCTCGCCGGAGAGAAAGCCCGGACTGCGTTCCGAGATGATGGTGACGACGACATCCTCGACCGTCGGCAGGAATTTAAGCGGATTGACCTCGGAAGCGCCGACCATCGTCTGAGCGACACGCGCGCTTCCCTTCTCCTCAGCGCGTTTGCGCAGGAGCTGCATCAGGCCGTCCAGCATCAGCCGGTATTCACGACCGAATTTTTCCATTTCGGCGATCGCATCGCGGCCGGGAAAATCGGCGTCCTCGACACCCATGCCGCGCAAGAATGCGGCGCGAAGCGCCATATCGCTTGCTGCTGGCTGCGCCGGGCGCGCCAGCTTCGCCGCTGCAACGGCGCGGCGCGGCGCCTGCGACGCGGCTGCCTGCGGCATATCCCAAGGATTGCCTGCGCGGGGCTTTTCAGCCTGATGCTGGGCACGTCCTGCGGCATCGGCGCCGTTGCTGAGAGGTGGCGTAGCGGCCGGCCCAAGGCTGAAATCGTCATCGAAGCTGGCCGGCTTTGCTGTGTGCCAGGACGCATCGCTGGGCGAAGACATTTCGCCCAGCCCGAAGGGATCCGGCTGGCCCGCGGCAGCGGCGTCGCTGGCTTGCGGCGTTGCCACCGGGTCGAGGCTGAACGGGTCATCAAAGGCAGGCGAACTGCGTTGGTTCGATGCGCGATCATAAGCCCCCGGCACGGGCTGCTCGAACGGGTTGGGCAAATCCGCCGGACGGGGCGTACGCGGTTCTTCCTCGATCCTGGCCGAGAAGAAGTCGTCGCTGCCGATGCTGGCCGGCGTTCGCGCTCGCAGCGATGACCACGCCGGCGTGGTATGGCTGGCGACCGGGGCCGGGCCGACTGACGTCTGGCTCGCTTTGGATTGGATCTCGACATGGAACACGTAATCGCCCATGCGCAGCCGCATGCCGCTTTGCAGCCGCATCAACCTGCCAGGTCCTACGGGGCTGTCGGAATCGTCGACGAACAATCCGCTGCTCGACGTGTCGGTAACGAAATAGCCGTCCTGGTTGCCGCTGATCTTGCAATGCGCGCGCGAGACGAACATGTCCGGGTCGTCGATCTGCCAGCCAGCATCGGCATTGCGCCCGATCACCAATTCGCCCTCATCCAGGCGGGTCTGCCGGACCACTTGCGAGCGAGGGCCTTGTTCGAGGGTCAGCAGCAGGGTCATGCGGCCGCCTCCGCCATTTCGGGCCGCCAGCCGACGATGGTGTGCAATCTGAGATCGTCGGCATCCCCCCTATCTGCGGGCCGTTCGAGCCAGACCGTCCGGCCAAGCTGGACAGTCCCGACCCGTGGCGGGGGCACGTCATCGCGCGCCAGCACGATGCGCAAATCGACATCGAGCGCTTCGCCGATCATGTCGCGCACCGCTTTCTTGAACAGGCCTAGGCGCCGTTCGCCGGGCAGGAAAGACTTGAACTCGTCGAGGCTCAGCGGACCGACGCGCAATTCGATCCTGCTCTGGCGGCTGAACACCCGCGGCCCGATCGTCGCCCCGCGTCCGAGCCCGGCATAGGCCTTGCCGAGACGCGTCTGCAGTGGCGTCGGTATGGTGATCCAAGCGGCAACGAACTCCTTGATGCGCACCGGCACCTTGAAGGCGGTGGTGAGAAACAGTGTCAGCCGCTCCACGCCGTCGACCTGGTTGGCCAGCGATCCAGCCTGTCGTAGGCGCACTGTCTCGAGTTCGGGGTCCTGCGTCCCGGGGAGGCCGATCCCCGACATTGCCTCCAGCATGGCTCGAACGTGCCCACCGACGGAACGCTCGACCTGCACCGCTGGATGCGCATCGGCCCAGGCGCGGTAGTAAAGCGCAATCATCCGATGCTGCAGGATGTTGACGAAATCGACGAAGGTCGTGTCGCTGGTCTGCTCGGCATCGGCCCCTGTAAACCAGCGCTGCGACAGCCGGTCGAGCACCCAGCGCGTCAGATGCAATGGCATCGGTCCTTCCGGTCCAAGCAGCCCGAAATTGGCGACGGTCACTCGCGCCCGGGCCTTGTCCCCGGCGTCCTCGACCTTGACGACGTCCCGGGCCGAAAAGCTCAGACGCACATGCTGGCCGAGTCTCGCCGGCTCGCGGCCGGCCGTTCCGGAATGGCCGAACAATCCGCCGCGCTGCTCCAGGCGTCGCAGCAACTCGAAAAAGTCGAAGCTCTCCGACAACGGTTCGGCCGCGACCGTTGCGTGCTGCGCTAGATCAGGTAGCGATTGCCGGGCGTCATCGGCCATGGCACATCCTCCTGCTTCTGCAGCAATCGCGTACGGGTCCGCACAAATCCGTTTATGCCCGCATGGCGGGCGAACAGCCGCGAAAGCAGGGCCGAAAGCAGCAATGAGCTTTGACCGGCCAGCACGGATTGGTCGATATGCAGAGTGACCTCGGTGCCGCGTCCGAAACACATTGGCCCATCGATCCGGAGCCTCTCGATCACCGGGCGCGAATCGATGCGCACGATCGAGTGCACGTTGCGGGCAAGACCCGGATCGCCCCGATCGGCATAGAGGTCGAGCAAGGCATGCAGCGGATCGACACCACGGCCTTCCTTGGCAAGGCTGAGGAAGTTGAGCGAGAGCTGCGCCACCAGCCGCCAGGCAAGGTTGTCGGCGCGCGATTCACCTTCAGCCCCGGCCGGCAGAGATGCCGGGATGGCCGGCTGCGGCGGCCGCAGTGCCCCAAGCAAGCGCACCGCTTCGACTGGATCGGCCGTCTCCAGCGTAAGCGTCGGCGTGTCGTCCAGGATCGGCAGGTCGCGATTGGTGCAAAGCGCCACGATGCCGAGACGCTTGAGCAGCCGGTTTGGCGTGCTTCCTGGCGGGCGCGAGACGGCGATAAAGACATCGTCGCCCGTATAGGAGGTGCGGGTCAGGCCGTCGCGCCGCTCGTCCTCGGTGGCCCGGCGCGGACGTCGCTCAGTCGAATAGACCCAGCCGCTGCCGCGGTTTTGCCCCAGGCTGAACAGTTCGGGAATTGTCGCCTCGCCGCTCTCCGCGTCGGCATCCTCGACCCGGGTGACCCGGAATATCTCAAAATCCCGCGCCCGGGTGCGGTCGGCGTGCAGCACCTGGCGCGTTTTGCGCGGATCGATCTCAACGTCGTTGCATTCGCGTTCGAAGAGATTGATGACCGGCGTCACGAAGAGCTCGAATTCGGCAGCCGTCACATCGGCGAGTTCAGGCACCGCACGCCGGAACAGGAAGATGATCTCCATCCCCGCCTCGCACGCGCGCACCACCGGCTGGAGGCCGGCAACCCGTACATAATGGAAGCGCTCCGGGATCATGAAATATTCGCGCAGCAGCCGATATCCCTCGAAGGTGGGACGGGTGCGCGGCATCAGCGCTTCGTCGTCGTGAATACCTATCATTTCGGGTTCGGGCAGCGCCGATAGCGCATTGGTCTTGCCTTGCGCCCGCGCGCCGACGGCCGAGCAGGCCCCGAAGATCGCATCGAAAATCACCGGCGCCTTGGCACGGCCGGCGAAATAGAGGTCGAGACGATCGAGCGACAGGTCGCTGAGCTTGCCTTTTCCTGTCCGGGCGAAGGTGACGCGCAAGGCCGCTTCGCCACGCATGTCGCCGACCGGCGCGATTCCGGCGGCGGCGAGCGCGCTACGATCCTGGAAATAGCTGACCGAGGTGATGGCGATCGGCCACAGCGTGACCTCTTGCGCGGTGGTGAAGGTGGAGCGTGTCGAAAGCCCTGGATGCAGGGTGGAGACCAGTCGCGTGCCGCGCGCGATGGCGTGGCCAGCGATCATCGAGTGCACTTGCTGGCCGGGTTTCAGCACAGCCATCCCCGTCGCCGGCGCCGGCGCCACCAGATCGGGGTAAAGCACATCGAGCACGGCGCGCGAGAAGCGCGAGCGCTCCGCGTCGACCTTCAGACGGGTGCGCGCGGCGAGGAAGGCAACGCCGTCAAGCAGCCGTTCCACATAAGGATCGGGACACGGGACCGTGTCGAGGGAAAGATTACGAGCAACCGCCGGATGCATGTCTGCGAATTCCGCGGCCAGCGCCCGGATATGGGTCAGTTCTTCTTCGTAGTATTCGACAAAGACCCGATCCATCTCAGGTCTCCCGGAATTCGGTTCGTGCCAGGCCGTTGTCGAGATTGATTGTGGTGCGCAGCCGCATGCGCTCCGGTGTCGGGGCCATGATCAGCACCGCGTCGATCTCGATCTTGAGGCCGACGTTTTTGTCGCCGAGCGTGACGTTGACGATCGTGGCGCTCTCCTTCAGGCGCGGCTCGAAGGTGGCAAGCACCGCGCGGATTTCGCGTGCCAGCCCATCGCGGTCGAAATCCCGCGACGAGCGGCCGGAAAAAGACGGCACGCCAAAATTGACCACGCTGCGGCGCACCTGCGGAAAGTCAGCAAGCGAGGGCAGTTCCTCCAGGGGCTGTTCGTGTTCGGCGTCCGAGAGCATCGGTACGGATTCGAAACGCTCGGTGTTGAACAGGGCCTCGATGTCGCGCCGCACGGCCTCTCTCAACACGCGTGCCGAAACGACCACGCCGCGGCCTTCGATCTCGGCGCGATGCTGGGCCTGGAAGACCAGGCGGTGCAGGCGCCGTTTCTGCTCGGATGTGAGTTCGGCGTCGGCATCGATGGCGCGCGCATTGCCGGCAAGAAGAGCCTCGACGCGCTCGGCGCCGAGCTCTTCCTCCAAGAGACGGCGCAGCCCATCGATCTCCGACGTCAGTCCTGGCAAGTCGTTGACGAGGCGGTCCCACAGGGACGGCTGAACCGCCTCGCGCCTTGCGCGCGAACTGCCGCCAAGCTGCGCCCTCGCGCCAGGCCGCTTGGTCTCACTTGCCGACATAGACGTCCATTTCGATCTCGTCGTCCTTGTCGTAGACGAACTTGATCTTTTTGTAGGCGAAGCTGACTTCTTCCTCGATAAGGTCCGCCTCATCGGCGGCCTGCCGCATATCATACTCCATGATGGAGGCGTCGGTGAGCGTCACGACCAGATAGTCGCTGGTCTCGCCGTCAATGGTGCGGCGTGCCGAAAACACCACCTCGTCGAGCGCCTTGTTCTCGAATAGCGCCTTCTTCAAATAGGGCGACGACTTGTCGTAGTGCTTGAAGAATTTGATCATTCCCATCGACACGCGGCCGCGTCGCGAAAGCGAGTTGGGATCATAGGGCGCCATAATCTTGTAATCGACGCCATGCACTTCGATCTCATCTTCGTGGCCGTCGCGCTTGCTGGGGCCCTTGATGTCGGGAACCTTCAAAAAACCATCGATCTTCATGGAAGGAGCGTCACTTCTTTCTGTGGTCGGCATTGTCTTTCTCCACCGCTTTCAAACCAAACAAGATGACTTCGCTGCGTTTCAGCCCTTCACCGACGGCAGTTCCGACACCAACCGCAGGGAGGCGTTGATGCCTTCCAACTGGTAATGCGGACGCAGATAGAAACGGGCGTTGTAGTAACCGGGTCTGCCTTCGACGCTGTCGACCTGAACCTCGGCCGCGGCGAGCGGCCGCTTGGCCCGCGCCTTGTCGTCGGCGAAAGCTGGATTGGCCAGCACGTATCGGTTGATCCATTCGGTCAACCATGTCTCCATATCGGTGCGTTCCTTGAACGAGCCGATCTTGTCGCGCGCGATCGCCTTGAGGTAATGCGCGAAGCGCGAGACCGGGAAGAGGTAGGGCAGGTTGGCGCTCAGCCGTTCGTTTGCCTGGGCGTCGGGGTCGACCAGACGGCCAGCCCGCGTCTCGTCGTCCTGAAGTGAGTGCGCGCCTATGAAGGCTGCGAGGTCGGTGTTCTTGCGGTGCAAGATCGGCATCAGACCGAGCTTGGCCAGTTCCGCCTCGCGCCGGTCATCGATGGCGACCTCGGTCGGGCATTTCATCGCGATTGACCCGTCATCGGTCGGGAAAGCATGCACCGGCAGATTGAGCACCGTGCCACCATTCTCGACGCCGCGGATCTGCGTTCCCCAGCCATAGAGCTTGTGGCTGCGGTTGATGTTGACGCCCATCGGGAAAGCGGCGTTCATCCAGACATATTTGTTATGGTCGCCGCCCACCTCTTCCTCGAAGGTGAAGCCCTTCACCGGAACGGTTTCCGAGCCGTAGGGCAGGCGTGCCAGCACCCGCGGCATGGTGAGCCCAATATAGCGGGCGTCCTCGCTCTCACGCAGTGACTGCCATGAGGCATAGGCCGGGTTGTTGACGATCATCTGCAGGTCTTGGGGGTTTGGCAGTTCCTGCCAACTGTCCATGCGGAACAGCCGCGGCGAGGCGGCCGCGATGAACGGCGTGTGCGCCGAGGCACAGACACCCGAGATGTTGCTTAGCAGGCCGACATCGCGCGGGTGGTTGGAGAACTCGTAGGCGCCGATGATGCAGCCGATCGGCTCGCCGCCCAGCATCGAATACTCGTCGGTATAGACTTTCTTGAAGATCGGGCTCTGGTCCCACATCTGGCCTTCATAGTCTTCCAGCGTGTCGGCCAACTGCTCCTTGGAGATGTTCATCACCCGGATCTTGAGCTTGGTATCCGTCTCGGTGTTGTTGATGAGGTACCAAAGGCCTCGCCAGGTGCCTTCCATCTCCCGCACTTCGGGGGCGTGCAGGATCTCGTTAACCTGCGTCGTCAGCATCTTGTCGATGCCCGCGATCAGCGATTTGATCGACTTGATCGCGTTGGACGATATGGTCGTCGTCTCGGATCGCGACTGTGCGGCTAGCGCCAGGTTGCGCACCAACTGCTGGAGCTTCTCGGTGTCGTCCTTCCTGACCTTGAAATCCTTTTCAAGGAGCCCGCTGAATTCGCCCAGATCGATGGCTTCCGCCTCGGCGGTTGCGGCTGCGGTCTTTTGCTGTTCGGCCATGACTTATTCCTCGCCCTTGCCGTCAGAGATCGCCTGGCCGGCGATCTTGCTCAGCAGCGGCTCGTTGTTGAGAAGCTGCGCAATGCGCTTTTCAGCGTCGACGCGGCCATCCATGAAGCCCAGCAGTTCCTCGAGTTGGCGCCGCATCTTGAGGATCTCGGCCAGTTGCGGCACCTGCTCGGCGATCTTGTCGGGCGCGAAATCTCCCATTTTGGAGAAGGTGAGATCGATCGCCAATTCCTCGTCCCGCTCGGCCCCTTCCACTTGCGGCAACGTGTTCTTCACGCGCGCTTTTACGCGCGGGCCCATCGCCTCCATGAATTTCGGGAAGCGATTGGCGTCGGTTTCGACGAAGTTGCGATCCAGGACCGACTTTGACGCTTCCTTGGTCTGCGAGGCGCCGGAAAGGTCGGCCATGACAGCCATGACGAACGGCAACTCGATCGTCGTCGGGCTGCCGTAGGTTTCGACGTCGTAGGCGATCTGCACACGCGGCGCGCGGTTTCTTTCGATGACCTTGGCTTTGCTCTCTGCTGGCATGGTTGTCACCTTTCATCCTTCTGGGCCGGCTTCTTGGGATCGGAAACACCGGCAAGCAGCCGGAATTCTTTCAGCCCCGACGGGGCGAGATCTTCCATCAGTTCCACGAAATCCATGTGCACCATCCGCCGCACGCGCCGGGCGAGGTGCGGGATCGGGCTGGACGGCTCGGTGCGGTCGTAGAATTCAACCACGAGATCGAGGCATTTGACGACCTCGTCACGCGAGTAGATCCGGTCAGGCAGGCCGGTGCTGGTTTGCGCAGAGCTTGCCACACTTGCCATCGTCTCGGCTCCATGTCCGTTTCGAGGGGGCGTCGATGCCGGTTGGGACGGCTGCGGGGCAGGCTTTGCCGCACCGTTGGCCACGGCGGCAGCGCTGGAATTCCACTCCAGCGTCGTCAGCAAGCGCTGCAGGAACTTCTTCAAATCCGGAACGGCCGCGCCATTGCCGTCGATGTGGGCGTTGAGCGCGGTATCGACCGCATCCAGCGCCGAAATCGCAGCGCGCGCATCGCTCAAAAGGGTGGTGATGGCGTCCATGGCCTGATCGATCTGCGCCGCGCAGGCGGTGCGCACCCGGTTCAGCATCTGGTTATGCGCGGCCGTTAGCGCCGCCTTTTCGGCGTTCCCCAGGCCGGAGGCAGCTTCCTGGAGCATGACGCGCTCGTCGAGCGCTGCCTGTTCCAGGTCTCGCCCGCTGATCGGCCCGATCGTGCGCGGTGAGAAGAAGACGGTCTGCCGCAGGTTCGCCAGCAGGCCTTCTTGCCCGTTCTGGAGGTCAAGCAGCGCGTTGATGCGTCGCAGCGCCGCGTCGCGAGGCGCGCCAGCCGGCCGTAAAGCCGGATGCATTGAATCCCAATACTGGTCGAGAGTCTTTGCGATCAGGGTCAGGCCCTGGGCGAGGCCGGCAAGCCTCTCTTCATTGGCCAGCGCGCGCGTGACGATGACCAGAAGGCGCAAATCCCGGCCGCGTGAGCGCAATTCTTCCGCTTTTTGGAGGATGGCGGCCCAGTCGACCGAGCTGGCTGACTGCGAAGGCTTGCTGCCGCCGTCCTGCACGACCTTGAGCTGGGCTTCCGTCAGCCGCTCCAGCTCGTGAAAAGCCGGGTCGTTGCGCAAATCCGCTCCCGACGGATTCGCACCGTCCAGAGGATTCAGCCAGAGTGCGAGATCAATCACACGTACCCCCAGCGAGCGGCTCCGCGCCTCATATGTGACGCAACGTTATCATCGGTCCAATGCCACGACAATTGAGCACATGCTCGAAAACCAACAGAAGCTGAATGCTCGGTTATCTTTCAACGAAACCCATGCGGCGATCGGCGGACCGGGTATGTGCAATGGCTCGCGTATTTCGGATTCCAGTTCGGGTTCTTTGCAGGAGTTTGCTAGGCTTGTGTAACCACAAGGTGCCGCGCGGACAGGTCAGAAGGACCGTCTCCTCACACGGCTTTGTCAAGCAGCTGCTTCTGTGGCAGGGTAGGGTCAGCAGATTTCGGGGGCAGGTTCAAATGGAACAGCGCCGGTCGTCGCAGAGTTTCAAGCGCAAGGAACTTGTTGCGAAGCTCAATCCCACGGGGGTGCGCGCCTTCAAGGCCGCCGCGGACACGGCCAAGTTGCGCGGCAACCCGTATGTCGAGCTCGTCCATTTCGTCCAGCAATTGGTGCTGTCCGAGCGCTCGGATGTACAGATGATCGTCGCTGATGCCGGGCTGGATGTCAGCCGGCTGACGGCGGATATGACCCGTGCCGTCGACAAGCTGCCCTACGGCGCGACCTCGGTGGAGGAATTCTCCGATCACATCTTCCACGCCATACAGGAAGGCTGGAACCTGGCCACACTGGAATTCGGGGTCGAGGAGGTGCGCAGCGCGCATATTCTTCTCGCCTGCCTGAAGACACCGGTGCTGGAGGGGCTGGTTTCGAAGATCAGCGCCGAATTCGACAAGATCAATGCTGATGGGGTCATTGCGCGGTTCGCCGATGTCATTGAAGGCTCGCTCGAATCCGGCTCACCGCCCGCGACAGCTGCCGCCGAAACACCGATGAAACGCGGCCCGGGCCGTGACTCGGCGCTCGCCAAATACGCCACCGACCTCACTCAGCGCGCCCGTGATGGCAAGATCGATCCGGTCGTCGGCCGCGATGCGGAGATCCGTCAGATCGTCGACATCTTGATGCGGCGCCGGCAGAACAACCCGATCCTGACAGGCGAGGCGGGTGTCGGCAAGACGGCGGTCGTCGAGGGCTTTGCCTTGCGCATTGCCCAGGGCGACGTGCCGCCGCCGCTTCAGAATGTCAGCGTGCGCATGCTCGATGTCGGCCTGATGCAGGCGGGCGCCAGCGTCAAGGGCGAGTTCGAAAAGCGGCTGAAGGCTGTCATCGACGAGGTCCAGGTCTCAGAGACACCGATCATCCTGTTCATCGACGAGGCGCATACACTGATCGGCGCGGGTGGCGCGGCGGGAACCGGCGATGCAGCCAATCTCTTGAAGCCTGCTCTCGCGCGCGGCGAGCTCCGCACCATCGCCGCCACGACGTGGGCCGAATACAAGCAGCACATCGAGAAGGATCCGGCGCTGACCCGTCGGTTCCAGGTGGTCAAGATCGACGAACCTTCCGAATCGGTGGCCGTGCTGATGTTGCGTGGTGTCGCCGGCGTTCTTGAGCAGCACCATCAGGTGCAAATCCTGGACGAGGCGATCGAGGCGTCGGTTTCCCTTTCGCACCGCTACATCCCGGCCAGGCAGCTGCCCGACAAGGCGGTCAGCCTGCTCGACACCGCCTGCGCCCGCGTTGCCATCTCTCAGCACGCGACGCCTGCCGAGGTCGAGGACATCCTGCGCCGTCGCCAGGCGCTCGAAGTCGAGAAAGGCATCATTTGCCGCGAGGCGGCGATCGGCATCGAAGTGACGGACCGACAGGCTCGCGTGGAGGCCGGGTTGGCGGAAACCGAGACCACGCTTGCTGCAGCGCAAGCACGCTGGGATCGCGAAAAGGCGCTTGTGGCCGCGATTCTTGACCTTCGTGCCAAACTCCGTGGCAAGGGCATGTCCTTTGCCACGGAGGAGGGGGAGGAAGCCACGGCCGAAGCTCTCGAGGTCCCAGGTGGCGAGGCGCGCAAGACAAGGGCGCTTGCCGCCCGCGAGCCTGCTCCAGCGCGCGATTCCGCAGCTGATCTGGCTCGATTGCGCGAACTGACGGCCGAACTTGCCGCCGCGCAGGGCGAGACGCCGTTGATCCTGCCCTCGGTCGACCGCAATGCCGTGGCCGCCGTCGTCCAGGACTGGACCGGCATTCCGACCGGACGCATGCTATCCAGCCAGACTGAGAAGGCGCTCAAGCTGGCCGCCACTTTATCCGAGCGCGTCGTGGGTCAGGACCATGCGATGGAAATGATTGCGCGACGCGTGCAGACCAGCCGCGCCGGCCTTGGCGCTCCGGAGAAGCCGGTCGGCGTGTTCCTGCTTTGCGGCCCCTCCGGCGTCGGCAAGACCGAAACAGCCTTGGCGCTGGCCGAGACGCTCTATGGCGGAGAGCAGAACCTGATTTCGATCAACATGTCCGAATTCCAGGAGGCGCACACGGTCTCGACGCTGAAGGGCGCGCCACCCGGTTATGTTGGCTTTGGCAAGGGCGGCATCCTGACCGAAGCCGTGCGGCGCAAGCCCTATTCGGTGATCCTGCTCGATGAGGTCGAGAAGGCGCATCCGGACGTGCACGAGATCTTCTTCCAGGTCTTCGACAAGGGCATGATGGACGATAGCGAGGGCCGCCGGATCGACTTCAAGAACACGCTGATCCTGCTCACCTCGAATGTCGGGTCCGAAGTCATCATGGATCGCACGAGGAACGGCACCTTGCGTGTCGGCCTCGACGATCTGGACACCGGTTTGCGCGGTCCTCTGTTGAAAGTATTTCCTGCCGCTTTTCTCGGGCGCGTGGTGACAATCCCCTACTACCCGCTCTCGGACGAAATGATCGAGGCGATCGCAACACACCAGTTCGCCAAGATCGCGCGGCGTCTCAAAGCAACCAACGAAGCCGAGTTGGTGATCGGCGAGGGTGTCTTGGATATGATCAAGGCGCGCTGCACCGAGATCGAATCCGGCGGGCGCATGATCGACGCCATCCTCACCAACACGCTGCTGCCGGAACTCAGCCGCGGCGTGCTCAATCGCGCGCTCGAGGGCAAGAAGATGACGAAAGTCATCGTCGGTGCCTCGGCGAAAGGATTTACCTACTCTTTCGAATAGTGCCCGATCAGGATTCGCCGTCACGCGTTCGCGCCCACGATCTGGGTCACACGCCGGGACGTGCATGTCGACCGTATTGCTTACAGCTGGCTGACCCGTCGCTTCATCGATGCTGACGCGATCATCCGCTTGTTCGGCCGCGAGGAGGCGACAGGGATTACCAGCCTTATCGCCGGCGTAGCCATGGCATATCAGAGTGACGAGCAGCGAACCGTGCAGGGCGCTCCTGTCGTCGATGGCCTGTGGTCAGAGTGCCGCCGGCGCCGCAATGCGACGCGCGTTTCGCCGCCGTCTTCACTCCTGCCTTTTGGCAAATCCAGGGGTTTGCAGGACGACTGGAGCCCCATAGCGCCTGGACAGCGCCAACATCATGGCCATTATCCCTGGCAGCACGAACAGAATTCCGGCCGCCCTTGGGTCATGTGCATTAGCCAGCCGATATAGATCGCCATTGCTGAGTCTCTGGACGCGCAGCAGCGTGAAGTAGTTGAGCGTAACAGGAACCATGTCTCGCCGATCCAGCGGAGCCACGAGCCGCCAATGAAGGCGGCGTTCACGACAGCAGCTTTGCGGCTTCCCCGTGCTTGGAAAGTAGCTTCACAGCCGTTCTATCGAACGACACAAAGGTCTCGCCGCCCAACCAAGTGCCTTCATAGGCCATGATACCATTCGCGAAATCGCCCCCTGCGTTCAGCAACGCAAGCCCGGCCTCAACACGGGTCGATTCATGACGACGTTTCCGGTATAGAGCAATGCGCGGATTGCGGTCGCGCAGACCGGATGTTCGAAGCCATAGGCCCGGCGCAGCACCCACACCAATTCGCACAGGCACGGCAGGGAAACGGCGATCAGCGACGCCTCTTTCAGCACCTTGTCTGCTGCGGCGGCTTGCTTTAGATCGTAGCGGACGACGCCCCGGACCAGCACGTTGGTGTCGACGGTGACTTTCACTCCTCGCCCGCCCAACCGGCGGCGGCCTCGTTCATGTCCTCGATCGTGGCGACCTTTTTCGTCTTGCTGGCGAGCAGTCCAAGGAAGCTGTCAATCGTGCCGGTCGGCCGCGCCGCCCGCACCCGCAATTCGCCGCCGGGAAGCTTTTCAAAATCGAGCCGTTCTCCCGGCTTCGCACCCGTCGCGGCGCCCACCTCCATCTCCATCAGCCGCTCGGCGGCAAAGCCGATCATCTCGCGCAGGAGATCGGCGTCCGGGGTCTTCTCCACGAGCGCGCGCAGGTTCATCATGTCGTCGGTCATCGGTGGTCCTTCAAGCAGGAGTTGGTGTCGCAACCAGACTCTACCGGAAAGCGCCGATGACCACCGCACTACCAGCTACACCACGTCCAGGGACATCACCGAAGATGATGCCGCCTCTGACGCGTTTGATCTCTGGGCGCGTCGTTATCTGATGCAGTGGACCGATGAATCCCGAATGTGCTGGCCGTTGGCTGGTCATCATGACGATCTTCCTGGCCTCACCAGTTGCTTGGCTGGTTATCGAAATTCAGGCCCGTGCCCTGTTTGTAAACTGTTTTCATTGAATGTGCTCCATTTTCATGCGATAGTAGGGGTAGTGTTCGATTTTCACGGAAAGGTATCGACGTTCATGGGTGATGGTCCTCAGAATCAGTTTTCAGGCCCGGTTACTGTTTTTCATGACCGCAGGCTGCCGGAGGAGGCGCTGCCCGCAGGGTATGCCGCCCTGATCGCTGCCTACCGGCTTGCCGTGCCCGTGCCGCTGAAGCTGGCTGCCATCGGGCAGCGCCATAAGATCTATGAGGCGGAAGGCTGGCGGATATTCACGCCCCGCCACACGCCGCACGCCGACCTGGCTGGCCACCTGACATTCGCCCTGCGCTATGAGGGGCTGGATCTGTGCGTCCTCAAAACCCTGTTCAGGGCGACCGGGCCTGAACCTGTCGCCGATATCGTCCGCGCCGCACCGACGGGCTCGTTCGCGCGCCGCGTCTGGTTTCTCTACGAATGGCTGATGCAGGCCCGCCTCGACCTGCCGGACGCGGCCAGCGGCGCCTATGCGCACATCGTCGACCCCGAACAGCAATGGGCAACAGGCGGCGTCACATCCACGCGCCACCGCGTCAAGAACAACCTTCCGGGCACGCCCGCCTTTTGTCCGATGATCTTCAGGACGCCCACCCTTGAGGCGTTCGTCACCAGGAACCTTGCCCGGGAAGCGCGCGCGCTGGTCGCCGACGTGCCCGCCGATCTGCTGGCACGGACGGCGGCGTTCCTGCTTCTGAAGGATTCACGGTCCAGCTTCGAGATCGAAGGCGAGGACCCGCTGCAGGACCGTATCCAGCGGTGGGGCCAGGTGATCGCGGAAGCCGGAAGGCGGCCGATTGACCGCGCCGAGCTCGACCGCCTGCAAAGGATTGTTATCGGCGATGCGCGTTTCGTTCATCTGGGATTACGCACCGAAGGCGGGTTCGTCGGTCAGCATGATCGCACGACCGGCGTGCCGATCCCCGATCATATCAGCGCGCGGCAGGAAGACCTGAGCGGCCTGGTGGATGGCCTTACCGCCTTCGACAGGACGGTCGCGCCGGCGCTCGACCCTGTGCTGGCGGCGGCCGTGCTCGCTTTCGGCTTTGTCTATATCCATCCCTTTGAGGACGGAAACGGACGACTGCATCGCTTTTTGATCCACCATGTCCTGGCGGAGCGCGGATTCAATCCGCCCGGCGTCGTGTTTCCGGTGTCCGCCGTTATTCTCGACCGCATCGACGAGTATCGGCGCACACTCGAAAGCTATTCGCAGCGGATGCTGCCGCTGGTTCGCTGGAGGCCTACCGATCGCCACAATGTGGACGTTCTGAACGACACTGCGGACTTTTACCGCTACTTCGATGCGACGCCGCATGCAGAGTTTCTGTTCTCCTGCGTCGCGCGGACAATTGACGTCGATCTGCCGGCAGAAACCGCTTTCCTCAAAGCTTACGACACGTTCAAAGCGCGCGTGCTGAATATCGCCGACATGCCGGACCGGCTGCTCGGCCTGCTGTTCCGCTTCCTGCGGCAGAATGGCGGGACCGTGTCGAAGCGCGCGCGCGAACGCGAATTCGCGGGCCTGACCGACAGGGAAGCGGCTGAGATCGAAGCGATCTTCGCGGAGACAAACCCCGTTGCCGCTCCCGTCGCCGCGCAGATTCGTTGACGCCAGCGGCACGAAACCCGGAATCGACCAGGTCACAAACGGGTCATTCTTCTCCTGAAAACTGAAGTGGCGGTGACATTGAGCGCGAAGCGTGTTGTTTTAATCTGCACGCGAGCTCACGGAGCCGAAATCATGCAGCTTCGATTCAGCCCATGCAATGGTCGGTGTTGCTGGAGCTTCAGGATGCGCCGCCGCTTGATGACGAGGATCTTGCCTGCCTGTAGGAAGTCCGAGATGCGCTCGCCCGGCACGGGAAATTGAAGCGGTTCGCGATCCATCTGGCACATCGACACTTCGAGCTCGGCCCGGATAAAATATTGATCGAGCGCCCCGATCCCGATGGGCGGACTAGCATGTGACCGTTGGAAAGCGCGGTGACGAAAAGGGCGCTCAGCCGACAACATGGTTGTTCGAAGAAAGTCCGGAGCTGTTGTTGTCAGGTGCAGTCTATTGTGTGTGCTGTCCGATCCAAAAGCGACGGATGCCTGTGTACGCCATGGCAGGAGCCTATCGCCGGGCGGAGCGCACCAGAAGGATGAGTCAGCGAAGAACAGGCGGATGTCGAAGATAAGGGCCGGCAGAAAGGTTTTCCTGCCGGCGGGCATGATCGCGACAGAGCGCGCGATAGATAGGGTCCTGCTTCACACCAAGAAAGATGATGGTTGCAGTTCGGCGCCGGACGACGGCGACTCCGCTATGCCGGCAACGCCTCAGACATTTCCAGGTAGCGGCAGAAGGCATTGGCGAGCTGCATCTGCCGCGGCGTCTTGCATTCGGCTTCGAATATCCCCGGATGAGACAAGGATCGCGAGGAATTTTGCACGGGAGACCGCGACATTGAAGCGGTTGGCGCTGTAGAGGAATTCCATGCTACGCGGGGCGTCGGCATGGCTCGACATCGCCATCGAATAAATCGCGATGGGGACTTCCTGCCCTGAAACTTATCGACAGTACCGACGCGCACGTCCGGATGGCGCTCGAAAACCTGCGCATTACAGGGTGTGATGACGATGATATCGTCGATTGTAACGGCCCTTTCGATGCCGTCCCGGTCGATCCATCGTGTGTTGCTGTTCATGATGGTCATCACGATCTGCGTCATCAACCGAATAGCTCTTGTTGCCGGCATGCTCGACGAGGACGTAGCGAAGCCGCGAGCCCTTAATCGGCCCGTTGGACAGGACGACCTGCTTCTCACAGCTCGGTACCGGGTGGAGCTTGCTGTCATAGAAGAGTTCGGAATCGAAATCGCAGATATTCGGGTTCATACGCCAGGTTTCAGCGAAGAAAAGGCCGCGATCCGGGTCGATCGTCTGCCTGCCGCCGAGTACATGCTCCAGTGAGGACCCGCCCGTACCATGGGGATGCGTGCCTTGCGTGGGCTGATCGAGCTGCTGCGGATCACCGAGCAGGATCAGCCGCCTGGCCGTATGCGATACGGCCAGCACGTTGGCCAGGCACATCTGGGCGGCCTCGTCGACGACAAGAACGTCGAGAACGTCCAGCGCATCGGCCGCCGACCACAGAAACCCTGTCGCGCCGGCTACGTGGCATTGCCCGGAGGCAAGCTCGCTTGTGCCGGCCGGAGACCGGCGCCTGCGCCAAATCATCGCCTAATGTTCCCGTTGGGCCGCTTGCAGGCAGCTGGCAGGCGGCGGGCTCATGGCGGCTTTAGACTGCGGTGGCGAAGCCTGGGATGATAATCTGGATTTCCACCGGGGAGCCCAGCTTCGGCCCGACCATGATCAATTCAATTGTCCAGAAGCAGCTTCAGGGTGAGATCCTGCGGGAGTGGAGGGTTTAAAGTTCAACAAAAGCGTTTCCGGCACACCTGACCTCCCGACGCCAAGGACGCCTAAAGTCGCGCGTTACTGTAACGGTCCCGTTTTCGAATAGGGAGGCTCGGGGGCTGGCCTAAAACAAAAGCTGTGTCGATTGAAGTCTGGCCGTTACTCTATTTCATTAAGCCGGCAGCGCGAAGAGCGTCTTCGATAATCTGACCAGGGCCGGCGTCCGGGCCGCTCGGCGGCTGGAACGGCGGGTGCGCGACCGCCGAAGGGGAGTGTCGCACCGATCTCGTCGATGGATGGGCGTCTGGCGACTGGCCCTCAGTGCCGGCTAGTCCCCAAAACCGGGAGATAAGCGAAGTGGATGATATGCCGGTGTCGATCATAAAAGGTCCGCCGTCACTCAAGCCGTCTGCCGAGTCCACGGGTGTCCCGTGCGCCATGCCTGGGATGAGGTAGGATTCGACGACTTCCTGATTCGTAGCATCCCTCCAAACGTCGCGGCGATAGCCCTGCCGCTCCGCGGTGTCGGCTTGAGCTTCACTTTGTCCATGGAGTGCAAGCCATTGCCGGACGAGTTGGTTCGAATTGACGGGACTGACTGTCGTGTCGGCGCTTCCATGCCAGACGGAGAGCTTCGGCCATGGTCCGGAGTGACCGGACGCCTGCTTGACTGCCGACGCCAATTGCTTCGCGGTTGGGCCGCCATGACCTCGCATACGGTCGAATGCCTGCGGCAAGGTAGTGGCGCTGCCATAGGGTAGACCAGCTATGATGGCCCCGCCCGCAAAGACATCCGGATAAGTGGCCAGCATCGCGGCGGCCATTGCCCCGCCAGCGGAAAGGCCGGTGACGAAGATCCCAGTCCGGTCCACATCGTTTGCGATCACTACGGCCTCTATCATTTGCCGGATCGAAAGTGCCTCACCCGAGCCTCTTCGGGTGTCGTCTGGGGCGAACCAGTTGAAACAAAGATTGGCATTGTTGCTGCGCTGCTGTTCTGGATAGAGCACGGCAAAGCCCTTGCGATCTGCCATCCTCGACCAGCCCGCGCCGCGGTCATAGGATACAGCCGACTGCGTGCAGCCATGGAGAGCAACGACCAGAGGTGCATCCGCTGCAAGGTCCTTGGGGCGGTATGTCCAGCCCCGCAACCGTCCTGGGTTGGACCCGAACGCCTGAAGTTCGGAAAATCGATCCCTTCCGACGTCACCGGCCACGACCGAGTTGCTTTGTTTTCGCCGAGCAGCCAAGCGTGCGACGGTATCGGCGAGACTTCTCATGTCGGCATCCTTTTGCGTTCAAATCCAAAGCAGATCAAATACTGGAACGCCGCCTTTCCAAGTTGGTTGCTGCGCTGCAGCATAAATACCTGCCTCTGCGAACAGGTTTTCTCCTGCGCATCCATTCTGGCGAACACACCTCGCCTTGGGCCGGAGCGGGCGCGGTAATGACGGCACATTCAGGATATCGTGTGCAACCATCCTCGGCTCGCCACATGCGAAGAGAGCGCGGCAGCGGCCCGGGCGGCTGGTTACCTTGTCCTCAGAGGTCCCGCGAACGGATCGCGGCTACTACTCTGCAAACTAGAAGATGCATCACTATCCGGCGAGGCAGCGCGACTTTCGGATTTCCTCGCGCTTCGACCAGCCGCTGCCGGTCCTGGTGTCGGCCCGGGCGCCATCCCAATCGAGGATCAGCTGGGTGCGGAACCGTCATACTTGATCTCGTGGATCCAGTCGTCGCCCGATCAAGAGCACGGCGGAACAAACGACAATCGGCCCTCGCCGGCATGCTGAGAGCCGCTTCCGTTCCGTTAGCGCGCGCTGAATACTTCGGGAACCTTCCGCACGGTCCGCTGTTCGTCGGCAGGAGGTCCATGAAGTGCGAAACCTGACGGCAGAGCAGTCGCGAATAGCAAGAGCGCTATTGAACTGGTCGCGAGTGCGGCTTGGCGCCAAGTGCAATCTTAGCGAAGCGACGATCAGCGAATTTGAGAACGGGGTAAGGAAACCGCATCCCCGCACTGTCGCCGCCATGCTCCTGGCTTTCGAAGGAGCGGGAATTGTCTTTCCCGCCGAAGGGGACCCATTACTGCCGCGCTCTGAGGGGCAGACTAGTCGCCGGACCGGCAATAGAACGTGGCGCCGCCGGCAGACAAATCGCGCGGCGGAATGAAGAAAACTCCACATATCGATGAAGGAAAAGTGAGGGTGAACCTTGGCATTTCTAAAGGAAGGGACCGCCACGGTAGCGCTCATGCCGTCCGACAAACGTAAGCGAAGGCTCGCTTTTCGCCCTTGGTCTCCGTGACACGCACCGCTTTCCTCCTGGCGCCTGACAGGCTGGCCGATGTGTGCCCCTGCCGCTTTGAAGGGAAGCTGTGCGATGACCATGCTCGAAGACACAGCCGATCCGGCGGCCATGACTCACCCGATACTGCGGCACCTCGCGCCCCTTTGCCACCAACCGGCCAGTCAATTAGCTGTAGCTAAAAGAGTTCCGGAAGTGCAAACTGCATGCGCGACGCAACAAAGCTACCACTTTGCGACCTCATCGGAATGCGGCGACTATGACGAAGTATCAGGTCGAAGAGATCTACGGCAATACAGTCGTGTCATCTGGCACTGTCGTGGAGAGCGATCCTATGAAAGCCGCCGAGGCCGCCGCCGGACAACAAAGAGTGTCGCCAAGAGCACTGCAGGATCATTGGTTCCGGGTGGTCGATGAAGAGAAAGCCACCGTGTATGAGTACAGCTTGGTCGGACCTGACGAACGTCCAGACCTCTTGGAATGGAGTGAGCACTCCGACGTCGGTCCTCCGATTCATGGCAAGGTGCACGGACCTGAGCTCACCAACGAGGGCGACCATTTCTACAACTGTCCCGCATGCGGTCAGCCCGTCGATCAGCGCGATTTGGGCCAAGTCTTCTGGCATGAAGTGCCCGGCCATGAGCCGCTGGAGCCGAAGCCCGAGGCGAAGGTGATCCAGTTTCCTAAACGGAAATGAGACGCCGCCGGCCGGGCCAGCCGCGAGCGCCAATCACCGGACGCCACGCTAGTCTAATGGAACCGTTTCGGGCGGATGCGCATTGATGGTCCAGTTCAACGGAGGGCAGCGCAGTGTCCATCATCGGCAGCATCACCGGCATTTTCTCCTCGAACGAGGAAGCCACGAAAAAGGCGCCTGCTAAGAAGGCAGCGAGTAAGAAAGCAGCGACTGCGAAGGCGAGCGCGGCCAAGAAGACTGGAGCTGCCCCAGCTATGGCAGCCCACTCAAAGGACTCCGCGGCCAGGGGTAGATCTGGTCAGCCCAAATCGGCCACCAAGAAAAAAGCGGCTGCCCATTGAGTTAAAGGAACCCCGCTCGGCGGGGTTTCTTGTGATGGCTTGGGAGCTGAATGGAAAAGACATTCGCAAGGATCGCTAACGCTGTCGCTCGCGGGGCAGGTCGTCCGATCACCTTCATCCTTTGCATGGCTTTGATTGCGGTCTGGGGCTTTTCGGGACCTTTCCTCGGTTTTTCCGAAACCTGGCAGCTCATCATCAACACCTCGACGACGATCATCACCTTCCTGATGGTTTTCCTTATCCAGAATACGCAGAATCGAGATGGGGCAGCGGTACAGGCAAAGCTTGACGAACTGGTGCGCGTGAGTGCGGGCAAGAACAGCTTCATCGGGATAGATCATTTAACGGCGGCCGAGGTCGAAGAGATCCGGTCTACCTGCGAGGCCGCAGTTGCCCGCTCCCAATCCTCGGAACCGGCAGGCAAGAGGGACAAGGAAGAGAAACGTCGCCAACCGCAAGCTCAAAACACCTGAGGGGCACCGAAGAGAAACGGCACTAGTCTAGAGCCGCTCCCCATCCACGGGTTGAATAAATTCCTGCTGGCGAGCCCGATATCTTTTGCAGATCGAGGCGGGCGAACTTGAGCTCGCAGAACATATTCAGGCCGTTCTGCGGTCGACAACGTAGACTGGATGATCACCGGCAGGCGGAGGTCAGCTACTGAATGGCTGGTATGCGCCTCATCTCAGCCGCACAGATCGGCTTTGCCACTCCTTGGCAGCAGATATCGCCACCGAATACCGGACGCCCTGAAGTCCGGCCAAAATTTTGATGCGGACTCAGGCACTCAAACGCCGTTCCCCGAGCACCTAGCCACACAGCTTTGGGTCTGCCCTTCTTGGAACTCACGCCTGGAATTCAGCTGAAATCGCATGCGTGACCAGCTTTGGGTCAATTCGGCAATCACCCGTTCAGATCTCAACCGAAGTCAAAGATCGAGTAAAACTGAGCCTTGAGCGCGGCTGCAACAGGCCAGGACAAAGCCCGCTGACTTTTCTTCGGACGTAAGTCCGCCAAGATCCTGCATCGCAACTTCGCCCGAGAGCTTGGCAATCCGGCATGCACCGCAAATTCCCTGCTGACAGCCGGTCGGAACATAGACACCACAGTTGCGCGCCGCCTCCAGCAGGGTCTCTCCGGGTGCGCAACGATGCTCCAATCCGGAACGGGCGAAATGGACCGAGGACGAAACCGCAGAGGCCACATCCGGAGCAGCACCGCCCAGGGCGCCCCCGAAGCTCTCCTCATGATAACCCCGGGGGTCAACGCCTGCCTGGCCAAGACCGTCTCGCAGCGCCTTCATGTACTGTTCGGGGCCGCAGGCGTAGACCGTGCGCTCGCGAAGATCGGGGACCAGGCGCAGGAGCAAGGGGCCGTCCATGCGGCCCGTCGGTCCTGCCCAGGAGGGATCTGCCCTGGAACAGACGCATGTCACGCTCAGGTTGCGGAATCGGGCAGCGAGCGCATCGAGTTCCGACCTGAAAATGAGATCTCGCGGCGACCGCGCACTGTAAATGAGGCACAGGTCCAGATCGGAAGCTCTGTCCGTCAGGGTTCGCAGCATAGACATAAGAGGCGTGATCCCGCTGCCGCCCGCAAGAAAGAGAGGCTTTTCGCCTGGCAAGCCGTCAAGTTTGAACGAGCCCCGCGGGCCTTCAATCTTGATTTCGTCGCCCGCCCGCAGATTCTCGTGGATCCAATTGGAAACGAGCCCGCCTGGTGTCCGCTTGACCGTAATGTGCAGGTCGAGCGGACGTGTTGGTGGCGACGAAACGGAATAGGACCGGGCCACCGCAACGCCATCGATCGCGAGGTGAAGGACCACGTATTGCCCCGCTTTGAAGCAGAACATGCAATCTGAGGCGGCCGAGAACACAAAGGTCTTCACGTCGTGCGTCTCGTCGATGACCGCACGGCAGAGCATTGCCTGTGGCGATGCGTCGGCCCATTGCCGCTGCCGCATCGGTGCGAAAAAATCGGACGCCGGAAACGAGGTATGTGCGTTCATGTTTGGCTCTCAATGACGCGCCAAACATGGCAGCCGCAGGCTGTCCGGAACAGTGGGTTGAGCCCTGCTTTTTAATCGGGAATTTCGATCTACGTCTCGAGCGACATCACCGCCAGCTGCAGCGCACGAAGCCCTTTGCGGATGATCGGCTCATGCTTGCGCCGGGCGAGCATGGCCGTATGGACGGGCTGGTAGAGCGTCGGTGCGCCGTCGACCAGGAAGGACGGGCACTCGGCCGTAAACCTGCGGGCATCGTCGTTGCGCATGTAACAGCTCCCCCCGGTTCGCCGCAGCATGGCTTCGGCCAGGCTTTCAGATCCCATGGAAAGGCGGGAAATTGCCAACGAAGGGATCAGCTCCGAATGGGTTTTCTCAAGGACGACGGTGTAGCCGGGTCGAATGTAGCTGTCAGGATCGACCTCCGACATCGTCCTGGCAAAGGTCGAGACCATCACATATTCCTCGACCATAAGGTGCTCATAAGCTATTTCGGGAAGATAGCGGGGCGCGTAGAGCACGGCTATGTCGAGATTTCCCATGCTGAGATCGGTCACCATCTGGTTGGAGTAGTCGGATTCCACATGGATCGAGGCTTTGGGAAGGGCTTGACAGAGCGCCTCCACCCACCCAGGCAGCACTGAGCGTGTCATGCCAACCTGCGCGGCCACGCGAAGGGTTCCTTCGAACCGGTTGAACGCGCGCACGTCGTGACGCGCCTGCGACCAGGTCGACAGCATCGCCCGCGCGTAGGCTTCGAAACGTCGTCCCGCCGCGGTCGGTTCAGCGCCGGCGCGGCCACGATGGAAGAGCTCCGATCCTACCGCGCTTTCGAGGCTCTTGATCCGGCTGCTGACCGTCGACTGCGTAATGTTGAGCCGGTCGGCAGTCCGGTTGAAGTTCCGTGACTCGACGATGTCGAGGAACGTCTCAATGTGGTCCAGCTGCACGGACAAACCCCCAATCGAAAAACCCGATCATTACCCAGAGATCATTGGCTTGATCCGGCAATTGTCAAGGCGGAAGCTGGGCAAGCTAAACGGCAAGTAGAGCCGCGGTCTGGAGAGGGAGCGAAAGCTAAAGTGTTTATCGTCGACTGCGATTGTCACAACTACTGGTCGAGCGCCACGGTATTGGAACCGTATCTTTCCGGGATCTGGAAGGACATGTTCATCGAGGGCGAGAAGACCGGCCCCAGGGGGTCCTTCCCGCATGGCCATCGCCCCTGGTTCCATCCGCAGGATTTCTCCCGGAAGGATGTGCGACCCGAGACCGAAGCCGACAACTACCGGATCATGAAGGAAAAACACCTCGACAAATACAATGTCGGCGTGGCGATCCTCACCGGGGACGAGCCTATAGAAGCCTCGACTCTCGCAAACCCCTATTACGCCAGTGCGCTGGTCAGTGCCTACAATGACTATCAGATCGCCGAGTGGTTGCCGAAAGACAACCGCTTCATGGGTTCCATCATCATTGCGCCTCAGGATCCGAAGCTGGCGGCCGCCGAGATCCGTCGGCTCGGCACTCACCCCCGCATGGTCCAGGTTCTAGCCTCCCAAGGCTCCGTGAAGCCGTATGGTGATCCCTTCTACCACCCGATCTACGAAGCCTGTGCGGAGATGGGATTGCCGTTTGCCATTCACCTGGGCGGCCACGGTGGCGTCAACTGGAACGCCGTCGCGCCTGCCCCCACGACCTTCTTCTGGGAAACGCACGCCATCCTGCACATGTCGGCGATCAGTCACGTCGCCAGCATGATCGCTCACGGGGTGTTCGAGAAATGGCCAGAACTCTACTTCGTCGTAGTCGAATGCGGCGTCGCCTGGGTGCCGACGGTGCTGTGGCGCCTCGACGCCGATTACAAGGCGCTGCGCAAGGAAACACCATGGCTGAAGATGCTGCCATCGGAATACTGCCGCCGTAACATACGCTTCTCCACACAGCCGCTGGAGCAGCCGGCCAACGTGCAGCATCTCTGGTCCGTCCTGGAAGCCATGGACGGTGAGAACACGCTGATGTTTGCGTCAGACTATCCGCATTGGGACTATGATGACGCCAACACGCTGCACATTCCTCCTGCTTGGAGGACGAAGGTGATGGGTCAAAATGCGCTCGATGTTTATAAGCGGATTCCGGCCCTCCTGACCGCGAATGCTGCCTGACGGAGCAGAACATGGCCGAGAAAACCTACATATGCCGCGTCGACGAGATCGAAGCGGGCACACCCGTCATTGCCAAGGTCCGGAGCCTTTCGGTGGGCGTGTTCCGCATCGGAGAGAGCTTCCATGCGCTGCTCAACATCTGTCCGCATCGCGGCGCGCCGCTCTGTGAGGGGCCACAATGCGGGACGACCGCGCCTGTCGAGGAAGCCCGCTTCATCTATCATCGAGAAAACGAGATCGTGCGCTGCGCCTGGCATGGCTGGGAGTTCGACATCAAGACGGGTTCGGCGCTGGTCGATCCCACTGTGCGTGCGCGGACGTTTCCCGTCATCGTGGAGGACGGCAACGTCTACGTGACCGCCTGATCTGGCAGACGGGAGGCAAATCGACGAAAGACCAGAACGGCGGAGAAGGAGCACTTACGCATCGCGTGCTTGACGACGGTTGAAAAAAGAACGCGGAAAATCCGCAATGGGAGAACGGCAATGTCGGAATCAGAGTACAAACTGCGCATCGCGAAAGGTCTTATCGGGAGCGGCAAGGTTTCGCGGCGTGACTTCATCCATCTAGGCTTAGCGGCAGGCCTGACCGTCGTCGCCGCAGATCAGCTCTTTGTCACTGCGGCACGAGCAGAACCGCAGCAAGGCGGCTTCGCAAAGCTTGGCATGGCGCATGGAGCGACGACAGATTCTATTGATCCGGCTGGGTATCCCGACACTTTCTCCCAAACCGCCTTTTCAGGCGCTATGTCCAACAGCCTGACCGAGGTGGATGCGAAGGGCGGCATACAGCCGGACCTGGCAGAAAGCTTCGAATCTTCCAATGGCGCCAAGACGTGGGTCTTCAAGCTACGCAAGGGCGCGACCTTCCACAATGGCAAGAGCGTGACGGCAGACGACGTCGTGACCTCTATGCGGTATCACATGGGCGCCGACACCAAATCCGCGGCGAAGCCTCTGCTTGCGTCTGTGAAGAAAATTAAGGCGGACGGCCCAGAAACCGTTGTCTTCACACTCGACAGCGGCAACGCCGATTTCCCCTATATTATGAGCGATTATCATCTCGTGATCATGCCGAGCGTTGACGGGAAAGCGGATTGGGCTTCGGGCGCGCGCACTGGCGCATTCGTGCTCGAGAATTTTCAGCCTGGCGTCTCGACCAAGCTCAAGCGCAATCCGAATTATTTCAAGAACGGCAAGCCATACCTGGATGAGGTGGAGTTCGTCGCCATTACGGATTTGGCCGCACGCATGGCTGCGCTCTCGACGGGGGAAGTGGATTACATCGGCCGCGCCGATCTGAAGACACTCGGCATGTTGAAGCGCAATCCGAAAATCGACATCATCGAGATCACCGGCTACGGGCATTATACTTTGCCGATGAATGTCACCATGGCGCCTTTCGACAATCCGGATGTGCGCATGGCAATGAAATGGGCAATCAACCGACAAGAGATCGCAGACAAGATCTTCCTTGGACATGCTACCGTTGCCAATGACGATCCAATCGCGCCGGCGATCAAGTTTTACAAGAACCCGGAGCCGCAGCACAGTTTCGATCCCGAAAAGGCGCGCCATTATCTGAAAAAGGCGGGGCTCGAAAAGCTGAAGGTCGATCTCTCGGTCGCAGATGCGGCTTTCGCAGGTGCGGTAGACGCGGCCGCACTCATTCGCGAGACGGCCGCACAGTGCGGCATCGAGGTCAATGTCGTGCGCGAAGCGGAGGACGCCTATTGGGACAACGTCTGGCTCAAGAAGCCCTGGTGCGCTTCCTATTGGAGCGGTCGCGCCACCGCCGACTGGATGTTCACGCAAGCCTTCGCAGCCGAATCCAGCTGGAACGAGTCGTTCTGGAAGAATCCACGCTTCAACGAATTGCTTGTCCAAGCCCGAGCCGAGACGGATGAGGCCAAGCGCGCCGCCATGTATGCCGAAATGCAGCAGCTGACCCATGATGATGGCGGTACTATCGTGCTGGTGTTCAACAACTTTGTCAGCGCCAAATCCAAGAAACTCGCCCA
This sequence comes from Mesorhizobium sp. WSM3626, assembly GCF_000513935.1. Taxonomy (GTDB): domain Bacteria; phylum Pseudomonadota; class Alphaproteobacteria; order Rhizobiales; family Rhizobiaceae; genus Mesorhizobium; species Mesorhizobium salmacidum. The sequence continues at coordinate 17,730 of NZ_AZUY01000013.1, read as the reverse complement.
TGGCGATGTGGCGCCAAATTGGGAAAATGACGGACTGAAGATGGCTGAGCGCTGGTGGACGGCTGAGGCATAGAGGTGTTTGCCAAGCGCGCCGGTCGCACCGCGGGCGGCGCGCTCTTGGGACTGCGCGCATGCGTGTGAATCCGGTCGCAAAAACGGTTCTGCAAAGGTTAGGCCTCGGCCTGATCACGTTGTTCGTCGTTTCGATCATCATCTTTTCGGCGATCGCAATGCTGCCTGGCGACTTCGCCAAAGCGACGCTCGGTCAAGCTGCTACCCCAGAAACGGTCGCCGCCCTTCAACACGAGATCGGCCTCGATCGCCCGCCAATCGAGCGCTACTTCAGCTGGATTGGTAAGATGGCACAGGGTGATTTTGGTTCCTCCTTCGCCAGCCGGACCGGCTACCGGCGAACGGTCGCGGAGATTATCGCACCACGTCTCTATAACACCATGTTCCTGGCGGTAATGACGGCGCTGGTCGCGGTGCCGCTGGCGTTAGGGTTGGGTATTCTTGCGGCCCTGTACCGGAACAGCTGGTTCGATCGGCTTGTAAACACGGTGACACTTACGACAATTTCGTTCCCTGAATTCTTCGTCGCCTACATGCTCGCCTTCCTGATCATCTCGCGCGACACGTTCGCCGGCACCGATCTCGCACAGTCTTTACCCGTCTGGCTCGCAGCTTCGATCGACTGGACCTTGAACGTCGTACCCAAGTTCCCGACCCTGGCGAATATCAGCGATCAGACGCCGTTTTGGGAGCACGTCTGGCGCGCAGCCCTGCCGTCGATAACGCTCACACTCGTCATCGTCGCTCACATGATGCGAATGACGCGCGCGGCGATCATCAACATGCTTTCAAGCCCCTATATCGACATGGCTCGGTTGAAGGGAATGACGCCAATGGTGGTCGTGCTTCGGCACGCTTTGCCAAACGCCTGGGCCCCGATCGTGACGGTTGTCGCCTTCAACCTTGCCTATCTCATCGTCGGCGTCGTTGTTGTCGAGGTAGTGTTCGTCTACCCCGGCGTCGGCCAACTGATGGTCGATGCCGTGAAATCGAGGGACGTACCAGTCGTGCAAGCCTGCGCCCTTGTCTTCGCCGCCACCTACATCCTGCTCAACCTGATCGCCGATATCATTTCGATCGCAACCAATCCGAGGCTTTTGCACCCAAGATGACAAGTGCGGAGCCCCTCATCCAGACCACGAGAGCGCCCAGGGTAAGGCGCACACGCCGATCTCGGATGAGGATAGCGCTGAAGAAGGCGCCGCTCAGTGCCTGGTTCGGCATGGTAGTAACCCTCTGCTACGTTCTGGTCGCTCTATTTGCGCCTCTCATCGCTCCTTATCGAGAGACGCAGGTCTTTAGCGAGGCATTCGCTCCGTGGAGCCACGAGTTTATGTTCGGGACTGACCAACTCGGTCGCGACATGCTCACTCGACTCATCTACGGGGCTCGCAACACGATCGGCATCGCCGTTGCCACAACGATCATATCCTTTGCAGCGGGTGTGACGCTCGGCCTGCTGGCGGCAATGTACCGGGGGTGGCCAGACCAGATATTGTCACGTGCGGTGGACGTGTTGATGTCGATCCCAAGCCTGATTTTTGCGCTGATGCTGCTCTCGATATTCGGCTCTTCGATCACCAGTCTCGTCTTGATCATCGCATTGCTGGATTCTACGCGCGTGTTTCGTCTGGCGCGGGCCGTTGGCCTGAACGTCGTGGTTATGGAGTATGTCGAGGCCGCGCAATTGCGCGGCGAAGGTCCCGCATGGATTCTCCGCAAGGAAATCCTGCCCAACATCCTGCCGCCGCTCATCGCGGAATTTGGCCTGCGATTCTGCTTTGTGTTTCTGACCATTGCAGCATTGTCGTTCCTGGGCGTCGGCATACAGCCGCCATCGGCTGACTGGGGGTCGATGGTGCGGGAAAACGCAACTCTGATCACCTATGGCGATGTCACGCCGCTGCTGCCGGCCGGCGCCATTGCCCTCCTGACGGTAGCGGTGAACTTCGTCGTGGACTGGTTTCTACATTCAACCAGCGGACTTCGTGATGAAAAGTAGCAGTGCCACGGCGCGCGAAAAGGGAACAGATCTTCTCAAGGTCCGGGACCTTCACGTCGAAGGCTTCTCGGACGAGCGCTGGCACCCGATTGTTCGCGGCGTCGATCTCTCGCTTAAACGCGGAGAAGTGCTTGGCCTCATCGGCGAATCCGGCGCCGGGAAGTCGACCATCGGCCTTGCGGCAATGGGTTATGCCAAGCCGGGGTGCCGCATTACCCAGGGCTCTGTGCTGTTCGACGGGGTCGATCTTTTGTCAATGAGCGAAGCCCGCCGTCGGCGGCTGCGGGGCTCCCGCATCGCCTATGTGGCGCAAAGCGCAGCCGCCTGGTTCAACCCGGCTCACCGGCTCCTCGATCAAACCGTGGAAACGGCAGTTGCGCACGGGATCGCCAGCAGAGACAAGGCCAATCGCGACGCTATTGACCTTTATCGACGCCTCCAGCTTCCAGAACCTGAGACCATCGGCTTCCGGTATCCGCATCAGGTGTCCGGTGGTCAGTTGCAGCGAGCCATGACGGCCATGGCCATGGCTTGCCGGCCCGACCTGATCGTGTTCGATGAGCCGACCACTGCGCTCGATGTGACGACGCAAGTGGAGGTCCTGGCCTCGATCCGCAGGATTGTTGAAGATTTCAACACAGCAGCGATCTACGTCACACACGATTTAGCCGTGGTGGCGCAAATGGCGGACCGGATCATGGTTCTGCGCCATGGACAAACGGTCGAGGAAGCCGACACACGGCAGATGCTCACTACCCCTACCCAGGAATACACCCGGACCCTCTGGGCCGTGCGCAAGCTCGCCAAGCCGGAGATTCGGACCCAGGACCATTTACTCGCCATCGACAATGTCACCGCGGCTTATGCCGGAAGGGTTAAGGTGCTGGTGGACGTGTCCATCAAGGTTCCGCGCGGCCGGACGGTAGCAGTCGTGGGCGAATCAGGGTCGGGTAAATCGACGCTCGCGCGCGTCGTTACCGGTTTGCTGCCTGCGATGTCCGGATCGATGTCGTTTGATGGCAAGCCGCTTGCCCTCTCCTTGAAGGGACGTTCGAAAGACCTGCTGCGCCGCATCCAAATGGTCTATCAATCGCCGGACAGCGCCCTTAACCCTCGCCAGACTGTGGAGGAGATAATTTCGCGTCCGCTCGAATTCTACTTAGGCTTGAAGGGACAGCAGCGCGACGAGCGGGTTGGCGAGCTCATGCACATGATCGAGATGGACGAAAGCTTTCTCGACAGACTGCCCGGTGAATTGTCCGGTGGCCAGAAGCAGCGGATCTGCATAGCCCGCGCGCTCGCTGCCAATCCGGAGCTCATCATTTGTGACGAGGTCACCTCGGCACTGGATCAGATTGTGCAGGAAGAAATCTTGAAGCTCCTGATGCGCCTGCAGCACGAACTCGGCATCAGCTACATCTTCATTACCCACGATATCGCGACGGTAAGAGCGATTGCTGACGAGGTCGTGGTCATGCACAAAGGGCAGGTGGTGGAGCAGGGTTTGAAAACCGAGATACTGACGCCACCCCACGCAGCCTACACCGAACTGCTTCTCTCCTCGGTGCCGCAGATGGATCCGGACTGGCTCACGGGCCTGCTTGCTCGACGGAACCCAATTTTCAAATAGCAATAGAAGCGGGACCGGCATTCGCCGACTATCTTCCGGTTCTCGGTTAGCCGAAACTCAGGGGCCGTCTTCGAGCTAAGGGTTGTCGCGGCGATTTAGCCGCGCCAACCGTCCCCTGCGACACCCTCAGGAACGCGTGGCCCCGTCTTCCGTTGACTGCGATGCCATCCACCTTGATACGCAGAACGGAGTACGATCCGGACAGACGGATCCTCTCTGTATGGCTAATGACCAGCGACAAGCGTTATGATTTCGAGGATGTACCGCCCGAAACGTTTGATGCATTTCGATCCGCCTTCGCCAAGGGGCGGTACTTCAACAGCCACATCCGCAACCATTTCCGTTACCGCCGAAGCGACAGCTAACAGGCTCCAAGCGTATCCTATCTAGGGGGCGGCTTGCCACGCCTGCCTTCCATGAGTGACCGTCCGCAAGGCCCCCATATTCGTCATTCACAGGGGAGGTGGGTCCAACCAGGCCGGAGCCAACAACCTCGCAGCATGTTTGGCAAACGCGAATTGCGAGCCTGCGGTGGGCGGTCAGGGCGCGCGCTAAATAGCTAATGATCCACTTGCAGTGTCTCTAGTTCGCCAGACCCACTATACGGGATCATACGAAGGATATGGGTTGGCTAACCATCCAGTAAGTCATTGGTTTATGCGACCAGCATTCTTCCACTTCGTTGCTGTCGTGGGGAGGCGGCTTCATGTCGGCTTGTCCAACAGGGGTGTGCTCCTCGTAGGGGCCTTATAGGCGTTCACCAGCCTGACGACAGCGGCATCGACCGTGACGGGAGTGCCGAGGTTCACGGTTACACGGTTTTCCTGGATGTGGGTGACGTTGCCGATCAACTCGATGTGCTGTCCCTTCTGTAGCTTCGTTGTTTGGTCCATGACCGAGTGGGGTTGCCCATAGGAGGGTATGGAAACGCTCACCCGGTCCTCAGTGACACGCTTGCGCACTGTTGCGGTGATTACGACCTCGTCGCCGATGTTGATGCCCTTTGCCATTCCAGGATTCTGGGGCGGCCAACGGCTTCGTCAAGCGAGCGGTAATGTGTCACCGCTCAGAGCAACAAACGACCATGCGGCCATGCTTGGAAGGCATGGCGCCTACTATTTCGATCTGGGACAGACAATGGCACCCTATATCGCACACCGAAGGTACCGAGCTTCCGAGCCTGGAAGCCGCTGAAGATGAGATGGCAAGGACTGCTAAATCGGCTTGCTGACAGTCAGGCACCACTGCGGGATGTCTTCTGACACAGAAGACGACCTGCCACTGTGGACCTGGATCTTTAAGCTCGACGCGGTGCGCAGAAAAGCACCGACATCAGATTAGGTCGGCAACTCGCGCACCGAGGTGGTTAGAAGCGAAGTCCAAATCGAAGAATCCTGCCAGCAAAAAGCAGGACGGAGCAAGGCATTCGCAAGCTACACGAAGGACGCGACGATCTATTGAGAGTGGGTCACAACGGGTAGAGGCGGGCTCGATGACGATACTTCTTTGACGCCGGCGACAGCGATTCATCAAAGGTGAGGTAGGCATCGAATGGGATGGATCGAGGCGGCACGTCGCGAGGCCTGAAAGGCCTGATCGACTTGACCAGTGAACCCCTGCAAGATCTCGACGGCCAGGATGGCAAAAGCTGGCGAGGCTGAGCCTATCCTGTGAAATGCCGCTGAGGAGCGAGGAGCTAACCGAATCCTAGCGTACCGGCATGTATGAAGCCTGCCCACCGCAGGCGATCGTGCTTGGCGCTGCCACGTTCTTCACTACGCGCTTTTGGGTGGCGGAGTGGGGTGCGAAGTAGGGGTGCCCATAAATCCTCTGCCGCCGGCTGGAACCTTTTTCAGCGGCGCGGATTCCTCTGCATGACAAAAACCCCTGAAGTTGCCCCACCCATTCTCGCCGAGACCAGCCCCGACCGACCTGTTAATTGCGAGGTCGCTCTGGAAACTGCCTTCGCGGCCCTTGTCGCCAACTCCACGGCCCAAGGGTGGACGCCGGAAGAGACGGCCGAGACGCTGCACAAGCTCGCTGTTGAGCATCTCGAACAGCTCAAGGCCACAGCGGCCTGATCGCTCCGGCCCTCGTCGGACCTGTCATCCCGGCTCGGCCGCCGATCCTCAATGGTAAGCAAAAGCCAGCATTGTCGTTCCCCATCCTATAACAGGCAGGACGGACGAAACAACGTTACGGTACCGGCAAGCCTGTCCGAAAATCGGGTGTCACCGGAAGCGAGCGCTTATGAGCGGTGCTGAAATACGCATCAAGGATTCGCCTCCGCGCCGCCTCGTTGATTTCCTTACCTTCGAGGAAATCGTCGATCTGATCATATGTGATCCCATATGCATCTTCGTCAGGACGAAGTGGGATAAGGTTCTCCAAATCTGCGGTCGGCACCTTGTTGACAAGTTCGGACGGAGCGCCCAGATGCGCTGCCAGGGCGCGCACCCTGCGTTTGTTTAGCCCGGAAAGGGGAAGGACGTCAGCGGCGCCGTCGCCGAATTTGGTGAAGAAGCCCATCATTGCCTCGGCCGCATGGTCGGTGCCTATGACCAGTCCTCGGCTGCCAGCAGCGAGCGCGAATTGGGCAATCATGCGCTGACGGGCCTTGATGTTGCCCAGCAAGAAATCTTCCCGATGGGCATCCCCGAGTTCCACGCCAGCCACCTTGATCGAGTCAAGCATTGCGTCGGCCGCCGGTTTGATGTCGAGTCTGTGCACTTCGTCCGCCCCAATGGTGTCGAGTGCTCGCTGAGCGTCCCTCTCGTCGGCCTGTGTGCCGTACGGCAGCCGGACAGCAAGAAACTTGGCATCGTATCCTGAGCTCCGCAGTTCGCTAACGGCTCGTTGAGCCAGAAGTGCGGCCGCGAGCGAATCCACCCCGCCGCTGATGCCCAGCACATACGTGCTGAGGCCGGCTGCACGCAGGTAGGTGCCAAGAAAGTCGCTGCGCCGGCGCGCCTCCACTGCGGCATCGAAATCCGGAGCGACGCCCAGGGCGCTGATGATCCCTTCTTGTTCTGTCATGTCGAGATACCTGTCATCCCTTGATTCATGGCAGTCGTTGGTGCCCCGATTCAGGTTTGGCAACCCGGTCTCGTTCTGCGTGGGAAACCGGAGTGCTTCAATAGCCGACCCCATGCCGTCAGACCAGGGCGGCGCTCATCACCGTGGCGGGGCCGAATTCCGGTCATTTTTAATCGTGTATCGCATCCGACTACCTTAAGGGGCACCGCACCGCGTCCACGCCCAACCTCGATCGGAACGCTTGCGTGGTGTGGATCAGGCTCGCGACGGTGAAATGCGAGATAGCCGCCAGGGCGAATGAGGAGCAGGCTCCCGTGGGCTGCGCCGAGTTTCCGCGCACCGTGTCCTTGGAATCGAAAAGCACAGACGCCTCTAGACTGCTTCTCTGGCGACCCTTCATTTAGACCCACGGGCCTGATTGGCCCGCCATCGTCACGCAAAGCGCGACCAGGCGCTTTGCGTTGGTTGTCGCGATCCGGGCCGAGCGTCCCACCGCAGAGGCACCGCCCAGTTCGCTTGATCTCCCCTTGCATTGCGCCAACCCGAGCGCTACATACTGAACCACATGGTTCAGTATGTAAGAGCCCCTCTCGATGCCTCGTTCGCCGCGCTCTCGGACTCCACCCGACGCGGCGTTCTAGAGCAGCTCGGACGTGCGGACGCTTCGATCACGGAGCTTGCCGAGAAATTCCACATGACCCTAACCGGGATGAAGAAGCATGTGGGCGTGCTGGAGCAGGCGGGGCTGGTTGTCACGAAGAAGGTTGGGCGCGTGCGGACCTGCACGCTCGGCCTTGGCGGACTGGAGGAGGAGGCGGCATGGATCGAGAGATACCGGCAACTCTGGGACGCACGCTTCGACGCGTTGGACAAGGTGGTCGAGGAATTGAAACGCAAGGAGAAAGTCGATGGACAAAAGAAGAAACAGTGAGCCTACCCCCTCGAACAACCGCACGACGGTGGAACGGACGTCGGAGCGTGAGTTGGTCGTCACACGAAGCTTCGATGGCCCGGCGCGCGTCGTGTTTGAGGCTTGGACCAAACCCGAGCTGTTCAAGCTATGGTGGGTACCGAAGTCGACGGGCATGGTGCTGCGTTCCTGCGAGATGGACGTTCGGGTAGGAGGCGGGTACCGTTTGGTGTTCGGACATGATGCCTCGAATACTGACGAGTTCTTCGGCAGGTATATCGAGGTGACACCGTACTCTCGCCTTGCTTGGACCAATGACGAAGGCGGTGACGCGGGATCCCTCACCACGGTGACTTTCGAGGAAAAAGGGGGCAAGACGCTGCTGGTCATGAATGAGCGCTATCCTTCGAAGGAAGCTCTCGACGCCGCCGGCACCGGGGCAGCTGATGCGATGGGCGAGGCATTCGACCAACTGGACAAGCTTCTCGTCACGCTGCACGGCAGCGCCGGGCGTTCATGAAGTCTTAGATCTCGCGCTCGGCCGCATAGGCTGTCACCTGCGGTGTCCCCTAGCTCAGGGAGCGTCGAGGTCGAGCGCTTCACTGGGCATTGGCTCGGTGCGCCTGGGCGAGGGGCTGCCAGTTGAGGGCGGCGGCCGAGCACATTGAGACCGATGAGTTACTGAGGCCGAGCCGGCACAGGATGCTCTCGACCTTCAGCGAAGCGGCCAAGCGCAGCACCCCCGCTTGATGCAAAGGCCTGAACGACCTCCGCCTTTAGGTCGGCGCTAGACATCACTCAAATGAACCGCGGCGACACGAGATTGCATGGAAGACCTACGCGCAAGAACGATGCCTCGGCCAACGTGGACAGAGATCCCGACGAATGGGTGAGCGGTGATGACCCGATGACCCCAGTTGCAACCGCCATAGCGGCTCGCGTCTCCGGGTGAGCGGCGCGTTCGATCACCCGGAGCGTTGTCGGGAAAATTTTCTACGATTCCCCTCGGAGGTGTCGTTGTTGTCCACCACGGGATTGAGCTCAGACGCAAAATTCACTCGCATGTTGCAGACCAGTCCCGATTTAACGAACTTCAGAGTGACACGTCCTGAGGTGCGGGACGCGAATACACGCTCGAGAAGCTGCGTGCCGAAGCCCTTTCGCTCGACAGGTTCCACAGCCGGACCTCCCCGTTCGCGCCATTCTAGAGCCAGCCAGCGATGCTGTTTTTGACCGAGAAGCTTCCACTGAATCGACACCGTGCCTGTATCGTTTGACAGCGCTCCATACTTTAGCGCATTCGTCGTAAGCTCATGGAAAGCCAGAGCGGCTGAAACAGCGACGTTCGGTGGAAGCCAAACAGACTCGCCACTGATCTTGAAGCGCTCGATCGGAGCGTGTGAGCGGATTGATGTAGCAATCAGATCCTTGAGGTCGGCGCCACTCCAGTTCTGCTGCGTCAGCAGGTCGTTAGCCTTGGCCAGCGAGACGAGACGGCTGGAGAGCGTGCGTCCTGCTTCGGGCAAACTTGTGGCGTTGCGGAGTGTCTGGGTGGCAATGGACTGAACCACAGCAAGGATATTCTTCACGCGATGGTTCAGCTCGTTGGTCAACAGTTTCAGGTGCTCCTCACCGCGTTTGCGGTCCGTGATGTCGAGACTGATTTGTACGGCGCCTATAATGTCGCCGGCCGGGTTGCGAATTGGACGTGCGCTGGAAAGTAGAAAGCGCTCGGCCCCTGATGGCAGCGTGTAGGCGAACTCTTCATGATCGGTCAGCTGCCCGCGCATGGCGCGGCTAAGTGGGCGGTCTTCGCGGCTCACTATGTGGCCGTCCTTGACGGCCACGGTGTCGATGACGAGCTCGGGCCTGCCGAAAGACTTGTGCGCATCCGTCGGCAGGCCCATGAGTTCGGCCGCGAAGCGGTTGCGGATCACCTGAAGGGCTTTCGGATCATAAGTAAACCAGACCGCCGCCGGCGCTGTCTCCAACACCGCCTCCAACTCATACCGCCGTTCGGCGATCGCACGGTCTGCGTCCACCATCGCCTGGGCGATGGTGGCGAACTCCATAACGGAAGTCGACAGGGGTTCGACGCTGCGGCCATGACCGAGCGCCTCGGCCCGGGTCGCCAGTTCAGCGGTGGCCTGTGTAAATCTCTTGCCGACGATATACCCGAGAGCAACGGAAACAAGGAGCGACAGGAGACCTATCGCGCAAATCGCCACAAGTGAGCGCCAAAGCGGCGTCTGCGCCGCTGAAAGAGGCACGTTTGCGGTGTAGAACCAATCAGAGTATGGGGATCTGTAGTAGCCGGCCAGCAGCGTCACCCCTTCGAAGTTGGGGGACGTAAAGGAACCGGAGCGCCCAACGATCTTTGCCACGTATTCGGGCAATCCGCGCTTCCCGGTCCATTCGTCGTGCAACTTGGAACGTGCCACGTAGTTTCCGTCGCGATCTCCCACGCCCACAGTCCATCCTTCCGGTACGGCCGGCATCAAAACATCGCGGATCCGGGCAGTCGGTACAGAAAGCGAAAGAAGCAGGTCCTCCCCTTTCGGGGCGGGCACCCGGATGGCAACAGCAAAGCGGTATTCGCCTGACCCCTTGCCGGTGAAAACATCGCTGACGAAAACACCTGAGCGGTTGAGTTTCTCGCGGTCAACAGCAGCTATCGGTTCCACGGACGGCAAAGCGGCGCCGTAGCCGATTTCGGTGTTCATCAGCTGATTGCGGCCAAGATCGCGCAGGACAATCGTCCGGTCCGTCCCATGGACAAGATCGAGCGCCTCGCGGTGGAAGGCGCGCAGATCGCCATTGGCGAGCGCGGCGGATTTGGAAAGGCCGACGAGAATGGTTTGGAGATTTGCGAGTTCGCCTTCTACAACGAGCGACACCTGTCGAGCCGTTTGCACGGCATCCTGTTCAAAACGATATCGTTCATGCAGGGCATACTGGCCTAATAAATAGCCGGCAAACAGCCAAACCGGGACAACCGCGGCGGCGATCAAACCAAGCAGGTGCGATCGAACTGATCGACGAGGCAAGTCCATATCCCGTGCCGCCTCAGGAACGCTCAACCATAGTCAGCGGGCCAGGAACAGCAAGCGTTAGTTCAAGCGAATATAGTGCCGTTGGACCCTGGTCCGGCGAAGCGGGCGCTGTCGTCTCGCTTGCCGGCTTGCGCGGGCCCATCAAGGTCGAGCCCAGAACCGGTCCGCCTTTGCTCTTCATTTCCGCAAGCTTTGGATTGCGGCAGCAGGGTTGTCGCTGCCGTAGCAGCCATCTGCAAATCAGAAGGGCGATGGCGTTCCGGTGCGAGCACAATGCTAGGCAGAGACGGGTGTGGACATGCAGCCTCTCTTTATCGTGAGACTGTGACGTTGGGCACTTCAGCAACGATCCTTACCCCTTGATCGGACCACTCGCGGTGTAACGACCCCTGAAGCTGTCGCCGTATTGTAGCTTCGGTCATGAGTGTCCCGAAACCCTTTCGCCGAGGCGTGGGTGGGGGCGGTCCGCCGGTCTCCTGCCACTCGAGGATGAAACCATTATTCTGGGGTCTGGCTTGCCATTTGATTTGTAGCTGACCCGTCTCTTTCGAAAGCGAGCCGTGGGAAGCGGCGTTGACTGCTAGTTCATGAATGAACAGCGCCAAGGGCTGAACAGAATGCGCTGCAAGCATGACATCAGGACCGTCCAGCAGAGCGCGAGTCGCTCCGTACGGCTCAATCTGAGACGAGATTGTTTCCTGCAATGGAATCTCGTGCCAGCCCCGCTGCGACAACAAGCCATGCGCCCTAGCCAGGGCCTGTATGCGCCTTTGGACTGAGGCGGCATATAGCGCGGGGTCGTCAGATCTCGTCAAGCGTACGATGCTGTCGACAAGGGCAAGTACATTGTTGGCTCGATGGTCCACCTCCAAAAGCAACCGATGCTCTGACGCTTCTAGGCTCTCGATCCTGCGAAAATCTGTGCGGTCTATCTGAGATGCGAAATGGTAAACCAGACGGCCATCGTCGTCATGGATTGGACTGATGTGCAGCAGATTCCAGAACGCCGATCCATCTTTCCGGTAATTCAACAACTCGACGTTGATCTCACGCCCCTCCTGCAATCCTGCTCGGATCTCGGCGATGGCGGCAGGGGATGTCGCTGCGCCTTGAAGAAACCGGCAATTGCGTCCAAGCACCTCGCTTGCCCCATAGCGCGTGAGGTTCAGAAAAGCCTGGTTCGCTAGTACGATAGGAAACTCTTTCTGGGTGGCGTCGGTCACCACCATCGGCATTCTCGTCCGTTGTAGGGCTATCGCAGCCAGTTCCTTTACATCAGGCATAGCCCGATCGGTAACGGCGACCGGTTCATCACCGTGGAGACCGGATGTGCCTTCGTTGTCCATCGATGTTTCCCTGAGCGTGACATGAGCTCAGGGACAACGTCGATGGAACTAAAACGTTTCCCTTGAAAATGGTCAGTACACCTCACCGTCCTTCAAAGCTTCGGTGGCTGTTCGAAGGCAAAAGGTGCAATCAAACTGCGGGAGAATGGCGTTTATCACCCGCCGCCATTCGTCCCTTAATGGGGAAGGTGTGCAATGAGGTTAGCGCATGGGGGTGGGGTGGCACGGCGCCGGCACGTGGCTCTTCCTGCTCCTCTGGAACATTTCAGATGCCGCACACGTTGGTTCTGATCAACCGAGGAGAAGGACGATGCACAAGGACGAAGTCAAGGGCTCAGCAAAGAAGCTGCGCGGCGAGGTAAAGGACAAAGTCGGAAAGGCAACGGGCGACGACAAGCTTCGCGCTGATGGGGCCGCCGACAAGGCCGAAGGCAGCCTGCAAAAAGGGGTTGGCAAGGCGAAGGACGCAATTCGGGACGCCTTGAAGGATTGAACGCCGAGCTTGACGACGCGGCGATGCTGCGAGGGTTCAGGCTGCTGGGCTGACTATCACCAAGGGAAAGGCCGCCTTCTATGACGACGGCCCCCTGGGCTGTTCACTACGCTGTCGCCCATGCGTCCTCATTGATATTCGTGGACTTTTCGCTCAGATGCAGCGGGAGGATGGCAAGAAAGCGCGTGGGAATTCGGTGTTCCGGCCACGCCACCTCACGGTTCCTTTTCCATGGGCCATCGCACGCGTTCGGCGAGAAAGGCGGCAAACGTCTTCACATTCATATTGCCGCTCGCCTCTTCCAGTCCTGCCAGATAAGCTTTCCGGTCCTCTACTCTCACCACTGTCCAGCGATAGCCGCCCGACGCCAGCATCGCATTCATCAGGAATCGCGCCATGCGCCCGTTGCCGTCCGGATAGGGATGCACATATCCCAAAAGCCAGCGCCCCAGCGCGGCACGCACCGACGCCTCCTGTTCCGCTGCCAGGAGGTCGAACAGTGCATTCATGCCCGGCACTTCAGCACGCGGGGGCACGTGCTGCGAGCCGCGCAGGTATGCCGCGCAGGTATAGAGTTGGTTGCGATATCCCGCAAGCGCGCTGGCCCCGAGAAGGCCGGCCGTCACTGACGGCGCGAACAGCTCCCGGTACCACTCCCTGTGGGTTTCCCGCGTCAGCGCGCCGGCCGGTTTGCCGTCAAGGATCGCCGCAACTGAGTCCTTGACCTTCTGGAATGCGAGGTAGTACCCACGCGCGGCGAGAGCATCCCGGTTCTTGCGATCGTCTTCATCAATCTCCGGATTCCAGTTCCCCTCACGCACCCGGTCGATGAGCTCGGTGACGCTGTAGCCTTCTATCGACAGCGAATGATAGGCATCGCTCTCATAAATATCCTCTACGAACTTCATATAGGCGTCTTTGTTTGACGGCAGTCCCGGCGCCTTCGGGAATATCTCAATCACGGCTTGGCGCTGCGACTCCCATATTGCGCGCAAACGGGCGACCAGGGGGGGAAAGCCGGCCGCGATGGCCGTCACGCCCGTCTGCCCGGCGAAGGGGTCTGACGCGCGGACGTCGTACCCTGCCGCTTTGAAGGTCGCCAATATCTCGTCAGCAAAGGCGCCGCGCCCCACACGGCGGAATGCAGCTGCAAGCCGCCCCGCCACGGCGGAATGGCCGCCATCCAGCAGCAGGGCCAGCACGGTCGACACGTCGCGCACGCACGCCATGGCGACCTGCATCTCGATAGGCGCGCGCTGGAAGAAGTCGATGTTGTCGTCACATAGCAAGTGTTTATGTCGTGGCATCCCAAGTTTCTTATGCCGCATACCGTATTGGCAGCTTATGATCGGATGCTAAGATCATTCCGTCGCGGCGGAAGGAGCTGACTACCTCCCGGCGGCGCTCGGTGCGCCGCTCCGCTCGCGAGACGCGGGACCGTTCGGAGTCACCGCCGCCGCGCCCCTTGTTTCCGCAGCGCCTGCTGCAGGGTTGCCCGCCTTCCGCGCCACTGCGGTCCCGGTACCGCACGGACGCGCGGCGCCCCTTCGGCTTAGGCTCGAGTAACGCCGGCGTGGGCATGCCCCCGCTAGGCCGGTCCGGCAGCGACCGAAAATCGAAACGCCCCGTGGTCAGCGCCTTCGGCCCCCAGGTTCGTTCTGGGGATTTTCAGTTCCGTGGACGACGCCCAAATGGGAAAGGATGCCGCTTTCAGTCTTCATCAGGCCATTGAACTGCCTGTAGCACCTTTCTGCTAATCTGGACGAACTACAGCCCTCTGTTCAGGCTTGGAGAGTTCACGGGATGAATTTCGATCTATTCATACGGCCGACATCCGTCTCGATTCGCCGTTGCGCTCGCTCGCGCTCAGAAATTCTGAGGTCGCCGAGCTCGTCGGTGATGCCAGCCGACAGGCATTCGCTGCAATAGCCTAGCGGAGCGTGTCGATGCTCTGGTCATTGCCGGAGATCTTTACGATGGCGACCAGACCTCGATTGTTCTCGACCTCATTCACCAGGGGGACAAAAAAGCCCGGCTACAAGATGTGAGACCACCATGCCCTGGAACCGTTACGAACTTACAAAATTCGCGGCCAGCGACGATCTGCATATTTTGGTTTAGGGTATATTATTGTAGCCACCGATTAAAGCGCGCGCTATTCGCCGGCGCACGCCAGAACCGGCCAGTCAGCTAAGCATGGCCTTTGACGATCCATACGACTTGGCGCGCTTTCGTGCCGCCCAGGAGCCGGTCTTCGAAGCCGCCCTGGCCGAGCTGCGCGCTGGCCGCAAGCATTCCCACTGGATGTGGTTTGTTTTCCCGCAGCTGCGCGGACTCGGACACTCGCCGAACGCGCAGTACTATGGCATCTCGTCCAAGGATGAAGCGCGGGCGTATCTCGCCGATGCCGTTCTTGGCGAACGCCTGCATCATGCGACAGCCGCGGCTCTTGGTGTAAACGGCCGCTCAGCACACGAAATCTTCGGCTCTCCAGACGATGTGAAGTTCTGCTCATCAATGACGCTGTTTGGCGAAACCGCCGGCGTCGACGGCGCAATCTTCCGCCAGGCACTAGACCGCTTCTTCGGCGGCGAGCGCGACCAGCGCACGCTGGACCTGCTCTGAAACAGCTCGACGCATGCGACGGTCACGGCGATTCCTGGCATGCAGCGTGGTTGCCGGCCAAGGCTGCCATCGTCGATGCCCTGCCGCGGCACGTGCCCGCGAAGACGTTGTCGACGGCCGCCGCCTTGGGGCTAGAGACCCCTAGCACAGCTCTCCACCCCAGCAACGCCGTTAGGAGCAAGAGAGCCGCCTATTTCTGACGAAGTCGAATCTCTGCCTCTTGTGCTCGGACCCCGCCAGCCGGTGAGGAGCGCCCTTGGGGGTCCTCATAGAGCTTATTGACCGCTTCATCCTGGTGGGTTTTCACGCGCCGTGAAAGCCTCCTTTGATTCAGCAGAGCATAGATGATTATCAAGGCGAGGATGACAGGTCCGACGATACTCAGCGTCCAAATGGTGCCCGGTCCACTCATATAAATTCTCCTTCGCGGCCAAACACCGAGCGCGGGAGAAGGTTCCCCGATTGCTGCGGCTAAGCGCACCTCCTGAGTTCGACAACTTGGACACCGAGGCGGAACGCCTGACCATCCGCATATGAGCGGGCGTACTCTTCAGCTTCGAAGGGCAACGTGAGGGAGCTGCCATAGGCGGTCACACGCACCGACCATTTCCTCTCCCGGATGATTTCAACGGCATGCTGCTCGTGCGGAGCCATGCTTTCCTCCCAGAACTTACGTTGAGGCAGCATCTATAGCGTCGCAAAATTCGTTTGAATGCAAATAATCCGACATATGGCGTGTCGGAATGCCGAACCGTGCCGGAGCGTTTGGGCCGTTGTAGCCTTAGCTGTTCGAGATGCTCAATAGCGAGCTTGTGGAGCGTCTCGGCCGTCTTCCAGCATCCATCCTTGGGCAATGGACGTAGCCACATCAGTCGTTCCTGCGTCTAACAAGTCTTGGCCGCCTCTTGGAGCTGCAGGTCATACTTGGATGGCGAGATGCAGTGCGACCGTCCGCGATCTGGCTGTCGGGTATCCCGCGCTGGCCTGTCTCCTCGATGGCAATCAATCGGGCGTGGGGATTTGCCACGACTGATACTCCGACGTTCACCAGGCGCCGTTACCGTAACCTACATAGCAACAAAGGCCTAGCGCGTCGTCCGTTAGCGATACCGAGACGCGAGTTGGGCGCCGCGACCGGCATCGAACAGGGCGCGATTTGCGTCCGCGACAGCGGAGAGCCTGCCCCCTTCCTCCAATGCCGGGATACAGATCGTGTCACCCTGCCGGAGGTCGGCCAGGGATGCCCTAACGACATCGGCCGGCTCCATCACTGGCACATTGGGCCTGAGGACCGGCTTGCCGTCGATGTCATGGAATTCTGTCCTGACGACTGCGGGACAAAGCGCCTGGACGCGAACACCTTTGCCTTGGAGTTCAGCCGCGAGAAGCTCGCTGAACGTCGTGACGAAGGCTTTCGTTGCGGCATAAACCGAGCGCTTCGGCAGAAACGGGAAGTTCAGGCTTCCGCTGAAGCTGAGCAGGGAAGAGACATTGACGATGGCGCCTTCGCCGCGCGAAATCATCGCAGGAAGTGCCGCATGCGACAAACGCATGACCGCAGTTATCTGCACGGCGACCTCTTCCTCGGCGCGGTCGATCGAGAGGTCGACGAACGGCATGTAGGTCTGGAAACCGGCGTTGTTGACGAGCAGCGATACGTCCCCGGACCGGATCCGCTGCTCCACCTTGTCGAGGCCTTTCGACAGCGCCAGATCGGCGACGATGATTTCCGCGGAGGCGCCGCCGGCCTCGATCTCGCGGGCTACCGACTCGAGCCGGTCGCGCCGCCGGGCGACGAGCACGACGTCGTACCCGTCGCTGGCTAGGCGCTCGGCAAAAGCTTTGCCGATTCCGGAGGATGCCCCGGTAATGACAGCGACGCCCAAAGAACCTCCGGTGGAATTGTTCACGTCGTCCTCCCAATGTATCGTGACGAGAATTGATCTCCTGTTGTCCAAGATATC
This sequence comes from Mesorhizobium sp. WSM3626, assembly GCF_000513935.1. Lineage (GTDB taxonomy): Bacteria > Pseudomonadota > Alphaproteobacteria > Rhizobiales > Rhizobiaceae > Mesorhizobium > Mesorhizobium salmacidum. The sequence continues at coordinate 599 of NZ_AZUY01000013.1, read as the reverse complement.
GCCCGCGGCCGGTTTTGTACTCACCAAATCTCGTCCTGCGCCCAATGCGGTGCTGCTCCTTGAAGGCGAAAACCGCTTTCGAGTGCGGCCATGCCGAAAACGGACCGAACGCTTTCGTGAAGAGTTTCGGGCGCCGGCAGGCGTACGAAAGTCCCCGAGGAAGGAACCCGCGGGCCACAGGCGATGGCTATGGAGATTTCGGATTTTTGCAGATGTCGGCGATGGCGCGACCGGTGTCGGGAAGCTCTGGGGTGAATGCGGACAGACCGCTTCGTTGCGCCTGCGTGCGGTGTTGTCGGGACGGTGGGCGGCTGGGAGCGGCTCTGTCGGAGACGAAAATCACCATGGACGTGCGTCGATCCGTTGCCGGAGGCAGAGTGCCTGCAGCCGAAGGCTGAACCATGCCATGCCGGGTCATGGCGTGCTGCTCCCGGTCGACGGGGAACCGTGTGGCGGTCCGCGCGGCTGCCTCCATCGTTCGAACACCTCGATCACGATCATGCGTCCGCCGCAGCAGGGGCAGGACGGATGGAAGTCAGCCGGCTCTTCCGAGGTGTCGGTCTCGGGCGGCGCAGCGACGTTCAGCAGTTCGCGGGCGC
>NZ_AZUY01000012.1 GCF_000513935.1 Mesorhizobium sp. WSM3626 | reverse complement strand
CGCCCCGCCTCAAGCTCTACAACCGCTTGATCGCGCGGCGCAGGGCGGCGGTGGAAACTACATTCGCCACGCTCAAGAACCGCATGCGTCTCACCCGCATCCGCTATGTCGGCCTCGTCAAGGCAACGGCCCAGATCATGCTCGCCACCATCGCCTTCAACATGAGACGATGGGCGGCGATCACGCCATAGCTGCGCCCGAAATCCGCCAAACGCCGCAAAGGCGCGGCTCCCAAACCCCGAAAAGCCTCCAAAGCAACGAAAATGGCCGCCCTCAATCCTCACAACACGCCTCCCGCAATATTGCGCAACAGGCCCACAAGGGGAGAAGGGAAGGTGTGCAGCGTCGGCGCCAAACGTCGACACCTGCGATTAGCCGAGGCCTAAGTGCAACGTTTTGCCTTCTCCCCTTGTGGGAGAAGGTGGCCGAGCGAAGCTNGGTCGGATGAGGGGTGCTCCAGCTTGGCGGAAGCTTCCGACTTCAAGCCTTGCCGGGAACAGTCCTGATCACCGTGCCCCAGGGGTCCTCACGGGTCGTTTCGCTGCTCACATTGTCCGAACGCATCTCGACCCAGGCGAGGCCGGAGCGGGAGGGGTCGCGGCGGCCGGCGCCGGCGCTCTGCCAGGCATTGGCGCCGATGTGGTGGTGGTAGTGGCCTGACGACAGAAACACCGCCTGGCCGCCATATTTGGCCACCGTGTCGAAGCCGAATTCCTGGTTCCACCAGGCTTCCGCCTCTTCCGGCCTGCCGACGCGCAGGTGGACGTGGCCGACAATGCTGTTTTCCGGCGCGCCCTGCCAGCCCGCATCGCCGGCCGGCACTTCGGCAACGACAGAAGGAATGTTCATCCGCTCGGTCGCCATGGCGATCCTGTCGCCGTTCCATTTCCAATCCTGCGGTCGGCGGTCGGCATAGATCTCGATGCCGTTGCCCTCAGGATCGGTCAGGTACAACGCTTCACTGACCAGATGGTCCGAAGCACCCTCGATGGCGATCTTGTCTGCGATGGCATGGTTGATCCAGCGGCCCAGATCGGCGCGGCTGGGCAAGAGGAATGCCGTATGGAAGAGGCCGGCACTGCGCGGATCGTCTGGCTTGGCGGCCACGGCCGGTTCAAGCACCAGCAGCGGACGGTCGGCTGCGCCCAGGGTGATCGCGCCATCGGCACGGCTCAGTTCCTGCAGGCCGACAACCCGGCGATAATAGGCCGCGAGGCTTTCGGCATCACGCGCCTTCAGCCCGACCCGGGCGACGCTCACCGGCGTGGTGGCGGCAAATGGCAGTTCGCTCATCATTGTCTCCGTTGCGGCAACGCTTCGCGAAGTTCCCAAAGCCAGGAGCCGGCGCCGCCGATCATTGTACGTCGTGTCAGCGCCAAAATCCCGGTCCCTCCACGGCTGTTTCTTTCCCGACAGAGATCGTCGATCGCCATCGTTCACACAAGACCGCGAAAAGCGAACATGGTGTTCACCATTGCGAGCGTGAGCGCATCCATCAACGGTTGCATCAGACAATCGCGCTCGCTATCTCAGCGCCATGAAAGTCAAGGACGCAGATATTCTGATTATTCCCGGATACACCAATTCGGGGCCCGAGCATTGGCAGACCCGGTGGCAATCGAAGCTGTCGACGGCGCGTCGCGTGGAACAGGCGGAGTGGTCGAAGCCGGTGCGCGAGGACTGGACGGCGAGCGTGGCCAAAGCGGTCAACGAAGCGCAGAGACCTGTCGTTCTCGTCGCTCACTCACTGGGAGTGGCCGCGGCCGTACAAGCCATTCCGCAATTCCGGAAGCCGGTCGCCGGCGCCTTCTTCGTGGCACCGCCCGACGTCGCCAACCCCAAGATCAAGCCAAGGCATCTGATGACCTTCGGCCCCTATCCGCGCGAGCCGCTGCCGTTTCCATCCATCTTGATCGCCAGCCGCAACGATCCCTTTTGTCCCTTCGATGTCGCCGAGGACATCGCCGGCGCTTGGGGCTCGCTGTTCATCGACGCCGGCGAGACCGGGCATCTCAGCGAGGATTCAGGCTTTGGCCCCTGGCCCGAAGGGTCGATGACCTTCGCCAAGTTCCTGACGGATCTCTGATCGCTCGGCCGTCCATGCTCCGCTTTGGAGGTCATATGCCTGCAAGACGATGGCCGCCGGGCAGCTTTACGGCAAATGGCCGGTCGGATAAGCCAAGGCGGCTGCGAAGTAAGAGGCTGGGATTTGCGTAAGGACGATTCGCTGGAATTCTTGCGGGGCGTTGCGTCAATCGTCGTGATGTTCTGGCACATGCTGCTCGGTTTTGCGCCTTCGGCGAGCGGTATTTTTGCGAATGGCCCAGCCAACTCGCTGCAAACGAGCTTCGTCTTCGTCGCGCTGAATGGCCAGTCCGCCGTGTATCTGTTCTTCGTGCTGTCTTCCTTCGTGCTGCTGAAACGTTATTTCGCGAACCGCAAGATCGGGGATCTCCTGCTGGCCGCGGCCAAGCGTCTGCCGCGGCTTGCGGGGCCCGTGCTTGTCACGGTGCTGCTGTCCTGCCTCATCTTCAGGCAGGAGCTGTATTTCTTCTGGGATGCCGGCGCCCAGACGGGATCACCATGGCTCGCCAATTTCGCCTATGCCGCAAAGCCGCTGACGCCGGAGACCGCGAACTTTTCGGACGCCCTCACGCAAGGGGCATGGCGGACGTTCATTTTCGGGGACAGCTATTACGACACGAGCCTGTGGACCATGTGGTTCGAGTTCTGGGGCAGCCTGATGGTCTTTGCCCTCGCGCCGGCTATCTTCTTCGTGCACGACCGCATACCTTTGCTTTCCTGGTGCGTGCTTGCCATCGGCATGTTCTTGGCATGGTCGGTCAATTTCGTTCTGGTCGCCTTCCCCGTCGGGCTTTCGTTGCATCTTCTGCTCGCCTCGAAATTTCGTCCGAACGCTTGGACAAGACTGGCTCTCGTCGCCGTGTCACTGGCTTTGCTGGGCTATGCCGGGAATGCGGTCGGCATCTACCGGCCCTTTGCCGTGCTGGAGGTCGGCGGTCTCCCCGAGAACGCCAGGCTGGCCTATACCGCCATATTGGGCAGCGTCATGCTCATCTATGCCGTGGTGACCTCGCAGAGCCCGCCATCATGGCTGACGGGCAAGGCGGCACGTTTTCTGGGCGATCTGTCCTTCCCGCTCTACCTCGTGCACGTGCCGATCATCTGTTCACTCGGGTCATGGGTCGTCCTGGCCAGCGGCTCCACCGCACTCGCGGCCGCTGCCGCCATACTGGGTTCAGTCCTCACGGCGTTGCCGCTGATGACCTTCAACAATTGGTGGGTCCAGGCGCTCGGCGCTCTGTTCAACAAATTCAGACGCAGCGGCCCCGTCGCAGCGGCGCCCGCGGCAGCGACTGCTTGACCACGCCTCTTGCGACTGCTGTCCGCCGGTTCGGATTCAGGATCCGATCGAGTCCCGCATGCCCTTGAGCAAGGCCTTTGCTCCCAGCGAAATCAGCGCATGCTCGGAGCCCGTGGCGAGAAGGCGGTAGCCCATCGATACGACGCGGCCGGCGATCGCCGGTTCGACGACGTAGATCGCCGCATGCTTGCCGGCCTTGCGGGTGCGCTCGGCAACCGAGGCCACTGTCTCCATCATGCTTTCCAGCGTGGAGTTGACGGCGGCGCCGTTGGTCCAGGCGATCGAGAAATCGGATGGTCCGAGGAAAATGCCGTCGATGCCCGGCGTGTCGAGGATGCCGTCGAGCGCATCGAGCGCGGCGCGAGTCTCGACCATCGCAAAAGCCATGGTGCGCTGATTGGTATCGCGCAGCCATTCGGCATAGTCGCCCTTGCCATGGCGGGGGAAGGCATAGGTCGGCCCCCACGAGCGTTCGCCGAGCGGGGGATATTTCATGGCGGCGGCGAACAGCTTTGCATCGGCCACCGAGTTGACCATCGGCGCAATGATCGCGTCGGCGCCAAAATCGAGGGCACGGCTGGCCATATCGAAACGGCCAACGGGAATGCGCACCAGCGCCGGCTTGCCCAGGGCCAGCACCGGTGCCAGGCCGCGCAGGACGCTGTCCTCGTGATGGCCGCCATGCTGCATGTCGAGTGTGACAGCATTGAAGTCCTGCCTGGCGAGGATCTCCACGGTCAGGGCGTCCGGCACGCCCGACCAGGCGGTGACCAGCGTTTCATCGGCGGCGAGACGGGACTTCAGGGACATCTAATCTCTTTCCTTGTTAGCGTCGGCAGTTTCAGCCGGAAACCGCCACAAAGGCAAAGAAAAACCGCCCGGATCGGCCGGGCGGTCGATTGGTCCAGTAAGAGGCCGGATCAGGTGTTCCTGATCTGCTCGATCGCCTGCGCCATCAGTTCATCCATGGTACGGCGGATCTGATGATCGGACTGCTCGACGCCCGCGGCGTCGAAATCCTTGCGGATCTTGCGGAACACGTCATGGTCGCCGGCTTCCTCGATGTCGGAAACAACGACTTCCTTGGCGTAGGCGTCGGCGTCATCACCGGATTTTCCGAGCTTTTCGGCGGCCCACAGACCAAGCGCCTTGTTGCGCCGCGCCGAAGCCTTGAACCGAAGCTCCTCGTCGAATGCAAATTTGCGCTCGAAGCCCTCTTCGCGGTCTTTCATGCTGCTCATGGCGTCCCTCCGGGTCAAATCCGATTCGTTGGCAGGTGAATATGTGTGTTGCCGAAGCACAAACCAAAAGGTCGCGGGCCGGTCAATATGCTTCGTCATATGCTGCGCTGCGGCATTTCAGTCCCGAAAGCGGTTGATTGGAAGGATTTGCCGATTGAGCAAACGGTGTGATTGGGATAGACCCGGCATTGAACGTCACCGTCGCCGCATTAATTCAGGCGGACGGACAGGAAGTGGTCGCTTACCGCCTGCCCGCAAATCCAGAGAAAAATTCAAATGAAAAATCGCCGCCGCATTTATGAAGGCAAGGCCAAGATCCTCTATGAGGGACCCGAGCCGGGCACGCTGATCCAGTTCTTCAAGGACGACGCAACCGCGTTCAACAAGAAGAAACACGAGGTCATCGACGGCAAGGGCGTGCTCAACAACCGCATTTCCGAATACATATTCAATCATTTGAACCGCATGGGCATTCCGACCCACTTCATCCGCCGGCTCAACATGCGCGAGCAGCTGATCAAGGAAGTCGAGATCATCCCGCTCGAAGTGGTGGTGCGCAATGTCGCCGCCGGTTCGCTGTCCAAGCGCCTCGGCATCGAGGAAGGCACCGTTTTGCCGCGCTCGATCATCGAATTCTACTACAAGGCCGACGCGCTCGACGACCCGATGGTTTCGGAAGAGCACATCACGGCGTTCGGCTGGGCAAGCCCACAGGAGATCGACGACGTCATGGCGCTCGCCATCCGCGTCAACGATTTCCTCTCCGGCCTGTTCATGGGCGTCGGCATCCAGCTGGTCGACTTCAAGATCGAGTGCGGCCGCCTGTTCGAGGGCGACATGATGCGCATCGTCGTGGCCGACGAGATTTCGCCGGACTCCTGCCGCCTGTGGGACGTGGCAACGCAGGACAAGCTCGACAAGGACCGTTTCCGCCGCGACATGGGCGGCCTCGTGGAGGCCTATCAGGAAGTCGCCCGCCGCCTCGGCATCATGAACGAGAACGAGCCGCCGCGTCCCACAGGTCCGGTGCTTGTCGCCTCGACTGACGGTCTCAAAGGCAAGCCGCACTGATTGCGGCTTGCGCCCCAACATTCAGAACAGGAGCATGTCCAGCGTGATCAAGGCCCGCATTACCGTCACCCTCAAGAACGGCGTTCTGGACCCGCAAGGCAAGGCAATCGAACACGCACTGTCAGGGCTGGGCTTCGATGGCGTCGGCGCGGTGCGGCAAGGCAAGGTGTTCGACGTCGAACTGGCGGAAAGCGACAAGGCCAAGGCCGAAGCCGATCTCAAGGCCATGTGCGACAAGCTGCTGGCGAATACGGTGATCGAGAATTATAGTGTGACGCTTACCTGAGGTTGTGTCGGAGGCAATATGCCGGAAGTCACGAATGAGTTGATGTTCGAGCTGCTGAAATGCGTGCATCACGAAATTGGTGAACTTCGTCAGGATGTGACGAAACGGGAATTGAGTGTTATGCGGGGTCATGTGGTGGCAACGCAAAGTGACATCTGTGGTATTCTCGCCCGCCAGGATGATCGATTTGAACGCATAGAACGCTGTCTCGATCCGCGCGAATTTGCCGAAGCTCAGAGGCCTTACGAACCAAAATGAAATCAGCTGTCGTCCTCCTGCCTGGCCTCAATCGCGACCGCGACATGATTGCGGCGCTGACCAAGATTTCCGGACAGGCGCCGGCAACCGTCTGGCAGACCGACACAGAAATCCCCGATGTCGACCTGATCGCCATCCCCGGCGGCTTCTCCTTCGGCGACTATCTGCGCTGCGGCGCCATCGCCGCGCGCATGCCGGTGATGCGGGCGGTCGCCGAAAAGGCCGCCAAGGGCGTCATGGTCATCGGCGTCTGCAACGGTTTTCAGATCCTGGTCGAGGCGGGACTGCTGCCCGGTGCGCTCATGCGCAACACCTCGCTGAAATTCGTCTGCCGGCAGGTCAAGCTCGAGATCGCCAACGCCAACACGATGTTCACCCGCCGCTACCAGCCGGGCCAGATCATCCGCTCGCCGGTGGCGCATCATGACGGCAATTACTTTGCCGACGCCGACACGCTTGCCCGTCTCGAAGGCGAAGGCCAGGTGGTGTTCCGCTATGCCGAAGGCACCAATCCGAACGGCTCAATCAACGACATTGCCGGCATCGTCAATGAACAAGGCAATGTGCTTGGCCTGATGCCGCATCCCGAGAACCTGATAGAAGCAGCGCATGGCGGCAATGACGGAAGGGCGCTGTTCGAAGGCGCCCTGGGCATTGCCGCTTGAAGTTTACAACCGCAACCTTAAGAATTGCGGCAATTCAAAATCATAGCGTGAGGGAGAGACGGTCATGAAGCTCTATTCGCGGCCGCTGTCGCCCTACTCTTCGATCGTGCGGGCACTGGCCTATATCAAGGACGTGCCGCTCAAGATCATCGCGCCGCCACCGGGTTTTCCGATCCCCGAAGAGTTTCGCGCCATCTCGCCGATGAACCGGATTCCGGTTCTGATCACCGGCTCGGGCGAAACGATCGTCGAATCGGTGGTCATCGCCGAATATCTTGAGGAGCGGTTTCCCGAACCGGCGCTGTTGCCGCCCGATTCGAAGGACCGCGCGCTGGTGCGCATGTTCGCCCGCATCACCGATCTCGATGTGCTGACGCCGACGATGAAGCTTTTCGAGCTGCATTTCGTGCCGAAGCGCAACACCGCCGAGATCGACGCCCAATTCGCCCGTCTCCACCATGGGCTGGCGGCCATCGAGGCACGCATGGCGCAGGGCCCCTTCGCGCTCGGTAGCGACATCAGTTTCGCCGATGCCTGGCTGACACCGACGCGGTTCATCCTCAACAACTCCCGCGCCATGACAGGCCGCCATGACCTGCTCGACGCCTATCCCAAATTCGATGCCTATGAGCAGATCGCCTCGCAGCACCCCGCATTGTCCAGGGTGTGGGGCGAGATGACCGACGGCCTCAAGATCTTTCTGTCCGAACTTGAAATGGGTGCCGCTTGATCAAGACGAGGACGATTGCCATCGTCGCCGCGGCGGGGTTTGCGCTGGCATCGTGCCAGTCGAGCCCCAAGAGCACGCCCATGCCGTCGGGCAAAAGTGCCGCGCTGCTGGCGATGGAACAGGTAGCGATATCGGCCCACAAATGCTGGATCGCCAGCAAGGACCCGGCCTTCAAGCAGTATCAGATGGCCAATGAGTTGAACTCGTTCAGCGGCCAGCCGCGCTTCCTTCTGGTGCCGGCCAAGCACTATGGCGGCAAACCGCTGCTGGTCGTGCAGGCGCAGGGGAATTCAAGCCATGTCGACGTCTTCGGACCGTTGATGAACGACCCGCTTGGCGCACGCATCAGCTCGGATGTAGCGCGCTGGCAGGCGGGCAATCCGGCCTGCGCAGCCACCGCCTGAGCCAGCCATGGGCCGGTTCCTGCAGATCGCGGGATTGGTTGTTGGCCTGATAGCGCTTGCCCTGCAGTTCTCGATCACCATTCCAGCGTCGATGGAAGCGGGCCGCGGCCTGTTTGGTTCGATCGTGTTCTATTTCAGCTTCTTCACCATCCTGACCAACATTGGCGCGGTGCTGGTCCACACCTCGCTGTTGTCATCCAACGGCCATGCGTCGTGGCTGCCGGCCTTTGCCGGACCACGGATGCGCGCGGGCGTCGCCGCATCGATTACCCTGGTCTTCATCGTCTATGCCACGGTGCTGGCGCGGCTCTGGCAGCCACAGGGCCTGTTCCTGCTTTGCGACGTCCTGCTGCACTACGTGACGCCGGTACTGTTCGTGCTGTGGTGGCTGATATCAGGCGCCGATGGCAAGACGAGATGGAGCGATATTTCCTGGTGGGTTGTCTATCCCATCGCCTATCTGGCCTATGCGCTGGCGCGGGCGCCGCTGGCGGGCGAGGTGCCCTACCCCTTCCTCGATATCGCCAGGAATGGCGTTGAGAGCGTCACTATAGCGGCGCTCGCCATCACCGCGCTGTTCGTGGCGATATGCGTCGTCGCCGTTTTCGTCGATCACGGCATCGGGCGTCTCAGGAGCAAAAGCACCCGATAGACCGGTCCCTATTCCCAGAGCGGCTTAATGCCTTCGCGGTGAGCGTCGCAGCGCGAGATGCCGATATCCTTGAGTTGATCGTCGGTCATCTCCAGCAGTGCCAGCCGGCCGCGCCGGCGCTCCAGCAGATGGTCGATCCATTTCGCCAGCGACCTGACCACTTGCACAAGTCGGCCGGCGAAGCCGCGCTGCCTGGACGGGAGAGCAGGTTGGCCAAGCAATTCGGTTCTCGGGTGGCGGAATGTTCCGATTGTATCCATCTTCTTCTGCCAAAATATCAATTGCACCCTTTTTAGCGCGCTATTGATATGTATTGACTCCCAAAACGGTGCAATATAGAAAATTGTCACCATGACAAATTGGGTTCCAGATCTCACGGGTTCAGGTCCGCTGTATCAGCGCCTCGCAGACGCCATTGAAGCGGATATCGACCGGGGTGCGATCGGTGCGGGGGCAAAGCTGCCGCCACAGCGCGACCTCGCCTACGACATCGGCGCCACGGTCGGCACGGTCGGCCGGGCCTATCAATTGCTGCGTGAGCGCGGTCTAGTCAGTGGTGAGGTCGGACGGGGGACCTATGTGCTGGGAGAGAACATTGGCGTTACAAGGCCAGAGGAGCCCGACACCAGCGTCGAAGGCACGCGTTATGCCGATGCCCCCAAGGACAAGCTGCGTTTCGACAGCACGGCCGCCCCTGACATCGGCCAGGGCGCCATTGTTGCCGACGTCCTGGCGCGCGCCGCGCAGGACCATCCGCATGAGATTTCGAGCTACACGCGCGATTTCCCGGATCGCTGGTACGAAGCCGGCGCCCGGTGGCTGTCACGGAACGCCTTCCGGCCAGCGGTCGATACAATCGTCCCCACCCTCGGCACTCATGCCGCGGTGATGGCCGCGATCGCGGCCCTCACCACGCCCGGCGACTATGTCGCCTTCGAGCACCTCACCTACTCGCAGATTTCCCGCAGCGCCGGACTGATTGGCCGGCGCACCGCGCTGGTGGCCTCGGACGATGAAGGCCTTGATCCAGCGGATTTCGAACGCGTCTGCGCGCAAAAGCATCCCAAGATGATATTTCTGATGCCAACGGCGCAGAATCCGACCTTGGTGACCTTGTCGTCGGCGCGCCGTGAGGCGATCGCGCGTGTCGCTCGTGAATACAACGTCATCCTGATCGAGGATGACCTCTACGGCCATCTGACCGACGACCCGACACCGCTGCTTGCCGAATTTGCGCCCGAACGCACCATCATTGCAGGTGGCCTGTCAAAATCGGTCGCGGCCGGCCTGCGCGGCGGCTGGCTCTCCTGCCCGCCCGCCTATCGCCACCGCATCCGGGTCGCTCATAAGATGATGACCGGCGGCATGCCATTCCTGTTGGCGGAGGTGAATGCCCGGCTGGTGCTTTCCGGCCAGGCCAGCGAAATCCGCGAGCGCAGCATCGCGGAGATCAGCGCCCGCATGGCCATGGTGCGCGAAAGCTTGACGGGCTTCTCATTCAAATCGCACGACAAGGTGCCGTTCGTCTGGCTCACCCTGCCCGATCCCTGGCTTTCCGGCACGTTCAAGAATGCCTGCTTGGAGCACGGCGTGCTGATCGACGATGAGGATGAGTTCAAGGCGGGGCGCTCGGAGCGGGTTTTCCATGGGGTGCGCTTTGGCGTTTCGCAGCCAAGGCGGCGCGAGGATATTGCCGGCGGCGTCGCGGTGATCAGGCGGCTGCTGGACGAGGGCCGCGCAGGCTACGACAGTTTTTCCTGAGCCATGCGCGGCCACCCGCCCTGCTTGCCTCGAGACGCCGCCTTCGCGAAACCGAGACTTGTCAGAACCGGACCGGATCAGCCTTCGGCCTTGAAGTTCTTGGCTTCCTTCTCTGCCTTGTCCTTGCCGTGCTTCTCAGCCAATTCCTTGGCTTGCCGGGGCGAAACGTCGGTGGTCTCCGCGATATGGAGAGCCTCCTTGTCCGAGAGGCGATTGTCGTTCTTGCCTTGCTTGGTAGCCATCGTCCTGTCTCCTGAGTGATAGGACCTAACGGCTGGGACATCATGGCGTTCCCCATTTGGCTTTTGGGGGAGCTCAATCGCTGGTCGGGGTGCCTTTCGTGGCTCAAGGGAGGGCCTGCCACGATTTATCGCGCGCATCACCCTGTTGCTTTCTGCCTTTTTCCTTCTCCGACGGGTGTATCGGCCGCAAAGCTTGCGATAAGAGGAGACTCAAAAATCCCTGCTCCATGGACATAAATCGCCGCCCATGACCATTTCCAATTCCGTGCCGATCACCCAGGACCTCATCGCCGCGCATGGGCTGAAGCCCGATGAATATCAGCGCATTCTCGACCTCGTCGGACGTGAACCGAGCTTTACCGAACTCGGCATCTTCTCGGCGATGTGGAACGAGCACTGCTCCTACAAATCCTCGAAGAAATGGCTGCGCACCTTGCCGACCACCGGTCCGCAGGTCATCCAGGGCCCGGGCGAGAATGCCGGCGTGGTCGACATCGGTGACGGCGACTGCGTCGTCTTCAAGATGGAAAGCCACAACCACCCGTCCTTCATCGAGCCTTATCAGGGTGCGGCGACCGGCGTCGGCGGCATCTTGCGCGACGTCTTCACCATGGGCGCGCGGCCGATCGCGGCCATGAACGCGCTGCGCTTCGGTGCTCCCGACCATCCCAAGACCAGGCATCTCGTCGCCGGAGTGGTTTCCGGCGTCGGCGGCTACGGCAATGCCTTCGGTGTGCCGACGGTCGGCGGCGAGGTCAATTTCGACGCGCGCTACAACGGCAACATCCTCGTCAATGCCTTTGCCGCGGGCCTTGCCAAGACGGACGCCATCTTCCTGTCAGAGGCAAAGGGGGTCGGCCTGCCGGTCGTCTATCTCGGCGCCAAGACCGGCCGCGACGGCGTCGGCGGCGCCACCATGGCCTCGGCCGAGTTCGACGACAAGATCGACGAGAAGCGCCCGACCGTGCAGGTCGGCGATCCCTTCACCGAAAAATGCCTGCTCGAGGCCTCTCTCGAACTGATGGCCTCGGGCGCGGTCATCGCCATCCAGGACATGGGTGCGGCCGGCCTTACCTGTTCGGCGGTCGAGATGGGCGCCAAGGGCGACCTCGGGATCGAGCTCGACCTCGACAAGGTGCCGGTGCGCGAAGAGCGCATGAGCGCCTACGAGATGATGCTGTCGGAAAGCCAGGAGCGCATGCTGATGGTGCTGCGCCCCGAAAAGGAAAAGGAAGCCGAGGCGATCTTCCACAAATGGGGCCTCGACTTTGCCATCGTCGGCAAGACCACCGACGATCTGCGCTTCCGCGTGCGGCACCAGGGCGACGAGGTCGCCGACCTGCCGATCAAGGACCTTGGCGACAAGGCACCGGAATACGATCGCCCGTGGGTCGAGCCGAAGAAGCCGGCGCCGCTTGCCGCCAACGATATCCCGCAAGCCGACCTCGCCGATGCGCTGCTGAAGCTGCTTGGCGGACCGGACCTGTCTTCGCGTCGCTGGGTGTGGGAACAATACGACACGCTGATCCAGGGCAATTCGCTGCAGCTTCCGGGCGGCGATGCCGGCGTGGTGCGCGTCGAAGGACATCCGACCAAGGCGCTGGCCTTCTCCTCCGACGTGACGCCGCGCTACTGCGAAGCCGATCCCTATGAGGGCGGCAAGCAGGCCGTCGCCGAATGCTGGCGCAACCTGACCGCCACGGGGGCGCTGCCGCTCGCGGCCACCGACAATCTCAATTTCGGCAATCCCGAACGGCCAGAAATCATGGGCCAGTTGGTCGGCGCGGTGAAAGGCATTGGCGATGCCTGCCGGGCGCTCGGTTTCCCGATCGTGTCGGGCAACGTCTCGCTCTACAACGAGACCAACGGCCAGGGCATCCTGCCGACACCGACCATCGGCGGCGTCGGCCTGATATCGGATTGGTCGAAGATGGCCCGGATCGGCTTCGCCGCGGAAGGCCAGATGATCCTGCTGGTCGGCGCGCCGGCTTCCTGGGGAACGCATCTTGGCCAGTCGGCGTATATGCGCGATGTCCATGGCCGCAGCGATGGCCCGCCTCCGCCGGTCGACCTGGAGCACGAGAAGCGTGTCGGCGACCATGTGCGCTCGTTGATCGCGTCCGGCATCGTCACGGCGGCGCATGACGTCTCCGACGGCGGCATCGCGGTGGCGCTGGCCGAAATGGCGATGGCGTCCGGCATCGGCGCGACCGTTCCCGGACTGGTCGGCACCGATCCGATCCCGGTCTGGTTCGGCGAAGACCAGGGCCGCTATCTCCTGACGCTGTCGATCGATCCGCATGGCGATGAATGGGACGCTATTCGCAAGCAGCAGGGCGAACTCGGCATCTTCGCGCCGTGGATCGGCTCGACGGGCGGCAACGCGCTGAAGCTCGGCGATGCCAGGGAGGTCCCGGTCAGCGATCTGACCGCCGCCCATGAAGGCTGGTTCCCGCGCTTCATGGATCAGGCCAGTTGACGAGAGCATGATCCCGAAAAGTGAAAACCGATTTTCGGAAAAGATCCTGCTCAATCATAAGAAACTGGCCCTACGAGCGCTGCTTGCAGTCGTCTTCTGGCCGTCGCTGTTCTTCTTCTGGTGCCTTGGACCGTTCGTCTTCTTCCTGCTGTCGACGACCTCGAGCGAGGTTTGCCCGAGGCTGGAAACACGCGCCGAGTTTCTCGCCGCGGCCAACGATACGCTTCCGATGCTGGTCCTGCAGAACCTCATCTATGCGGTTCCGATTGTCTGTCTGGTGCTTTGGAACCGGCTCCTGCCGGAGCCAGCGCGAGCCAGGCATATCATCACCTGCATCAAGCTTTTCGCCATCTCGGCTGTTTTGGGAGCCTTGTGGGAGTATGGCTCTTCGCTTGTCTGCGATGGCTACGGCCAGCCGTTCTTCTCGCCCGCCTGGCGGATGACCAGCTATCTGCCGATCGCCAACCTGGCGGTCAACACCCCGCTCTACGTGCTGGTTTTCAGTCTGGGCCGCGCCTTCTCGATGCGCGAGGACGAGCCGGCGCAGGGGCCGGGTGAAACCATCTCCTGAACACCAACAGAACGAACTCCGGACGGAACCGCTTCAATCCGGATTGGAAAGGCTTTAGGCTCGCCCGACTCTCATCGTATGGGCCGCCGCGCGCCGCCCTCCCGAAACAGGAATTTCTGCAATGGCAATGGACGCCCACGACATCGAAAAACTGATCAAGGAGGGCATACCGGACGCCCGCGTGACGATCCGCGACCTCGCCGGCGATGGCGACCACTACGCGGCCGAAGTCGTGGCCGAGAGCTTTCGCGGAAAAACCCGCGTCCAGCAGCATCAGATGGTCTATGACGCGCTGAAGGGCAATATGGGCGGCGTGCTGCACGCGCTGGCACTGCAGACCAGCGTTCCCGACTGAGCCATTTCCACCCGACACGCTTGGCCCAAAACAGCCCATCCTTTGCACCATTCGGGTGATGGCATGGCTAAAGTCTTGTTTCGGGCAACCTATGGGTTTATTTGAAAGACATGCTTCGAGCCTGACTCCCACAGGCGTGAAAGGATATTCCATGAGCGGCATCAACGACTACATCGACAACGAAGTGAAGGGCAACGACGTCGTCCTTTTCATGAAGGGCACGCCCGGCTTTCCGCAATGCGGATTTTCCGGCCAGGTCGTCCAGATCCTCGACTATATCGGCGCCGACTACAAAGGCGTGAACGTCCTGGACTCCGCCGAACTGCGCCAGGGCATCAAGGATTATTCCAACTGGCCGACGATCCCGCAGCTCTACGTCAAGGGCGAATTCGTCGGCGGCTGCGACATCATCCGTGAAATGTTCCAGGCCGGCGAGTTGCAGACCTTCCTGGTCGAGAAGGGCGTCAGCGTCAAAGGCGCCGCCTAATTCAGCCAAGGCATGTCGACACCGACATGCCTTGGGCACCGGGGCAGCCCACCTCGGCAATTTTAAATCCCGGACACCGGGACCAGGACGAGCCAATGCGCCGGCCCGCCGGCGCATTTTCGTTTGAGAGATCGGACTTGCCGTGGACCAGCAGAAATCAGCGCCGCAAGGGGCAAGCGCCTTGCCCGGGGCAAGCGCCTTGCCCGGGGCAAGCCAATTGCCCATTCCGCGCTGGGAGTTCATCGCGCTCTGCGCGGCGCTGATGGCGCTCAATTCGCTGGCCATCGACATCATGCTGCCGGCGCTGCAGCAGATTGGCGCCTCGCTCGGCGTCGAGAATGAAAACCACCGGCAATATGTGATCACCGCCTACATACTGGGTTTCGGCGGTGGCCAACTGTTCTTCGGGCCGATCTCGGACCGGTTCGGACGCCGTTCGCCGCTCGTCGCCGGCCTGATCATCTATGTGGCGGCGGCCGCCGCGGCCGCGATCGCGCCCAGCTTTGAAACACTTTTGCTATGTCGTGTCGTGCAAGGCATCGGCGCGGCCGCCACGCGCGTCATCGCGGTCTCGATCGTGCGCGATACGTTCGATGGCCGGCGTATGGCCGAAGTCATGTCGCTGATCTTCATGGTGTTCATGGCCATTCCGGTCGTGGCGCCGGGCATCGGCCAGTTCATCATGCTGTTCGCGACCTGGCATTGGATATTCGTCACCATGGCCGTCGGCGCCCTGATTGTGTCGGCATGGTCGCTGCTGCGCCTGCCCGAGACGCTGCATCCCGGATATCGCCGGGCACTGACGGTCTCCTCCATTGTCGGCGGCTTCCGCATCGTGCTCACCAACCGCATCGCGCTCTGCTATGCCTTCGCCAGCACGTTCATCTTCGGCGCCATGTTCGGCTTCATCGCCTCGGCGCAGCAGATCTATGTCAACGTGTTCAACGTCGGCGAGATGTTTCCGGTCATCTTCGCCGGTGTCGCGGGCGTGCTCGCCTTCTCCAATTATCTCAACTCGCGCCTCGTCGGCCGCGTCGGCATGCGCCGCCTGTCGCAAAGCGCACTGCTGCTGTTTCTGGTGATCAGCCTGGCCTGGCTGGTGGTTTCACTGGAAACGAAGATGCCGCTCTGGCTGTTCATCACCTTCTTTGCCGGCGCCATGCTTCCGTTTGGCTGCCTCGGCGCCAATTTCAACGCGTTGGCCATGGAGCCGCTTGGCCAACTGGCCGGCACGGCGTCATCCATCCTGGGGTTCATGCAGACGTTTCTCGGCGGCATTCTCGGCACGCTGATCGGCCAGGCTTTCAACGGCACGGTGACGCCACTGGCCGCCGGGTTCTGCAGCGTCTCGGTTGCCGCGCTGCTGATGATCCTGATTGCCGAGCGCGGCAAGATGTTCCAGCCGCAGAACGCACCCGTCTCAGGGCACGTCACCGACCTGCACTAGATCTGCCGCAGACGCCGCGTCGAACTTAACCTATTGCGCCCACAGCTCGCGGCGCAGCTCCTGCCAGCTGTCCTGGTCCGGCGCGACAAGCAGGCCGCCGTCGACATGCGAGGGCAGATAGGCGCTGCCGTCGATGCGCGCGGCATGGCCGCCGGCTTCCTGATGGATCAGCACGCCAGGCAGGTGATCCCAGGGCATCAGCTTGTTGTAGACGATAAAATGCGCGTGCCCGCTCGCCAGCAGCCGATATTCGTGCGCGGCGCAGCGATAAGCGAACTGCGACAGTGCCTTGGTCTGGTTGCGTGCAAGGCGTGAGCGCTCCGGTTCGTCGAGATATTGCCAGGAGATCGCGCCGGTCATCTGCGAGATCGGCACGGGTGCCGCCACATGCACTTTTTCCAGGGTGCCATGGGCATGCCTGATATGGCTGCCGGCGCCCCTGGCGGCGATGAGCCAATCCTTGCCCACCGGATCATGGATGATGCCCGCGACCGTCTCGCCCCTGACCACGACCGCCAGCATGACGCCGAACAGCGGTACGCCGGATGCGAAATTGAAGGTGCCGTCCACCGGATCGATGGTGAATGCCAGTTCGGCGTCGCCCAAGCCATCGAGCAGCGCCGGATTTTCGGAGCAGGCCTCCTCGCCCACCATCATGGCCGAGGGATAGCGCTCGCGCAGCCTGGCGGTGATCAGCCGCTCGGCGTTGACATCCGCCTCCGTCACCAAGTCGGCTGCGGAAGTCTTCTGGCGGATATCGCCGTCGCCCAGCCGGCGAAAGCGCGGCATGATTTCAGCCTGGGCTGCCTCGGCCAGAATACCGGCCAGCCAGTCGATCGCGGTGTCGTCAAATGTCATCGGAAATGTCTTGCCTGGTCGCGAGGGTTTCATTGAGGGCGGCGAAATCGAACAGCTTTCGGTCGAGCAAATGCGACGGCCTGGTGTTGGACAGGGCGCGGATCATCGTGTCCTTGCGGCCAGGCATGCGCTTTTCGATGTCTTCGAGCATCGCCTTCATGGCGTTGCGCTGCAGCCCTTCCTGGCTGCCGCAGAGATCGCAAGGGATGATCGGGAACCGCATCGCGGCAGCGAATTTCTCCAGGTCGATTTCGGCGCAGTAGCTCAGCGGCCGCAGCACCATGACGTCGCCGTCGTCGTTGAGCAGTTTTGGCGGCATGGCGGCAAGCCGGCCGCCATGGAACAGGTTCATGAAAAAAGTTTCGAGAATATCCTCGCGATGATGGCCGAGGACCAGGGCCGAGCAGCCCTCCTCGCGGGCGATCCTGTAGAGATGGCCGCGCCGCAGCCGCGAGCAGAGCGAGCAATAGGTGCTGCCCTCCGGGAGCTTGTCGGTGACGACCGAGTAGGTGTCCCGGTATTCGATACGGTGGGCTATGCCGTTGGCGTCGAGATAGTCGGGCAGGATGTGCTTGGGGAAATTCGGCTGACCCTGGTCGAGGTTGCAGGCCAGCAACTCGACCGACAGCATCCCGCGCCATTTGAGATCAAGCAGCATGGCAAGCAGACCGTAGGAATCCTTGCCGCCCGACAGCGCGACCAGCCAGCGCTCACCGGGCTTCACCATCGAAAAATCCTCGATCGCCTGGCGGGTCAGCCGCAGCAGCCGCTTGCGCAATTTGTTGAACTCGACCGAGGAAGACACATCGGCGAACAGCGGATGGAAACCACCGTCGGCGACCGGTTCAAGCGTTTCGATGTCTGGCAGCATGTTCATGGCGCGACGGCCCCGGAAATGTGACTTCCGCCCGGATTAACGCATCGGCCGGAAAATCGAAACGGCAAAGCGGATGCCCGAAAACAAAAAAGGCCGCCTCGAAGGCGGCCTTTCCGATATCGCAGAAAAGCCTTCGCTTAGCGCGAGTAGAATTCGACGACCAGGTTCGGTTCCATCTGCACGGCGAATGGAACGTCGGCGAGGCCCGGGATGCGCGAGAAGGTCGCGACCATCTTGTTGTGATCGGCTTCGATGTAGTCCGGCACGTCGCGCTCGGCGAGCCCGACCGACTCCAGGACAATGACCAGCTGCTTCGACTTTTCGCGCACTTCGATGACATCGCCCGGCTTGCAGCGGTACGAGCCAATGTTGACGCGCTTGCCGTTGACGTTGACGTGGCCGTGGTTGACGAACTGACGGGCGGCGAAGATGGTCGGTACGAACTTGGAGCGGTAGACGACCGCGTCGAGACGCGATTCGAGCAGGCCGATCAGGTTCTCCGAGGTGTCGCCCTTGCGGCGATCGGCCTCTTCATAGACCTTGCGGAACTGCTTTTCCGAAACGTCGCCATAGTGACCCTTCAGCTTCTGCTTGGCGCGCAGCTGCAGGCCGAAATCGGAAAGCTTGCCCTTGCGGCGCTGGCCATGCTGGCCGGGGCCGTATTCACGCTTGTTGACCGGGGACTTCGGGCGGCCCCAGATATTTTCGCCGAGACGGCGGTCGATCTTGTATTTCGCGGATTCGCGCTTGCTCATCGCATTCCCTTTTCAAAACAGCACACCCGGCACCTCATGGTCCGGGTGAAGGAAACGCGCCCTCCTCTGGCCTCCGTTTTCGAGACCTGACAGGGTTTTCCCACGCAACGCGGCGGAAAACCCACGGGACACGTCAGTTCAAACAAGGCCAGAACAAATAGGGTGACTGACTTTGCGTATATAAAAGAAACACCGGACATCGCTGCCCGGCGTTGGCGGCTGGTTAAACCGAGATTTAACCGATGTCAAGCTTGTGAGTAGCGTGGCCAATCACAACCATGTAGCGTTTGCGACGTTGATGCGATGCCGGATGTGGCGGGAGGTTTTGCGCCAGCGGCACCAGGAAGGGACTGGAGCTAGAGGAGCCCAATTGCATGAAGAAGTTCTTCCTTACCCTGGCAGGCGCCGCGGTGCTTGCAGGATCGATGGGGGTGGCGCCGGAGCCGGCCATGGCGCGTCATTGGCATGGCCACAAACAGGTCTGCCGGGTCATCGTCAAAAAGAGAGTGGTGTGGCGGCATGGTCATCGCAGGGTGATTGTCGAGAGAATTCGGCGCTGCCACCGCTGGTAGGCTGTTCAAGCAACAATCCCAAAGGGCCAGCGAACGTCGCTGGCCCTTTTTCATTTCCAAGATAGTCTGGCTCGAAGCGCTCAATCCTGGGATTTTTTCTCCGGTAGTCCCTTGCGCTTGGTCTCGGCGAATTCCTCGAGCTGCTTTTCATTCATCGATTCATACATGCCCTTGGAAGCGCCTTTGAGCTCGCTCTTCTTGGTCTCGCCACGTTTGGCGGAGAGTGCGGCGCCGGCGGCCTTCTGCTGGGCTTTCGAGGTGGCTGGCATGGCGGTTCTCCTTTGCTGTCAGGAGAAACGCCGCGCTTCGGCGGCGGTTCCAGCGCCAGTGGCCCATTCCGGTCCGCTCGGTGCCAGCCGGTGGCCGGCCTTGGCGATTTTCGTTGGTACCTTCCCGTGTCCGGAACCCCAGTGTAGGACGGCTGAATGAAATCCCTGACCGATCCCTCACAGGCTCTCTCCACCGGCCTGGCGAAAATCCGCACCGAATTACACGTGCCGGATGGATTTCCGGCTGATGTAGTTGCCGCGGCGGAGGCGGCGGCCAAACGCGTGCCCGACCAGCATGCCGATCGAAGGGCGATGCCCTTCGTCACGCTCGATCCGGCTGCCTCCACCGATCTCGATCAGGCGTTCTCGATCGAGGCGAGCGGTGGTGATCTTCTGCTGCATTATGCCATTGCCGACGTGGCCTGGTTCGTCGAGGACGGCGACGCGGTGGATCTCGAAGCCTGGACGCGCGGCGAGACATTTTACTTGCCGGACGGCAAGGCCGGACTCTACCCGCCGGTGATTGCCGAGGGTGCGGCAAGCCTGTTGCCGGATAGACCCCGTCCAGCTGTTATCTTCACGGTCCGGATTGCGCAGGACGGTGCAACGAAGTTGGACGGTGCGGAGCGGGCAATCATTCAAAGCCGCGCCAAGCTCGCCTACGACAGCGTGAAGGCTTCCGACGTTCCGGCCGGCTTTGCCGAAATGGCGTTGCGCATGGCAATGAACGAACAGCGTCGCGGGGCTTCCCGCGTCGACCCACCCGAGCAGGAGGTGGAAAGGCTTGCCGATGGCACATACCGGCTTTCGTTCAGACCGCTGCTGCAATCCGAGCAGGACAACGCAGCACTTTCGCTGGCCGCCAACATGGCGATTGCCGATGCCATGCTTGCGCACCACACCGGCTTGTTCCGGGTGATGTCGGGGCCGGATGCTTTCAAGGTTCAAAGATTGCGCAACGCGGCACAGGCTCTCGGACTGTCCTGGCCGGCCTCCACCGGTTTGCGAGACTATCAGCGAACCCTCGATCCGACCGATCCGCGACAAGCAGCACTGATGCTGGAAATCCGCCATGCAAGCCCCGGCGCGTCTTATCAACCCTATTACGACGGCGTTGTCCCATGGCATGAGGCCATGGCTGCGACCTATGCCCATGCAACGGCACCACTCCGACGGCTTGCCGATCGCTATGTCGTGCGCTGCGCGCTGGCTATCGCCAACGGCCAGCCCGTGCCCCAGGCTGTCACCGACGCATTCGCCAGATTGCCGAAGGCTATGGGACGTGCGGATAGCCGCGCTTCGCAGATCAACCATGCGGCCATCGACCTTGCCGAGGCAATAATGCTCAGGGGACGCGAGGGGGAGATTTTCAAAGCCGTCGTCACCGACTTCGTCGACCATGGCGTGCGTGTTCAGCTTGCCGACATGCCTGTCGTCGCCACCGTAAAGGCCTCCGGCCTCAGACAGGGCGACGGCCTGACGCTAAGGCTGGTCCTGGCCGATCCGGATCGACGCAGCATCGTCTTCGAACCTGTTTGAGTGGCGGGCATCTCCGCCACTGTCTAAGTGCACGGTCAGCCCAAAGCCCTGCATAAGGCGGCTGACGGCGAAATCCGCCTTGCCCGAGGTGAAGACCGCGATATCGGACTCGCCTTGCGGCAGCGCCCCATCGATAGGCGGCAGCAGCGAAAGGACGCGCCGTGCGATCGCCTCGGCCGGATCGATCCAGTCGACCGGCCAGGGCGCGGTCTTGCGCATGCGATTGACCAGAAAGGGATAGTGCGTGCAGGCCAGCACAACGATATCGGTGCGCATGCCGTCACGCTCGATGAAGCATGGCGCGATCTCGGCGCGCACGGCCTCCTCGTCGACGAAGCCCTCGCGCATATAGGCTTCGGACAGGCCCGCCAGCCTGTCGCTGCCGACCAGGCGGACATGGCATTTCTGCGCCCATTTGGCGATCAGGTCGCGCGTGTACTGGCGCTTTACCGTGCCCGGGGTCGCCAACACCGAGACCAGGCCCGAGCGCGTGCGCTCGGCCGCCGGCTTGACCGCCGGCACCGTGCCGACAAAGGGATGGCCGGGAAAGGTATCGCGCAGCGCGTCGATCACCAGCGTTGAGGCGGTGTTGCAGGCGATGACCGAAAGGGCCGGCGCAAAGCGGTCGAGCAGTCTGGCGAACAGCTCCAGTATATGGGTCCGCAGCGCCGGCTCTTCCCAGGCGCCAAAAGGAAAGGCGGCATCGTCGGCGACATAGATGAAGCGCCGGTCGGGCATCAGCACGCGCGCCTCGCGCAAAACGGTGAGCCCGCCGACGCCGGAATCGAACATCAGGATCGGCTGGTCAGTCATTGTCGGTTCCCTTGCCGCCGAGCGGCGGCGTGTCCGCGTCGTCGCCGTTGGCGTCCGGCACCACCCGGCCAGCAGCCTCCGCCTTGCGGGCGCGCGCGGCGGCCGCGGGCAAACGCCTCGGATCATCGCCCGGCGAGCCATCGCCGCGCGGCATCGCCGGTGAGAACCGGTCTAGTGACGAGATGATGCCGCGCAACACCTTGAGCTCCGGTTCGGCAAAGCCGGCGCGCGTCAGCACGGCGCGCAGATTGTCGACCATTTTCGGCTTCTTCGGCGCCGGCCGGAAATAGCCGCGCGCTTCCAACGCGCCTTCCAAATAGGCGAACAGGCCGTGCAATTCTTCCTTGCTTGCAGGCTTCATCTCAGGCCCCGTAAAGTTTGTCCTGGTCTCGTCCTCCAGGCCCGACTTCATCCACTCATAGGACATCAGCAAGGCCGCCTGGGCGATGTTGAGCGAGGAGAAGTCGGGATCGACCGGGAAAGTGACGATCTCGTCGGCGAGGCCAACCTCGTCATTGTAGAGACCGAAGCGTTCGCGTCCGAACAGGATGCCGGTGCGTTGTCCCATTTCGTAGCGGGCACGCAGCATCCTGCCTGCTTCCACCGGGCCGCGCACGGATTTGAAGCCGTCGCGCTGCCTGGCGGTGGTGGCGAAGACGAAGTTCAGGTCGGCGAGCGCCGAGGCCAGGTCGTCAAAAACCCTGACGGCGTCGATGACATGGTCGGCACGGCTGGCGGCGGCGCGCGCCTTCTCGCTCGGCCAGCCGTCGCGCGGGTTGACCAGGCGCAGCTCCGAAAGTCCGAAATTGGCCATGGCGCGGGCGACCATGCCGATGTTCTCGCCAAGCTGCGGCTCGACCAGAATGATCGCCGGGCCGGCGGCTGCGGGGTTAATGGAATCTTTGGTGATGGGCATGATTGTCAATGAACTGCTGTTTGCGGCATTTCAGCGTCCCCTGCCATATTCAACCGGGAAAATGAAGCATTCGCAAATGGCAGGGGTCACGGCCTCGCATTCGTGACCGATGGTCGTTTGCGTGGCCAAAAGCGCTTTGATATACGGGCGGCATCCCCGGCCAACGCCACGCGGGCAAGGCCGTCCCATTCCCAGCAACGAGGCATTCTTTCCATGGCGAAGATCAAGGTGGCGAACCCGGTCGTCGAACTCGACGGCGACGAGATGACCCGCATCATCTGGCAGTTCATCAAGGACAAGCTGATCCACCCTTATCTCGACCTCAAGCTTGAATATTACGACCTCGGCATCGAGCACCGCGACGCCACCAATGACCAGGTGACGATCGATTCGGCCAACGCCATCAAGAAATACGGCGTCGGCGTGAAATGCGCGACCATCACCCCCGACGAACAGCGCGTCGAGGAATTCAAGCTGAAGAAGATGTGGAAATCGCCCAACGGCACCATCCGCAACATTTTGGGCGGCACCATCTTCCGCGAGCCGATCATCATGAAGAACGTGCCGCGCCTGGTGCCCGGCTGGACCAAGCCGATCATCGTCGGCCGTCATGCCTTCGGCGACCAGTATCGCGCCACCGATTTCCGCTTCCCCGGCAAGGGCAAGCTGACGATCAAATTCGTCGGCGAGGATGGCCAGGTGATCGAGCATGACGTGTACGATGCGCCCGGCGCCGGTGTCGCCATGGCCATGTACAATCTAGACGAGTCGATCCGCGAATTTGCCCGGGCGTCGCTGAACTACGGGCTGCTGCGCAATTATCCGGTCTACCTGTCGACCAAGAACACCATCCTCAAGGCCTATGACGGCCGCTTCAAGGACATATTCCAGGAGGTCTACGAGGCTGAATTCGAGGCCGAGTTCAAGTCGAAGAAACTTTGGTACGAGCACCGCCTGATCGACGACATGGTGGCGTCGAGCCTGAAATGGTCGGGCGGCTATGTCTGGGCCTGCAAGAACTATGACGGCGACGTCCAGTCCGACACGGTTGCGCAGGGTTTTGGGTCGCTCGGCCTGATGACCTCGGTGCTGATGACGCCGGATGGCAAGACCGTCGAAGCCGAAGCCGCGCACGGCACTGTCACCCGCCACTATCGCCAGCATCAGAAGGGCGAGGAAACCTCGACCAATTCGATCGCCTCGATCTTCGCCTGGACACGGGGCCTGGCGCACCGCGCCAAGCTCGACGACAACGCCGAACTGAAGCGTTTTTCCGAGACCCTGGAAAAGGTCTGCATCCAAACCGTCGAGAGCGGTTTTATGACCAAGGACCTGTCGCTTTTGATTGGCCCCGACCAGCCTTGGTTATCGACCACCGGCTTCCTCGACAAGATCGACGAGAATTTGCAGAAGGCGATGGCGTAGGTACCCGCAGTTCCAAATGCCGAAGGCTCCGAAAGGAGCCTTCGGTCTTTAGGGCCGGCGAAAGCTAAGGGCTGACAGCGTGACCAAGCCAATCCTCTACGGCGCGGACTACAGTGTGTATGTGCGCATCGCGCGGATGGCGCTGGCGGAGAAAGGCATCGACTGCGAGTTGGTGCCGCTCGACATCTTCGCCTCCGAGGGGGTCCCGGCTTGGTATCTCGAACACCATCCGTTCGGCCGCATTCCGGCCTTCGAGCACGACGAGTTCCGCCTGTTCGAGACCAGCGCGATCGCTCGCTATGTCGACGAGGCCTTCGATGGGCCGGCGCTGCAGCCTGCCGATGCGCGCGGCCACGCCAGGATGGGCCAGATCATCGGCATGCTCGATGCCTATGCCTATCGGGCGATGGTCTGGGACGTCGCTGTCGAGCGGCTGGAAAAAGAAGCGCCCGACGAGGCGCTGATCGCCGACGGGCTGCGGCAAGCCGAAACAGTGCTCGGGGTGCTGACGTCGCTGAAGGCACAAGGGCCATGGCTGCTTGGCGACCAGCTGACGTTGGCCGACCTGCATGCGGCGCCGATGATCGGCTATTTCGTCAAGGTGATCGAGGGGCGCGACTTGCTGGCGCGGTTCGCGGATATCCGGGACTGGTACGCGCGTGTCTCGGTGCGTGCAAGCTTTGCGCGCACCGACAAGGTTGATTGACAGGATTGAGATGGCTGCGGGGCAGCGCCCCTCCCAACCTTCGTAATAAGTCCAATCCGACGCTTACGCCGCTTCCAGCGCCGCCCTTACCGCCGCGATCGCATCGTTGGCTTTCGACGCATCCGGTCCGCCGGCCTGGGCCATGTCGGGACGGCCGCCGCCGCCCTGCCCGCCCAATGCGGCGGAGGCGACGCGCACCAAGTCGACGGCGCTGAAGCGGTTGACGAGATCATCGGTGACGGCGACCACGACGCTCGCCTTGTTGTCCTCGCCAGCGCCAACGAACACGACGACGCCAGAGCCCAACGAAGTCTTGCCGGCGTCGGCCAGCGGCTTCAAATCCTTCGGCGAGACGCCGGAAACCGCCTTGCCGAGGAAGCCGACGCCAGCGACGATCTCGCTGGCGGCCGGGGCATCGGCAGGCGACCCGCCGCCCAGCGCCAGCTTCTTGCGCGCTTCGGCCAGGTCCTTCTCGAGCTTCTTGCGCTCTTCGAGCAGTGCTTCGACGCGCGCTGGCACATCGGCCGGCGAGATCTTCAGCGTGGCGGCGGCCGCCTTCAGCCGCCTGTCCTGCTCGTCGAGATGTTTCCGCGCGGCTTCGCCTGTCAGCGCCTCGATGCGGCGCACGCCTGCGGCGACCGCGCCGTCCGAAACGATGCGCACCAAGCCGATATCGCCGGTCGCCCTGACATGCGTGCCGCCGCAGAGCTCGACCGAATAAGGCCGGTTGGCCTTGGCGCCATGAACGCCCGTGCCCATCGAGACGACGCGCACCTCGTCACCATACTTCTCGCCGAACAGCGCCGTCGCGCCCTCAGCAATGGCGTCGTCGACCGACATCAGGCGCGTGGTCACCGGGCTGTTTTGGACGACGATCTCATTGGCCATGCGCTCGACCTCCTCAAGCTCCTGCGGAGAGATCGGCTTGTTGTGCGAGATATCGAAACGCAGGCGCTCGGGCGCGACCAGCGAGCCTTTTTGAGCGACATGGGTGCCCAGCACCTCGCGCAGCGCCTCATGAATCAGATGCGTCGCGGAATGGTTGGCGCGTAGCCTGGAACGCCTGGCATGATCAACCTTCAGTTCGACCGCGGCACCCGTCTTGAGCGTGCCTGCGATCACCTTGCCGAGATGCACAAACAGACCATCGGCCTTCTTCTGCGTGTCGGAAATCTCGATCGAGAACCCCTCACCCGAGATTACGCCGGTGTCGCCCATCTGGCCGCCGGATTCGCCATAGAACGGCGTCTGGTTTACGATCACGGCGACCGCATCGCCTTTGGCGGCGCTGTCAACGGTCTTGCCGTCCTTGACCAGCGCCTGGATGAGGCCCTCAGCCTGCTCGGTTTCGTAGCCGAGGAATTCGGTGGCGCCGGTTTTTTCACGCACGGAGAACCAAACCGTTTCGGTGGCGGCCTCGCCGGACCCGGCCCAGTGCTTACGCGCCTCCGCCTTCTGCTGCTCCATCGCATTGGTAAATCCGGCAAGATCGACCGAAATGCTGCGCTGGCGCAGCGCGTCCTGTGTCAGGTCGAGCGGAAAGCCATAGGTGTCATAGAGCTTGAATGCCGTCTCGCCATCCAGCATGTCGCCGGCGCCGAGCTTCTCCGTCGCCTCGGAGAGCAGCCCGAGGCCGCGCACCAGCGTCTTGCGGAACCGTGTCTCCTCGAGTTTCAAGGTCTCGGTAATCATCGTTTCGCCGCGCACCAGTTCCGGATAGGCCTGGCCCATCTCGCGCACCAGCGCCGGCACCAGCTTCCACATCAACGGATCGCGGGCGCCGAGCAACTGCGCATGGCGCATGGCGCGGCGCATGATACGGCGCAGCACATAGCCGCGACCTTCATTCGACGGCAGCACGCCATCGGCGACAAGGAAGGAGGACGAGCGCAGGTGATCGGCAATGACGCGGTAGGAGGCAACCGTTTCCGCATCGGGCGCGCGCCCAAGCGCGGAGGACGCCGCATCGATCAAATGACGGAACAGGTCGGTCTCGAAGATGCTCTCCACCCCTTGCAGGATGGATGCCATGCGCTCCAGGCCCATGCCGGTGTCGATAGACGGGCGCGGCAGGTCGACGCGCTCCTCCTTCGTCACCTGCTCATACTGCATGAACACCAGGTTCCAGAATTCGAGGAACCGGTCGCCATCCTCCTCCGGACTGCCGGGAGGGCCGCCCCAGATGTGCTCGCCACGGTCGATGAAGATTTCCGAGCACGGGCCGCAGGGTCCGGTATCGCCCATCGCCCAGAAATTGTCCGAGGTCGGGATGCGGATGATGCGATCGTCGGAGAAACCGGCGATCTTCTTCCAGAAACCGGCCGCCTCATCGTCGGTGTGGTAGACGGTGACCAGCAGCTTGTCCTTCTTCAGCCCGAATTCCTTGGTGATGAGATTCCAGGCAAGCTCGATGGCGCGCTCCTTGAAATAATCGCCGAAGGAGAAATTGCCGAGCATCTCGAAGAAGGTCAGGTGGCGCGCGGTATAGCCGACATTGTCGAGATC
The DNA here is from genome assembly GCF_000513935.1 of Mesorhizobium sp. WSM3626. Taxonomy (GTDB): domain Bacteria; phylum Pseudomonadota; class Alphaproteobacteria; order Rhizobiales; family Rhizobiaceae; genus Mesorhizobium; species Mesorhizobium salmacidum. Next base: position 113,406 of record NZ_AZUY01000012.1, on the reverse strand, counting down.
GTTGTGCTTGCCGCCGGCGCGAACGCTTTTCTGCGCCGTGGTGGCACGCGAATAGGGCCGCTTCTCCAAACCGGTGAAGACGTTCTTGAACTGCACCATGCCGGCATTGGTGAACATCAATGTCGGATCGTTGCGCGGCACGAGCGGGCTCGAGGCCACGACCTCGTGGCCCTCCTTGCGGAAATAGTCGAGAAATGTCGACCGGATCTCGTTGACGCCACTCATGGATACTGCCTTTTCAAGAGAGCCGCCGGCCGGACCGGCGGGGAGATGGCTCTGTGTTTTCTAGAAGATGGAGTTGGCCTTTTAGCCGCAGCTCTTGACCCTGTCCAGAAACACGGAATTGGGCCAATTCGCGCTTTGCACCGGCACTTACGTAGGCACGCAAACGAAAACCGCCGGCTCGAAGGCCGGCGGTTTGGAACGCGGTACTACAGAACTCTGTTACTTAAGCATCGGATAATAGGCTGGATTTATGGCCAAACTCTGGCGCTGCCCTACATCGCGCCGGCTTCGTCCTCAAAACCGTCGTCGCCATTGCCCTCTGAGCCACCGTTTTCGAGGAACTTTTCGGCGATCAACCCGGCATTCTGCCTGAGCGCCAGCTCGATCTCGCGCGCGGTGTCGGGATTGTCGCGCAGGAACAGTTTGGCGTTCTCGCGGCCCTGGCCGAGACGCTGCGAATTATAGGAGAACCAGGCGCCCGACTTCTCGACCACACCGGCCTTGACGCCGAGATCGACCAGTTCGCCAGTCTTGGAGACGCCCTCGCCATACATGATGTCGAACTCGACCACCTTGAAGGGCGGCGCCAGCTTATTCTTGACCACCTTGACGCGGGTCTGGTTGCCGACCACCTCGTCGCGATCCTTGACCGAGCCGATACGGCGGATGTCTAGACGCACCGAGGCGTAGAATTTCAGCGCGTTGCCGCCGGTCGTCGTCTCGGGCGAACCGAACATGACGCCGATCTTCATGCGGATCTGGTTGATGAAGATGACCATGGTGTTGGAGCGCGAGATCGAGGCGGTCAGCTTGCGCAGCGCCTGGCTCATTAGGCGGGCCTGCAGGCCGGGCAGCGAATCGCCCATCTCGCCCTCGATTTCGGCGCGCGGCGTCAGCGCCGCCACCGAATCGACCACCAGCACGTCGATGGCGCCGGAACGCACCAGCGTGTCGCAAATCTCCAGCGCCTGCTCGCCGGTATCGGGCTGCGAGATCAGCAGGTTTTCAAGATCGACGCCGAGTTTGCGGGCGTAGACCGGATCGAGCGCGTGCTCGGCATCGACGAAGGCGCAGATGCCGCCCTTCTTCTGGGCTTCGGCCACGGTATGCAGGGCCAGCGTCGTCTTGCCCGAGCTTTCCGGCCCGTAGATCTCGATGATACGGCCGCGCGGCAGACCGCCGACGCCGAGCGCGATGTCGAGGCCGAGCGAGCCTGTCGGCACCGTTTCGATCTCGACGACCTGCTCGTTGGCGCCGAGCCGCATGATCGAGCCCTTGCCGAAAGCCCGCTCGATTTGCGACAGCGCCGCATCCAGAGCCTTTGATTTGTCCACTGCCTTATCCTCTACCAGCCGCAAAGAATTCTGAGCCATGATACATCACCCCTTGGTCGTCAATGAAGGCCGGACAATCCGTAATCCTTGTCATTTTGTACCTTTTTTGTTCTCATTTGGCAAGGGGTGACAACCAGTTGAAAAACAAGCGTTATCCTGATTTGTTCTTTTTTTGTCTCGCAAACCCGGGCAGGAACAGGCTCCGCCCGGGCAGGAACAGGCCGCGCATTGGGCCAGACGGCTCGATCGTATCGCCCGGCCGAATCGCCGTCCTGCATGCGAAGCTCTGTCGCGCACTCTAGCGCTTGTGCGGTCCCAACAACAAAGGTCATATCGCCGCCATGGTGGATTCCTTGAAGGTACTGGCCGTGGGCGGTGCCCATATCGACCGGCGTGGCCAAGTGTCCGGCCCCTATGTGCCGGCCGCCTCCAATCCCGGCACGATGCGCGAGGATGTCGGCGGTGGCGTCTTCAATGCGTTGCGCAGCATGGTGCGGCGCGGCCTCTGCGCATCGCTGCTTTCGGTGCGCGGTGGCGATGCGTCAGCCGATACGGTTTCACGGGCCATCGCCGAGGCAGGCATCGCCGATCTTTCGGCGGTGTTCCTCGATCGTGCCACGCCGAGCTACACAGCGCTGATCGATCGCGAGGGCGAATTGATCGTCGGCTTTGCCGACATGGCATTGTACGACCTGGCTTTTCCCAAGCAGATCAGGCGTTCCAAGATACGCCAGGAAGTGGCCGCCGCGGATGCCATCCTGTGCGACGCCAACCTGCCGTCGGCCGCACTGGAGGGGTTGCTGTCGCTCGCCGCCGGTAAACCGGTTTTCGCCATCGCGATTTCCCCGGCCAAGGTGACGCGGCTGATACCGGTGCTCGGCGGACTGGCCCAACTCTTCATGAATCGACGGGAGGCCGCTGTGCTGGCCGGCGTCAACGCAAGTGCCGGCGAGCGGGAAATGATCGACGGGTTGCGGTGCAGCCGCCTTGCCAGCGGCGTGGTCACGGCAGGCAGCGGCCCTGTGCTGGGTTTCGACGGTACGGGCGCCTTCTCGATCCTGCCGCCTGCCCCCAGAAAAGTCGCGGATGTCACCGGCGCCGGCGACGCGCTGGCGGGCGCGACGGTCGCGGCGCTGCTGCGCGGCCTGCCGTTGCGCCAGGCCCTGCGCGAAGGCGTCGCGGCGGCAATCCTGGCCATCGAAAGCGCCAACGCGGTGCCCGAATTCACCGCGGCGAGCTTCGCGGAGGCGCTGGCTCTTGTGCCGGATGCCAGGGAAGTGGCATGAGACCGGCAAATTCATAGAGCGCAGTGGATGCGCCGCACTCCGGATTGAAGATCAGAGATGACGCCAGAAACCGCCCGCCCTTTCATCGATATCCACGCACCGGTGGCGCAAGCCCTGGCCGACGGGCGCCCGGTGGTGGCGCTCGAAAGCACCATCATCACCCATGGCATGCCCTATCCCGACAATGGCGCCATGGCGGCCAATGTCGAAAAGATCATCGCTGACGGCGGCGCGGTGCCGGCGACGATCGCCGTGATTGGCGGCCGCATCAAGATCGGCCTCTCCGACGGCGAGCGCGAATCGCTGGCGATGACGGGTGGCGCCATGAAGCTGTCGCGCGCCGATTTCGGCTTCGCCGTCGCGCAAGGCCGCACCGGGGGCACCACGGTCGCGGCGACCATGATCGCGGCTGACATGGTCGGGATAAAGGTATTCGCCACCGGCGGCATCGGCGGCGTGCACAAGGGCGCGGAAAAGAGTTTCGACATCTCGGCCGACCTCGATGAACTGGCGCGCACGCCGGTCATCGTCGTCTCGGCCGGCGCCAAGGCGATCCTCGACATCGAAAAGACGCTGGAAGTGCTGGAGACGCGCGGCGTGCCCGTTATCGGCCATGGCTGCGAGACGATGCCGGCCTTCTGGTCGCGGCAGTCGCCGTTCCGGGCGCCATTGACGCTGCACAAGCCGGAAGACATCGCGCATTTCTATCAGACGCGCCTGGCTCTGGGTTTGGGCGGCGGCTTGCTGATTGCCAATCCGGTGCCGGAAAACCACGAAATCCCCGCTGAAGAAATGGCGGGCTACATCGAAGCCGCGCAGAAAGCGGCCGAAGACCTCAACGTCACCGGCAAAGCGGTGACACCGTTCCTGCTGGGAAAAATCCTCGAACTCACCGGCGGCCGCAGCCTGAAGACCAACATCGCGCTGGTCGAGAACAATGCAAGGCTGGCGGCTGAGATCGCCAAGGCCTTGTAGTTCACGCGGCGAAGGCCCCCTCACTCGGATTGCCAAAACCGAATTGCAAAGAGCAATTCGGGGCAATCCGACCTCTCCCCGAGGGGAGAGGAGCTTGCAGCGCCGACGCCGACCTCTTCTCCCCTCGGGGAGAAGGTGGCCGCGAAGCGGCCGGATGAGGGGGCGGCCTCGCGCTTGCCGGAATCTACTTCCCCGCGCGCCGCCCCGCCTCATAGGCGCGGCGTGCCCAGACCGTCATTTCGTCCGGATCGTCAAAAGCGCTGTCGGGAATGCTCCAGTAGGGCATTGCCACCAGCTTGCCGTGGCGCGTGCCGGTGTAGGTCCACTGCCGGCAGCCCGCGGCTTCGAAATCCGGTGCGCTTTGCTCGTCGGCTTTCAGCAGCAATTCGCCACGCAGGACAATGGCGACGATGACGCCGTCGAAATAGATGCCCTTGCCGCCGAACAGTTTTCGGATGCTGACCGGACCGAGGCCCTCGAACAGTTCGGCGATGCGTTCATTGTCCATGCCGCGATCATGTCACCGGCATTTGGCCTTGTCATCGCCGCAACCAAAATCATGCTGACAGGTTGAGGCTATCCTGTCGGAGATTTTGCCATGCCTGTGCTGCTCAAGGGGTCCTGTCGCTGCAACGCCGTGCGTTTCGAAGTGGAAAGCCACACGCCCGTGCCGTTCATGCTGTGCTACTGCTCGATCTGCCGCAAGCAGCAGGGCGGCGGCGGTTTCGCCATCAATCTCGGCGCCGACTACGAAACGCTGAACATCAGGGGCAAGAGAAACCTTGGCGTCTATCGCGCCGAGATCGAGGACGACGAGCATCCCAACTGCGAGGTCTCGACCGGCGAGCGCAATTTTTGCCGCAAATGCGGCTCAGCGCTGTGGCTCTACGACCCGACCTGGCCGGAACTGGTGCATCCCTTCGCCTCGGCGATCGACAGCGACCTGCCGAAGCCGCCCGAAAAAGTGCATCTGATGCTGAAATACAAGGCGAACTGGGTCGAGCCCGATATCGGGCCGAAGGACAAGGTGTTCGACGTCTATCCCGAGGAATCGATCGCCGGCTGGCACAAGCGGACAGGCATGTGGGTGGATTAGCTTTCTTCACGCCGTAAACGGGGCGAAGGAAATGCTCAGGCCGAAGCGCGCGCCTCGGCCAAGGCTTTCAGATCGGCCGGCTTCAATTCGACCGATTCGCCGCAGCCGCAGGCCGAGCTCTGGTTCGGGTTGCGGAAGGTGAAGCCGGTGCGCAGCGTCGTCTGCTCGAAATCCATCTCGGTGCCGAACAGGAAAAGGGCGGCCTCGGGCGCGACGTAGACATGGGCGCCGTCGCGTTCGATGTGGTCGTCCTTGGCGTTGGGCTCGGTCACCAGATCGACCGTATATTCCATGCCGGCGCAGCCGCCCTTCTTGATGCCTAGGCGAATGCCATGCGCGTTATCGCGCGTGGCGACGATCTCGCGCACCCGGTCGGCGGCCTTTTCGGTCATCGTGATGACGGCAAAGCGTCCCATGTTTTTCCTTCTCCATTCTGTGCAGGTTCAAGGCCTGCCGAATGATTCCTCACCTAAAATGGTGAAGTTTTACCACTGGCGCAAGTGTACTGGGCTCGGTGCTAGTACCAGCCCACCGCGACCTGCGCCTCTTCCGACATGCGGTCGGGCGTCCAGGGCGGATCGAAAGTCATGTTGACCTCGACCCCGGACACGCCTTCGACGGCGCCCACGGCGTTCTCCACCCAGCCAGGCATTTCGCCGGCAACCGGGCAGCCGGGCGCGGTCAGCGTCATGTCGATCTTGACCGAGCGGTCGTCCTCGACGTCGATCTTGTAGACGAGGCCGAGCTCGTAAATATCGGCCGGAATTTCCGGGTCGTAGACCGTCTTCAGCGCCGAGACGATGTCATCGGTCAGCCGCGCCAGTTCATCGGCCGGGATGGCCGAGGCGGAAACGACGCTGTTGCCGGCGGTTTCCGGCGTAGCTTCGGTGGTGGTGCTCACATCATCCATGGTCGTCACCCGAAAAACTTGCGCGCTTTTTCAAGCGCCTCGGCCAAAGCGTCGACTTCGGCCCTGGTATTATACATGCCGAACGATGCCCTGCATGTGGAGGTTACGCCAAAGCGTTTCAACAGCGGCTGGGCGCAATGGGTGCCCGCGCGGACAGCCACGCCTTGCCTGTCTATCACCATCGACACGTCATGGGCATGAATACCTCTTAGTTCGAAGGAGATGATGGCGCCCTTGCCAGGCGCATCACCGAAGATGCGCAGCGAATTGATGGCGCGCAGGCGCTCATGGGCATAATTCTTGAGGTCTTCCTCGTGTGCCGCGATGCGCTCACGGCCGACAGAGTCCATGTAGTCGAGCGCGGCACCCAGTCCGATCGCCTGGACGATTGGCGGCGTGCCGGCCTCGAAGCGATGCGGCGGGTCGTTGTAGGTGACGATATCTTCCGTCACCTCCTCGATCATCTCGCCGCCGCCCATGAAGGGCCGCATGCCGGCGAGACTATCCTTCTTGCCGTAGAGCACGCCGATGCCCGAGGGGCCGTAGACCTTGTGGCCGGTAAAGACGAAGAAATCGCAGTCGAGATCCTGCACGTCAATGGGCATGTGCACGGCGCTCTGGCTGCCGTCGACAAGCACCGGAATGCCGCGGGCGTGAGCGATCCGGACAATCTCCTTGATTGGCGTCACCGTGCCCAGCGCATTCGACATCTGCGTGATGGCGACCAGCTTGGTGCGGTCGGTCAGGCGTTTTTCGAATTCCTCGATGTGGAAGACGCCGAGGTCGTCGACCGGCACCCAGACCAGCTTGGCGCCCTGGCGTTCGCGGATGAAATGCCACGGCACGATGTTGGAATGGTGCTCCATGATCGACAGCACGATCTCGTCGCCCTCGCCGATATTGGGCATGCCATAGCCATAGGCGACGGTGTTGATCGCCGAGGTCGTGTTCGAGGTGAAGACGATGTTGTCGGTGCTTGGCGCGTTGAGGAACCGGCGCACCGTTTCTCGCGCCTTCTCATAGGCGTCGGTAGCGGCATTGGAGAGGAAATGCAGGCCGCGATGGACGTTGGCATATTCCTGGCTGTAGGCGTGCTGGATGGTGCCGAGCACCACCTGCGGCTTCTGTGCCGAGGCGCCGTTGTCGAGATAGACGAGCGGCTTGCCATAGACTTCGCGCGACAGAATCGGAAAGTCACGGCGGATCGCCTCGACGTCGTAGGGGGTGGTTTCGATCTTCTGGTCCATCACAACTTCATCGCCTCATTCTGCCGCGCACCCCTCATCCGACCGCTTCGCGGCCACCGCCCAGGGCGAGTCACTTGCCTCGTCCGCCCTTCAGGCCCCACAATGGGAGAAGGAAGAGCGCTTTACCTTCTCCCCTTGTGGGAGAAGGTGGATTGGCGCGCAGCGCCAAGACGGATGAGGGGTGGCTTAGCCAGGCCCCATCCACTTCACCCGTGCGTCACGAACCACTCATCGAGCCGCGCTTCCAGCGCCTCGACGATCGCTTCGTCATCCAGTTCCTCGATCACCTCGGCGACGAACGCCTTGACGAGCAACCCCCGCGCGCTCTTTTCGTCGACGCCGCGCGCCATCAGGTAGAACAAATGATCGTGGTCGATCTCGGTGACCGTCGCGCCATGGCCGCAGACGACGTCGTCGGCAAAGATCTCGAGCTCCGGCTTGGTCGAGAACTCGCCATCGTCCGACAAAAGCAGCGTGTTGCAAGCCATCTTGGCGTTGGTCTTCTGCGCATATTGATGGACGTTGATGCGGCCCTGGAACACGCCCCGCGCCTTGCCGGTCACCACATTGCGGATGACCTCGGTCGATGTCGTATGCGGCACGGCATGGTCGAGCACCATGGTGACGTCGGTATGGGTGTCGCCGGCCAGAAGATTGATGCCGCGCAGCTTGAAGTCGGCGCCTTCGCCCGTCGTCTTGACCATGACTTCCTGGCGCACCAGCCTGCCGCCGGCGTTCATGACGAACAGCGTCAGTTTGGCATCCTTGCCGATATGGGCCTTGAACTGCGCCAGATGTGTCGCCGTATCCGGCTGCTCCTGGACGATCAGCCAGGTCACCTCGGCGCCCTCGCCAAGCACGAGCTGGCTGACCGAGCTCGTCAGCGCCGCGCCCTCGCCGGCCTGACGCTCGACGATGACCGCCTTGGCGCCGGCGCCAACCCGCACCGGCAGGCGCACATGGGTCTGGCCACCGGCCTGCAGGTTCTGCAGCTCGATCGGCTTTTCCAATTCAATACCGTCGGCGATATCGACAAAATAGCCGTCGGCAACGAAGGCCGTGTTCAGCGCGCCTATGGCATCGTCGCTGCCATAGGGATCGAGCCCCGGCGCTATGCTGCCGTCGGTCAGCTTTTCGGACAGACGCTGGACGCTGACGCCGTCGACGACCGGCGCCTTGGCGCTTGATACGCCGTTCAACAGGATGAGGACCGTCGAACCCTCGACGATTGGCGCGATGGCTTGCGCGGCGGCGGCCGGATCGAAGTCCGGCACCGCACTCAGCAGCCGGCGCAGGTCTGTATAGTGCCAGGATTCGATGCGCCGCGTCGGCAGGCCGTGCTTGACCGCCTCGATGGCGTCATCACGCTTCAGCATCACCGCGCCGTCTCCCGGCAAAAGCGACAGCCGTTCGCCGAAGGCGTCGATCAACGCTGTCTCGGCCGGTGTCCGCTGCGGTTGTGTGTGCATATTCATCAGTCTCGCCTGTCTTTTGGAACAAAATGACTTGGCACGTTACGCGGCTTGCCCGATGACGCCGGCATAGCCGTTCGCTTCAAGATCGAGCGCCAGCGACTTGTCGCCCGACTTGATGACCTGGCCCCTGTAGAGCACATGCACGCTATCAGGCACGATGTGTTCGAGCAGGCGCTGGTAGTGGGTGATAACCAGGAACGCCCTGTCCGGCGAGCGCAGTGCGTTGACGCCATCCGAGACAATCTTCAGCGCATCGATGTCGAGGCCGGAATCGGTCTCGTCGAGCACGCACAGTTTCGGCTCCAGCAGCTTCATCTGCAGGATCTCGGCGCGCTTCTTCTCGCCGCCGGAGAAGCCGACATTGAGTGGCCGCTTCAGCATCGCCATGTCCATGCTGAGCGAGGCGGCGGCTTCCTTCACCCGCTTCAGGAATTCCGGGATCTTCAGCGGTTCCTCGCCGCGCGCCTTGCGCTGCTCGTTCATCGCCACCTTGAGGAATTCCATGGTCGCCACGCCCGGTATTTCCATCGGATATTGGAAGGCGAGGAAGATGCCGGAAGTGGCGCGCTCGGCCGGGTCCATTTCGAGGATCGACTGACCGTTGTAGAGGATGTCGCCCTCGGTCACCTCATAGTCCTCGCGGCCGGCGAGGATGTAGGAGAGCGTCGATTTGCCCGACCCGTTCGGCCCCATGATCGCGGCGACCTCGCCGGCTTTCACCGTCAGGTTCAGGCCCCGAATGATCTCAGTGCCGTCATCGACGATGCGGGCGTGCAGGTTCTTGATCTCAAGCATTTTTGTTTCCTGAATATTTGTCCGGGCCGGTCAGCCCACCGAGCCTTCCAGCGAGATGCCGATCAGCTTCTGCGCCTCTACGGCAAACTCCATCGGCAGCTGCTGGATGACATCCTTGACGAAGCCGTTCACGATCAGTGCGATGGCTTCCTCTTCCGGGATGCCGCGCTGCATGACGTAGAACTTCTGGTCCTCTGATATTTTCGACGTCGTCGCCTCATGCTCGAACTGCGCCGTCGAGTTCTTGGCTTCCATGTAAGGCACGGTGTGCGCGCCGCACTGGTCGCCGATCAGCAGCGAGTCGCAATTGGTGAAGTTGCGGGCGTTGGTCGCCTTGCGGTGCGCCGAGACCTGGCCGCGATAGGTGTTCTGCGAGAAGCCGGCGGCTATGCCCTTGGAGATGATGCGGCTCGACGTGTTCTTGCCGAGATGGATCATCTTGGTGCCGCTATCGACCTGCTGGTAGCCGTTCGACACGGCAATCGAATAGAACTCGCCCGAGGAATCGTCGCCGCGCAGGATGCAGCTCGGATATTTCCAGGTGATCGCCGAACCGGTCTCGACCTGCGTCCACGAGATCTTCGAACGATGGCCACGGCAGTCGCCGCGCTTGGTGACGAAGTTGTAGATGCCGCCCTTGCCCTCGGCGTCGCCGGGGTACCAGTTCTGCACCGTCGAATACTTGATCTCGGCATCGTCGAGCGCGACCAGTTCGACCACGGCGGCATGCAACTGGTTCTCGTCGCGCTGCGGCGCCGTGCAGCCCTCGAGATAGGAGACGTAGGCCCCCTCCTCGGCGATGATCAGCGTGCGCTCGAACTGGCCGGTGTTCTTCTCGTTCATACGGAAATAGGTCGACAGCTCCATCGGGCAGCGCACGCCCTTGGGCACGAAGACGAACGAGCCGTCGGTGAACACGGCCGAATTCAGCGTGGCGTAAAAATTGTCGGAAGTCGGCACGACCGAGCCGAGATATTTCTTGACCAGTTCTGGATGCTCGCGGATCGCTTCGGAGATCGAGCAGAAGATGACGCCGGCCTGCGCCAGCTCCTTCTTGAAGGTGGTGACGACGGACACGGAATCGAACACGGCGTCGACGGCGACGCGGCCCGATTTATAGACATTGTCACTGACTTCCTCGAGCTCCGAGGCGTCGGTCTTCTGCACGCCGGCGAGGATTTCCTGCTCCTTCAACGGAATGCCGAGCTTCTCGTAGACTTTCAAGATCTCGGGATCGACGTCGCTGAGCGAAGTCGGTCCGGGCGTGCTCTTGGGCGCCGCGTAATAGTAGATGTCCTGGAAATCGATCTTGGGATAGTTGACGCGCGCCCAGGTCGGCTCTTCCAGCGTCAGCCAACGCCGATAGGCTTCGAGGCGCCATTCCAGCATCCAGGACGGTTCGTCCTTCTTGGCCGAAATGAAACGGATGATGTCTTCGCTCAGACCCTTGGGAGCCTTGTCGACAGCGATCTCGGTCTGGAATCCGTATTTGTATTGGTCGACGTCGATCTTTCGGACCCGATCGATCGTGTCCTGCACAGCAGGCATATGCGTTCTCCATCCACGCCGGGGTCAAGGCCCGACAGTTTTCAAACTATGGCACCGCCAAATGAACGCCCGAGAAGCGTCCGCGGCAGCGTAAGTTTCATATAGTGCGCCTCGACCGGAAATTCACCCGGCCAGCATGAAACGCACGGCTCTACCAGGCCGAAGCCTGATCCTTTTTCTCAAGCATCGGATTTCCCGGTCCGATGCCCCAACCGCTACGCGGCCTTCTCTCTACCCGCCCGACGCGCGGCAATGCTTGCCAGCGCGGTGCGGAACAGTTCGATGTCCTCGTCGGCGGTCGCGGCACCGACCGACACGCGCAAGGCACCAAGGCTGTCGCCGTGTCCCATGGCCTTCAGCACATGGCTCGGCCCGACCTTGCCCGACGAGCACGCGGAACCGGCGGAAAGCGCCACGCCCGCCAGATCGAAGGCGATCTGGGTGGTTTCGGCTTTGACGCCGGGAATAGCGAAGAATGTCGTGTTGGCAAGCCTTGGAGCGCCGGCTCCGAAGATTTCCACGTCCGGCACCAGCGTCTTGATTGACGTTTCGAGCTCATCGCGACGCTGACGCACGGCGCCGATAGCCTCCAACCCGGCCAGCGCTTCTCGCGCGGCGGCGCCAAAACCGGCAATGCCGGGCAAGTTCTCGGTGCCGCCACGGTGGCCCTTTTCCTGGCCGCCGCCATTGATCAGCGGCCTCGGCATCATCAGGTCGGCAGCAGCAACGATGGCGCCGGCGCCCTTGGGGCCGCCGATCTTATGCGAGGACAGAATCACATAGTCGGCGTATCCGGCCGACATATCGATCGAAACGCGGCCCGCGGCCTGAACGGCATCGACGACAAGAATGCCGCCCGCCGCCCTGACGATCTCCGCAATGCGGTCGATGGGCTGGATGACGCCGGTTTCGTTGTTGGCGGCGTGGATCGCGACCAACGGCAAGCCATCGGCCTTGTCGTGACCGCCGAGCGCTGCCGTCAAGGCGTCGAGACTGACGATGCCATCAGCGCCGACACCGAACCGCGTCACCAGGTTTGCCGGAAAGCGTCCGCCATTCAGCAGGCACGGATGGTCGGCCTCGCAGACGTAGAGCCGGCTCATGCGAATGGCGCCGCGCCCCATCTGCCAGTCCGGCGTCAGCAGTGTCGAGGCGGCCTCGGTCGCACCCGAGGTGAAGACGACATGTTCGGCCTTGCCGTTGACCAATGCCGCCACGTCGCGCCTGACATTGTCGACCAGCCTGCGCGCGGCGCGCCCCTCGGCATGGACCGACGAGGGGTTGGCTGCGTCAAACGCCGCGACCATGGCCTCGCGCGCCGCTGAAAGCAGCGGCGCGCTGGCATTATAGTCGAGATAGGCGCGTATCGCGGCCATTTTCGTCCAGTTCTTCCCGTCAAAAGCCATTCCGCCGACGTATGGCGTTATTTCCTTGAAATTCCAAGGCAAGCCGTCCTATTTACGCGGCTTGCGGCGAGTGCGACCGGGCGATTGCGTTTCGGCCACCCAGTTTTGAACAATTCTAAACTAGCTTCTAGGAAGACGCTCGCCCTGCGTCAAGGTCTGTGGAAGCGGGGCCAGAGCAAGAGTTCCGGGCGCCGCGCATTTGTATATGTCACGTGGAGTATTTCATGCCTGAGGTCATTTTTACCGGTCCGGCCGGCCGCCTGGAGGGACGCTACCAGCCCTCGAAGGAAAAGAGCGCGCCGATTGCCATCGTGTTGCATCCGCACCCGCAGTTCGGCGGTACGATGAACAACAAGATCGTCTATGACCTCTTCTACATGTTTCAGAAGCGCGATTTCACCACCCTGCGCTTCAATTTTCGCGGCATCGGCCGCAGCCAGGGCGAGTTCGACCACGGCACCGGCGAGTTGTCGGACGCGGCGGCCGCGTTGGACTGGGTGCAATCGCTGCATCCGGATTCCAAGAGCTGCTGGGTGGCCGGCTATTCCTTCGGTTCGTGGATCGGCATGCAACTCCTGATGCGCCGGCCCGAGATCGAGGGCTTCATCTCGATCGCGCCGCAGCCCAACACCTATGATTTCTCCTTCCTGGCGCCCTGCCCGTCCTCGGGCCTGATCATCCATGGCGATGCCGACAAGGTGGCGCCGCCGAAGGATGTGCAAGGCCTGGTCGACAAGCTGCACACGCAAAAGGGCATCACCATCACGCAGAAGACCCTGCCCGGCGCCAACCATTTCTTCGCCAACGACGCCGACGTGCTGATCGAGGAATGCGCCGACTATCTCGATCGCCGGCTGGCCGGTGAATTGTCCGATCCGCGGCCGAAGCGGCTGCGTTAAGACATTAGGCGATCCGTATCCCCGGGCTATGAGCGGGCGGGCAAGGCCCGCCCCCTCGACATGAGGCCGCCGCGGTGCGGACGGGTCCGGCAGCGACCTATTTTTCCGGGGCAATAAGCCGGAACGATGGCTTGCGGACCGGCAATCCTGAAGGTGCTGGCCTGAAGATGAAGCCGAGCCTGGCAAAGACCAGTCCGCACGCCAGCGCGAAGGCGCAGCCGAGGCCGAAGCCGGCAACGGTGTCGCTCGGATAGTGCGCGCCGACGAAGACCCTGGTCGAGGCGATGCAGGCCGTGACCACCAAGGCGATGTACCAACGCCGCGGAAACAAAAGCAGCAGGATGCCGAACACGGCGCCCATCGTCGTGGCATGGCCGGAGGGAAAGCCGGCAAAGCGCGCATCGAAGGCAAAAGGGTGCAGCGCAAGGACACCGAAATCCTGAAAATAGAGCGGGCGGGCCCTGCCAATGGCATATTTGAGGACATTAACCGTCAGGCCGGACAGGCCAACGGCGCTCAGCACCAGGAAAGCCAGGCAGGTCCAACTGTAGACCAGCATCAGCGCGCGCCGCGAAAGGCTTCGCCAATCCGTCAGATTGGCCGCGACAAGCAGCAGCGCGGACGGGACGAGATACCAGCCGCCCAGTCCGAACTGCGTGAAGAACTCGGCAAGCCTGGCGGCGCCCGCCGACCACTGGCCATGTGCTACTCCTGCCGGCGTATCGAGACGGACAAAGGCCGCGGCCGTCAGAAAGACCCAGACCAGGCCCCAGGCCCACCATGCGATGTTGGGATTGCGAGCGGGGCGAACGGCAAGGCGCCGTCTGGCGATCTGCAGGGTGTCACGAAAATTGCCGAGGGACCGGCGTCCTATCCCGAGGAGCGAACCGTAAACTGGAGGGCGCGGTTTCACGAGCATTGGGAACTCGACCCCATCATCGAAGTCATTGCGCTATACGGTAGAGACCGAGCGACAGTTTGTCTCCCGACGAATAGTTGAGGCCGTCGACTTCGGCGAGGCGGTTCGCCGACTTGCCTTGCACCGACAGCATGCCATTCAATTTCTGCTCGTCGCCGATCGGCACCAGGCCCAAGGAGCAAGCGGGATCGCCGAGCAGATGTTCCGCCACGCCCCCGACATCGGTCAGCACCGTTTTCGTGCCGACCAGGAACACCAGGCTCGGCTCCTGATAACGCGCCGAGGCCAGCACGGTCGTGTCGCAAGGTTTGTTGGCGCGCACCGCGTCCCTGATTGCCGGGCTCAGCCAGATCGGCTTCAGGGACGGGGCGATGACGCCGAACAGCAAGGCGTAGGCGATGCCCGCACAGGCGGCGGTGGCGCCGATGCGGGGCAGCGGCACCTGCAACTGCCGCGAAAACGCGAAATAGCCCGCGCCGAGTGCGGCCGCGGCCGCCGGAATGCTCCACCAGGAAAAAGTGTGGGTAAGGTAGATCGGCGCTCCGATGCAGACCGCCGCCAGGCCCAGACTGACCACGACAAGACCGAATGCGGTCGACCACCACAACCATTGCTGCCAGCGACTGAGCGGCGCATTGGCGTCCTGCGGCTGCAATGTCAGCAGCCAGCCGATCAGCAGCGCCATGCCGGGATAGGCGGGCAGGACATAATGCGGCAGCTTGGTGGGAATGAGTTCGAAAACGAGCCAGAACGGAATGTACCAGGCGAGGCAGAAGCGAAGCCTGACATCGTCGCGCATGCGGTTGAGGGCCTGCAGGCCAGCGCCTACCGCGATCAGGCCGAACGGCCACATGAACAGCGAATAGGTCAGCATGTAGAAGCCGGGCGGCAGGCCGTGCGATTCCGCGCCCGACGCGACCTTGCCGAGCATGTCCTTGCCGACCGCCTGCTGCAGGAAAGCACCGTGGCTCTTCCAGGTGATCGCGGCGAGCCAGGGCAGAGCAATCACCAAGACGAGTAGCAGGCCGCGCCCAACCCTGAGCTTCGACAGCCAACGCCCTTCGCGCTCGAAGGCAAACAGCACGGCGATGGTCAGCGCCGACAGCAGCGGCGCGATCGGTCCCTTGATCAGGATCGCGGCGCCTTGCGCGATCCAGAAGATCCACCAGAGATGGCCGGCGACCGCTTCATTGCGGCGCGATGCGAGATAAATCTGCGCCAGCGCGCCTTGCGCCGCAACGCAGCAGGCCAGCAGCATCGCATCGGTCTTGGCGTCGCGGCCCTCGAAAGCCGTGGCGAAGATCGCGGCCATCACCAGGCCGGCCACGAGACCGGCATTGGCACCGAAAAGATTGGTCCCTGTCCAGGCAATCGCCAGCACGGCAAGGGCAATGCCAAGTGCCGAAACGGTGCGATAGACCCAGATCGGTGCCTCGGCCCCCTGCCCGCTCAGCGCCACGGCCGCCGATTGCAGCCAGTAGATGCCGATCGGCTTCTGGTAGCGCGAGGTCTCCTGGAAGCGGATGTCGACATAGTCGCCGCTCTCGACCATCTGCTTGGAGGCCTGGACGAAGCGGGGCTCGTCACGGTCGACTGGCGGCATGGATGCCAAGCCTGAAGCCGTCATCACCAGGCTGAACAGGAAGAGGAAGATGTAGTTCCTGTTCAACGCCATTTCTGAGTCTCTCCGATCATTTCTTTTTGGGCGGTTGCTCAATCGACCTTGGTCATCGCCGCCTTGCGCTCATTGGCGATCAGCCAGAGATTTCTGATGTAGATGAACATGCCCATGGCCTGCCCGGCGATGAACACCGGATCCTGGCGCTGAATGGCATAAATCAGAAGCAGGCCGCCGCCGAACAGGGAGAAGAACCAGAAGGCCACCGGCACGACGCTGCGCTTGGCCTTTTCCGAGGCCAGCCACTGCACGACGAAGCGCATGGTGAAGAAGAACTGGGCGACGAAGCCGAGCAGGATCCACGCATCGAACTGCTTGATGAAAACCTGATGAAGCCAGGTTCCCAGTTCCTGAAGCACATTAAACACGCTTGATTTCCTCTATTTTTGGCATTCTGCGGCGCCTGCGGCGCAACCACCAGACACCGCAGAGATCGAGCACACCCTGCAGGCCGCGATCGAAAATGCCGTAATTCGATTTGCCGTGCCGGCGCGAGCGGTCGACGACATCGCAATGCACGACGCGATACCCCTCCTGGATGACCAGGGCCGGAACGAAGCGATGGGTGCCGTCGAAGAACGGCAGTTTGCGCAGGATATCGGTATGAACCGCCTTCAGGCCACAGCCGGTGTCGCGCGTCTCGTCATGCAGGATGGCGTTTCGCAGCCAGTTGGCGAAACGCGACGCCAATTGTTTGACCTTGCTGTCGCGGCGCTTGAGGCGCTGCCCTTGCGCGGCGCCGAAATCGGGCCCGGCTTGGCGCAGCGCATCGACCAGCACCGGAATGTACTGCGGATCGTTCTGGCCGTCGCCGTCGATGGTCGCGACGATGCCGCCGCGCGCCGCCCAGGCGCCCGAACGCACCGAAAGGCTCTGGCCGGCGGACTTCCGATGCCGCAATTCGCGTAGCGGAAACGGGCGTCGCGCCGCCTGTTCGGCGAGCACGGCAGCCGTCTCGTCGGTCGAGCCGTCATTGACGATGATCAGTTCGAAGTCGCGGCCGGCCATCGCCGCCTCGATCTCGTCGATCAGCAGTGGCAGGTTTGCCGCCTCGTTCCTGCAAGGAATGACAATGGATATCAATGCGTCCGGCATGTCGCGTCGGGGCTCTGTCGTCGGATATGGCATTTTATGGATGCCGTGCGGTGCCGCTTGAGGTCGTGGACTGTTAGAACCTTGTGGCGCGGCGCCTCATTACGCCAGCCGAAACAATGAAGCAAGCATTGCGGCCGGACCGCCGCTGGCACCATCCGCGCGGCCGCAAAACCGGAATCCACTTTTGCTGATCGCCAACTCTTGCTTGGCGCGCGATCCGGCGCAAAACCGGAATCCACTTTTGCTGATCGCGCTTGGGTGCTAAACGCGCGCGTTCACATATGCCCGCCACGGACCGTGGCGTACGCTTCGGGAAAGAAAACATGCCTGCCTTCAAATCCGATTTCCTGCGCACGATGAGCGAGCGCGGTTTCATCCACCAGACCTCGGATGGTGCCGGTCTCGACACTATTTTCGCCAAGGAAACGGTGACGGCCTATATCGGCTTCGACGCCACGGCCAAGAGCCTGCATGCCGGCTCGCTGATCCAGATCATGATGCTGCATTGGCTGCAGCAGACCGGCCACCGGCCGATCGCGCTGATGGGCGGCGGCACGTCGATGATCGGCGACCCCTCCTTCAAGGACGAGGCGCGCAAGCTTTTGACGCCTGCGGATATCGACGCCAATCTCGCCGGTATCCGCCGCAACTTCATGCCCTACCTCAAATTCGGCGGCGGTCCGAACGACGCGGTCATGATCAACAATGCCGACTGGCTGATGGAGATCAACTACGTCAATTTCCTGCGCGATGTCGGGCGGCACTTTTCCGTCAACCGCATGCTTGCGTTTGATTCCGTCAAGTTGCGGCTCGATCGCGAGCAATCGCTGTCGTTCCTCGAATTCAACTACATGATCCTGCAGGCCTATGATTTCGTCGAACTCTACAAGCGCCTCGGCTGCCGCCTGCAGATGGGCGGCTCCGACCAATGGGGCAACATCATCAACGGCATCGATCTCGGCCGCCGCATGGAGGATGCGCAACTCTACGCACTGACCACGCCGCTGCTCACCACCTCGTCCGGCGCCAAGATGGGCAAGTCGGCCTCGGGCGCGGTCTGGCTCGATCCGGAGATGCTGAGCCCCTACGAATTCTGGCAGTACTGGCGCAACACCGAGGATGCCGACGTTGCCCGGTTCCTGAAACTCTACACCACGCTGCCTTTGGAAGAGGTCGCACGGCTCGAGCGGCTGGGCGGTTCCGAGATCAACGAGGCAAAGAAGATCCTCGCTACCGAGATCACCGCTCATCTGCATGGCCGCGCGGCCGCCGAACAGGCCAGCGAGACGGCGCGCAAGACCTTCGAGGAAGGCGCGCTCGCCGACACGTTGCCGACCGTCGAGACGGACAAGGCCGCGCTCGAAGCCGGCGTCGGCATCCTGTCGCTGTTGGTCAGCGCGGGGTTGGCTTCATCCAACGGCGAGGCACGGCGGCACATCCAGGGTGGCGCCGTGCGCCTGAACGACCAGCCGGTAAGCGACGACCGTCGACTGGTCACGCTTCAGGATTTGAGTCCGGAAAACGTCGTAAAGCTTTCATTGGGCAAGAAAAAACACATCCTGGTGAGACCGGCCTGAGTACCCCTCACCGGTATTCGAAGATCGACCTAAATATCCCCGGCGCGATCACCGACAGCGGGTTGACGTCGAGCACCGGCTTGTTGGCATTGCCCCTGAGCCGGAAGGTGACGCCGATCAGGCCGCGGTCGCGGCCATTGCCCAGAAGCGCGCCGACGATGGGCAGTTCGCCGAAAATGCGGTTGAGGCCGTAGGCCGGCATGAAGGTGCCGGTCATGTCCATATTGTTGTTCTGGTCGTAGAGGATGCCCTGGAACGTCGTGCCGATGCGCGGGCCACGCAGCACGCCATTGGTCAGCTTCAGATAGCCGCTGCCCTTGTCGATCTCGGCGTAACCACGTTCGAATTTCACCCGCGACGTGTCGAGCTTGCCCTTCACCGCCTGGTTGAGGCTGCGGCTGTCGCCGGCCGGCGTGGTCGAGACGATGGAGGCGAGCTTGGGTTCGTTGACGACGAAGAAATTGCTGGTGTCGACCTTGCCCTTCATCGGTCCGTCGCTGGCCCCCGTCAGCGCCAGCGCGATCGACCCGCCTTCCATGTGCTCATAGATGTTGAGGAACCGCAGGATCGCGCCGGCGTCCGCCGACTGCACGTTGAGCGAGCGCCTGCCGCCGCCGGTGGTGTTGCTGATGGCGATGGCTGCGCCGGAACTCGCCGTCGCGCTGACCTTCAGTCCGTTGACCCTTGAACCAGCCGCACTGTAGTCGAGCTTCAGGTTGGACAGTTGCTCATCGTGGAAGCCGGTCAGCTGATCGACATCGGCGCTGACGGAAATGTTGTCTGTTCCCGTCGTCTTGGTTGCGGTGTCCACATCGGACGTGAACTGCTTGATGAGCGAACGAGCGTCGAGCGCGTTGCCAGTGATGTCGACCGCATAGCCCTTGCCCGATCGCTTCACCGAAACCGCCACGTCATCGCCCCTGTTCAAGGTGACCTTGCCAAACTTGGCCGAAGACAAGGCGCCGTTGACCAGCACGATGCTGCCGTCGATGGAGAACGTCTTGCCGTCGAGCTCGAAGTCGGACAGCGTCGTGGTGTCGCCGGACTTGGTCATGACAAATGTGGCGCTGGCAGGAACCCCCGCCCCCTTGCTCCAGCCGGCCCAGGGAATGTCCAACCTGGCATTGGTGAGGTCGGCCGACACATTCTGGTTGCCGCTGCCGCTCTTGTCGATCGCGACCTTCACCGTTCCGGCAAGCAGCGGCGTCAGGCCGGGCATGGCGGCGGCGCGGATCTTGTCGTCGAGTACCAGGGCTACCTTGCGGCTACGCGCCGGCCCGTCATCCGCCAGCGGCTCGACGAGATCGAGTTCGGCCGGAATGCCGTTTAGCGATGCCTTGGCCGAAATGACAGCCTTTTGCGGGTCGACGGTGATCGAGCCATCGGCATCGGTAACGGCCTGTCCCTCGAACGGCTTGGCCAAAGACAGGCCGGTGTAGTCGAGCGACACCAGCCAATCGAGCTTCGCGGTGTCGACGCCCGACTGCAGCGGAATGTCCGCCTTGACGTGGCCGGTGACGCCGCCGGAAAGGTCCTCCGGCAGAATGCCGACATGGCGCATGGCATTGATCGGTTCGTAGGATGCAAGTTCGGCGACGGCAGACGCATCGCCGGCAACGTCGATATCGAGAGCGCCGATGACCGGCGGGCGGTTGGCTGCCTTGACGGCCAATGTCCCGTTGCTGGCCGCCACCACGCGGCCACTGGGCATGAAGACGGTGCCCGACGACAACGAAATGTCGACGTCGTTGCCGTGGAATCCGACGACGCCCACCGCATCGCGTATCGGCGGAATGCGGCCGGCCGTGTCGAAACGCGCCCCCTCGATCTGGAAGCGGCCAAAGACCTCGTCGGCTGAAAGCGGCACGCCATTACCGAGGCGGTCCGGCACTACCTGGAACTGGAGATTGGCGTCGACCACACGGCCGCCGAACAGGTTGTCCAGACACCAGAGCCGCGCATTGCGCGCCGAAAACCACGGCCACAGCTGTTTGACATGCGAGACCGGCATGTCATGGATGTTGAGCGCCAGATTGATCCCGGGAGCCTTGCCGTCGACGAATTGCATCGCCGCGGTGCCAAGCACCTCGCCGGAACCGGCGGACCGAACCGCGATCTGCTCGGCCACCAGTTTACGGCTTTGCGGCTGGTAGACGCCGGCGATCCGCGCCAGGAAGATCAACGCGGGCTCAGGCGATTCCGATGGCGCCAAGGTCGAACCGTCGCTGGTCAGGTCGTAACGGTAGGAGGGTTCCTCGCCCGCCACCCCGGTTGCCGGTTTTGGCCCGATCGAGCCGCCGAAATCGAATGAAGACCGGCCGGTTTTCAGCAGCAACCTGTCTACCTGGATCTTGTTGGAGCCGTGGACCAGCGTCGCATTGACATCGGCATCCGCCGGCAGCAGCCCGCGCGTGCCAAGATCCAGCACCGACCCGGTGGACGAAAGGGCGGCCATCAAACGTGATGCGGTGGCACCTGAGCCTTCCGATCCTGTCAGCTTCAACGCGACGGCACCAAGCTTGCCGGAGCCGGCAGCAGTGTCACCAGCATCCGCCAGATTGATGCTGGCATCCAGGCTTATCACCCGATGCGCGGCGATATCGCGGGTGGCGGAGGCGGCAACGGTGACTGTCCTGCCGTCGACATCCGCCTCGGAGGTAAACTCCATGCCGCCCGGCCCCGACTGAACGACGGTGGCGTCGGCGATCTTGACCAGTTTGATCGATCCGGCGTCGGGCAGCACGAACTCGACATTGCTGAGATCGATGCGGCGCATCGAATCCTCCCGCACGGCGTCGAGCGCGCGATGGATGTTGCCGAACACCGCGTCCGATAGTTTTTCCGGATCGACGAGGCCGTTCTCGTTGCGCAGCGACGCGGTCCAGTCGCCGCCGGACGGCATCGCCGCCATGACGATGCGGGCATCGGAGATCCTGGCGCTGGTCAACCGCACCTCACCCCATAGCAGCGGCACGAGACGCACGCCAAAGCGCACACGACCGGCATCCGCCATCGGTTTGCCGTCTGATGTCTTCAGGCTGACATCGCTCACCTGGAGGGCGACGAAGCTCGAACTGTCGAGCGTGATGCGGGCTGGCCCGACCGCGACATCGACGTCGACGCCCGCCAGCCTCTCTATGGCGCTCTCCGCCTCGACGCGCAGCCTGTCCGACCCGATGCCGGAAAGGCCGATGAGATAGACGGCGACCGCGGCCAGCAGCATGAATGCGACCACGCCGGCAAACACGCGCGAAAGGATGCGAAAGCCGCGGCCGATCGCCGCCTGGCCGAGAGGCGGGACGCGGCACGCGGACGGCAAGGCTCCCAGGTCGGTGATTTCGTCCCGCCTGAACCGGATCTTCTCGTGCTGCGGTTGGTCCTGATCCACGCAATCTTCCGTTGTACAAACTCGCTCGTGGACGAATCCCCGCTCGACACTATATCGGTGTGGCTTCGCGCGTAACCTTAAACAAGGGCATCGATATGGCTGACCTGGAGTAGGCGATCCCGCGCCGCAATTCGATCTGCCGCGGGACGGCGGCGGATCGCTCAGCCTGGCCGCATCCGCCGGCAAGCCGGTCGTGCTCTATTTCTATCCGCAGGACGATACGACAAGCTGCACGCAAGAGGCGATCAGCTTCTCACAGCTGAAGCCGGAATTCGAGAAGGCCGGCGCCGTCGTCATTGGCCTGTCGCCCGACAGCGCCAAGAAACACGACAAGTTCAAGTCGAAATACGATCTCACCATCGATCTTGCCGCCGACGAGGAGCGCAAGGTGATCGAGGCCTACCATCTATGGGTCGAGAAATCGATGTATGGCCGCAAATACATGGGCGTCGAGCGGGCGACGTTCCTGATCGGCCGTGACGGGCGGATCGCCAGGATTTGGCGCAAGGTCCGGGTCAAGGGCCATGCCGAGGCCGTGCTGGAAGCTGTTCGCGAGCTTTGAGCGTCGCCGAAGCCCACCAAAGCAATCGACAATTATGGTCGCTACTCGTCAGGTGCCTCGGCCTTCGGCTGCCGCCCAGTCCTCCAGGATTTCGAAACATGGCTCACATGATCGGCCAGCGCGGCGAGATGACCACGCAGGCCGCGCGCGCCCATCATCGATGACAGCGTGACTGATTGCGTGGCGAAGCGCCGCTTGAAATCCTCGCCGCCGCAGAGAAAATCAATTGTGGCAAGGCCGCGGTCGAACGACCACTGGATATAGTCCATCATCAGTACCATACCCGGCGAGCCGCGCTCATATTCGGGATCGTAGGTGGTGACGAAAGCCATCATCGTGCCGTGCTGCTCGAAATTGATCGAGACGGCGACGATCGTGTCGTCAAGCTCCAGCACGAAGATGCGCAACAGCCCGAGATCGGCAAGCACCGAAATAAGCGCGGAGAGAACTGGCGAGCCCTTATCGAATAGATCCGAGGCGCGACCATGCCGGGCGAGCCAGAGGCGCTTCAACGTCGCGACCCGCTCGAGCACCGGCTCGCGCGGGTCCTCCGCATCTAGGAGCCGGAAACGCAATGCACCGCTCTCTTCCATGGACTTGCGGCCACGACGATAGTTCTGCCGGCCCTTCTTGGACAACGTCTCGAACCATTCCGCCCCACGTTGCCAGGGACCCGCAACACGATAGCTGATTTCAGTGCGGTGGTTGCGCCGAAGCGCCTTGCCATGGGCCGGTCCCAACAGGGCATGAACACCGGCATCCGGCAGCAGACGGTTGAGATAGATCAGGTCGAAGCCGCCCTGGTCAAAAACATACTGCCAAAGGCCGGAGATCGCTCGCGGGTCGCTGTCGGGTGCAACCAGCGCATCGCCATAGTCACTGTGATCCTTCGCCGCCCATTCGAGCATGCGGATGCCGGAGCGCCTGAAGGTCGCGAGCGCTATCACGCCATCGAGCCGGTCACCGTTCCAGGCAAGCCCGATCCTGAGCGCGCGCCGCTCCTGATGCGGGGTGGTGCGCCACCAGGCCGCAATCCAGTTCGGATGCTGGAAGACAAGCCCGCCGGCCCGCTGCCAGAGCGCACTCCAGGCCGGCGCGATCTCGGCCAGGCGCACCGCCGATGTCACGACTTCGAAGGTGCGTGTTCGCGGGATCGCGAGCACAACGGGAGCATTCATGGCCGTGTTCCTTCCGATGACCGCGCGGTCCTTGGCCGTGGCTTTCCTGGCCGCATGCGCCTGGCGATATGCCCCCACATCCGCTTCAGCGGCATGACGTAGAGCCCGGCGAGCGACTGGTAGTCACGCACATCGCGGTCGACCAGCCCGAACTTGAAGTCCTCGTCGGGCCTCGGCACACACAATGTTCCGAAGAGCCGATCCCAGAACGAGAAGAGCAGCCCGAAATTCTTGTCGTAGTGGCGCGGATCGACGCTGTGATGCAACTGGTGCCAATGCGGACACAGGATCAAATTGTTGAGCGGGCCGAACGAGATCTTGAAATGCGTGTGCCTGACGAAATCCATCATCAGTATGTTACGCATGACATAGACGTTGACGCCAAAGACGGTCAGTTCGACAAGGTTCAGCGAAATCAGCGACCAGATGCCGAAGCACAGCCCCACGATGAGGCCGTCCCAGGCTCGGTTCATCAACTCGTCCAGCGGATGGACCCTGTCTTTGGTGATCCCGACCATCACCTCGGCCGAGTGATGCACCTTGTGCAGTTCCCAAAGCAGCGGATAGCGATGCTGGGCGACGTGATAGAGATAATAGGAGATGTCGTAGGCCAGCAGCATGCTGACGGTGAAGATCAGCACCGTCACCGGCCCTGCCGGCCCCTCGATCAGAGGCGGCTGAAACTGGAACAGTGTCGAAAACAGCCAGTTGGTCCCGTAGCCCACCGCCGTGACGAAAACGATTCCGGCGGGGAGCATCAGGAAAGGCATCAAGGCCTTCTTCGTCACCCAGAACAGCAGGTCGGCCTTCGCCGAGGGATGGGTGATGACCTCATGTGGGATGACGAACTCGAAGAACTCCTTCCAGCTCTTCTCCTCGACCGTGCGCCAATAGGCCACGAGCGCGCTGACAAGGGCAGTCAGCAGCAAAAGCCCGGTCGCCAGCAGACTGGTGGCCGAAATCTTGTCGAGGATCTTGCCAATCAGATCGTTCAGCATCCCTACCGCCACGGTGAATCCGAAGTACCAGCACGCCTTTACTCGAAAAACGTCAACTAAATGCAATCGAAGACGGTTAAGAAACCCAAGCCTTGCTCTGCGGGCGACAGGCCACTGCTGACGGAGCATTGGTGCTCATCGCCAACGATTTCGCGACATGGCGGCCGCACCCCGGCGGTTTTCATGCAACCTCTTGCGCGCGCTGCGTGCATTCGGCGCGACGCAGCGGACAAGGCAAGCCTTTGTTAACCCTAATAATGTGTAATCAGGCTGTCGTGGTGTCGTAAACGAAAGCTTGGTCCCGTGAACGTAACCGGTCAGTCCGCAGTCTTCGGCAGGCGCAAGGAACCCCATACGGTCATCATCGCCCGGGGCAACGAGATCAGGCACTTCACGATACGGCCCTGGCTCGCGGCATGCATAGGTTCGGCACTCGCCGCCATTGCCATCGGTTATCTCCTGGCCACATCCTATCTTGTGCTGCGCGACGACCTGATCGGCGCAACCACCGCGCGCCAGGCGCGCATGCAGCAGGCTTACGAGGACCGCATTTCGGCGCTTCGCGCCCAGGTAGACCGCATCACCAGCAGGCAGTTGCTCGACCAGCAATTGATGGAAACCAAGGTCAGCGAACTGCTTCAGCGCCAGACACAGCTCAGCCAGCGGCATGGCCGTCTCGGCCCGCTGTTCGAACGTGCCGAGAACGACGTCGGAACGGTGCCCGCGGAAGATCCGGCCGCGACCGCCAAGCCGGACAAGCGCGCCGAGGTGACCGGCAGCATCAACCAGCCCGCGCAGACCTACGCGGTCGCCGGCCTGGGCGCCGACCTCGGCAGCGCCGACACAAGGCCCTTCTCCTTGTGGTCGACCCGCGCCGATCCGCTGCCCAGCGATTCATCCGCCGATCGTGCCGACAAGCTGTTCGTCTCGATCAACCAGTCGCTGAAATCCATCGAGAATGATCAGCTCAGCCGCATCAGCACGCTCGCGGACAACGCCTACAAAAGCGCAGATGCCATCCAGCAGGCGCTGCAGGCGGCCGGACTGCCGGTCGACAGCGATTTCGGCAAGAACGAAAGCGATGTCGGCGGACCGCTGATCCCGCTCGACTCCTCGATGATCTTCGACAGCAAGGTCAAGGAACTGGACGAGGCGCTGGACACGCTCGATCAGCTGAAAAAGGAAGCGCGCCGGCTGCCGCTCGCCAACCCCGCCCCCGGTCACTCCGTCACCAGTCCGTTCGGCGTGCGCACCGATCCCCTTCTCGGCACGGCCGCGCTGCATTCGGGAATGGACTTCAGGGCGCCCATCGGCATGGCCGCCAAGGTCACCGCGCCCGGCATCGTAACCAAGGCCGGCTGGAACGGCGGCTATGGCCGCATGGTGGAAGTCGATCACGGCAACGGCTTTGCGACCCGTTACGGGCATCTGAGCGAAATCGACGTGACCGTCGGCGAGAAGCTGGACGCCGGCGCCATCATCGGCAAGACCGGCAGCAGCGGCCGCTCGACCGGCCCGCATCTGCATTATGAAGTGCGGCACAATGGCGAGGCGATCGATCCGCTGCGCTTCCTGACCGTCGGCAGGAAAGTCGCGCAATATCTTTAGCAAGGGCAACCGCCCGCCTGCGGGCTGAATCGGGACCACCGGCCAGCTACGCCTCTCCCTCGCCAAGCAGTCTCCCGCACGGCGTCAAACTGCTGAAGGCCATCCGCCACTACAACGGCAGGACCGCAAACCGTCGCCTCTTAGTCTCATCCCTAATCCACACCGAAGGTGAGAAGCCGTGGAATCGGCGGCTCGGTCTGCGTTCCGATTATTTTTGAATTCCATTTGACTGAATAAATATTTGATGCGAACCTCACGTCAAGCAGGGGCGCAAGGCATGGCATTGCGAGGAACCAACCAGGAGTTCGGGCGGCCGTACAACCGGCGCATCGTGTTGGAGTCCATCCGCCGTCATGGCCCGATCGCCCGTGGCGACATCGCCAGGCATGTCGGGCTCACCGTCCAGACCGTGTCGACCATCGTTCGCGAGCTGGAGGAACAGGGCTATATCCTGTCCGTGCGCGAAGAGCCGAAGGGCCGTGGCCTGCCACCGGCGACACTGCGCATCAACCCGGAAGGCGGCTATGCCGTCGGCATCCACCTGACGCCGCTTGGAATAGACGCCGCACTGATCAATCTCAGCGGCGACGTCATCGAGAGTTCACGTCGCGAAGCGCCCAACGCGGCGCCCGATCATGCGTTCGAACAGATTGGCGCCATGGTCCGCGACCTGACGGGCAAGCGGCCCGGCGGCCGCGTCATCGGCATCGGCATGGCGCTTCCCGGCCCGTTCGACGTGGACTCCATGAGCTTTGTCGGCCCGACCACGATGACCGGCTGGAAACACGTGGCGCTGCGTGAGTGGCTGACGGCCGCGACGGGATTGCCGGCGTTCTTCGAGAGCGACATGGCCGCCGCCGCGATGGGCGAGCGGCTCTATGGCATCGGTGCCCGCCATTCCGACTATTATTATCTCTATTTCGGCGTTGGGCTTGGTGGCGCCATGATGCATGATGGAAGCGTTCTGCGCGGCGCCTGGGGCAATGCGGGCGAGATCGGCCATATTCCCGTGGTCCCTGACGGCGAGCTTTGCCCCTGCGGCAACCGAGGCTGCCTCGAGCGCTATCTCTCGCTCGAAGCGCGGGGCCGCCGGGCCGGCAATGACGCCGATTGGGTGGCGCAGGTCGGCCCGATCTTCCGCAACACCATCGCCATCATCGAAAACCTCTTCGACCCAGAGACGGTCGTGCTCGGCGGCCTGGCGGCATCGGAGTTGCTCGAACGCCTGGCAGACGCGGCCGAACCGCTGCACAATTCGGTTTCGGCCCGCGCGGACCGCAAGACGCCGCGCGTCGTCGTCGCCAGCGGCGGCCAGCATGCGGTGCTGCGCGGCGCGGCGGCACTCGCCGTTTCCGGGGTGTTGTCGCCACGCTTCGGCCAGATGTTCGCCGCCGAACGCGAGCGCGGCCGCGACAGCCTTTCGGCCAGGGAGGTTGCCTGATGAGCGAACCCCTGCTGGTGCTCGACAACGTGACCAAGAACTATGGCGCGATCGAAGCGCTGAAGGGGATCAGCTTTTCCATCGGCAAGGGCGAGGTGGTGGCGTTGCTCGGCGACAATGGCGCCGGCAAGTCGACGCTGGTCAAGATCATTGCGGGCGGTCTCGAACCGACCTCCGGCCGCATGCTCTTCGAGGGCAAGGAGTTCCTGGCCCGCTCGCCGGCGGAAGCCAAGGCGGCGGGTATCGAGACCGTCTACCAGGACCTGTCGCTCTGCACCAATGTCGACGTGGTGGCCAATTTCTTCATGGGCCGCGAGATCACCAGGAAGGTGCTTGGCATTCCCGTGCTCGATGAGCGTGCCATGGAAGCCGTCGTCGGGAAAGCGCTGGCCAGCGCCGGTACCCGCATTCCTTCACTGCGCACCAATGTCGAGCATCTCTCGGGCGGCCAGCGGCAGGCCATCGAACTCAACCGCTTCGTGCACTGGGGCGGCAAGCTGGTGCTGCTGGACGAACCGTTCGCCGCACTTGGTGTCGAGCAGACGCGGCGCGGCCTCGACATGATCCGCCAGGTGGCGAGCCAGGGCATCGGCGTCGTCATCATCACCCATATCATGCAGCAGGCTTTTCAGGTCGCCGGCCGGATCGTCGTGATCCGGCAAGGCGTCGTGGCGGGCGATGTCGCACGCAACAAGACAAGTCCCGACGCGGTGATCAACATGATCACCGGGGAGACGCTTGCCGGTGCCGGACCGGCGGGCTGAGGGACAAAGAGGGGTCCGGCTTAACAGGGAGCCAACGACATGAAGCGAATACTTCTTGCTGTCTTCGGTATCCTGGCACTGGCTTTTGCCACACTCACGCCGGCATTCGCGCAGTCCAAGGGTATTGTCTACTACATGGTGCCGACACTGCTCGACGAGTTCCAGACCGGCTCGGTGAGCGCGCTGGAGCTGTTCCTGAAACAGACCGGCTACGACATGAAGACGCTGAACGCCGACAACAAAACCGACGCCCAGCAGTCACAGATGAACGACGTCATCGCGCTGAAGCCGACGGCTATCATCCTGGCCGCCGTCGATTTCAATGCGCTGAAACCGTCGATCGAGGCAGCGCGCGCCGCCGGCATTCCGGTGGTCGAGTTCGACCGCCAGATCACGTCGACGCCGTCCGACTTCACGTCGGTCGCGGGTACCGTCGAGATCGGCTACGTCGCCGCCGACCAGGCCGAAAAACTTCTGAAAGCCAAGAACGGCTCGGTGAAGGGCAAGGTCCTGCAGGTGCTTGGCGATCCCGGCGATCCCTACACGCTCGACATCCAGAAGGGTTTTGAAGAAAAGATGAAGGCGTTCCCGGACGTCAAGATCATCTCGCTGCCCGCCATGCAATGGGAAGCCAGCAACGCCGGCACCATCGTTGCCGACCAGATGCTGGCCAATCCCGACATCGACCTGATCTTCAGCCATGCCGCGCACCTGTCGGTCGCCGCCGTCGCTTCGCTCGAGGCCGCCGGCAAGAAGCCTGGCGACGTCATGCTGATGAGTTCGAACGGCGCGCCGGTCGGTCTCGACCTGATCCGCAAGGGCTGGCTCAACGTCGAGGTCGAGCAGCCACTTTACGCACAGGCCGCGGCCGTCGCCATGTTCATGGACAAGGTCGTCAAGAAGGAAGAGATCAAGCCCGGCGAATACGATGTGCTTGGCCTGAAGTCGACCGTCACCAAGGAAGCCTGGGGCCCGAACATCAAGATCCCGGGCGCCGCAATCACCAAGGAGAATGTCGACAATCCGGCCTTCTGGGGCAACCAGAAGCCGCCGACCGATACGGTCAAACCGGTCGAATAGACAGATGGCCCAACCGCTCCGGGCCATACCCGGCCCGGAGCCCTTCCTGTCCGTATAGAATAAGACGCAGGCAATGTTCTGCGGCCTTGATTGCGCACGCCAACCGGATCGACATATGAACCCTCGCACACGCAACGCCCTGGAGTTCGTCCTCGACAACCTCGTCTGGTTCATGCTGCTCCTTGTCCTGGTCGTCTTCTCGCTGTTCATCCCGAACTATTTCCAGCTCGGCATCTTCGCCAACATCATCGAGGCGTCGAGCGTGCTCGGCGTGATGTCGATCGGCCTGGCGCTGGTCATCATTGCCGGTCACATGGACCTGTCGGTCGAATCCGTCGCCGCGCTCAGCGCCATGGCGGTGGGCATCCTGTTTTGTTCCTCGGGCATCGGCCTCGGGGTCCAATTGCACCCGGAATGGCTGATGGTTCCGGTGTCGCTGCTGCTGGCGCTGGCCGTCGGCGGCCTCATCGGCGCCTTCAACGGCTATCTTGTGGTCAAGGTCAAGATGAGCGCCTTCATCATCACGCTCGCCTCCTACATCTGGGTGCGCGGCCTGGTGCTGGTCATTTCGGGCGGCCGCTCGGCTCAGGATCTGGCACCTGCCATCCGCTGGTTCGGCATCCAACGCCTGATGGGCCTGCCGCTGACCGCCTGGATCGCGGTGGCCTGTTTCGTGGTGTTCTCGCTGATCATGGCCAAGACGCCGTTCGGCAGGCACCTCGTGATGATCGGCGGCAATGAAACCGCAACCTTCCGCGCCGGCATCCGGGTGAACCGCAACCTGATCATCGCCTTCGTGCTCGCCGGCGCCATAGCAGGGCTCGCCGGCTGGCTGCTGGCGATCCGCACCTCGGGCGCCACGGCCAATCTGGGCGTTGGCCTTCTGTTCAACGCCTTTGCCGCGGTCGTCATCGGCGGCGTCAGCCTGAAGGGTGGTGTCGGCACCTTGCCGGGCGTCTATGCCGGCGTGCTCCTGCTCTCTGCCATCAACACGGCGATCAACCTGATGGGCCTGCCCGCCAACTTCACCCAGGTCATCCACGGCCTGCTGGTTCTGGCAGCGGTGTTGCTCGACGCATTCAAACAAACCATTCGCCAAAGACTGGCGTGAGAGGGGATTGGCGTGAGGCGGGGATTTGGCATGACAGGACGGCTCGCATGACAGGACGACTGGAAGACAAGGTGGCGTTGATCGTCGGCGGCGCGCGCGGCATCGGCAAGGGCATCGCACTGCGCTTCGCCGAAGAAGGCGCAAGGCTGGTGCTGGCCGATACGGAGGAGGAGGCCGGGCAAGCAAGTGCGGATGAACTCGGTGTCCCCTTCATCCGCACCGACATCTCGCAAATGAGAGACGCCGAGGCCGCGGTGGCGATGGCGCTGAAACACCACGGCCGCCTCGACATCATCGTGCAGAATGCCGGCATCTATCCCTGGCAGTTGATCGAAAACACCAGTGCCGACGACTGGGACCGCGTCATGGCCGTCAACCTGCGCGGTACTTTCAATGCCAGCCGCGCGGCCCTGGTACCGATGAAGGCGCAGCGCTTTGGCCGCATGCTTTACACCTCCTCCATCACCGGCCCGCATGTCACCAGCCCTGGCCATGGCCATTATTCGGCGACGAAAGCGGGCATCAACGGCTTCATTCGTGCTGCGGCGCTGGAGTTCTCCGGCTACGGCATCACCGTCAACGGCGTCGAGCCGGGCAATATCCTTACCGAAGCCATCCAGCAGCATCGCGGCGCCGCCTATATCAAGAACATGGAAGATTCGATCCCGCTCGGCCGGCTCGGCAGCCCGCGCGACGTGGCCAACGCTTTCCTGTTCCTCGCCTCGGACGACGCCAGTTACATCACCGGAACCACCATTGTCGTCGATGGCGGGCAATTGCTGCCCGAGGGCAAGGATTTCCGGATGGTGCCGCCGTGAGCTGGGGGCAGCCATACGCCACGAACCGTGTGCCTGCTGAATTGCCGATTTGGCTCGAGCGCTTCGGCGAATTCCTCCAGGCGTCCGGCCGGCTCAGCCCTTACGGATGGCTGAGGGCAGGCAAGGCTTTCGTCTTGCCGGACAATCTGGCCCCTAAGGTCAGGCTATTCGGGAACCACCCCACGAACGCCTTCATCGCCGTATTGGACCTGGGGAGGACGGCAATGCGCGCCAACAGTGCGGCCGCATGAATGCGAGTGGCAAATTGCCGGCTCCACGCTCTTGAATAGCGGTTGCCGACGGCGAGGCGCGCCGTCCGGTCCCATTGTTCGAACCTTGCCAATTCGCCAGCGAGAAGCCAGCTGGACTGCAGGGCCATGGAGATGCCTTCGGCGATGATGGGATGGGACTCGCCGGCGATGTTGCCGACCCGAAATATGTCGTCGGCAAATCGTGGGCGCATCCCCGGACGTATGGGACCGGCGGCAAGCCATTCACCTTCGAGGCTGGCGTCGCCGATCGTGGAAACCACCGCCGGGCACGATGCCAGTATGTGCGCGTGAACGGCTTGGGCTGCTGACGTGGCACCGCCCTTTTTGCGCAGCCTGGCCAACACGTCGCGGCGTATGCAGCACGACAGCGATATCCTGTCCTGATCCGCCCACACTATGCCACCATAGCCGCCCGGAAACACCAGGAGCGGCATGAGATCCTGAGCGAGCGAAGCTCCCCTGAAATGGGCCTTGAAGCCAAACAGATCGGAGGCCGCGTTGCTCTTTGGGAGATTGGTCGGCAACCTGCCCTGGCCCCAGGAGCCATGCGCCGCAATCACCACCTGCCCGCTAAGACTTGTCTGACCGTCCTTGTTGGCGATCCGGACGATGGCACGATCGCCATTGCTGGCGATCTCCACCGCGCGCCACGGCTGAAAAACGTCGGCTCCGGCGTTGCGCGCCGTGTCCAAGAGGATGCCGTCCAGAACGTCCCGTCCAAGCGCCCGCCCGAAAGCATCTCCGGCGGCGCGCGGCATGCCTGCTTGTATGCAAGGGCCCGACGCGAACAACGCAACCCGCTTGACCTCCGGTCCTGCCTTGGCGCGAACCGCGGCGCCCGCCTCCAAACGGTCCAACAGCTCCAGATTGACCGCCGACATGAATTCGCCGCAGACCTTGCGGCGTGGAAACTCGCCTGCTTCGATGATGGCCACGGAACGACCTTGGCCGCGCAAGGCCAAGGCAGCCGACGAGCCGCTTGGGCCGGCACCTATGACGATGGCATCGTACATCGCGCAAATCCTTCCTTGGGGAAAACGCGGAAGGCGTGGGTAAACGGGCCAATCCTGCGTTCTTCACACTGCTGCGCGGAACCGAGAGGCCACAAACCGGAAAGTTCCTTGCCAGCGAAACCTGCGCGGACGCTCGCCGCCGCATCGTGCATGGTGACCTGGTTTGCACCGACAAGGCGCAGGAGCGAGCATGCTTTCAAGGCGATAACGTTTCGGCTTGGCTCGGCGGCGAGGAACACCGGTGCCAAACGGCGCAGGGCTTCGAACAGGATCTTTAAGGCGGCGTCGGAAAAATGGTGCAGGAACAGATTGGCCGAGACAACGTCGTACGCGTCACCCCCGGGTTTTGCGATCCAGTCGAAGACATTGTCGGTGAGTGTTTCAACCCGCCAGCCCAGTGCCGCGAAATCGGCGCGCCGCCGGTCGGTGATGAGGTCAACCTGGTCGAGCATGACCAGCTCCACGTCGATCCACTTCCTGGCGAGGCGCCTTGCAACCGAGAGCATGAATGCACCGTCACCGGACCCGACTTCCAAGATTCTGATCGAACCCTCGCGCACGCTTGCCTTCAGGAGGCTGGACATGATCGCATGTTGAAACATCAGCGAATTTATCCAAATCAAGTCACGCCGGGAGCCAATCGCCTTGGGATCGTCGGGAGGCAAATGATCGAGCAGTTCCGGCTGGATATGACGGCTGTCGAGACCCGTGGCCATGTCAGGCACTGCCGGCAGTGTGGAACATCATCGTCTCAGCCGTGAGGCCGGGGCCGAATGCGATTGCACAGCCCACGTCATCATCCGTGAACCCGCGAAGCATCCGCTCCAGCACGAACATCACGGTGGCGGAGGACATGTTTCCGTTTTCGCGAAGCACGTCGCGCGACAGCAACAGCGCATCGGGAGGAAGATCCAGCGCGCGCTCCACGGCGTCGAGAATGGAACGCCCACCCGGGTGAACAGCCCAAAGGTCGACGTTGGCGGCGGTCCTGTTTCCCAGGATGGCGCCGACGCCCTTGCCAAGCGCATTCTGGATTGCAGCAGGAACCTGCCCCGACAGAACCATGTCGAACCCGTCGTCGTGCACGCTCCAGCTCATCAGGTCGCGGGCGTCGGCATCCACGATCGCGTGAAAACTGTCCAGGCCGATGCCGAACGGGCGGGCGGTCACCGACGCGGCCGCGCAGCCATCGCCCCAGAGGGAGAAAGATAGCAGTTTTTCGAGATCAGCCGTCTCCTTGAGATGGAGCGTACAGAGTTCGATGCAGACGATCACAACGTGGGCCGCAGGTTCCGACAGGACGATGTGCCGCGCCAGTTTGAGCGCATTGATTGCCGCATAACATCCCATGAAGCCGATGATCGTGCGCTCCACGGTGGTGGGCAGATTGCACCGGGCGATTATTTCCAGATCGATGCCGGGGGCGGAGAAGCCCGTACATGTGGTGACAATCAGATGCGTGACACCCTTCCTGTCTTCGCCCTCCAGGAGCCGCTCCAATGCTCGCTCGGCCAGCGCGGGCGCGGCCGTGGCAAACATTTCCATGCGTTTGGCCGTACCTGGAAACGCACCGCGCTTGAAAACACCCGCCAGGTCGACGCTCAGACCCTCAGGATCACTGGCGGGTGCGAAGCAGGAATAGCGATGTTCGATGCCGCCCTTGTCGGCCATGCGATCGAAAATTGCGCGGCGGCGGGGATCTGCCAGCTGGGAGCCCGCAAATTGAAGGAAGAATTCGTGGACACCATGATCAGGGACGGCCGTGGCAATTCGGTTGATGAAAGCTTGAACGGGCATTTTCCTTGACCTGCAGCCGCAAATCCGTGGTCGCGAACCGAGAGGCACAGTTGCCTTCGGCGGGAGCTGTGGCCCCCACGGCAATGGCTATCTCTATCGAAGTGAACGCTGGGAGGCCCAAAAGATTTCCCGAAAATGCCGCTCACCCGTGAAAAAGCAATGCACACCCTCAGGAGGGAGAACAGGTGAGCTGTGCGCGGAACCGTTGTCGACGCGGCGATTCGTGCGCCCGCAAACCGGAAAACCTCAACTGGTGGAAAGATATGGTGGGCGATGACGGGCTCGAACCGCCGACATCTTCGGTGTAAACGAAGCGCTCTACCAACTGAGCTAATCGCCCGCTCCGGGCCGGACCTTTAAGCGGTCGGGACTTGCTTCGCAAGGCTAAATGAATGTGGGATGCCCTGTTCGCAGGCCCGATTTGCGAACAAAATGCCGGCTGTCAAAAAACCTTCTCCTGTTTGGCGTTATGATGGTTTGGTGCGCTTGACACCCGGTAGCGAACCCCTTATCCAGCGCCCCAACGACGAACACGGCTGACACGTGCTCGTCAATGCGCGGGTGTAGCTCAGTTGGTTAGAGTGCCGGCCTGTCACGCCGGAGGTCGCGGGTTCGAGCCCCGTCACTCGCGCCATTTCCCTCAAGGATCATGATCCTTGGCTCCAGGGAAATGCCGACATGAATTGTCAAAGTTCTCTTCAGAAATAGTGTGCCGAAGGCCTTCTTCGGCCTGGCTGTCCTACGGTCCAAAATCACCCTTGCATGAGCGATACCGTGGAACCCACTAGCTGACAAACAACGGACGAAGCAGCCCTGCAGACCGCGAACGAGTTGGTCGTTGCGAATCTGCTTGCGCAATCGCCCACAAAGCGCTCGATTCATGCCGCAGGCAGCCAGATTGCAGTATGCTGCCGGAATGGCATGGAGGACGTAATGTCAATTGCACCGAACATTTCCACGCGCACGATATTCACGCTGATTTGCCTGGGCGGCGCGACGACGGCCGCCTCTATCCTTTTTCCCGCCGCCGCGTCGGCGGACCGGCTGCAGCGATGCGCGCGCGAGGGCGAGATCTGCCGCCTGCCCTATCCAGCCGAGGTCGTCTACGGCGCCAAGGGCCGCACGACCTCGCGTTACATCGAGCGCAACGCGATACCCTGTTCGAACCGCGTTTTCGGCGATCCTGCGCCAGGCAAGGAAAAGTTCTGCTTCATCGTGAAGCGCGACCGCGAGGAGTCGAACGACGATTACGATGAGCCTCGGCGCGAGAAGTGGGCGGTCTGCGCCGAGGAAGGCGAATTCTGTGATTTCTATGGCCGCAAGGTGGTCAGGTATGGCGCCCACGGCCGGTTCACGCAGGACGTGTTCCGCAATGGCGTCCAATGCGACAACGATGCATTCGGCGATCCCGCTCCGGGTCAGGGAAAGCGCTGCTACGTCAGGCAGTAGCTTCGCAACGCTCATCGAACATGAGACTCCGGAAGCCGGAACGGTCTGGCCTCCGGGGTACCCTGCGAGTTCCGGGCAATTGCTCAGCCCTTGGCCAGCAGCGCCTCGACCTCCTGCAATGTCGGCATCGACGGTGCTGTGCCTGGACGTGTCACGGAAATGCCGGCAACGGCACAGGCGAAGCGCACCGCCTCCAGCGGCTCCACGCCGCGCGAAAGTGCTGCGGCCAAGCCGCCATTAAAGGCGTCCCCCGCGCCGGTGGTCTCGACGACAGGGCCGGCACTGATGGCTGGAACATGCTCGGACCGATCCTTCGCGTGCAGCAGCGCCCCCTTGTCGCCGAGCGTGACGATGACCGTGCCGACACCCTTTTCAAGCAGCTTGTCCGCGGCGGCGCGCGCTTCATTGACCGAGGAGACTTGCAGTCCGGTCAATTCCTCCGTCTCTGTTTCGTTCGGCGTGAGATAGTCGCAGAGTGTGTAGATGCGGTCGGGAAGCTTTGCCGCCGGTGCCGGATTGAGAATGGTCGTCACCCCGGCCCCGCGCGCGATCTCAAGCGCCCGTATCGCGGCATCGATCGGCTGTTCGAGCTGCGTCACGAAAACACCGGCACCACGGATCAGGTCGACATTGGCTTCGATATCCTCAGGCGTGATCAGCATGGCAGCGCCGGGACTGACGATGATGGCGTTGTTGCCGCTTCCCTCCTCGACGAAGATGTAGGCGGCACCGGTATAGCTGTCCGGCGTATCTATGGCGGCGCTCTTCACGCCGGCATCGTTCCAGGTCCGCCTGGCCATGTCGGCGAAGGCATCGACACCGAGCCTGGTCAGGAATGTGACGTCCGCCCCGAGCTTGCCGGCGGCCACCGCCTGGTTCGACCCCTTGCCGCCTGGCCCCAGCTTGAAGGAATTGCCGAGGATCGTTTCGCCCATGCGTGGCTGGCGCTGCGCCCTGTAAGCCGTATCGGCAACAAAGACACCGAGGATAACAACCGGCTTGCCCGAGGCCATGCCGCTACTCCGCATCCGGCGGCACGACGCCCTTGCGGAAGGCAAAGCAGCCGTAGAAGCGGCGTTCGCCGGTCTGGATGACGCAATAAGCCTGCTTGGCGCGCTCATAGAAGGCGTAACGCTCGACCGGCACCATCGGCCAGGACTTGCCCTCGGCGGCGTCGATCTCCTTCTGCACTTCCTTCTGCACGGCTGGGATCTCGTCCGGCTTACCGACGATCTCCATGCGGGCGGCCGAATCATCGACGAAGGTGTCCAGCGGGTATAGCGACAGCACGGCCTTCACCACCCGCGCCGCAGAGGCATCGATGCGCAGCACTCGACCGAGCGCCGTCCGACGCGCTACCGAATCGGAGGGAAAGTTGGTGTCGGCGATGATCAGGTCATCGCCATGTCCCATCGCCCGCAATGCTTGGAGCACGTCGGCATTGAGCAATGGATCGATCCCTTTGAGCATGATGGTCCTCGTGAAGTGCGTTTGAGATCAGAGACGCTTGCCGGTCTCGGCGTCGAACAGATGGAGATGGTCGAGCCTTGGCCGAAGCTTCAGCGTGTCGCCCGGCTTGAAGTCATGGCGCTCGCGAAACAGCGCCACCATCTCGCCGTCGCCGAAACGCAGGAAGACCAGGGTTTCCGAGCCGGTCGGCTCGACCACCGAAATCTTGGCCGGCACGCCATCGGGGTGGATCTCAAGATGTTCGGGGCGCACGCCATAGACGACGGAGCGCCCCTCCTCGACGGCGTTGTTCGGAGCAACCGGGAACAGCGTTCCGGCAATGTCGACGCCGCCCTTGCGCCCGGTGCCCTTGAGCAGGTTCATCGAAGGCGAGCCGATGAAACCGGCGACGAAAAGGTTCGCCGGCCGGTCGAAAAGCTCCAGCGGCGCGCCGACCTGTTCGATGCGGCCGTCGCGCATGACGACGATCTTGTCGGCCATCGTCATGGCTTCGATCTGGTCGTGGGTGACATAGATGGTGGTGGTCTTCAGCCGCTGGTGCAATTCCTTGATCTCGGTGCGCATCTGCACGCGCAGCTTGGCGTCGAGGTTCGAAAGCGGCTCGTCGAACAGGAATACCTGCGGATTGCGCACAATGGCGCGCCCCATGGCGACGCGCTGACGCTGGCCGCCGGAAAGCTGGCGCGGATAGCGCTTCAGATAGGGGCTGAGGTCGAGGATGTCTGCGGCGCGCTTGACCCGCTCGGCAACCACGGCCGGATCGGTCTTGCGCAGCTTGAGGGCAAAAGCCATGTTCTGCTCGACCGTCTTGTGCGGATAAAGCGCATAGTTCTGGAACACCATGGCGATGTCGCGCTTTGCGGGCGGCAGGTGATTGACGACGCGGTCGCCGATGGCGATCGTGCCGCCGGAGACAGTCTCCAGCCCCGCCACCATCCTGAGCAGCGTGGACTTGCCGCAACCGGACGGGCCGACAAGCACGACGAACTGACCATCGGCAATGTCGACGCTGACTTCGTGCAGAACCCTGACGGTTCCAAACGCCTTGGCCACATTGCTGATCGCGACTTGAGCCATCGTTCCTCCATCGGCTCCACTGGCCGTAGGCGCAGAAGCTAACCAACGCGACCGGTCAGGGCAAGTCGGTCTCTTATAAACAAAAACCGTTCTCGTTGACACGGCGTTTGGTTGCGAGAATAGTGACGAGCGCCGATCCGAAACGCTGGTACTCTACCCGAAAAACGGAACGCGAAGCGACGCAGGTTGGGGTCCTACGTTTCGCTTCTGAACAAAGCCAGCGCCCGGCGCGATTCGGCACTTCGATTCACGACTAATGTCCTGGGAGGAATAGTCCATGCGAGTAGGTCTTTACGACAAACTGGTCCGTGCCGGCGCTACAAGGCGCGACATATTGAAGGGCGCGGCCTCGATGGCCGCGATCGCGGCCGCATCCGGCGCCGGACTTGGCGCGCTGACGCGCCCGGCTGCCGCCGCAAGCGAACTGCGCTCGAAAATCCTGCAGATCCCCGGGGTTGGCAAAGGCCAGCCGACCGACGCCGACTTCCAGAAGGTTGGCGAGCTTTGCCTCGAGGCGACCAAGGCCAATGTCAAGGAAGGCGAGTTCGCCGGTGTCGAGCTCACCTTCATGGGTCTCAACAACCAGAACCTGCACAATGTGCTGTTTCGTGGTTTCCTGAAGCCATGGGAGACCTATACCGGCGCCAAGATCAGCTGGATCGACCTGGCGCAGGCCGACTACAACGCCCGCCTGCAGCAGTCGATCGCCACCGGCACCGTCGATTTCGACATCATCGAGATGGGCGCCCCGTTCGAGGGCGACGTCTGCGGCAAGGGCCTGACTTCGGAGATGCCCGACTGGGTCAAGAAGCAGATCGACTTCGACGATCTCGTCAACTACCTCAAGCCGCCCGTTGGCACCTGGGATGGCAAGCAGTACCGGGTCACCATCGACGGCGACGCGCACAACTTCAACTACCGCACCGACGTGTTTGCAGACGCCGACCTCGCCAAGCAGTGGAAGGATGGCGGGGCGACCAGCGAATGGGGCGTACCGAAGACCTGGCAAGAGGTTCAGGCCGTGACCAAGTTCCTGAAGGGCAAGAAGTTCAAGGGCCAGGATGTCTACGGCTATCTCGACGCGCCCAAGCCCTGGGGCGGTTTCGGCTTCTATTTCCTGGGCAGCCGTGCCAGCGCCTACGCCAAGCATCCCGATGACAAGGCCTGGCTGTTCGACGCCGACACGATGAAGCCACGCGTCAACAATCCGGCTTGGGTACGGGCCATCCAGGATGTCATCGACGCCCTGCCGTCGGAACCCGCCGACCAGATCAATGCCGACCCGAACACCACCGCCTTCCAGCAGTTCCTGGCCGGCACCGGCTCGATGATCCCCTGGTGGGGCGATGTCGGCTCGAACGTCAAGACCAATGATAGCTCGGTCATCGGCGATGTCACCGGCTTCTCGATCCTGCCGGGCTCCGACGATGTCTATAACTCCAAGACCGGCAAGTGGGAGAAGCTCGCCAGCGGCCCGAACTATGCGCCGAACTGCGCCTATCTCGGCTGGGGCGTCTATGTCATGGCCCGTGTCGATTCGGATGAGAAGAAGAAGAAAGCGGCATGGTCGGCGGCCGCCCATCTCGGCGGCAAGGACCTGTCGATCTGGACGGCGATGTATCCGTCGGGCTTCCAGCCCTACCGCAACTCCCATTTCGACATTCCCGAATGGGTGGCGGCCGGCTACGACGAGGCTTTCATCACCTCGTATCTCAAGTCGGAAGGCGACAGCTACAACCACCCCAACGCGGCGATCGAGCCGCGCATCCCCGGCATCTTCCAGTACTACAGCGCCGCCGAGGATATCCTGGCCAACACTTTCGCCGGCAAGATGAAGGCGCAGGAAGGCGCCGATGCCATCGCGGCCGCCTGGGAGAAGCTGACCGACCAGATCGGCCGCGACAA
The DNA here is from genome assembly GCF_000513935.1 of Mesorhizobium sp. WSM3626. Classification (GTDB taxonomy): domain Bacteria; phylum Pseudomonadota; class Alphaproteobacteria; order Rhizobiales; family Rhizobiaceae; genus Mesorhizobium; species Mesorhizobium salmacidum. Next base: position 73,010 of record NZ_AZUY01000012.1, on the reverse strand, counting down.
GCAGGTCAAGCTCTACAAGGCCTCGCTCGGCATGTAAGCTGCCTTTGAACCGTGGTCCGGCGGCAACGCCGGACCACAGCCTTCCCTTCCAAACGGGCGAGATTTGTGGCTGACCAGACTTCGACCGCGACCGGGTGGCCGGCAGACGCCGCCTCCTATGATCTGATCCCGCCAGGGCGCAGGCGTGTGGGCTGGGCGCTGATGGCGCTTGTCACGCTTGGCCTGCTGGCAACGATCGTGCTGCAGATCCTCTACAAGACCGAGGTCGATACGATCGGCTTCGAGACATGGCGGCCCGTGGTCTACGCCTATGTGCTGTGGGGTGTGGCGATCGGCATCGGCCAGGTTCTGACACGTGGCGAGGACGGCCAGCGCGCGCTCTTCCTGCTGCCGGCCCTTTTGTTCACCATCGCCATGGTGATCTTCCCGACGCTGTTCGGCTTCTACATCGCGCTCACCGACTGGAATCTCAGTTCGTTCAGCGGCCGCAGGTTCAACGGGCTCGACAATTTCTGGCAGATGCTCGCCGACCCCTACTACCGCAACGCCCTGATCAACATGGTGCTCTACGTGCTGGCGGTGCTGGTCGAATATGTCGTCGCCTTTGGCCTGGCGCTGCTGCTCAACGCGCAGATCCGCGCCCGAAAATTCTTCCGGGTGGTGTTCCTGATGCCGCTGATGCTGTCACCGGTCGCCGTGTCCTGGATGATCGGCAAGTCGCTGATGGAATACCGCTTTGGACCGGCAGCCACGCTGGCGCGCCATCTCGGCTGGGAAGACCCGGCCTTCTTCTCGAACCCGATCACCGCCCGCATCTCGATCATGCTGCTGGACGCCTGGACCTTCATTCCGTTCATGATGATCATGCTGCTGGCGGGACTGCAGGCGATGTCGCGCGAGGTGCTGGAGGCGGCACGTGTCGATGGCGCCACGGCCTGGCAGACCTTCTGGCAGGTCACTTTCCCGCTGATGCTGCCGGTGTCGGTGACGGCGGTGATCCTGCGCATCATCTTCAAGCTGAAGCTTGCCGACATCATCATCACGGTCACCTCGGGCGGTCCGGGCGGCGCCACCGATTCGGTGTCGAGCTTCATCTACCGCGAGTACCGCGACCGCTCGAATGTCGGCTACGGGACCATGCTGGCGATGGCCTATCTGGTCATCATCGTGGTGTTCGTGACCTGGCTGTTGAAGTTCGCCAGCCGTTTCGTGCGCAATGTGAATTAGGGCAAGATGAGCGTCCAGACCACAGACTACGTCGCCTCCGAAATCCGCTCGCCGGCGAGCTTCGTCGCCAGCCGCGTCTTCATCTATGGCGCGCTCGCCTGCTGGGGCTTCATCTGCCTGTTTCCGATCTATTGGACCATCACCACCTCGTTCAAAACGGCGGTGGATGTCACCCAGGGCCATCTGATCCCGTTTGTCGACTTCCAGCCGGATTGGAAAGGGTGGCGATCGCTTGGCCTGTCGCCGGACTCGATCTTCCAGACTTCGACCGTGCGCGACGAATTCCTCAAGCGTTTCATGAATTCGGTCATCACCTCGGTCGGCGCGTCGAGCCTGGCGATCATCATCGGCAGCCTCGCCGCCTATGGCTTGACCCGCTATCGCTACCATTTCGCCTGGTTCAAGAACGAGGACATCTCGTTCTTCTTCCTGTCGCAGTTGATCCTGCCGCCGGTGGTGCTGGCCTTACCCTTCCTGGTGCTCTACCGCGAAGTCGGGCTGCTCGATACGCGCATCGGGTTGATCCTGCTCTACACGCTGATGGTGCTGCCGATCGTTATCTGGATCATGCGTGACCAGTTCAACTCGATTCCAGTCGAGCTCGAGGAAGCAGCCCTCGTCGACGGCCTGTCGATCTGGGGCGCCTTTTTCCGCATCGTCATGCCGATCGCGCTGCCGGGCATGGTCGCAGCCTTCATCCTGGCAATGGTGCTGTGCTGGAACGAGTATTTCTTCGCCGCCCTTTTGACGTCGACGGACGCCAAGACGATCCCGGTCATGGTCGCCAGCCAAACGGGGTCGCAAGGTATCAACTGGTGGTCGATGGCTGCTCTGGCCACCGCGGCGATCGCGCCGCTTGCGGTCATCGGCATCGCGCTGGAGCGTTACCTGATCATGGGCATGACGGCTGGTGCGGTGAAGTAACCGGGCGCCTCTTTTTTCGCTCCGCTGTGGGCGAAGGAAAGGTCGGGCTAGACCTTCAGGATCGCGCGCAGATGATCCATGATCATGGCGACGCCCTGCTGTCCGAGTTCTGCCGAAGCATCCGCCGCGCTCGCCGTATACCAGCTTTTGTTGTCCGCGAAGTGCGCGGCATCCACTGCTTCCGGACATAGCGCCAGCATCAGCGACGTCTCGCCGATGCCGGCATGGTCGAACGGATACTTGCCGTTCATGGCGGCCGGCATCAGCGGATGCACCTGCACCCAGTTGAAGAAATTTTCGCCCGCGGCATGTCCGGCATAGTAGTCGGCCATCGTCTCGGAACCCCACCAGCCCTCGCCGCGCTGCTTCTCGAGGAAGCGGAAGATCGCCTGTCTGCCGGCGGTCTTGAAAGCGAGATCGGTCGGCATGCCGGCGGCGAAATTCTCGGTCTGGTGATGAATGATGGCGTGGATGTTGCGAAAGCCGATGCGCATCAGGCTGTAGAACAGCTCTTCGCCGAACGGCGCCAGTTGATTGCCGCCGACCTGAACGGAGCCGCTGCCTTCAGGCGGTGCGACGGCATAGCTCGCCGCCCCGTAATAGAAGGGCGGCAGGATGACGATGTCGCTCTCTTTTTCGAACAGTTCCAGCGTCTTGATGACGGCCAGCGTGTCCATGCCGACGGCCATGTGCTCGCCATGGTATTCCAGCACGCCGAGCGGCAGCGCGACCGGCCAATTCTGCGCGATCGCCTTGCGGATCTGGTGCGGCAGCATCAGTTCATAGCGCATGGTCTATTCCATGTTGGTGTGACGGGCGCGCATGGCTTCCGGCGACGCCGCGGTCAATTCCCTGAGTTTCAGCACCATGATCTCGAACAGCAGGAACAACGCGCCCTCGAATACAGAGCCCATCGGCAGCACCGACGTCTTTTGCGGCCCCTGGTCGTCGGCCATGGTCTGCGCCGGGATCAGCAGCGTCAAATCGGCTAGCCCTACAGCGCTGCCGCCCGCCTGGGCGGTCAGGAGCAGGACGGTTGCGCCGGCCTCGCGCGCAATGCGCATCAGGGTGAGTACAGTCGAGGTTTCGCCAGGCCCGGAACTGACAAGCAAGACATCGCCCTGCCCTACAGGCGGCGTGGTCATGTCGCCGACGACCGAAACCGGCAGGCCCAGATGATAGAGCCGCATGGCGAAGCCCTTCACCTGCAAGGCCTCGCGGCCGCAGCCATAGACGACGATCTGTCTGGCATCCGCCAGCATCCCGCAAGCGGCGTCGATCCGATCGCGGTCGACGCGCGCCAGCACCGCGCCAAGCTCGTCGAGCGCGGTCCTGAACATCTGCAAGCCGGAGTTGCTCATGGCCGCGTCACCGGCGTGCCAGTAGTCGAAGATGATTGGCAATTTCCGATCATGCTCTTCCCCGGAACAGCTTGATTTCGTTCATGCTAGCAACCGCGAAAATGCGTGTCCAACGCTCAGCGGTGCTTTTGCCGAGCCACGAGCATGATAGTGTCATGTTAGACAAATCAATCCGGGAAAATTTCAAGACATGAAGACACGGCATTTCGACCGCATCGGCAATGGCGGCATCGCCTTTACGGAGCTGGGCTTCGGCACGGCTCCGCTCGGCAATCTTTACCGCGCCGTCTCCGACGAGGACGCCAATGCGACGCTGGAGGCCGCCTGGGCGACTGGCTGCCGCTACTATGACACCGCACCCCTCTATGGGCTCGGCCTGTCGGAAACGCGCCTCAACCCGTTCCTGCGCTCCAGGAAGCGCGACGACTATGTGCTGTCGAGCAAGGTCGGCCGCATCATGCGCGCCTGCCCGCCGGAGGAGCGCACGGCCATCGGCAAGTTCTTCGACACGCCGTCGCGCAAGGAGGTCTACGATTACAGCTATGACGGCGTCATGCGCTCGTTCGAGGCCTCGCTGGAGCGGCTTGGCGTCGACCGCATCGACATCCTGTTCGTGCACGATGTCGACATCTTCACCCATGGCAGCAAGGAGGCCTCCGACCAGCGCATCGATGAATTCATGCGCTCGGGCTATTATGGCCTGCTTGCCTTGCGCGACCAAGGCGTCATCAAGGCGTTCGGCGGCGGCATCAACGAGTGGCAGGTGGCCCAGACGCTGGCCGAGCGCGGCGATTTCGACCTGTTCCTGCTTGCCGGTCGCTACACGCTGCTGGAACAGGAGGCGCTGACATCGTTCCTGCCGCTTTGCCAGAAACGCGGCATCGGCATCGTTCTCGGCGGCCCCTACAATTCCGGCATCCTGGCGACCGGACCGAAGCCCGGCGCCTACTACAACTATTCCGAAGCGCCGCAGGATGTGCTCGACCGCGTGACGCGCATCGAGGCTGTCTGCAAACGCCATGATATCAGGCTGATCGAGGCCGCCCTGCAGTTCCCGCTGTTGCACCCGTCGGTGGTTTCGGTCATCCCCGGCGGCCAGAGGCCTGAAGAAGTCGAGAGCAACCGGTCGCTGCTGGACGCGAAACTCCCCGCAGCGCTCTGGGCCGATCTCAAGAAGGAAGGCTTGATGCGCGCCGACGCCCCGACTGTTTGAGGAGCTTCCGATCCGATCGACACGAGTCCAAAAATGAAAAGCCGGGCAAGCCCGGCTTTTCTGGTTTTTGAAAATTAAATGCGCTTAGTTGACGGCGTCCTTGAGGCCCTTGCCGGCCGAGAACTTCGGCACGGTGCGCGCCGGGATCTGCACTTCGGCACCGGTCTGGGGGTTGCGGCCGGTGGATGCAGCGCGCTTTGACACGGTGAAATTGCCAAAGCCGACAAGCCGGACATCGCCGCCCTTCTTCAGTTCGCCGGAGATGACAGAAAACACTGCATCGACCGCCGACTGCGCGTCACCCTTCGAAATGCTCGCGGCGTCGGCGACAGCGGACACCAGTTCGTTCTTGTTCATAAAAATTCCCTTCCATGAGAACACCGGAACTTACGACTCATCCGGCAGGAAACGGACTTTAGAAAGAAGCGTTGCCGCAACCAAGTCGAAAAGGCAGGAAAAAAGCGGAAAAAGCCCGGAATTCCGGGGTTTTTCACATGAAAAAGCCGGGCGCGAGGCCCGGCTTTCTGTTTGTGCGCTGCAACTTTAGAAAAAACTAATGCGCAAGCGACTTTCCGGCATCGTCGGCACTGTCGGTCGCGGCCGGCGGATTGACCGGCTCGACCCATTCGATCGGCTCCGGCATCCGCACCAGCGCGTGGCGCAACACCTCACCGACGCGTGAGACCGGAATGATTTCCATGCCGTTCTTCACGTTGTCCGGAATCTCCGCCAGATCCTTGGCGTTGTCTTCCGGGATCAGCACCTTCTTGATGCCGCCGCGCAGCGCGGCGAGCAGCTTCTCCTTGAGGCCACCGATCGGCAAGATGCGGCCGCGAAGCGTTATCTCGCCAGTCATCGCCACATCGGCCCGAACCGGAATACCCGTCAGCACCGACACAATGGCCGTAGCCATGGCCGCGCCCGCGGACGGGCCGTCCTTCGGCGTTGCGCCTTCCGGCAAGTGCACGTGGATGTCGCGCTTGTCGAACAGCGGCGGCTCGATGCCGAAATCGATGGCGCGCGAGCGGACATAGGAGGCCGCCGCCGAAATCGATTCCTTCATCACGTCGCGCAGATTGCCGGTCACCGTCATGCGGCCCTTGCCGGGCATCATGACACCTTCGACCGTCAGCAGCTCGCCGCCGACCTCCGTCCAGGCAAGACCGGTGACGACACCGACCTGATCGTCAGCCTCGACCTGGCCGAAGCGGTAGCGCTGAACACCGAGATAGTCGGCGAGGTTCGCCGCCGTGATGCTCACCGTCTTCTTCTTCGTCTTCAGGATCTCGGTCACCGCCTTGCGCCCGAGCTTCATCAGCTCGCGCTCCAGGCTTCTGACGCCCGCTTCACGGGTGTAGGTCTGGATGATGGCGCGGATCGCGTCCTCACCGACGGAGAACTCCTTCGGCTGCAGCGCGTGATCGCGGATCACCTTCGGCATCAGGTGCCGCTTGGCAATCTCGATCTTCTCGTCCTCGGTGTAGCCGGCGATACGGATGATCTCCATGCGGTCCATCAGGGGCGCAGGGATGTTCAGCGTGTTCGCCGTCGTCACGAACATCACGCTCGACAGGTCGTATTCGACCTCGAGGTAATGGTCCATGAACGTCGAGTTCTGTTCGGGGTCGAGCACCTCGAGCAGCGCCGACGACGGGTCGCCACGGAAGTCCTGGCCCATCTTGTCGATCTCGTCGAGCAGGAAGAGCGGGTTGGACTTCTTTGCCTTCTTCATCGACTGGATGACCTTGCCGGGCATCGAGCCGATATAGGTGCGCCGGTGACCACGGATCTCGGCTTCGTCACGCACGCCGCCGAGCGCCATGCGGATGAATTCGCGACCGGTCGCCTTGGCGATCGACTTGCCGAGCGAGGTCTTGCCGACACCGGGAGGGCCGACGAGGCACAGGATCGGCCCCTTCAGCTTCTTCTGGCGGCTTTGCACGGCAAGGTACTCGACGATGCGATCCTTGACCTTGTCGAGGCCGAAGTGATCGGTGTCGAGGACGTTCTGAGCGTAGGCAAGGTCCTGCTTGACCTTGGAGTTCTTGCCCCACGGGATCGACAGCAGCCAATCGAGATAGTTGCGCACGACTGTCGATTCAGCCGACATCGGCGACATCGTCCTGAGCTTCTTCAATTCGGCTTCCGCCTTTTCGCGAGCCTCCTTGGAGAGCTTGGTCTTCTTGATGCGCGCCTCGATCTCGGCGGCCTCGTCGCGGCCGTCCTCGCCTTCGCCGAGTTCCTTCTGGATCGCCTTCATCTGCTCGTTGAGGTAGTATTCGCGCTGCGTCTTCTCCATCTGGCGCTTGACGCGCGAGCGGATACGCTTCTCCACCTGCAGGACGGAGATTTCGGCTTCCATGAAGCCCATCGCCTTTTCCAGCCGCTCCTTGACGGAAAGCGTGGCCAGCATTTCCTGCTTTTCAGGGATCTTGATGGCGAGATGCGAGGCAACCGTGTCGGCGAGCTTGGAATAGTCGTCGATCTGGCTGGCGGCACCCACCACTTCGGGCGAGATCTTCTTGTTCAGCTTGACGTAGTTCTCGAAGTCGGTGACGACCGAGCGGGCAAGGGCCTCGACTTCTACCTCTTCCTCTTCCGGCTCGACCAGCGCCGCGGCCTTGGCCTCGTGGAAGTCGGGACGGTCGGTGAAGGAAACGATTTTCGCACGCGAGGCGCCCTCGACCAGAACCTTGACGGTGCCGTCGGGCAGCTTCAGCAATTGCAGCACATTGGCGAGCGTGCCGATGTCGAAGATGGCATCGGGCTCGGGATCGTCATCGGCGGCATTCATCTGGGTGGCAAGCAGGATCTGCTTTTCCTGACCCATCACCTCTTCCAGCGCCTTGATCGACTTTTCACGCCCGACGAAGAGCGGAACGATCATGTGCGGGAACACCACGATGTCGCGCAGCGGGAGGACTGCGAAGACGCCGTCGCTGGGAGCCTTGGATATTTTGGCCATTGTCCAACCTTTCATGTCGCGGCCACCATCAGACCAACCGCGAATCTCATATTAACGACCGGGGATCGTTCCGCCTACCACCGTTTATGACGGGAGTTTTACAGCACAGAAATCGGGCACCTCGGCCTTCTCGTGTTAGGTGGAGGCAGGCGGGCCAAAGATCAAGAGTTAACATGATCCGCAATCCATTCCATCGCGAAGGTGTGCCGGTTCCTCACAGCAAAACGGCGCCGCATGGGCGCCGTTCCACAAAAATATAGGGCCAAGTGCCATGTCAGGCGCTGACATTGCCCTTCTTTTCCTTCTGTTCGGAATAGATGTAGAGCGGCCGAGCGCTGCCGGTCACCACCTCTTCCGAAATCACCACCTCGCGCACGCCTTCGAGCGCGGGCAGCTCGAACATCGTGTCGAGCAGGATCGCTTCCATGATCGAACGCAGGCCGCGCGCACCGGTCTTGCGCTCGATGGCGCGCTTGGCGATCGCCGAAAGCGCGTTCTCGTGGAACGTCAGGTCGACATTTTCCATCTCGAACAGGCGCTGATACTGCTTGACCAGCGCGTTCTTCGGCTCGGTCAGGATCTGGATCAATGCCGGCTCGTCGAGATCTTCGAGCGTCGCCAGGACCGGCAGACGACCGACGAATTCCGGAATGAGGCCGAATTTCAGCAGATCCTCGGGCTCGACCAGGCGGAAAACGTCACCAGTGCGGCGATCCTCCGGCGACGCGACGATGGCGCCAAAACCGATCGAGGTTTTCCTGCCGCGGTCCGAGATGATCTTGTCCAGCCCGGCGAAGGCGCCGCCGCAGATGAACAGGATGTTGGCGGTGTCGACCTGCAGGAATTCCTGCTGCGGGTGCTTGCGGCCGCCCTGCGGCGGCACGGAGGCGACCGTGCCTTCCATGATCTTGAGCAGCGCCTGCTGCACGCCCTCGCCCGACACGTCGCGGGTGATCGACGGATTGTCGGACTTGCGCGAAATCTTGTCGATTTCGTCGATGTAGACGATGCCGCGCTGGGCGCGCTCGACATTGTAGTCGGCCGACTGCAACAGCTTCAGGATGATGTTCTCGACGTCCTCGCCGACGTAACCGGCCTCGGTCAGCGTCGTGGCGTCCGCCATGGTGAAGGGCACGTCGATGATGCGGGCCAACGTCTGTGCGAGCAGCGTCTTGCCGCAGCCGGTCGGGCCGATGAGCAGGATGTTGGACTTGGCCAGCTCGACGTCGTTGTTCTTGCCGGCATGCGCGAGGCGCTTGTAGTGGTTGTGGACCGCCACCGACAGCACGCGCTTGGCGTAGGGCTGGCCGATGACGTAGTCGTCGAGAACCTTGAGGATCTCCTGCGGGGTCGGCACGCCCTCGCGCGACTTCACCATCGAGGTCTTGTTCTCCTCGCGGATGATGTCCATGCACAGCTCGACGCACTCGTCGCAGATGAACACCGTTGGGCCGGCGATCAGCTTGCGCACCTCGTGCTGGCTTTTGCCGCAAAACGAGCAATAGAGCGTGTTCTTGGAATCACCGCTGTTGTTGCCGACCTTGCTCATTTTCATGTCCTTTCATGGCCGCCCGCCGATGGTCTGGCTGAAAGGGCGCATACTCTATTTATCGCGGGAATCCGCCGCCGCCAGTCTTCCGGCTCCCGCAACGTATTCCGTACGAAACACAAATCAGAAAACGTGGCAATGATTCGCAGCTTCCCCACGCAAAGCTAAGCCGTCGAAAATCAACATAGCCTTAACGTAGGCAATCCCGACCTCCGAGGGAACAGCCAATTGTGGCCGAAATGACGCAAGACGCGCCAAAAGCGCGTGATGGTGCCATCCAACTGCCAACTAGCCTTTATGCCAACGCTCCCTCGGCCGCCTCGCGCGACGAAATGACCTTGTCGATCAGGCCGAAATCCTTGGCCTCGTCGGCGGTCATGAAATGGTCGCGGTCGAGCGTCTTCTCGATCTCGTCATAGCTCTTGCCGGTGTGCTTGACATAGACCTCGTTGAGGCGACGCTTCAGTTTGATGATGTCCTGGGCGTGACGCTCGATATCGGACGCCTGGCCCTGGAAGCCGCCGGACGGCTGGTGAACCATGATGCGGGCGTTCGGCGTGGCGAAGCGCATGTCCTTGTGGCCGGCGGTCAGCAGCAGCGAGCCCATCGAGGCCGCCTGACCGATGCACAGCGTCGACACGGCCGGCTTGATGAACTGCATGGTGTCGTAGATCGCCATGCCCGAGGTGACGACGCCACCTGGCGAATTGATGTAGAGGTTGATTTCCTTCTTCGGGTTCTCGGCTTCGAGGAACAGGAGCTGAGCGCAGACCAGCGTCGCCATGCCGTCCTCGACCGGACCGGTGATGAATATGATGCGCTCCTTGAGGAGGCGCGAGAAAATGTCGTAGGCCCGCTCGCCGCGATTGGTCTGTTCGACCACCATCGGAACGAGGTTCATGTAGGTTTCGACGGGATTCTTCATCAGTTATCTCTTGTCTCGCGGTGGGATTCCGGCGCCGGACAGGCTGGCAGCTCGGGCAGAATCGGTTCTGGATCGTCAAGATGTAAATAGGATGCCGGCTCATCCTTGTGCAAGGCCGACCCGTCCTAGCCATCTGGGTAAGTCGAATCAAGCTTCCGGGCAAGGATTAGCAGCAGCTGATGCCACGCCGACCCGAAATACCGAGCCGGCCCCGCCAGGTAGCAGTTTCTTAACCTCGTCACTTAACGAAATGCGCCGAAACCGCTTTTCTCCGCAACGGCCTCCCCTACAATTCAACGTTGAACTTGTGTTTTTATGCATGTCGTTGCCCCAAAACCGAGGTTCACTTTTGGGCGCCATGCAATAGAGTTCAAACGGGGGAGTGCCATGTCTGGGAAAACCGCATGCTTCACCATCGCCGGGCTGACCCTGCTCGGCTCGATTTCGCAAACGGCGGCAGGCGGCCGCGCCGTCGAATGCTACGAGCCCGTCCGCACACCGGCCGTTTACGACACCGTCTACGAAGACATCATGGTCAGCCCTCCCGGCCAGCAGATCGTCGACTATGATCCGCCGATCTATGGCACCCGTGAGCGTGTGGTGATGACCGTTCCGGCACAAGTTCAATATGAAGTGGTCCCGGCAATCACCCGGACCATCTACCGCACCGTCAGGGTCGATGGCGGCGGCTACTCCTGGGAATGGCGCGTCATCCATGGCCGCCGGGTGCTGTGCAAGGTCTGGCACAAGGCACGCTACGAACGCGTCGCCGAGACGGTGGTGATCCAGCCCGAGCGAACGCGGCGCGTCGTCATTCCGGCACAATATGACAGCATCGCCGAGGAGGTACTGGTGCGGCCCGAGCAAAGGCGCGTCATCGATATTCCCGCCGCCTACCAGACCGTCCCGCGGCGCGTGCTGGTCAGGGAAGGCTCATCCGGCTGGAGGCGGGTGCATATTCCCAGATATTGCCGGGACTGAGCCTAGGCCACCTCGGCCCGCAGCCAAGCCTTAAGGCCCGCGACATCGTTATCGCCAATGGCTTTGGCAACACGGCGCCCGACGGCGGCGCCAAATTTGTAGCCGTGGCCCGAGCACGCGGAGACGACCAGGCACTTGCCTGTCTCATGCGCCAGGAATTTCTCGTCTGACGTGAAGGTGTAGGCGCAGGTAACCACTTCGGTCACCTTGTACTCCTCGATCCGGGCGATCGGCGGCGAAAACAGGTTGCGGATCGCCTCGCCCTCGCCCGGCACCGGCTCGCGATTCCAGTCGGCGTCGCTGGTCGGCACCTTGTGCAGGCCTGAGCCGAATTTCATGCCGGCGCCACGGGTGGGCGGGATCATGTAGCCGTCGGTCTTGCCGCCGACATCGAGAATGACGGGCGCCGCCTCCCAGGCCGCCTTGAGGTCGGCGGGGGGTTCGACATAGGCGAGCGCGGTGCGAAAGGTCTTCAATTCGCCGCCGAGTTCGGGGAATAGCTTCAGCACCCAGGCGCCGACGGCAACGACTATGCGGTCTGCCTGCATCGTCTCGCCGCTTTCCAGCACGATATGGCCGGCCTCGGCATCGATCTCCGTCACCTTGCTGTGCTCGTAGACGTTGGCTCCGTTGGCGCGCAGCCAGTTGGCCAGCCCCGCCGCTATTCCGCGGCAATGCAGCGCGCCGCCTTCCCTGGAGAAATAGGCATAGCGGAACGAGCCGGCCTCAAGGAACGGCCAGCGCTTCACGGCAGCGTCCGGCTCCAGCAGTTCGAAAGGGAAATTCCCCTCTTCCAGGCCCTCGCGGTATTCCTCGGCCTCATCGCCGGGCTCGCGCGAAACGCAGACGAACCCGCGCGCGTCGAGGTGGTTCTCGCCGAGATCGGCCCACATCTCGTCCCAGGCCTCATAGGCTTCGGTGATCAGCCGCCCATAGCCGGTTCCAGCGCGGTAGGCGCGGCGAATGATACGGTGATGGTCGCCCGATGCCGCCAGCGGATTGGGAATCGGCCCCTGCTCGACGATCGACACGGCGTGGCCCGCCTTGACCAGAGACCACGCCGTGGAGAGACCGGCGATACCCGCGCCGACAACGATCACATTCATCCGTCCAAACTTTCCGCAACCCTATGGCTGGCTCAATGCATCGGGCTGTCGGACGCAACATACGGTCTGGAACCTGGCTGGCAAGCCGCGCTATGGGTCTGGCATGACCAAATCGACGCTCCCGTATCTGGCCTTTGATCCAGCCACTCGCCGGCTCAGGCTCGACCCGCGCGAACCGGCTTTCTTCCTGAACCCGTACGAGGCCTACGGCTTCCTGCACGACGCATCGAATGCATTTTTCTGGGAAGAGTTCGGCTTCTGGTGTTTTGGCGGCTTTGGCGATGTCAACAGACTGCTGCGCGACCGCCGTTTCGGCCGCCAAAACCCGGCCGGCATCCCAGACAGCCGCGGTGTCGGCCAAGACAGGATCCATCTCAAGGCATTTGACGGCATCGAAGCCAACTCGATGCTGGAACTGGAGCCGCCGGTGCACACGCGGTTGCGGACATTGGTCAACCGTGCCTTCGTCTCGCGTCAGGTCGAACGGTTGCGGCCGCGTATCGAGGCACTCGCCAACGAATTGATCGATCGTTTCGAACCTGGCAAGGCCGTTGACCTCCTGCCGGCCTTCGCCTCCCCGCTGCCGATCACCATCATCGCCGAAATGCTCGGCGTGCCGGTGGAGATAGGCCCGCAACTGCTCGACTGGTCGCATCGGATGGTCGCCATGTATATCCATGGCCGCACCCGCGAGACCGAGGACACGGCCAACCGTGCCGCGGGCGAATTCTCCGACTTCCTGCGTGGCTACGTGACCGAGCGGCGCAAGAAGCCGGGCGATGACCTGCTGTCGCTGCTGATCTCGGCCCAGGAAGACGGCCAGAAACTGTCCGAGGACGAACTGGTCTCCTCGGCCATCCTGTTGCTCAACGCCGGCCATGAAGCGACCGTGCACCAGACCGGCAATGCCGTACATTCCATCCTGGTGCAAGGCGGCGACCCGCGCCGCTTCTTCACCTCACCGGAAGCGACGGCAGCGACGGTCGAGGAATGCCTGCGCTTCGACGCGCCGCTGCACATGTTCATGCGCTATGCCTATGAGGAGATCGAAATCGCGCTCGGCATCGTCGTGCGGCCGGGCCAGACGATCGGGCTTTTGCTTGGCATGGCCAATCATGACCCGCACGCCTTTGCCGAACCGCAGGCCTTCCGGCAGGAGCGCACCGACCAGAAGAATGTGTCTTTCGGCGCCGGTATCCATTTCTGCATCGGCGCGCCGCTCGCCCGCCTCGAACTGCAGGTTTCGCTGAAGACTTTGTTTGATCGGCACCCGCGAGTGCATCTTGCCGAACAGCCCCGCTTCCGCGACAGTTACCACTTCCATGGGCTGGAGGCGCTCTCCGTGCGCTTCTGACCGTGGTGGGCTGGGGCTTTTCGAGAGGCGCGATCGCGCTCGCCGTGACGATTCTGCTCGGCTGCATGGCTGACGCCGTGGCTCCAGAAGCCGGAGAATATCCGGCGGCAAGATGATCAAAGCTTAATCACATACTCCTTGCGAGTCGTTTCAAGCACTTCCCAGCTTCCCTTGAAGCCCGGCCTCAGCACGAAGCTGTCGCCGGCTTGCACGGTGCGCGCCTCCCCACCCTCTTCCGCGATCACCGAGACGCCTGAGAGAATGTGGCAGAATTCCCATTCGTCATAGACGATGCGCCATTTGCCGGGGGTCGATTCCCAGATGCCGGCATAGAGGCCGCCGTCGCGCTCCTCGACGTTCCAGGTGCGGAATTTCGGATCGCCCGAGATCAGACGATCCGGCGCGGGCGCGCCGGATTCGGGCTCGACGCTTTTGGTGTCGACGGAAAGAAGCGCGGTCATATCAGGTCAGACCTTGGCGAGTGCCTGTTCGAGGTCGGCGACGATGTCGGTGACATCCTCGATGCCGATGGACAGCCGCACAGTGTCCGGGCCAGCGCCGGCCTTGACCTTCTGCTCGTCGGAAAGCTGGCGGTGCGTGGTCGATGCCGGGTGGATGACCAGCGACTTGGTGTCGCCGACATTGGCCAGATGCGAGAAGAGCTCGAGTGCTTCGACGAACTTGATGCCAGCCTCGTAGCCGCCCTTGAGGCCGAAGGTAAAGACGGCGCCGGCGCCTTCAGGCGAGTATTTCTTCTGCAACGCATTGTTCTTGTCGCTGGGCAGGCCGGGATAATTCACCCAGGCGACCTTGGGGTGGTTGGACAGCCAGCCGGCGACCGTGATCGCGTTGTCGCAGTGCCGCTGCATGCGCAGCGGCAAGGTTTCGAGGCCGGTGAGGATAAGGAAGGCATTGAACGGCGAGATCGCCGGGCCGAGATCGCGCAGGCCGAGCACACGGGCGGCGATGGCGAAAGCGAAATTGCCAAAGGTTTCGTGCAGCACGAGGCCGCCATATTCGGGGCGCGGTTCCGACAGCATCGGGTACTTGCCCGACTTCGACCAGTCGAAGGTGCCGCCGTCGACAATGACGCCGCCGATCGAGTTGCCGTGGCCGCCCATGAACTTGGTCAGCGAATGGACGACGATATCGGCGCCGTGCTCGATCGGACGGATGAGGTAGGGCGAGGCCAGTGTGTTGTCGACGATCAGCGGCAGGCCATGCTTGCGGGCGATGTCGCCGATCTTCTCGATATCGACGAAGGTGCCGCCCGGATTGGCCAGGCTCTCGATGAAGATCGCCTTGGTCCTGTCGTCGATCTGGTTCTCGAAGGTCGAGAGATCATTGGTGTCGGCCCAGCGTACCTCCCAGCCATAATTCTTGAAGGCATGGCCGAACTGGTTGATCGAACCACCGTAAAGCTTGTTGGCGGCGACGAAATTGTCGCCGGGCTGCATCAGATTGTGGAACACGATGACCTGCGCGGCATGGCCGGATGCAACCGCAAGCGCAGCCGTGCCGCCCTCGAGAGCCGCGACGCGCTCTTCGAGCACTGCCTGGGTGGGATTCATGATGCGGGTGTAGATGTTGCCGAACGCCTTTAGCCCGAACAGCGAAGCGGCGTGGTCGGCGTCATCGAAGACGAAGGAGGTCGTCTGGTAGATCGGCGTGGCGCGCGCGCCGGTGGCCGGATCGGGCTTGGCGCCGGCGTGGACCGCGAGCGTGTTGAAACCGGGCGAACGGGTCACTGAAACCTCCCTTTGAAACTTTTAATTGGCGGGGCATTCTTGGCGAAGCGCGGCCTGGAATGCAAAGAAGAAAATACCTTTCGGCGTGCGATCCGCGATGAACGCACGGGAAACTCAATCGCTTCCCGGAAAAATTTTGCGCACCGGCAGTTGACTGGAATCTTTTGCGAAAAAGCGATCCCGGATCACGTCACTTCTGGCGCACGCCAAAACTCTGGAAGCCCTGGCGCATCAGCGGCTTTTTCGACGACAGGACGCCGGAATTGACGCCGGTCCAGCCGATCTCGCCGGAGAGCTTGCCATATTCGATCTTGGGGCAGCGGTTCATCACCACCTTGATGCCGGCGGCTTCGGCGCGGGTGGCTGCCTCGTCATGGCGCACGCCAAGCTGCATCCAGATGACTTTCGGCAAAGGATCGAGCGCCAGCACTTCGTCGACGATACCGGGAACTGCAGCTGCGTTGCGGAAGACATCGACCATGTCGATCGGCTCCGGGATGTCGGCCAGCCTAGCATAGGTCATCCGGCCGAGGATTTCCTTGCCGGCCTGGCCGGGATTGATCGGGAACACCGAAAACCCCTTGGCCAGCAGATATTTCAGCACGAAATAGCTCGGCCTGACATCATTGGCCGACGCGCCGACCATGGCGACGGTCTTCACCGCATTGAGGATGCCGCCGATATAGGTGTTGTCGTAGCTATCGTGGTTCATGCCTCGTCCTCATACAACGCCTCAGCGAGAAAACCATCCGGGTCATTGCTGAAATCACGCAGCATGCGGAAGTGGTCGGTATCACGAAAGTCAGAGGGCTCGAGCCCGAAGCGGCTGAGGCGGAACAGTTGCGCGCCGGGACAGGCCATCAGCAGCGGCGAATGAGTCGCCATGATCACTTGCGCTGTGCCCGACTGGTCCATGCGCCGAAGCATCTTCAGCAATTCGATCTGGCGCGTCGGGGAAAGCGCGCTTTCGGGCTCGTCGAGAATATAGATGCCTTGCCTGCGGCAGCGCTCCTCGAAGAAGCGGATGAAGCCTTCGCCATGCGACCAGGACAGGAAATCCGGCGGCGGCGGCTTGAACGGGTCCTCCAGCGCCGCCTGATCGAGATAGCGAGCCACGGAGTAAAAGGATTCAGCACGAAAGAACCAGCCGGCGGTGACTTTTGGCAACCAGTGGCCACGGAATGTGTTCGCCAGTGCGGCGCCACTCTTGTCGATGGCACTGGCATGGTCGACCGGTCGGTAGCCCTTGCCGCCGCCGGCCTCGTCATAGCCGGCCAGCGCGCCGATCGCCTCGAGCAGCGTGGATTTACCGGTGCCGTTCTCGCCGACGATGATGGTGATGGGCGTGGCGAATTCGAGCTCGAACTCGTGGCCGCGAAACAGCGGCAGGTTCCAGGGGTATTTCTCCCAGTCCGTCACGCGCTCCGGGTCGAGCAGAATGCGCTTGAGATACGGTGCCTTGAGCCGTGTCAGCTGCTTGCGATAAGCCATCAATCAGGCAGCGAAATCGTGCCGTCTTCCGCGATTGGGAAGGCCGGATTGTGCGCCACTTCCCAAACATGCCCGTCTGCATCGGCGAAGTACCCATACCAGCCGCCCCAGAAGGCACGGCCGGCCGGCTTGACGATACGCCCGCCGGCCTTCTCGGCCATGGCGAGCACCTCGTCGACTTCGGCGTCCGAGCGGGTGTTGTAGGCGAGATAGACGGCCGAGGGCGCCTGGGCGAAGGTGATGCCCGAATCCTCCTCGGCGCTGGCGCGCGGGAACAGACCGAGGATGGCGCCGCCCATCTGGAAAAAGGCGACACCGTCGGTGATGCCCGCGTGGCGCCTCAGACCCATGGCCTCGTAGAAACGCACGGCAAGATCCAGATTGTCGGTGGCGATGGTGATGATGGAGATGCGCGGTTCCATGATCCTGGTCCTATTCGTCCGTCCATTCCGGCTTGCGCTTGCCGATGAAAGCACCAATGCCCTCTTCCGCGTCCCGCGCGAGCATGTTCTCGACCATGACGCGGCCGGTATAGGCATAGGCATCCGCCAAGCCCATCTCGGCCTGCGCGTAAAAAGCTTCCTTGCCGGTCTTCACCACCAAGGAGGATTTGGAAGCAATGGTTTGGGCGTATTTGGTGACAATCTGGTTCAGGTACTCGCGCGGCACGACGCGGTTGACGAGGCCGAATTCCTTTGCCGTTGCCGCGTCGATCGTCTCGCCGGTCAACAGCATCTCCATCGCCTGTTTGCGCGAGACGTTGCGCGACAGCGCCACCATCGGCGTCGAACAGAACAGGCCGATATTGACGCCCGGCGTGCAGAAGGTCGCCTCATGCGAGGCGATCGCGAGGTCGCAGCTGGCGACCAGTTGCAGGCCGGCGGCTGTCGCCAGGCCGTCGACCTCGGCGATGACAGGCAGGGGATGGCGCACGATGGTCTGCATCAGGGTCGCACAAGCGGCAAACGTCTCTTCGAAGAAGGCCTTGCCGCGATCGGCGTCGGCGCGCCGCGCGGTCATTTCCTTGAGGTCGTGGCCGGCGCAGAACACCTTGCCGGCCGCCGACAACACAATGACGCGAACGGCTTTGTCGGCCTTGGCGCGGTCGAGTTCCGCCGTCAGCGCCGCCATCACAGCCAGCGACAGGGCGTTGGCGGGCGGATTGGCGAGCGTCAGGCGCAGCACGCCCTTATCCAGCCTCGTCGTGACCGGGCCCTCGTCGGCGGCAGCAGGCTTGATGGCAAGGATTTCGGCCATGGCTAAGGTCTCCGCGATTCCGGTCGTGCTGGCAGAGTATCTAATATCGGATCGGCTTTCGTCCAACACCCATCGCTTGCGCCAGGATCGCTTGCGCCGGGGATGAAGGTGTTGCCAGAAATGCCGCGCTGCGTTCATACAGGCTTGGCGCAAAACGAGAGGCCGACATGCCCGCCCAGAACAATCTCAAGCCCGTGCTGACCGCAGCGCAAGTCAATGTGCTGATGGAGACCGTCTATCCGCAACTCAACGAACAGTTCAAATATTACGAGGCAATCGACGTGTTCCCAGGCGGCTGCATTGTGCGGCTCAACGCTGGCGAGCGGCACCTGCGTCCTGGCGGAACTGTATCCGGTCCATCGCTGTTCACGCTGGCCGACATTGGCGGATATGTCTGTGTGCTTTCCCACGCCGGGCCGGACGCGCTTTCTGTTACCGTCAACCTCGACATCAACTTCGTACGCAAGGCCGAGGCCGGTCCGATCGATGGTCATTGCCGCATCCTGAAGCTGGGAAAGAGCCTGATGGTGTTCGACATCGACATCGTCGCCGGCCCGGATGGACACACAATCGCGCATGCCACGGGTACCTATTCGATCCCGCCGCAGCGCGCCACTGATGTGGTAAAATAATACCTTTAGACCAACCTATTGTTTCTACAGCATTTTCTGTACAATAGGACTTTCCCGCTGCCTTGACGCGGTCACTCCGCTCGCCTATAAGCCCTCACGAAGCAGCGGCCCGCAAAGGCCGCCGTTTTGTTATTGGCTGGGGACAAACGTCTTTCGCCAATCCAAGCAACAAGAAACGCCTTCCCTCCTGAAGGTCAAAACCGAGAGCAGAAAACATGACAACCTTTTCGCAGAAGCCTGCGGATGTGGTGAAGAAGTGGATCCTGATCGACGCCGAGGGTCTCGTCGTCGGCCGTCTTGCCACTGTCATCGCCAATCATCTTCGCGGCAAGCACAAGCCGACCTTCACCCCGCATGTCGACGACGGCGACAATGTCATCGTCATCAATGCCGACAAGGTGGTGTTCACCGGCAAGAAGTTCACCGACAAGGTCTATTACTGGCACACCGGCCACCCCGGCGGCATCAAGGAGCGCACCGCGCGCCAGCTGCTCGAGGGCCGTTTCCCCGAGCGTGTCGTCGAGAAGGCCGTTGAGCGCATGGTTCCGCGTGGTCCGCTCGGCCGTCGCCAGATGAAGAACCTGCGCGTTTATGCAGGCGCGGAGCATCCGCATGTCGCCCAGCAGCCAGAAGTTCTCGACGTGGCCAAGCTGAATTCCAAGAACAAGAAGGTCGCATAAGATGGCTGAGCTTTCCTCGCTCGCAGAACTGGGCGCCGCCACCGGCAACACGAACACGCAGGCCGCGGCTCCCGTCCACGTCCAGAAGCTCGACAAGTCGGGCCGCGCCTATGCCACCGGCAAGCGCAAGAACGCCATCGCGCGCGTCTGGGTGAAGCCGGGTTCCGGCAAGATCGTCGTCAATGACAAGGAATTCGCGACCTATTTCGCGCGTCCGGTCCTGCAGATGATCCTCAACCAGCCGATCATCGCCTCCAACCGTTCGGGCCAGTACGACATCGTCGCCACCGTCGTCGGCGGCGGCTTGTCCGGTCAGGCCGGTGCCGTGCGTCACGGCATCTCCAAGGCGCTGACCTACTACGAGCCGGCGCTGCGTGCCGTGCTCAAGAAGGGCGGCTTCCTGACCCGCGACAGCCGCGTCGTCGAGCGCAAGAAGTACGGCAAGGCCAAGGCCCGTCGCTCCTTCCAGTTCTCGAAGCGCTAAGCGTTTCGAACTCCGATATCGAAAAAGGCCGCCTCCGGGCGGCCTTTTTTGCTTTTGGGCTACAGATTTGATGGATCGACAGGTGTGGGACAGCGCCCCTCCGAACTGCCGGGCAACTCACGAGAGAGGGAGAGCGGCAGCTTCAGCCGCCACTCCTAATTGATGCTGGCTGTATGCGCCGGTTCTTTCGGCCGCTTCTCGCCGGCATAAGGCACGCGATAACCATTCGCAGCCAGCCAGCCGATCGCTGCCTTCGGCTCGTCAGTCTGGATGATGGTGGCGCCGCGGTCGGCCCAGAAGCCCCAGGCTTCGCGCGGCAGGCTGGCCTGGACCGCCAGTTCATCACCACTGCCGCCAGCGAGGAAGCCGCCCGGTTTGTTGACGATGGCGTAGGTGTCGGCCCAGATATGCCAGTCGCCCCTCACCGCCTCGGCGCGCATGCGGGTGCTGAACAGCGACCCGCCGGTTTCGGTCAACGTCTCGGCGCCCGCCCGCCAGTTGATCAGCTCGATCGCGCGCGGCGCGAAAGCATGGTCGACCGTCGAGGCGAAGCCGGCGTCATGCACCGCGTCATCGGCGATGATCGGCATGAACTGGAAGCCATCGCCTGCCGCGGCCATTGCGGCCCTCACCGTGGTGATCCTGTTCTGATTCCACAGGTTTTCCTTGACGATGACTTGCTCGGCCATACCAAGATCCCGAGCCACCGCGATCATGCCCGGGAGGTCGCCGACTTCGAGCTTGTTGTCGAGATTGATGAGGATCCTGTCCCTTGTCGCCATCAGCATCTCGCGCAACGTCGAGACGGTCTCGTTGGTGACGGCATGGGTGCCCTCGATCACCAGCCGGCATCTCTTCAGTTCGGCCAGCGAGTAGTTGAGGACCTCGCCCTTGCAGGTGGTCGTGCGGTCCAGCCAGCTGTCATGCATGACGATGAACTCGCCGTCCTTCGAGCGCCGGATATCGACCTCGACGATTTCGGCGCCGATCGCGATCGAGCCTTCCACGGCGGCAAGCGAGTTTTCCGCATAGAGCGTCTTGCCGGCCTGCATGCTGCCGGCGCGATGGGCAGCCACCATGACATGGTCGCGCCACTGGTTGGCATGTTCGAAGCGGTCGAGGATCTGCCTGGCGCGAGTTTCGCCGGCGAAGGCCTGACCGGAGGCGGCTGCCAGCGCGGTGGAAAGCAGAAGGCTCAGCCAGATCGTCCGCATCGAGAATCGCTCCTTGCCGGATCGAGCCGGGGATAGGCGACATCGGTGACATCCAGGTGAACGAAGCCGGCTAAAGCGCGTCAGATGCGCTTCGACAGCCGGCGGAACCAAGCCATTGCAGGCATTTCGACCAGGCGCAATGTGACCCACGACACGGCGATGGTGGCGGCGAGCATGACGACGATCGCCACAGTCCCTGTCCATCCGGCGCCAAAGCCGGTCGCGGGCTCGCCACGCAGTACTATGTCGCCAATCAAGCCGAGGCCGAGTTTGCGCTCGACGAGCCCGGCGACATTGATCAGGCGCGCCTGGACGAAGATGTGGACCATGTAGATCGAATAGGACAGCGCGCCGAGCGTCAGCATGAACGGCGTCCTGAGCAACGCGCTGATCCAGCCGCCTTCATGGGCGAAGAGAAACAGCGCCAGGGCGAACACCAGGGGCGCGGCAATGCCGGCGTCGTTGTCGCCCGCCAGCGAGACAAAGAGAACGATAACGGCCACCATGACGATTTCGGCAAGAGTCCAGCTCATCCGCGGGCCGTTTGCGAGCAAGGCCTGTCGCGCCCCTGCAATGGAATCATGCTGAAACCAGGCCAACAGGGCGCCGAGCGAGAAGCCGTAGAGGCAGCGGATGAAGCCGAAATCATAGGACACATCCATATGATGCGTGGAGAAGCCGAGCAGGAACAGCGGCGCGGTGACGGCGGCGGCGACAAACCATATCCAGGCGCGCGCGCCGGCGACGAAGACCACGCCGGCAAACAGGAGACAGGCAAAAAACCCGGCCGAAATGCTCCAGCTTGGCGCGTTCCACGTCAACCGATCCTCAAAGCCGACACCTTGCAGCAAAAGGAGATTGGCAGCCAAGCTCTTGAGGTCGAAGTCGCAGGTGAAGGGAGCTGCCCCCGTGCCATGCAATTGCGGCAGCACCAGCCGCAACAGCTCGAAGGCGGCAAAGGCGGCAAGCATGACCAGATGCAGCGGGTAGATGCGGCCGAAACGGACCAGCGCAAAGCGGATAACCTCTCCCGGCCGGCCCAGCCGATTGGCATAGCTCGAGGCGATGACAAAGCCGGAAAGGACAAAGAAGAGATCGACGAAAAGATAGGACGAACCGATAAAGCTGCTCTGCGAGATCGCCGAGGCGGTCGGGAAATGAAACAGCGTCACCAGCAACGCGCAGATGCCGCGCCACGAATCGAGAACCTGGAAGCGATCGCCGGCGATCGTGCCGGCGTGGGTCGACACCACGGCATCCGACGGATTAAGAAACGCGGTCTGCGTCATGATGATACAAATCCTGTCTTGCCGTGGCACCCGCGCGGCACGGTTTCGTCTCCCCAAGCTGTGACTGGCATCTTCCATGCCGGTTTTGTAGTTGTTGCACCCCGATGAAAACGAGGACCAGTAATGGCGACCAAGAACATCGACCATGCCTTCACCACCCGCTCCAAAACGGGTGGCGCCCTTGAGCCGACCTATTCCGGCGCGCTGTCTTTCATGCGGCGCAAATACACCAAGGACGTGAGGGGCGCGGATGCGGTGGTGTGGGGCATTCCCTTCGATGCCGCCGTCACCAACCGGCCGGGTGCCCGGTTCGGGCCGCAGGCGATCCGCCGCGCCTCGGCGATCCTCGACAACGACCCGCAATACCCGTTTTCACGCGATCTGTTCGAGCACCTCGCCGTGGTCGATTATGGCGACTGCCTGCTCGACTCGGGAAACCATCAGAAGACGCCCGGCACGATCGAGCGCGAGGCGGCCAAGATCCTGAAATCCGGTGCCTTCCTGCTGACGCTCGGCGGCGACCATTTCGTCACCTGGCCGCTGCTAAAGGCGCACGCCGCCATCCACGGGCCGCTCGCCTTGGTGCAGTTCGACGCCCACCAGGACACATGGCCCGATGACGGCAAGCGCATCGATCATGGGTCCTTCGTCGGCCGCGCGGTCAAGGAAGGCATCATCGATCCCGACCGCTCGATCCAGATCGGCATCCGCACCCATGCGCCCGACACGTTCGGCATCAAGATCCTGCATGGTCATGAAATCGAGGAAATGCGCGCCTCCGACATCGCCTATGCCATCGTTGATCGCACCGGGGGCAGGAAGACCTATCTGACCTTCGACATCGACTGCCTCGATCCGGCCTATGCGCCGGGAACCGGCACACCGGTTTCGGGGGGGCCGTCGTCAGCGAAGATCCTTTCGACGCTGCGTCAGCTCAACCAGGTCGATATTGTCGGTGCCGATGTCGTGGAGGTTGCGCCGGCCTATGATCACGCCGATATAACGGCGATCGCCGGTTCGATGGTGGCCATGCAGTATCTCGGCCTGCTGGCAGAGCGAAAGGCCCGGCTCGATGAGCTGAACAGCGGCGACCACAATGGCGCCGCGGTCAATCATGGCAACGGCATATAGTCTTGAGATATCAGGGAATTTGATCAGGCAATGAAACCGAAAATCTTCATCGACGGCGAGCACGGCACCACCGGCCTCCAGATCCGGGCGCTGCTTGCCGAGCGCGGCGATCTGGAGATCATTTCCATTCCGGTCGAGCGCCGCAAGGAAACGGCCGCGCGCGCCGAATTCCTCAACGCCGCCGATATCGCGATCCTGTGCTTGCCCGACGATGCGGCCAAGGAAAGCGTCTCGCTGATCGCCAACGACACCACCAAGGTCATCGATGCGTCGACGGCGCATCGCGTGGCGGAAGGCTGGGAATATGGCTTCGCCGAATTGGACAAGGAGCAGGCGAAGAAGATCGCCACGGCCAAGCGCGTCGCCAATCCCGGCTGCTGGCCGCAGGGGCCGATCGCGACGCTCAGGCCACTGGTCGCCGCAGGCCTGCTGCCGGCCAATTTCCCGATCTCGGTCAACGGCATTACGGGTTATTCGGGCGGCGGGCGCCCGATGATCGAGGACTACGTCGCCAAGGGCGAGGACGCCTCGGAGTTCCTGCCCTATGGCCTGACCCTGCAGCACAAGCACGTGCCGGAATTGAAGGCCTATGCGAAGCTGTCGCACGATCCGATCATGCAGCCGGCGGTGGGCAATTTCGCGCAAGGCATGATCACGGTTGTGCCGTTGCAACTCGGTGGCCTCGACCGCGTACCGACAGGTGCCGAACTTCACGCCGCCATTGCGGACCATTTCGCCGCGATCAAGGGCGGTGTGGTCGAGGTGGCTCCCTATGCGCATCTGGAGCGCGTGCCTGACATCGATCCGGAGGTCTACAACGGCACCAACCGCATGAAGGTCTATGTCTTTGCCAACGACGGCAGAGCTCAGGCGCTGCTGCTGGCGGTCTACGACAATCTCGGCAAGGGGGCTTCCGGTGCAGCCGTCCAGAACATGGACCTGATGCTCGGTCTGTGACGAACGCGCCGGCCTTTCCACCGCGCTGGAAAGTCAGCGAACCCGAACTCATTGCCGAGACCTTTTCGAGCCGCATCTGGAAGGTGCGGCTCGAGGACGGCTCACCAGCCATCGTGAAGGCACTGAAGCCGTTCGACGACGTTGCCGACGAGTTGCGCGGCGAGCATTTCCTTGCCTGGCGGCGCGGCGAAGGCGCGGTGCGGCTTCTCGGCCGTGACGGGCATTCCATGCTGCTCGAATATGGCGGGGACACACTTCTGTCGCAAGTTCTCGTCGAACAAGGCGACAATGCAGCGACCGCCATCGCGGCGGATGTGATGGCGAAATTGTTTTCGCCATCTGATCACCCCTACCCGTCCGAGCTTCAGCCGCTCAGGGAGCGGTTCGCCAGCCTCTTCAAGAAAGCCGCAACCGATCGTGGCATCGGTGGTGACAGCCCCTATGTCGAGGCCGGCGCCATCGCGGATCGACTGCTGGCCAATCCGCATGACATCAGGCCGCTGCATGGCGATCTGCATCACGAAAACATCCTGCGGGGACCGCGCGGCTGGCTGGTGATCGATCCGAAGGGCGTGCTCGGTGATCCCGGTTTTGATGCAGCCAACATGTTCTACAATCCGCTCGACCGCGACGCACTTTGCCTCGCCCCGGAGCGGATCGCGCATATGGCCGAGGTCTTTTCCCGGACGCTGGGACAATCACCGGCGGCAATACTGGACCATGCCATCGCCTATGGTTGTCTGTCCGCGTCCTGGCATCATGAGGACGGCAATGCGGTCGAGGAGAACCGCGAACTGTCGATCGCCGCGGCGATCCGGGCAGTGCGGGCGCGTTTCTGACTCGGGGAAGAGCCCAAGCGAGCGCTTGTTGACCATGATCGGTTACGGACCTGCCCTGGCTCCCTTACCAGGGATTTGTCATGCTCAGGGCGACGCAGTCGAATGAATTCTGGATGTGATTGGCCGCACTCAGCGTCCGACGGCAATCTCGTTGGGCAAGGGATAAGCGCCCTTGGTGCCGCGCCAGTGCGCGGCGGCAAAGCCCAGCACGACAAGCGCAAAGGCCTGATGGGTCAGGGCCATATGCAGGGGCACCTGCATCAACAGCGTACCGATACCGATCGAAGCCTGGACCAGCACCAGAACAAACAACAGTGTCGCGCGTCGCGCATGCGTTGAGCCGGGCAGCCGCCGACGCGTGGCGATCATGTGCCAGAGCGCGACGGCAAAGACCGTATAGGCACCAAGCCGGTGAATGAACTGCACCGTTTTCGGGTTCTCGAAGAAGTTGCGCCACGCCGGCTCGAGGACGAGCAGATCGCCTGGAATGATCCTGCCGTCCATCAGCGGCCAGGTGTTGTAGCTCATGCCGGCGTCGAGACCGGCGACCAGGCCGCCGAGATAAATCTGGATCAGCGCCAGAAGCACGATGAAACCAGCCAGACGCTGCGTCGAGCGATCGGCCGCGGGCTCGGAATGCGGCGCCAGGCCGCGCGCGACGACCGTGGTCGCGGTGAAGATCAGTGCCGCCAGCGTGAGATGCGTCGCCAGCCTGTACTGGCTCACCGACACCCGGTCGACAAGGCCGGAGGCCACCATCCACCAGCCGATGGCTCCCTGCAGCCCGCCGAGAAACAGAATGCCGACCAGTTTCGGCCCAAGGCCGCGCTCGATACGGCGCGCCGCCCAGAAGACCAGCAGCGGCAAGGCGAAGACCAGGCCGACGCTGCGCGCCAGCAGGCGATGTGCCCATTCCCACCAGAAGATCGACTTGAACGCTTCGACGCTCATGCCCTTGTTGAGCTCGGTGTATTGCGGGATCTGCTGATAGCGCTGGAATTCCTCCTGCCACTCGGCGTCGTTGAGCGGCGGGATGACGCCATGGATCGGCTGCCATTCGGTGATCGACAGGCCGGATTCAGTCAACCGCGTGGCGCCGCCAACCAGCACCAGCGCGAACAGCACCAGGAGCACGACGTACAGCCAGCCGCGTACGAGTGCCCGGTTATAGAGGTCGCGGTCGCGGGCCTGATAGGGCGCGGCGGCAGTGATGGCGGCCATGGATATATCCCGGCAGGTTGAATGTCGCGGATTGGTGAACCATCGCACTCCCGCTGGCAAGACCGCGCAGCGCGGCACGCCGTCGCGCCCGGTGTCGCGGGTTGCGCGTGCCTCGCGTTCGGCCTAAGCGATAGCCATCAACGAGGCCAAGCCATGCCCATTCGACTGAAAAAACTGATCGGAATGTTCCTGCTATTGGCGCTGGTCATCATCTACGCACTGGTCGCCTCGATCTTCGCGGTCGCCCGCCTATCGGAATCGGGCGCGCTGGTGCAATTCCTGTTCTTCCTGCTCAGCGGCCTGCTCTGGGTGCTGCCGGCGATGGGCATCATCAAGTGGCTGATGCTGGAGCCACGGGCCAAGCGCTGAGCCCTGCCCGGTCAGGCGGCGCGTCAGACAGTGACGAGCACCTTGCCGACATTGGCGAGCGGCGTCGTCACGCCCGACAGCATGGTGCGGATGCGGGCCAGGCTCTGGTAGCGGCCATTGACCGAAATGCGCGGCAAGGCCTGCAGGAAGCCGGCATGTTCGGCGCGCAGCACGCCGTGGCGGATGTCAGGCGGAGGCATAGCCGGCGTTGCGCGCAAAGCACACTTCGCGGCAGCCGGACAGGCGGCCCCCCTTCCGTGGAAGACGAACACTAGCCGTCAGAAATTGAGAGCCTCGCGGAGCGCTGGGCCCGCCCTGACGCGCAGATCGAGATCAGCCTCGATGTGGTCGATGTGGTGCAACATCAAGCGGCTCACCAGCCCGGAATCGCCGCTTTCCAGCGCGCCGACAATGCCGGTGTGCTCACTGTGGCCGCAGGCCGACACGCCAGACCGTCCGTAAAGCGCGATGACAAGCGACGAGCGCGCAACAAGTTCCTCCATGAAGCGCTGCAGGATGGCATTGCCGGCGAGCGAAGCGAGCAGCAGATGGAAATCGCCGGACGCCTTGATTTCGGAACGCCGCGCCCTCGGACCGCGCTCGGCGATGAAGCGGCCCTCCTCGTCGAGTTGCGCCCTGAAGGCGACAATGTCGGCGGCTGTGACCCGTTCGCAGGCGGCGGTGGCAATGCCCGGCTCGATCAGCCGGCGCGAGGCGAACACCTGGCGCGCTTCCTCGGTTGATGGATTGGCGACGAAGGCGCCGCGGTTGCGCTCGGTGCGCACCAGCCCTTCGAAGGACAGCATCTGCAGCGCCGCGCGCGCGACGGTGCGCGACACGTTGAACAGCGTGCCGACCTCGCCTTCCGACAGCTTGGTGCCCGGCGCCAGCCTCCGGTCGACAATGGCGTCGCGCAGATTGTCGCGGATCGCCTGAGCGCGATCCTGGTTGGCGCTATCGGCGGAATAGATCTGATCGGTGATGTTCATGACGATGATGGTTCCCGCCCTCTTCTAGCGCGACTCGTCGCCTGTTCACGAGAGGCAAAGTGCACACGAAGCCAAAAAAGATTGCATACGATTTTTGCCAAAACTGCGCGCAGTAGCCCACAATTTGTGCAATGCACAAAGCAGCCTCAGGGGTAGGCAGCAGGCAAGAATCCGGATCTTTGAGACAATTCAAGTGCTTGGCCGGTCACCTCCGGATTGGCACGCATGATGCTTTGTTCAGTGCGACCAAACGGGGAAGCCTGAATGTCCAAAGCCGCCGAGATCGACATCGTGTCTGTTTCGAAAATCTATGGAACGACGACCGCCGTCGAGGACATCAGCCTGAAGATACCGGCAGGGACCTATTGCTGCCTGCTCGGCCCCTCCGGCTGCGGCAAGACCTCGACGCTGCGCATGATCGCCGGTCACGAAAGCATCTCGTCTGGCGACCTCCGGCTCGGCAACACTGTCGTCACCGACCTGCCACCGGCAAAGCGCGGCACGGCAATGATGTTCCAATCCTATGCACTGTTCCCGCATCTGGACCTCATCGACAATGTCGCCTTCAGTCTGAAGATGAAGGGCATCGACAAGGAACAGCGCCGCGCCAAGGCGCTCGACATGCTGAAGCTGATGCAGATGGAGGCCTATGCGACGCGCCGGCCCGCGCAGCTTTCCGGCGGCCAGCAGCAGCGCGTGGCGCTCGCCCGGGCTTTGATCACCGACCCGGAAGCGCTGCTGCTCGACGAGCCGCTGTCGGCGCTCGACCCGTTCCTGAAGATCCGCATGCGCGCCGAGCTGAAGAAACTGCAGACCTCGCTCGGCATCACCTTCGTCCACGTCACCCACAGCCAGGAGGAGGCCATGGCCTTGGCGGACCTGATCGTGGTCATGAATGACGGCCGCATCGAACAGGCGGCACCTCCGCGCGACGTGTTCGAACGTCCGGCCACGGCCTTCGTCGCGCGCTTCATGGGTGATCACAATGTCATCTCCGGCCGAGTCACCGGCGCACGTGACGGCATGGTCGTCTTCGACGTCATTGGCGGCGGCTCGCTCGCCGCATGCGGTCACGGCCGAGAGCCGGGCGCGCCGATCGACATCGCCATCCGCACCGATCATGTGCGCATCGGCGACGCGCCCGCGCCCGGCCTCGGCTTCACCGGCATAGTAGCCAACATCGAATATCGCGGCGCCACGGTGAAAATGTCGGTCAACGGTGCCGGCATCGACGACTTCACCGTCATCATCGACGATTCCAACTTCTTTGCCCGGCCCGTGGCCATCGGCGACGCCGTTCCGCTTGCCTGGGATTCCGAGGATGCGATCGTCCTCGGCCATCTTCATTCATGAATTCAACGAAGCAAAACAAGACAGGGGAATAGGCATGACAAACACATCGAAAGCCAAGACCGGCATTTCGCGCCGCTCGCTGCTCAAGACAGGTGCCGCCGCCGTGGGCCTCGCCGCCGGCTCGGGCGTCATCACAGGCTTTCCGACCATCTGGGCGCAGTCCAATATCACGCTGCGCCAGTTCGGCACCGGCGTGTCGAATCTCAACGCCATCGCCGACAAGTGCAAGGCCGACCTCGGCATCACGCTGGAGATGACCGCGACCGATTCCGACGCCGCCGCCCAGCGCGCCGTGACCCAGCCCGACAGTTACGATATCGCCGACATCGAATATTGGATCTGCAAGAAGGTGTTCCCGAGCGGCGTGCTCCAGCCGATGGACGTCAGCAGGCTGAAATATTACGACGAGTTGGTGCCGCTGTTCAAAACCGGCAAGCTCACACCCGACAGCGTGATTGCCCAGGGTACCGCGCCGCACACCGTTGGTTACGTCGAGGCGCAAGACAGCAAGACCTTCGCCAAGGCGCCGACCAACTGGTTCACCATGGTGCCGACCATCTACAACGCCGACACGCTTGGCATCCGCCCCGACCTCGTCGGTCGCGACATCACCACCTGGGCCGACATCATGGACCCGGCCTTCAAGGGCAAGACCGCGATCCTCAACATCCCGTCCATCGGCATCATGGACGCGGCGATGATCATGGAAGCTACCGGCAACATCAAATATGCCGACAAGGGTAACATGACCAAGGACGAGATCGACAAGACGATCGACTTCCTGATCAAGGCCAAGCAAGCCGGCCAGTTCCGTGCCTTCTGGAAATCCTTCGACGAGAGCGTCAACCTGATGGCGTCGGGCGAGGTCGTCATCCAGTCGATGTGGTCGCCGGCCGTCGCCGCCGTACGCTCCAAGGGCATCGCCTGCCGCTTCCAGCCGCTCAAGGAAGGCTATCGCTCATGGGGCGGCGGCCTTGGCCTCGCCGCCCACCTCAAGGGGGCTGAGCTCGATGCGGCTTATGAATACATCAACTGGTATACGTCGGGCTGGGTGGGCGGATACCTCAACCGCCAGGGCTACTACTCGGCCAACATGGTCTCGGCCAAGAAGTTCATGTCCGACGACGAGTGGGGCTACTGGATCGAGGGCAAGCCGGCCAAGAGCGAGATCAAGGCGCCGGACGGCACCGTCATGGAGAAAGCCGGCGCCGTGCGCGACGGCGGCTCCTTCGAAGAACGCATGGGCAAGGTCGCCTGCTGGAACTCGGTCATGGACGAGGACCGCTACATGGTGAAGCGCTGGAACGAGTTCATCGCGGCGTAAGCGAACAACAAGCCCCCTCCTCTACCCCTTCTCCCCTTTGGGGGAGAAGGGGCGGCTCAGGCCGATTCACCAAAACCGAGACATTGATGACAGTCGCGCTCGAACGCCCCGCAATCGCCGCCGCGAAACCAGCTCGACGCCGCTTCTCCATCGGCGTCGTGACGCCCTATCTCCAGTCGGCACCTCTGGCGCTGATCCTTGGCGCGTTCCTGCTCCTGCCCATCATCATGATCGTCGTCGTGTCCTTCTGGGACTACGACTTCGCCTCCATGTATCCGGACTTCCTGACCACGAACTATTCCGACGTGCTGGGCTCGTGGGTCACATGGAAAACTTATCTCAACACCATCAAATTCGCTGTAGTCGTCTGGGCGCTGACCTTGTTCATCGGCTTCTGGGTTGCCTATTTCCTAGCCTTCCACATCCGCACCACGGCCATGCAGATGGTGCTGTTCCTGGTCTGCACCGTGCCGTTCCTGACCTCCAACATCATCCGCATGATCTCGTGGATCCCGGTGCTCGGCCGCAATGGGCTGATCAACTCGACCTTGGTGCATCTGGGCCTGGTGCCGAAACCCATCGAATGGCTGCTGTACTCGGAATTCGCGGTCGTGCTCGCCATGGTTCATCTCTACACGCTGTTCATGGTGACGCCGATCTTCAACACGCTGATGCGCATCGACCGATCGCTGGTCGAGGCCGCGCGCGATGCCGGCGCTTCGGGCTGGCAGGTGCTGTGGAACGTTATTGTCCCGCTGGCCAAACCCGGTATGGCGATCGGCACCATCTTCGTCGTCACGCTGGTAATGGCCGATTTCTCCACCGTGCAGGTGATGTCAGGCGGCCAGAGCGCATCCGTCGCGCTCATGATGAAGAACCAGATGTCGCTGCTGCAATATCCGGCCGCCGCCGCCAACGCCGTGGTGCTGCTGGTGCTGGTGCTATTGATGGTCGCCGGCATCCTGCGCGTCGTCGACATCCGCAGGGAACTGTGACGTGACCTACGAAAAACGCACCCTTGAATTCTACGCGCTGGCGGTGTTCTTCGCGCTGTTCGTGCTGTTCCTCTATGGCCCGCTGTCGGCGATCCTGATCCTCTCCTTCCAGGGCGAGACCGGCGGCCTCACCTTCCCCCTCAACGGCGTGTCGCTGCACTGGTTCGCCAATCTGTTCGAGCGCCAAGCGGTCGGCGATTTCGGCGGCAGCTTCAAGCGCTCGCTGGTTCTCGGCCTCATGGTGATGATCGTCACCGTCGTCGTCTCGCTGCTGGCGGGGCTTGCCTTCCGCCAGAAATTTCGCGGCGCCACCGCTTTGTTCTACCTGGCAGTCGCCAGCCTTGTGGTACCCTCGATCATCATTTCGCTGGGCATCGGCGTCGTCTTTCAGCAGGTCGGCTTCCGACCAGCCTGGTATACGTCAGCCTTCGGCGCCCATTTAACCTGGACCTTGCCGTTCGGCGTGCTCATCATGTTCGCCGTCTTCAATCGCTTCTCGCCTGCCTATGAGGAAGCCGCGCGCGACCTTGGCGCCTCATCCTGGCAGACCTTCGCCCATGTCGTGCTGCCGATGATCGCGCCAAGCCTGATCGGCGTCAGCCTGTTCGGCTTCACGCTCTCCTATGATGAGTTCGCCCGCACACTGATGACCTCGGGAACCTTCAACACACTGCCGCTCGAGATCTACGGCATGACCACCAATGTCACCACGCCGGTGCTCTACGCGCTGGGCACGGTGACCACCGTGTTTTCCTTCCTGGTGATCCTGGCGACGCTAGGCGCCATCATCTATGTCGGCCGCCGCCGGACCAGGGCGTGATCGTGCAGATTCTGGTGGTAAATCCCAACACGACGGCGAGCATGACCGAGACGATCGCGGCGGCCGCACGCAGTGTCGCCGGTGTCTGGACCGAAATCGTCGCCGTTACCTCGTCCATGGGACCGGCCTCGATCGAGGGTTATTATGACGAGGCACTGGCCGTGCCCGGCCTGCTGATGGAAATCGCCGCTGGCGAACGTGCCGGGGCGCAGGCCGCGATCATCGCCTGCTTCGACGATACCGGCCTCGATGCCGCAAGGGCCATGGCGGCCATTCCCGTCATCGGCATCTGCGAGGCAGCACTCAGCATGGCCTGCTTCATTGCCCAGCGTTTCACTGTCGTAACCACCACCGAACGCTCGCGTGTGCCGGTGGAGGGGTTGGTGCAACGCTACGGCATGTCGGGCCGGGCACGCGTGCGTGCCGCCGATATTCCGGTGCTGGCACTTGAAGACCCGGCATCAGGAGCGGTTGGCAAGCTCCGCGACGAGATCGCCCGGGCCGTGGAGGAGGATCGCGCCGAGGCCATCGTGCTTGGCTGCGCCGGCATGGCGGATCTTGCCCACAGGTTGCAGAGCGAGTTCGGTCTGCCTGTGGTTGACGGCGTCGGGGCCGCTTTGAAGCAAGCCGAGGCCCTGGTGGCTCTTGGCCTCGCGACATCGAAGCGCGGTGCTTATGCGAACCCACTCGCCAAGCCCTATCGGGGTATGCTGAAGTCGTTCTCCCCAGGAGTATTCGCTGCGGAGTAAGCACCATGAAACCGACCATCCGCATGCTGTCGCTGGGAGAGTTGGCTGACCTCATCGACTGGGCGGCCGCGGAGGGCTGGAACCCCGGCCTTGACGATGCGGCGATGTTCCAGGCGGCGGATCCCAAGGGTTTCATCGGTGCCTTTGCCGGGAGCGAAATGGTCGCCGGGATATCGGCGGTGGCCTATGGGCACGATTTTGGTTTCGTCGGTCTCTACATCTGCCGTCCGGACATGCGCGGCAAGGGCTATGGCAAGGCGGTATGGACCGCGGGCATGAACAGGCTGGCCGGTTGCACCATCGGGCTCGATGGGGTCGAAGAGCAACGGGCCAACTACGAAAGCAAAGGATTCAGGCCGGCTTACGAGACCATTCGTTACAGCGGGCGACCTGTAGCGCTTACTGTCGGCACCAAACGGTCTCGCATGGTGACCACGCAATTGGCGCCCGACATCATGAGATATGACGCACTCTGCTTTCCCGCGTCCCGCCATTCTTTCCTGCAGCGGTGGCTGCAGCCGCCGCATCGCGCGCTGGCAGCGATCAGGCCAGGGGGAACGGCCGGCTATGCGGTAGCGCGATCCTGCCACAACGGCTTCAAGATCGGCCCGCTCTTCGCAGACGATACGCGAACCGCACTGGACCTGCTCGAAGACATGGCGGGCGCCTGCGAAGGAGGCGACCTTCACATCGACGTTCCGGCCAGCAAGGTGGACTTCGTCGCGGCGCTCGAGGCGGCAGGCTTCTCACCGATCTTCACCACCACGCGCATGTACAAAGGCGCGCCGCCAAGGCTCGACGCCAACAGGATATTCGGCGTGACGACGCTGGAACTGGGATAGGCCAGGTGCCTTTGAGCGGCTCTTTCAGGCCGCTGAACGCCGCCCCGGCACCGGATTGCCTGGCGGCTCGTGCCCAAGCGGCGTCACCAGCGTCAGGTCGGGATAGCCGCTCTCGATCAGCTTGACCGCGGCTTGCGTCACCTCGTCGTCAGGCTCCAGCATGGACAGGAACACCTCGGTGGCCTCACCGTCCAGACGGCCGATACCTTGCGCATCGGCCGGCCCGCATTCGACCACCACCAGGTCATAGGCTGTCGTCAGCGACTGCATGATGATCGGCAGCCGGTCGGCGGCGCGCATGGCACGGACCGGATCGGCGGTGCCGACGGGAATGACATGGCAATCTGAATAGAGGTCGGCATGGATCACGTCGCTGAACTGCGCCTGCGACGCCAGCAGATTGGTGATGCCGGGGAAAAGCCCGCTGTCCAGCATCGGCCGCGAGGCAGCCCCCGAGGCCGTGAGGTCGAGCAGCAGGACACGCAGGCCGGCGTCGGAAACCTCGCGCGCCACCAGGATCGCCGACGCCGCCGCCTCGTCGCCCTCGGGGGAAACGAATATGGCGCGCGCGGCCCCGCTGGCGATGAGCTTCTCGGCGGCCTTCTCGACGTCGATCTCGCCGAGCACGGAGCGCGGCCGCCGGACCTCCACGGGCTCGATCTCGGCGGCGGGCCGCGGCTGCGCCGGTGTTTCCGTGACCGTTTCGGGCCATGATGGCTCGGCGGCGCGATTGGCGAACTCGTTGGCGACTGGCGGGTCCGAGCGGGTGGATGGGTCCTGATAAGCGGCTGGCGGCATCGCCACCTCGTCGATCAGTTCAAGCCGGGCACCCCTTGCCGGGCGCATGGCCCGGCCGAAGAAGAGTTCCCGCAGCAGAGTGAACACGGCCGCCAGCAGAAGGGAAGCCGCGGCGGCAATGCCAACGATCGGCCAGACCTTGGGGAAGTAAGGCTCGGAGGGGACCAAAGCCGGCGAGGCGAGGCGAGCGTCGACCGGAACATAGTTGCGATCCCGACGCGACGCCGCCTCGCGATAATTGGTCAGGTAAAGTTCGAGCTGCTGGCGCTTGGCGGCGGCATCGCGCTGTAGCGCGTCGAGACCGACCTGCTGCTCGCCGGCCTGTGCCGAAGCAGCCTTGAGCGTGTCGACGTCGGCGACGAGCTGGTTTTCGCGCGCCTTGGCGGCATCGGCCTGCATCGCCAGGCCCTTCATGATCTTCT
This sequence comes from Mesorhizobium sp. WSM3626, assembly GCF_000513935.1. Lineage (GTDB taxonomy): Bacteria > Pseudomonadota > Alphaproteobacteria > Rhizobiales > Rhizobiaceae > Mesorhizobium > Mesorhizobium salmacidum. The sequence continues at coordinate 37,801 of NZ_AZUY01000012.1, read as the reverse complement.
GCGCTTCGCTGCGGATCTGGGCGTCGAGATCGGCCAGTTGTGATTTGGCCGCGCGAATACGCGGATGATTGTCGAGCAGCGTCGTCGAGAGATCGGCGATGTTGGCGCGCAATTCGACCTGCCGCCCGCGCAAACGCTGAATCAGGTCGGAAGACAGCACTTCCGGCAGTGAATCCAGCGATCCGCCGCTCTGCAGTGCCTTGCGCACGCTCTCGGCTGTGCCTTCGGCCGAGGCGCGGCTGGCCCGCACTCGCGACAACTCGGTCGACAGCTCGGCCAATTGCTGGATGGCCAGCGTGGAATTGTTGCCGCCCATAAGGAGGTCCGACTGGGCGCGGTAAGCCGCGACCTTGGCTTCGGCATCCCTGACCTGCTTGGACAGGTCGGCGATCTCGGGTGCCAGGAAGTCCGCGGCGGCGGTGTTCGATTCGCTCTTGGCCGCGCCCTGCCCCGCAATATAGGCGGCGGCAATGGCATCGGGGATGGCGGCGGCAAGCTTCGGATCCTCCGAAGAGAACTCGATGGCAATTATGCCTTTCTTTTCAACGCCGTACACGTTGAGCTTCTCGCGCATTTTCTTCAGAACACGTTCATCGGCAGGAACATCCATGGGGTCGTTCTTCAACCCGATCAGGACCAGCAGCCGGTTCAATGCCGACATGTCGATCGTCTCGTCGAATTCGTGCAATCGCGACAGGCCGAGTTTCTGGGCGACCTGTTTGAGGATTTCGTTGGACGAAATTATCTGGACCTGGGTGGCGATGCCTTGCTCGTCGAGGATCGGCTTGTCGCTGTCCGGGTTGCTGCCGGCGGGCCGCGTGTAGTCCGATCCGCGCGGGGCGATCTCCACCTGCGTCTGGGCCTTGTAATACCGGGTCGCGAACGACACGGCCGCGAAGGCAAGTCCCGTCACCACGAGAACGAAGACCAGAATCCGCAGCCAGTTCCGGCCCAGGCTGGCGAAGGACTGCCTGAGATCAACATCGACGTCTGCGGCCACGGATTGAACGGACATGCATCCCTACTCCGAAACTGGTCGGATGCACCGTAAATAACTATGGTAACTCAGCCGTTAAGACCACGGTAAGCTTCATTAGGTTTACCGGCGGGCGACGGCAAAAAAATCGATAAAATCGCAAAACCTTGTCTGCTTGATCGCCATTGGCGCGCTCCTTTACCGGCCATTAACCCTAACAGGATGATAACGGACCCGATCCCAGATGTTTGCTGCGACGCCGCAGCGGCCAGTCGAAGGTACCTGTCCGGCCATGCAAAGCACTGCTTCCCTTTTTCGCGCACTGCTTGCCGTATCGTTGCTCGCGGGCTGCTCCAGCTACCGGCCGACGCCGGCCGCCTTTCACGAGGTCCTCGACCAGCCCTATCGCCTCGGTGCCGGCGACCGCGTCCGCGTCACCGTTTTCGAGCAGGAGGGCCTGACCAATAGCTACAGCGTCGACCAGTCCGGCTACATCTCCTTCCCGCTCGTCGGCGCCATACCGGCACGTGGCCACACCGCGCAGCAGATGGAAAAGGAGATCGCCGATAAACTGCGGCAGGGCTACCTGCGCGACCCTGACGTCTCGGTGGAGATCGATCGTTACCGGCCGATCTTCGTCATGGGTGAGGTGGGCGCCGCCGGCCAGTATTCCTATGTGCCCGGCCTGACTGTGCAGAAGGCCATCGCCATCGCCGGGGGCTTCACGCCACGCGCCAACCAGGAGAGCGTCGATATCACCCGCGACATCAACGGCAAGGTGATAACGGGCCGCGTGGTCACCTCCGATCCACTGCTGCCGGGAGACACCGTCTACGTCCGCGAACGCCTGTTCTGAACAGCGTGGCGGGCAACTCAGGATCGTCCACCGCTTTCGCTCACCCGTCGGAGGAATTTTCCGGCACGCGCGCGGCCTGACGGAAGCGCGGGTCGTCGCCGTGCTGGAGACACTTGCCGCGGCGAGGCCAATGACTTCGCCGCGCTCGAAAGGTAGTTCAGGCTCTTCCAAAGCCACAGGTTGTTTCAAGGGTTTCTTAGCTCTCTTTTGCTAATCACTCTTGGGAAGCTTGCGGACTGTTCCATGAACGAGATCGACCCCGCGCATCGCTTTTCATCAGAAGCGGTGCGTCAATTCGACGGCCCTGCCGATGGCGACAAGCCCGGCGGCATGAACGACGTTGCCCGGCAGGTCGCGTCGCAATACCGGCGCGACACGATGTCGCCGATCATGGTCAGCGGCGTGTTGCGCATGGTCGAATTCGCGGTGCTGCTGGTCTCGGGGCTCTGCGTCTATTTCTACTATGTCGGTTTTTTCAATTACCTTGCCTGGCAATATCCGCTGACGATCGCCGCCGCGTCGTTCCTCGCCGTGGTGCTGCTCGATGTCACCGATTGCTACCAGGTGGTGTCCCTGATGCGGCCGATCACCAATTTTGGGCGCATCCTGCTGGTCTGGGCCGGCACCTTCGCCCTGATGGCGTTGACGGCGTTCACCATGAAGATGTCACAAGACTATTCGCGCCTGCTGTTCGGCACGTGGTTCGTCGTTGCCTTCGTCTGCCTTTTCGGTCTCAGGCTGATGATGTCGAAGCTGATCCGGCGCTGGGCGCGCGATGGCAGCATGGAACGGCGCGCCGTCATCGTCGGTGGCGGCAAGGCGGCGGAAGTGCTCATCCGCTCGGTGGAAAAGCAGCCCTACAACGACATCCGCATCTGCGGCATCTTCGATGATCGCAACGACAAGCGTTCGCCAGCCCTCGTCGCCGGCTATCCCAAGCTCGGCACCATTTCGGAACTGATCGAATTCGCCCGCATCGCCCGGATCGACATGCTGATCGTGTCGTTGCCGCTGACCGCCGAATCGCGCGTCCTGCAATTGCTGAAGAAACTTTGGGTGCTGCCGGTCGACATCCGACTGTCGGCCCATTCCAATGCGCTGCAGTTCCGTCCGCGCGCCTATTCCTACATCGGCTCGGTGCCGATGCTCGACATCTTCGACAAGCCGATCAACGACTGGGACTCGGTCGCCAAGCGCGCCTTCGACATCATCTTCAGCGTCATCGGCATCGTTGCGTTCTCGCCTGTGATGCTGGCCACGGCGATCGCCATCAAGCTCGACAGCAAGGGACCGGTGCTGTTCAAGCAGAAGCGGCATGGCTTCAACAACGAGATCATCGAGGTCTACAAGTTCCGCTCCATGTATACCGACCGGTCGGATCCGACCGCCAAGCAGACGGTGACCAAGAACGATCCGCGCGTCACCCGTGTCGGCCGCTTCATCCGCAAGACCTCGATCGACGAGCTGCCGCAGTTCTTCAACTCGCTGCTCGGCTCGCTGTCGCTCATCGGTCCGCGCCCGCACGCCATTGCCGCGCAGTCGCACAACCTGCTCTACAACGAGGTGGTCGATGGCTATTTCGCGCGCCACAAGGTCAAGCCAGGGGTCACCGGCTGGGCGCAGATCAATGGCTGGCGCGGCGAGATGGACACCAATGAGAAGATCCGCATGCGGACAGAATACGACCTCTATTACATCGAGAACTGGTCGCTGCTGTTCGATCTGCGGATCCTGTTCCTGACACCGATCCGCCTGCTCAATACGGAAAACGCCTATTGAGCGCGATCAGCCATGATCCGCCGCGTGCGCTGACCCTCCTCTTCTGTCGGGCTTCGTCATCGGCGAGCCGGTGCCTTACGAAATCTACATGGCCGGCTGATCGCCATCTGGGCTCTGTTCGGCCTGAGGATTTCGCTTACGGCGGCCGGGTTCCGCATCCTGCTGCGCGACCGGCCGTGGCAGCCTACCTGCTATGCGCCTACGTCGCCTTCATCGGCAATATCGGGCTCGGCACCTTCATCGACATCGACCACTGGCGCCATATGTATCTACCGCTCGGCCTGATCTGGGGCGCCATCGCCCCGGAATACCGCCATCAGCGGCTGTCACGACCGGTATTGCCCGCCTCATTCAAACCTGCGGTCGCGGCAAGATAATTATCGCGGAAATCGGTTGACCCGAGCCGGGTTATCAAGATACATCGCGACCGGTCCGGAGTGTAGCGCAGCCCGGTAGCGCACTTGACTGGGGGTCAAGGGGTCGTCGGTTCGAATCCGGCCACTCCGACCATTTTAAAGCAGGACTTGCCCCCAAAAGTCCGCCTCTGCCGCATCCCCTCATTCTCGAACTGCCCATTCTGCGCGGCTCAGCTCTGAATTGGATCCGGCGCTAGGCCTGGCACACATCCACCCACTCGGCGCCGGTAAGCTCAACCATGCGCTGTGGCGCAATGCGCACCGCCGCGTTGGTGGCGCCGGCGGCGGGTACGACCTCAGCGAATTCGCGCAGCGAGACGTCGCAATAGACCGGCAGCGGCGCCGGCAGGCCGAACGGGCAGACACCGCCCACCGGATGGCTCGTGGCCGCGACAACCTCTTGTGCGTCCAGCATGCGTGGCTTGCCGCCGAACTGGTCCTTGAACTTGCGATTGTCCAGCCTGGCGATGCCGCTGGTCACGATCAGCATGGTGCGCTCGCCGACGCGAAGGCAGATCGTTTTGGCGATCTGCGCCGGCAGGACGCCATGCGCTTCCGCCGCCATCGTCACCGTCGCCGAACTCGATTGCGTGACAATGACCTCGATATCAGGCGCGTGAGCCGCGAAGAAAGCACCAACGGAGTCCAGGCTCATATGGAGAAACTCACGGTTCAGACCCGATGCAAGGCAGATGCGATCGACGCGAATTTGGATACCGAACGTATAAACACGCGTGACTTGCAAATCGGCAAGCCCGGCCTGCCGGAGAACGCCATGGCGTCAACAAGAAACCCGCCAAGCAGGCCTTGGCGGGTTTCTTGCGCATGCCGGTCGCCGATCTATGCCTGAGGCCGGCCTTGTGCGGTCAGCGTCGGTGCGGCGGAAGCAAGGGAAGCGTCCTGGGGCAAACGAAGCGCGGACGCGATACGACGCAGCTTCGCCGGGTCGGCCGCCCGGCCGCTCTCGATGTCCTCGATCTCGTCGACCGAGAGGCCGCAGGTCAGCGAAAGCGCTTCGAGGCTGTATCCGCGCGTTTCCCGCATTGCCCTGAGGGTGTTGTAATCTGGCCCGATCTCGTTGGCTAATGGTTCGGAGAGGGCGTGGCTTTTTGCATTTTTGGGCATTGGCAACTCCGTTGGCTGAAAGCGTTTGATCAAAATGGGATGTTGCCTGAGACGAGCAGGAAGATGCCCTCTCGCCGGCGATTTGCCAAGCGCTGCCTAGCCCTGTCCCGATCAAGTTGTTTTGAACGCCCGAGCGGCTTTTGCCCGGCAGTTTCGCCCCACCCGTTCGTTATCTCGATGTCGCTGGCGTGAAACCATCCCTTTCCAGCCAGTCTTTGCCAAAGGACACCCCATGAACCTCAAGACACCCCTCCTCGTGCTCGGCACGATTTCGATGCTTTCCGGCGTCGCTGTGGCCAGCGCGCAGGCCGCGGACACATTGCGCGTGCGCGGCACCGTGGTCAGCTTCGAGCCGTCGCTGCTGACCGTGAAAACTCGTCAGGGCGATACTTCCGCCATCAAACTAAAAGACGGCTGGAAGCTTTCAGGCGTCGCAAGCGCATCGGTAAAAGACATCAAGCAGGGCGATTTCCTCGGCATCGCCTCTGTCTCCAAGGCTGACGGCGGCAGCGGCGCACTCGAAGTGGTGGTCTTTCCCGCGGCCTTGAAAGGCACTGGCGAGGGTGACCGGCCCTGGGACCTGGAGCCGAACAGCCGCATGACCAACGGAACCGTCGCCGACGTCACCGACATAAACGGGCGGGCCGTGACGCTAACCTACGACAATGGGCGGACGAAGAAGATCTCCATACCCGACGGCACGCCTGTCGTGACCTTCGCGGCGGCCGCGCCGACCGATCTCAAGCCAAGCGCGACCGTCTTCGTTACCGCGCAGCGCGAGGCTGACGGCACGCTCAGCGCCAGCCGCGTCGTGGTGGGCAACAATGGTGTGATCCCGCCGATGTAGGCTAAAACAGCCGGCTTTCGGCCCTTGCGATTATGGAGCAGGAAGCCGGTTTCCTCGGAAACAGTTCAGAAAAAAGATTCTACAATCGGGAAATGCTGAGGAAAAAATTCAGGAGCGTAATTCCATTCGCGGCGGTCGGGATATCGGCCCGATTGATCCCCCTGCGAAAAAAGGAAACGATCCATGAAGAAGTCCCTCCTCTCGGCCCTCGGGCTTGCAGCAGCAATCGCTTTCGCGGTGCCGGTGGTCGGCGCGACGAGCGCGGACGCGGCCCCAATGGCAAAGCATCATCACCATCGTCACCACTACCATCATCGTTACCATCACCGCTATCACCATCATCATCACCACATGAAGAAGATGGGCAACAAGGCCTAAGCAGACCGCCAACGAGAAGACCGGCCTTGGTTTCTTGTTCAAGGCTGGTCTTCTCCTGGTCAGCAATGCCAAGCCCGGACGACCGGTACTCGAACTGTCGCCGGATACCAGCGCCAGTCCAGCTAGCGACAACAAGGGAATGGCGGCCGTGGATAGGCGAGTTCCCCTTATGCCGGGGTGGCAGTCAGCGCCGGCTGAACAGCAGGCTGGCGGCCAGGCCGAGCACGACAAGGCCGACCGCGACGGCGGCCGCCGGATGGTCGCGTGCCGATTTCTCGATCACCCTGCCCTGTTTGCGGATTGCCGGCATGGCATCGCGCAGGCGCTCCGCAAGATCCGAATATGTATCAAGAGCAGCATCACGGCCGTCTTCATAATAGGCGCCACCCCGCTTTGACACTGCCTTGCGCAACGCCGCGAGTTCCCTCGAGAGAGCCGCGACTTGCTTTTCGAGGTCGATGTCCGACAGGGTTGAATATGATGCCATCATGCGTTTCCTTGTCTTGCAGAAGGAAACTTAACGCCTCACCCGACCGCCGGTTCCGGTTTTCGAGGCGTCGAAGGCACTGGCGCCCCGGGGTCAGCGCACCTGGTCAAGCAGGCGCTTGCATTCCAGGAGGTCGAACAACGCCTCCTGCAGCAGCGCGCGATTGTCACGCGAGAGTTTCGACGCGTCTGGCGCAACCGGACCTTCCTCGTCGCTCTTGCCCAGGCCGAAAAAGCGGCGGCTGGGCTTGACCCTTGGCTGGCCAACCAGTTCGTCATCTCCGCCGCGCGGCTGGGATGCCGGCGTCAGCGGCACCTGGTCGGCCTGCTTGCGTTGCGAAATCGCCTCGACGGCGGCCATGTCACCATTGCCGATGGCGACCAGGAAATGATTGCCGTTTTCGCGCAGCAGCTTCTGCACGCCCTTGATGGTGTAGCCCTGGTCATAGAGCATATGGCGGATGCCCTTGATCAGTTCGACATCCTGCGGCCGGTAATAGCGACGGCCGCCGCCGCGCTTCATCGGCTTGATCTGGTTGAAGCGCGTCTCCCAGAAGCGCAGCACATGCTGCGGCAGGTCGAGATCTTCCGCGACCTCGCTGATGGTGCGGAAGGCGTCAGGGCTCTTGTCCATGGGCGAAATCCTCACGCTGGAGCGTGGCCCGGAACGGCCTTCAGACGAGATCACGCTCAACGAAGAAGAGCTTGTTCCGCCAGCGCGGAATCGATCATACGCCAGAACGCCAATCCGGCCATGCTGCCGAATCGGGCCTTATTTCAGCGGTTTGTGAAGCAATATTCAAGCCCGCTGTCATCGGCGGGTCGGTTTTTTCAACCGTGCAATGGAGGCTATTTACCGCCCTTGGCCTTGCTGTTCTGGTGAGAACGCAAAATGCGGTTCTTCAACACGTTGGACGATTTGAAGGTCATCACCCGGCGCGGCAGGATCGGTACTTCCTCGCCGGTCTTCGGATTGCGCCCGATGCGCTCATTCTTGGAGCGGACATGAAACGTCGCGAAGGACGACAGCTTCACCGTCTCGCCGCGCACGATCGCTTCACATATTTCGTCTAGTACCGCCTCGACGAGTTCGGCGGATTCAGTGCGCGACAAACCGACCTTCCGGTAGACGGCCTCGGCCAGGTCGGCGCGCGTAAGTGTTTTTCCCCCCATGCGACCGTCCCATCAGTTCAAGCGTAAAATCGGCACAACAACGGCAGAGCCTAAGTAATTGATCCGGCAAGGTCAAGGACCGAAACCGGACCGTTCTCCACTTACCAGCGAACCAGAACGGCGCCCCAGGTGAAGCCGCCGCCCATCGCCTCCAGGAGCACCAGGTCACCCTTCTTGATGCGGCCGTCGGCGACGGCCACCGACAGCGCCAGCGGTACGGAAGCAGCCGAGGTGTTACCGTGCAAATCGACGGTGACCACCACCTTTTGCTCGGCTATCCCAAGCTTTTTTGCTGAAGCGTCAATAATCCGTTTATTGGCTTGGTGGGGCACGAACCAGTCAAGATCGTCGGCGGTGATACCAGCGGCCGAGAAGGTCGTCTCAATGACATCGGTGATCATGCCGACCGCGTGCTTGAAGACCTCGCGGCCTTCCATGCGCAGATGGCCGACTGTTCCCGTCGTCGACGGCCCGCCGTCGACGAAAAGCTTCTCCTTGTGCGCGCCGTCGGAACGCAGGCTGGCCGCCAGGACGCCCCGGTCGGCGATCGTGCCGGCCCCCTCGCCCGCCTCCAGAACGACCGCACCGGCGCCGTCGCCAAACAGCACACAGGTCGAGCGATCGCTCCAGTCGAGGATGCGCGAAAAGGTTTCCGAGCCGATCACCAGCACGCGCTTTGCCAAGCCGCCGCGGATATAGAGGTCGGCTGTCGTCACCGCATAGACGAAGCCTGAACATACCGCCTGCATGTCGAAGGCAAAACCGTGCTGCATGCCGAGCCGGTTCTGGATCTCGACGGCGGTGGCGGGGAACGTGTTGTTGGGCGTCGAGGTCGCCAGCACGATCAGATCGATATCGTCCGGGGTCAATCCGGCATCGGCAAGCGCTACGCGCGCCGCGGCCTCGCCCAGGGAAGCCGTCGTCTCGTCGTCAGCCGCGATATGGCGCTGGCGGATGCCGGTGCGCTGGGCGATCCACTCGTCGGACGTCTCGACCATGCCTTCAAAATCGGCATTCTTCATGATGCGGCGGGGCAGCGCGGCGCCCGTGCCGCGCACAGCTGATCTGATCAAAATTCTTTCCTATTCCTTTGCGTCGGTAACGACGTCGGATTTCCTAGATGTCAGGGCATGCGGGTTGCGCGCATGAAACAGATCGAGGTCGGCCTCGATGCGGTCGAGCAGATTGTTGCGCACCATGTCGTAGCCGAGTTCGATCGCCGCGGCGAAACCGTCCGAATCGGCGCCGCCGTGGCTCTTGACGACGATACCGTTCAGCCCCAGGAACACGCCGCCATTCGAGCGGCCGACATCCATCTTTTCGCGCAGGCGGTCGAAGGCGCCCTTGGCGAAGACATAGCCGATCTTGGCCATCAGGGTGCGGCTCATCGCGGCGCGCAGATAGCCGCCTATCTGGCGCGCGGTGCCTTCCGCCGTCTTCAGCGCGATGTTGCCGGCAAAGCCTTCCGTCACCACGACGTCGACTGTGCCCTTGCCGATGTCGTCGCCTTCGACAAAGCCATGGTAGTTCATCGAGGCCATGTTGGCTTCGCGCAACATGCGCCCCGCTTCCTTGACCTCTTCCTGGCCCTTGATCTCTTCCACGCCGACATTGAGCAGCCCGACCGTGGGCCTGGCGACGCCGAATACGGAACGCGCCATCCCGGTGCCGAGAATGGCAAAATCGATGAGCTGGTGCGCGTCGGCGCCAATGGTGGCGCCCACGTCCAGAACCACGCTCTCGCCACGCAATGTCGGCCACAATGCCGCAATCGCCGGACGTTCGATGGTGGCCATGGTGCGCAGGCAGAATTTCGACATCGCCATCAGCGCGCCGGTGTTGCCGGCGGAGATGCATGCATCCGCGGCGCCCGACTTGACGGCCTCGACCGCTTTCCACATCGACGATTTCCAGCGGCCATGGCGCAGCGCCTGGCTCGGTTTGTCGTCCATCCTGACCGCGATCTCGCAGTGGAAGAACTCGCTGACCTCAGCCAATTTGGGAAACTTGGCGAGTTCCGGGCGCACCAGTTCCTCACGTCCATAGATGACGAAGCGGATGTCGGGACGGCGGGTCGCGACCGTCATGAGCGCTGGAATGACCACGGTTGGTCCGTGATCGCCGCCCATGGCATCGATGGAAATCCTGATCACGCGGCATTCATCTCACGGTTAGGCGGCAAGTCGTTTTAGCGGTCGCAAAGGTTCGGCGAAAATAGCGGTTTTAGGCTGCCGCACAACCGACTTTTCCGTCGCGGGCGAGGTTTTCAGGATTTTCCCAGCAAGGATCGCAGTTTTTGCTGAAATTCATTCTCGGCCGATCCGGTGTCGTCACCGGCACCAAGCGAGGCGCCGGGCTTGCGCGGATAGGGGTCGATCGCCAATCCGAAGAACTGTTCGGCAAGCGCCCCGACATCGATGGTGTCGCCTGAAAATGTCTCGGGACTGTCGGGCCCGTCGGCGTCGAGCAGAATCTCGCCGGCGCTTTCGAATCCCTGCCGTCCGAGCTTGGAGTCCTCAGGCAAGAGCAGTGCCTCGACCGGCTCGTCGATATGCGCCTGGACGGGGTCGAGCGTGACGATGCAGGCCTGGGTGATGTCTGCCTCGACACGGCCGCTGACCTTAACACCATTGCGCTTCCACAACGTAACGAGCAGTTCGGCGCGATAGGCTTCGACCGACAGCAGCCCGTGCGCCTCGGCGAGTGCCGCGCGCTGTGCGGGGTCGGCCTCGATCACCACGGGCAGCCCCTTTTGCGGCAGCCGGGCGACATTGGCGAAAAAGGATACCGGACTCTGCATATTCGCGTGTTTCATCGATTAGCCTCCGTTGGCCCCTGGAAATGCCACAGTGCCGCCAATGATCGATTCGGTCGGCTGCGCACTCAGCTGCCGGCTGGCGTCGGCGACATACCCGGCCAAATGCGACGCTTCCGGCCAAGCGCCGGCGTCGGGACGGACATTACGGGTAAGTGCCGCGGTCAGACTATCATGATCGTTTCGTTCCAGCGCATCATCATAGGCGGCGGTGCGGCCATAGAACATCTTCGCCAGTTTCTTCATGCGTTTTGGCACGCCGACGTCGCCAATGCCCAGTTCCCGCAGCGAATGATCGACGTCGAGGAAGAACTCGTCGATCAGCACCTGCGCGATTTCCTGCGCCACGCCGTCCTCGCCGCGCAAGCGGTACTGGACCAGGAACATGTGCAGCGAAAGCATCTCGAAACGGCCAAGCGGCGTGTCAGGCACATTCCAGTGGGAATAAAAAACAGTCTGCCGCGCCGCCGCCACGATTTGTGCGTAGAGCGCGTCGGTGATGGTGCGGTTGGCGTGGCGTTCGCGGCCAAAAAGGCGCTGGAACATGGGGATGGTCTCCGGGGACCGTTTGTTGAATTGGCCTTGTTGCATCGGCAAGCAAGCTGGTTTACCGGTTTTGCGGCCCAGCGCAAGTTGCGGCGATGGAATGGAGAATTGTTGTTGCGCGCGCTGAATTTCAAGTCGACTTTCACTTCCAGGCCTGCCGGTGCGATCTCGCTGCTGGCTATCGTAGCGGCGCTGTCTGCATGCCACACCAATAAGATGATCGGCGACCTCAGTCCGAGCGAGACGTTCACGCAAGGCTACGTCCTCGATCAGCAGGCGATCGATTCTGTGCCGGTCGGTTCCAGCCGCGAGCAGGTGCTTCTGGCGCTCGGCACGCCGTCGACCACGGCTACTTTCGACAATGAGGCGTTTTACTATATCTCGCAGACGCGCAAGCGCTACGTCGCCTTCGACAAGCCGAGGCTGGTCGACCAGAAGGTGCTGGCGGTCTATTTCGGCCCGGACAGCCGCGTCACTCAGATCGCCAAATACGGCTTGAAGGACGGCAAGATTTTTGACTTCATTTCGCGCACCACGCCGACCGGCGGCAAGGACCAGAACTTCCTCAGCCAGATCATCAACGGCGCCAGCAAGCTGGCGCCCAGCATTCCCGGCGGCACCCCCTGATCCTTAGATACCTGCTTCCCTAGATCCTGCTTCCCTGACTTTTGGGGAACAGAAATGTCTCAGGCGACCGAAAACCCGTGGGAGCGATCCCGCGGGTTTTTGTTTGGCCGGTCCGGCTCGCCAGTGGTGGGGCAAACCCGTATCAAACCGCCAAGCTGGGGAGCTTGGACATGAGCAGTGACGACCGTGCGATGCCGGATGGCTGGACGACGACGGGGACACCCGACCGACAGATCGTGACAGGATGAAATGCTGAAATTTTGTGGCAACCGGCGAGACACGAAATCCCGTTCCTGGTCGCAGCGACCCATCAAATGAAAAATCCGCGGGATCGCTCCCGCGGATTTTCAGATTCAATCGTTGCCGTTCAGCCGTGCGCGAGCACGGCCAGCAGCAAGAGTGCCACGATGTTGGTGATCTTGATCGCCGGGTTGACCGCAGGGCCGGCGGTGTCCTTGTAGGGATCGCCGACTGTATCGCCGGTCACCGAAGCCTTGTGCGCCTCGGAACCCTTCAGGTGCTTGACGCCGTTCTTGTCGGTGAAACCGTCCTCGAACGACTTCTTTGCGTTGTCCCAGGCGCCACCGCCCGAAGTCATCGAGATCGCGACAAACAGGCCATTGACGATGACGCCAAGGAGCGAGGCGCCGAGCGCGGCGAAGGCGGACGCCTTCGAGCCCGAGATCAACAGCACGCCGAAATAGACGACGAGCGGCGCCAGCACCGGCAGCAGCGACGGGATGATCATCTCCCGGATCGCCGCCTTGGTCAGGAGATCGACCGCACGCGCGTAGTTCGGCTTCGAGGTGCCGGCCATGATGCCCGGATCCTCGCGGAACTGCTTGCGCACCTCCTCGACGATGGCGCCCGCCGCGCGGCCGACCGCCGTCATGGCGATACCGCCGAACAGGTAGGGAATGAGGCCGCCGAAGATCAGGCCGGCGACGACGTAAGGGTTGGAGAGATCGAACGAGATTTCGCCCATGCCCTGGAAGTAGGGATATTTGTCGCCATTGGCGGCAAAGAACTTCAGGTCGTTCGAATAGGCCGCGAACAGCACCAGCGCGCCGAGACCGGCCGAACCGATGGCGTAGCCCTTGGTCACCGCCTTGGTGGTGTTGCCGACCGCGTCGAGCGCGTCGGTGGAGTGACGCACTTCCTTGGGCAGGCCGGCCATTTCGGCAATGCCGCCGGCATTGTCGGTGACCGGGCCGAAGGCGTCGAGCGCCACGATCATGCCGGCGAGGCCGAGCATGGTGGTGACGGCAATCGCCGTGCCGAACAAACCGCCGAGCTGGTAGGTGGCGATGATGCCGCCGACGATGACGATTGCCGGAAGCGCCGTCGATTCCAGCGAGACTGCCAGCCCCTGGATGACGTTGGTGCCGTGGCCGGTCACCGATGCCTGGGCGATCGAGTTGACCGGGCGCTTGTTGGTGCCGGTGTAGTATTCGGTGATCACCACGATCAACCCGGTCACCACAAGGCCGATGAGGCCGCAGATGAACAGGTTCTTGCCGGTGATGGTCATGCCGGCAACGGTGCCGACCTCGCCCCAGCCGAGCGTGGCCGAGGTGGCGACGCCGAGGCCAACGACCGATAGAAGGCCGGTCACGATCAGGCCCTTGTAGAGCGCGCCCATGATCGAGCCGTTGGAGCCGAGCTTGACGAAGAAGGTGCCGACGATCGAGGTGAGGATGCAGGCGCTGCAGATGGCGAGCGGATACAGCATCGCCGCACCGAGGACAGCGGTACCGCCGAAGAAGATGGCGGCGAGAACCATGGTGGCGACGACCGTCACCGCATAGGTCTCGAACAGGTCGGCGGCCATGCCGGCGCAGTCGCCGACATTGTCGCCGACATTGTCGGCGATGGTGGCCGGATTGCGCGGATCATCCTCCGGAATACCGGCTTCGACCTTGCCGACCAGATCGCCGCCGACATCGGCGCCCTTGGTGAAAATGCCGCCGCCGAGACGGGCGAAGATCGAGATCAGCGAAGCGCCGAAGCCGAGCGAGACCAGCGAGTCGATGACGATGCGGTCATTGGGCTGGAGGCCGAGGAAATGGGTGAGGATGAGGTAGTAGATCGAAACGCCAAGCAGGGCCAGGCCCGCAACCAGCATGCCGGTGATGGCGCCCGACTTGAAGGCGATGTCGAGACCGGCGGCAAGGCTGTTGGAAGCCGCTTGCGCGGTACGCACATTGGCCCGCACCGAAACATGCATGCCGATGAAGCCGGCGGCGCCCGACAGAACGGCACCGATCAGGAAGCCGATGGCGGCGGTGATCGACAGCAGCCACCAGGCGAGGAGGAGCACGACGACGCCGACGATGGCGATGGTGGTGTACTGGCGTGCCAGATAGGCTTGCGCGCCTTCGCGAATGGCTGCGGAAATTTCCTGCATGCGTGCATTGCCCTGATCGGCCGCAAGGACCGAACGTGTCGCCCATATGGCGTAAAGGACAGAAAGCAAGCCGCAGGCGATGACGGCGGAAATTATGGTCATTGCCGGGTTTTCCTCGATTGTTGGCCCAAAAGAACCCCTCCCTGGGCCGTTGAGACAAAGACGGAATCCCGTGCATGGAATCCCCCTCTTCGCATCGGTGTATGCGAAACAGGGCTGCGAACGTCAAGATATGGTTCGATTTTTGCCCGGCTTTCGCCCAAAAGTCGATGCTGGCGAGTGTCCGTCGCGATCTCTCAGCGGTTAGATCGATTGAAATCGTCCCGACCATCGGGCACCGGTCAGTCCGCCTCTCTGCCCATGCGCCGCGCCGCGTAGCGCTCGACCGCCGACAGTCCGTCATAGATCAGCACGGCAAGCGCCGCCACGATCAGACCGCCCTGCAGGATGAAGGCCAGATTGTTCGACAGCAAGCCGGCGATGATCACCTCGCCGAGCGTCCTGGCCGCCACCGTCGAGCCTATGGTGGCCGTGGCCAGGCTGATCACCACCGACAGCCTGATACCGCCAAGGATGATCGGCGCGCTGAGCGGCAGTTCGACCTTGGTGAGCCTTTGCCAGCCGGTCATGCCGGCGCCACGCGCAGCCTCGACGACATTGGCCGGCAACGTCGTCAGTCCGGTGAGCGCGTTCTCGAAGATCGGCAGCAGACCATAGAGAAACAGCGCGATCAGCGTCGGCTTCTCGCCGAAGCCCACCGCCGGCACGGCGAGCGCCAGCACCGCCACCGGCGGAAAGGTCTGGCCGATATTGACCAGGCTGCGCGACAGCGGCAGGAATTCGGCGCCGGCGGGCCGGGTGACCAGGATGGCGAGCGCCACAGCGACGATGGTGGCCGCGACGGTCGCGATCAACACGGTGCGCAGATGCAGCAGCGTCAGCGTCAGCAGGCTGCCTTGATTGTAGATGACGGGAGCGTTGTTTTCGGTCAGCGGCTTCAGCAACGGCTCGAACCAACCCGGGCTGGTGATGAAGGCAACAAGCAACACCACAAGCGCAAGCCTGAGCAGCAGAGGCAGCCAGGCTTTCATGACGGCCTCGCCGCCCGCTTGACCAGGCCATCCACGGTGACGCGGCCGATCGGCTTGCCGTCGGTGCCCTTGACCGGCAGCGCCGGCCTGCCGGACCAGAGAAGTTCCGCGAGCGCGTCACGCTGGCTGGCGTCGCCGGGGATCGCCTCGCCTTCGGCGGCGCCCTGCTCCACCGCATCGCCCACCCGGCCCAGCGATAGCAGCCTGAATGGCCTTTCGCTGGCGCCGACCAGCGTCTCGACAAAAGCGTTGGCCGGCTTCGCCAGGATCTCCGCCGGCCCTCCATATTGCACGAGCTTGCCGGCATCCATGACCGCGATCCTGTCGCCCATGTGCACGGCCTCTTCCATGTCATGGGTAACGAGGATGATGGTGGTGCCGAAGCGCTTCTGGATCGCCAGCAAATCCGCCTGCGCCTTGGTGCGGATGATCGGGTCGAGCGCGCCGAACGGCTCATCCATCAAAAGAACGTTGGGCTCGGCGGCAAGCGCGCGGGCCACGCCGACGCGCTGCTGCTGGCCCCCGGACAGTTCGTGCGGATAGCGCGGCCCGAATTCCCGGGGGTCGAGCTGGTAGAGCGTCATCAGTTCATCGACGCGGGCCTTGATGCGGGCCTTGTCCCAGCCAAGCAGCACCGGCACGGTGGCGATGTTCTGCGCCACGGTGCGATGCGGAAACAGGCCGTGGCCCTGGATTGCATAGCCGATGCTGCGGCGCAGTTCGTAACCTGGCACCGATCGATTGTCGGCGCCGTCGAGCTTGATGATGCCTGATGTCGGCTCGACCAGCCGGTTGATCATGCGCAGCAGCGTCGTCTTGCCGGAGCCCGAGGTGCCGACAATGACGCAAACCGTGCGCGGCTCGATGACCATCGAGACGTTGTCGACGACTGTCGTCGCGTCATAGCGCTTGGTAATGCCTTCGATCTCGATCATGCCGTTTCAACCCTGCGCTTGGTGGCGGTCATTTCGATTACCGCGTCGAGGATGATGGCGGCGGCGAAGGCGAGCGCCACGGTCGGCACCGCGCCGAGCAGCACCAGATCCATCGCCGTCTGGCCGACGCCCTGGAACAC
Organism: Mesorhizobium sp. WSM3626; assembly: GCF_000513935.1. GTDB lineage: Bacteria > Pseudomonadota > Alphaproteobacteria > Rhizobiales > Rhizobiaceae > Mesorhizobium > Mesorhizobium salmacidum. Next base: position 21,204 of record NZ_AZUY01000012.1, on the reverse strand, counting down.
GAACACGCCAAAACCGCCGCCGCCGATCAGCGCGGCGATGGTGGCAAGGCCGATGTTCTGCACCAGGACAATGCGGATGCCCGTCAGGATCACCGGAAATGCCAGCGGAAACTCGACACCGAACAGGCGCTGGCGATCGGTCATGCCCATGCCCCGCGCCGCGTCGTTGGCGGCACGCGGCACGCCGGCAAGGCCGACCACGGTGTTGGCCACCACTGGCAGCAGCGAATAGAGAAACAGCGCGACGAAGGCGGGTGCCGTGCCGATGCCCCTGATGCCGAGCGCGGCTGCTCCCGGCACATGAGTTGCGACCCAGCCAAGCGGCGCGATCAGCAGGCCGAACAGCGCGATCGAAGGAATGGTCTGGATGATGTTCAAGACGTTGAGGACGCCGGCCCGCAGGCTTTCGACGCGGTGGCACAGGATGCCGAGCGGCAGGCCGACGATCACGGCGGCAAGCAATGAGCCGAGCGCCAGGGTCACATGTTTGGAGCCTTCGGCCCAAAAGCTGTCGGCGCGGTTGGAATACTCCTTGAGGATCGAGAGGCTGTCCCAGCGTCCCGAAATCAGCAGCAAGCCGATGGCCAGCGCCGCGACGACAAGCACGCCGACGCGCGCCCAAGGCGACAGGTTGAGCCTGGTCAGCACGTCGGCGAGCAAAAGCGTGACGGCGAAGATGAGAATCCAGAAGCCGGAGGCCGGCGAAACCCTGGCAAAGGTATTGCCGGCCGGAGTGAGGAATGTGCCGGCGACACCGAGGAGCAGCGCCAGCGCGGCAAGCGCCACGACGCTGGCTGCAAGGCGCAAGATGAGCGGCGTCCTGAACAGGGCGACAAGGGCGGCCAGTACGAGGATCGCCAAAAGCAGCGGACCGGTCGTTGCCGGCAGAGCTTCGAGAATCGAGCGCGCCTGACCGGGAACGATGCGGTTGGCGCGGAAGGTGGCGAATGGTGCTAGAAACGCGGCGTAAGCAGCGAGCGCGGCGATGACCACGCCGAGTTTGTCGAAGCGGATGGTCATGCCTCGCACTGACGTCACTTATCGACGCGTAGCTATTTCAAAAACCCGTTCTTCTTCAAAAAGTCCTCGGCGACACCCTTGACCGGCTCGCCGCCGACCTGCACACGTCCATTGAGCTCCTGCAGCGTGACGAGATCGAGCTTGGCGAACACCGGCTTCAGCAGCGTCTCGATCTCCGGGTGCTCCTTCAGCACGGATTCGCGGATGATCGGCGCCGGCTGGTAGACCGGCTGCACGCCCTTGTCGTCAGTCAACACGACGAGGCCCGATGGCGCGATGCCGCCATCGGTGCCGTAGACCATAGCGGCATTGGCGCCGCTGGTCTGGTTGGCGGCCGCCGCGATGGTCGCTGCCGTGTCACCACCCGAAAGGGTGATCAGTTGGTCAGGCTTCAGCGTGAAGCCATAGGTGGTCTGGAAGGCCGGAAGGGCTGCCGCCGAATTGACGAACTCGGCGGAGGCCGCCAGCATCACCTTGCCGCCGCCGGAGACGTATTTGCCGAAGTCCGACAGCGTGACGAGCTTGTTCTCGTCAGTCACTTCCTTGCGCAGGGCGATCGCCCAGGTGTTGTTGGCCGGCGCCGGTGACAGCCAGACGATCTTGTTGGCGTCGTAGTCAAGCTTCTTGGCCGTCTCATAAGCCTTGGCGGCATCCTTCCACGCGGGATCATCGGCCTTCTCGAAGAAGAAGGCGGCATTGCCGGTGTATTCGGGATAGATGTCGATCTCGCCGGCGGTGATCGCCTTGCGCACCACCGGCGTGCCGCCGAGCTGGATGCGATCCGTGGTCTTGATGTTGTTGGCGTTGAGGACGAGCTGGATAATGTTACCGAGCACGCCACCCTCGGTGTCGATCTTCGAGGAGACGACGACCTGAGCGCTCGCGGAAGCCGCCGTGATGGCGAGCGCCATTGCCGCGCTGGCCAGAACCTTGACTGAAAACATTGTGAAACCCCTTGCTGTGAACCGGAATGCGGTGGGCGCATATGAGCATGGCTTCAACGGCCAGTCGGGGCATACGGTTTCATAAGAAGGGGGATCAGCGCAATATTTTTGTTCCAGACGCGCCGATTTCGGCGCGGCGGCAACGGCGGGCTGGCGATCAGACGCCATCGGGTGAATAATGCCGCGAGGGGTGGGCGGCAAACACGGAGAGCGTGTCATGGCCATACACAAAGTCGGTTATCTCATCGGCAGCCTTGCCCGGGAATCCATCAACCGCAAGCTCGCGAAGGCGCTCGTTCAACTTGCCCCTCCCGAGCTCGAAATGACGGAAATCGGCTTCAAGGATCTGCCGCTCTACAGTTACGACTACGACGCCAATTTCCCACCAACCGCCCAGGCTTTCAAAAAGGCGATCGCCTCCGTCCAGGCCGTGCTGTTCGTCACCCCGGAGTACAACCGCTCGATACCCGGCGGACTGAAGAACGCAATCGACTGGGCCAGTCGCCCCTACGGCAAGAATTCATTCGCGCGCAAACCGTCGGCCGTCATCGGAACATCGCCGGGCGCCATCGCGACCGCCGTCGCCCAACAAAGCCTGCGCAGCGTTCTGAGTTTCTGCAACTCGCCGCAGATGAATGCGCCGGAAGCCTATATCCAGTTCACGCCTGAGCTGATCACGGATGAGGGCGAGGTGACGGTTGAATCCACCAAGGACTTCCTGCGCAATTATATGGCTGAGTTCCATATGTTCATAGCGCGGGTGCTTCAGGTGCTGCCGCCGGACGCATAACTTTCAAATTGGCGTCAAGCCGGCCGCAAGCTTGTGATCTTCAGCGCGCCGAGTGCCACGAAGCAAAGTGCGGCGACCGGAAAGATCATCCAGTTGAGCATCGTCCAGCCCCAGGCGTTGTAGACCATGCCCGACATCAGCGACGCGCAGGCGACGGAGCCGAACAGGACGAAGTCGTGGAAGCCCTGCACCTTGCCCTTTTCGGAAGGGTGGTAGCTGGCCGCCACCATGGCGGTGGCGCCGATGAAGGCAAAATTCCAGCCGAGACCGAGCAGGATCAGCGCCGTCCAGAATTGCCACAGCGCCAGGCCCGACAAGGCAACGACGGCACAGCCGGTCAGCAACAGCAGGCCGGTGGCGACAACGCGCTCGGCGCCGAAGCGATGGATCAGCGAGCCGGTGAAGAAGCTTGGCCCGAACATCGCCATGACATGCCAGGAGATGCCCAGCGTCGCATCGTCCTCGGACAGGCCACAGCCGACCATGGCAAGCGGCGCGCCGGTCATGACGAAACTCATCAGCGCGTAACTGCCGACGGCGCAGAAGAGCGCTGCGACGAAACGCGGCTTTGTGACGATTTCGGAAAGGGGTCTGGCATCGCCGTCGGCAACGTCCACCTTGCTCGCGGCCCTCGCCGGCAAGCGCAGGAACGACAGGATGATGGCGCCAACCGCCGCCAGCGGCAGGATCGAGGCGAAAGAACCGGCAAACATGACAGGCGCGAACAATTCGCGGGTGAAGATGACGATCTGCGGCCCGAGAATGGCGGTGATGATGCCACCGGCGAGCACGAAGGAGATGGCGCGCGCCTTGAACGCCGGCGGCGCGTTGTCGGCCGCGGCAAAGCGGAACTGCTGGACGAAGGCGCCGCCGACGCCGATGACGAGCAGCGCGAACGCGAACAGCCAGAAGCTGCCGTGGAACAATGCCAGGGTGGCGACCAGCCCGCCGAGCGCGGTGACGACGGTTCCGGTCATGAAGCCGCCCCGCTGGCCGAGCCATCGGATGATGGCCGCCGCGGGCAAGGCGCCGAGCGCCACGCCGAGATTGAAGCCGGTGATCGGCGCCGTCGCCAGGGATTTGTCGGCGCCGAGCAGATATTGCCCGGCCAGCGCGCCCATGGAAATGGCGATGGGGGCGGCCGAACCGATGATCGCCTGCGAGGCGGCGAGGATCAGCGCGGTGCGCCGCGCCTCCTTGCCCGCCTCGACGGCAATGGCCGTCATGATGCGTCCTTGCCGCGGCCCTCGCCACGCACACGGCGTGACACACGGTCGAGCACGGCGTTGACCAGCTTCGGCTCGTCCTCCTCGTAGAATGCCTTGGCGATATCGACATATTCGGTGACGATGACCGCGACAGGCACGTCCTCGCGCTTCATCAGCTCATAGACGCCCGCGCGCAGAATGGCGCGCAGTGTGGAATCGAGGCGCGACAGCGGCCAGTCGTCGGTCAGCGCCTGGCGGATAATTGGATCGATGGTCTTCTGGTTCTCTACGACGCCTGTCAGGATAGCGCGAAACCATTGCGCGTCCGCCTCGCGGTAGAGTGCACCGTCGACTTCCTTGCCGAGGCGGAACGCCTCGTACTCGGCGGTGATCTCGAACACCCCGCTGCCGGCTACATCCATCTGGTAGAGCGCCTGCACAGCGGCCAGACGGGCAGCACCGCGCTTGTTGGCGTGGCGCACCACGGGCTGTCCTGGCGAAGCGGGTTCGCTCACGATCGCGCTCCCAATTGTTCCTTCAGCGCGATCATGGTCAGCGCCGCACGCGCGGCAAAGCCGCCCTTGTCGCCTTCCGAGCGCTTGGCCCGTGTCCACGCCTGTATATCGTTCTCTGTGGTCAGGATGCCGTTGCCGATGCAGACCGAGTACTGCACGGACAAGTCCATGAGCGCACGGCTGGATTCATTGGCGACGATGTCAAAATGATAGGTATCGCCACGGATAATGGTGCCGAGCGCGACAAAACCGTCATAGCCGGTCCCGCCTTCGGCCATGCCGTCGAGCGCGAAGGTGATCACCGCGGGAATTTCGAGCGAACCGGGAACAGTGACGACGTCGTAAGTCGCGCCCGCTTCATCGAGCGCGCTTGTCGCGCCGTCGAGCAGCGCGTCGGCAAGGTCGTCGTGAAAGCGCGCCTCGATAACAAGAAGGTGCGCCTTCGCCTTGGGACGAATGAACGCCTTGCCGTGTTGGGATGTGCCAGCCATAAATGTCTCCGGGGTCGCCGGTGACTTAGGCCGAAGCCGGTTTGATCGCAAGCGGAAGATTGTCTGCAGGCGTATCAGATTGCCGTGGGCCGGCCTGTTCCGCAGGCTTCAAAGCCCCTCTTTCGCCGCCTCCGCCAGCCGCGCCGCGTAGCGCGCCATGGTGTCGATCTCGAGATTGACGCGGTCGCCGGTCTTGCGCTCGCCCCAGGTGGTGACGGTCAGCGAATGATGGATCAACAGCACGTCGAAGCGGGTGCCCGCGACGCTGTTGACGGTGAGCGAGGTGCCGTCGAGCGCGACGGAGCCTTTCGGCGCGATGAATTTCGCCAGATCGCGCGACGCTTCCAGCGTGAAGCGCACCGCATCGCCCTCATCCCTGCGCTCCACGATCTCGGCGGTGCCGTCGACATGGCCCGAAACGATGTGGCCACCGAGCTCGTCGCCGATCTTCAGCGCCCGCTCCAGATTGATCCTGGTACCTGATTTCCAACCCGCCGCCGTCGTCAGCCTGAGCGCCTCTTCCCAGGCCTCGACCTCGAACCAGCGCGCATTCGAGCCGCTGTCGGCCAACGCCGTGACCGTCAGGCAGACGCCGCCGCAGGAGATCGAGGCGCCAATGGCGATGGTCCCGGGATCATAGGCGGTGTCGATGCGCAGCCCCACCCCTTCCCGCAGCGGCTTGACGGCGGCCACGGTGCCGATATCGGTGACAATCCCGGTAAACATCGATCGCTATCCCTGAAAATCCCTGATCCATTCGGCGTAACCGTCTTCGCCGAACCGCATCTCGCGCAGCTTGCGAAAACCCGCCGGGATATGGTCGGCATCGACAGGCGATGCAATGCCGTCTTCGCCGATCGCTTCCGGTCCCTGGAACAGCACGATGCGGTCGACCAGCCCGTCGACCAGGAAAGCGCTCGCCACCTTGGCACCGCCCTCGACCAGCACGCTTGCCATGCCGAGCGCCGCCAGGTCTTCGAGCAGCTCCGGCAATGCGACGCCGCCCTCGTGCGTTTCCGTGCCGATGAAGCGCACGCCGGCGCGTTCGAGTGCCGCCCGGCGCTGCGGATCGGCCTCCAGGCAAGCCGCGACATAAAGCGGTACGCGGTCGACACCGGACACCAGCTTCGAGCCCTCCGGCAGCCTGGCCTGGCGGTCGAGCACGATGCGTGCGGGTGAACGGTTCTCCAGTCCGGGCAAACGCACCGTCAGCGCCGGATCATCTTCCAGCGCCGTGCCGATGCCAACCAGGATGGCGTCCGCCTCGGCGCGCATCAGGTAGACTTCGCGGCGCGCCATGTCGCCTGTTATCGCGACCTGGCCGGCGCCTTCCATGCCGATCTTGCCGTCGCTGGAAAGCGCAAGCTTCAGGATAACTTCTGGGCGTTTTCTCAGAGAGCGAATCAAATAGCCCGCCATCTGTTCGGCAGCTTCGGTGGCCAAGACCTTTTCCACCATTTCGACACCGGCGTCACGCAGGATGGCATAGCCTTTGCCGGAGACCCGCGGATCCGGATCGCTGGCAGCGCCCACGACACGCGCGATGCCGGCGTTGAGCAGCGCGTTGGCGCAAGGCGGCGTGCGGCCGTGATGGGCGCAAGGCTCGAGCGTGACATAGGCGGTGGCGCCCCGCGCGAGTTCGCCGGCCTCCGCCAGCGCCTCGGTCTCGGCGTGCGGCCGGCCCCCAATCGCGGTGACGCCGGTACCCACGATCATCGGGCCTGAGCCGTCGTCACGCACGATGATGGTGCCGACGGATGGATTGGTCGAGGTGCGACCGGCGTTCTTGCGCGACAGCCGCAAGGCAGCGGCCATGAAACGGCGGTCCAGGGCCGCTTGCTCGGCCTCGTTGCGTTGCGGTGCTGCCATGCTCAGCCGGCGTCCTCTTCGCTCTTTTCCTCGTCCCCCTTCAGCTCGCCGAGCAGCTCGTGGAAATCCTTGGCCTCGCGGAAATTGCGATAGACCGAGGCGAAGCGCACATAGGCGACATCGTCGAGCGATTTCAGTGCATCCATGACCAGCCGGCCGACCTCGCCGGAAGCCACTTCCGTTTCGCCGGAACTTTCGAGCTGGCGCACGATGCCGGTCACGGCGCGGTCGATGCGTTCGGGGTCGACGTTGCGCTTGCGCACCGCGATCTCGACCGAGCGCAACAGCTTGTCGCGGTCGAACGGCACTTTTCGCCCTGATTTCTTGACCACGACGAGGTCGCGCAACTGCACGCGTTCGAACGTGGTGAAACGGCCGCCGCAATCGGGGCAGACACGCCGCCGGCGGATCGCCGCGCCGTCCTCGGCGGGGCGCGAATCCTTCACCTGCGTATCTTCGGACTGGCAATAGGGACAGCGCATGGAGAGCCTTGGGTTCGCGAATCTGGTGAGGTGAAAAGGCTTAGAGCCTTTCCGGTCCGGATTGAAGCAGTTCCGTTTCTTCGACGGCCTGCCGCGCCTCAGAGATAGCGAGGCGCGAGGAAGATTGCCAGCGCGGCAAGCAGCCAGACTGCGATGCCGCCGGCAACAGCCAGGCGATAGTCGACCTTGTCGATGAACAGCCAGCAGGCGCCGAGGAAGGCGAGATAGGCCGGGATCGTCTTCATTCCGGCAAGGCAGGCATCGCGGAATCCGCCTGGATCGCCCTTGGCGCCGACAGCGAGCAACGCGATGATGGCAAAGGTCGGCGCCAGCGGCAGGATCCCGGGTAAGACATTGCCCCGCTTGGACGCCCAGACGATCAGGGCCGTCACCAGCCCGCCGACCACGCCTTTCCAGAGAATGTCCATGGCCCCGCTTGCTCCAGCCAAGCCGTTAAGGCGCAACATCCTTGGTTGGGAAGCCGCAAGATTTGCCGAGATTGCGATAGGCCTTTGTGAAACCGTCCATCGGAATGCTGGCGACGGCCTGCTTGCCGAAGGTGACGTCGAGCGATGTGACTTTTCGCATGGCCCGCAGCAACGCCAGACTTGTCTTGGCCTGGTTGTCTATCGTCCAGCTGGGACGGCCATTGACGGCATCGTTGGAGTAAACCGTCGCGGAAACTTTGACGCCCGGATCGCCGAAGATGGCCGCGATCTTCTTGTCGGCCGGCAGGGTCCGGTTGTCGATGGTGATCATGATGGCCGGATAAGCATCGGGCGGCAGCGCGTCGCCGGTCGAGATCGACAATGTCAGCGTGCCCGAATTGCCACCCGCGTCGAAGAACGCCGTGGAGGCCGCGCAGGTCTTGTGCGCATCCTGGCCGGTGTCGAGCGTATCGACCATGGTCGTCCATCGGCCGAAACTGCTGGTGGCGGGCATGTCCGGAGCGGGCTGCGTCTGCGCCAAAACGGACCCGCAAGCAGCCAGCCAACCGAAGGCGCCAAGTGAGGCAAGACAAAAATCGCGCATCATCAATTCTCCAGTTCCATGCGTCACCCGATCAGGGGTGACGCACTGCCGGCGGATAAAAGATGACGCGTCGCGCCCGGTCAACCGAGATAGGATGGTCAAGCGGGATAAGGATGGTCAACCGAGATAGGAATAGAGCGGGAATCGATCGGTCAATGCGACGACCTTGGCCTTGACCGCCGCCTCGACCGCGGCATTGCCTTCGTCGGAATTGGCGACCTTGAGCCCATCCAGCACCTCGGCGATCAGCTTGCCGATTTCACGGAATTCGGCCTGGCCGAAGCCGCGCGTGGTGCCGGCCGGCGTGCCCAGCCGCACGCCCGAAGTGACGAAGGGCTTTTCCGGATCGAAGGGGATGCCGTTCTTGTTGCAGGTGATGTTGGCGCGGCCAAGGGCCGCTTCGGCGCGTTTGCCGGTGGCGTTCTTGGGCCTGAGGTCGACCAGCATCAGGTGGTTGTCAGTGCCGCCGGAGACGATATCGAGGCCCGTTTCCTTGAGGCTGGAAGCCAGCGCCTTGGCGTTGGCGGCGACGCTTTCGGCATAGACTTTGAAGCTCGGCTTCAGCGCTTCGCCGAAGGCCACCGCCTTGGCGGCAATGACATGCATCAGCGGACCGCCCTGCAGGCCGGGGAACACCGCCGAATTCATCTTCTTGGCGATGTCCTCGTCATTGCACAGGATCATGCCGCCGCGCGGGCCGCGCAGCGATTTGTGCGTGGTGGTCGTCACCACATGGGCGTGCGGCAAGGGCGAGGGATGCACGCCGCCGGCAACGAGGCCAGCAATGTGCGCCATGTCGACCATCAGATAGGCGCCGACCGCGTCCGCGATCTCGCGAAAACGCTTCCAGTCCCAGATGCGCGAATAGGCGGTGCCGCCGGCCAGGATCAGCTTCGGCTTGGTCTCGTGCGCGATCCTCTCGATGGCGTCCATGTCCAGCAGATGGTCGTCCTTGCGCACGCCATAGGAGACGACCTTGAACCATTTGCCGCTCATGTTGACCGGCGAGCCGTGGGTGAGATGGCCGCCGGAATTGAGGTCGAGGCCCATGAAGGTGTCGCCGGGCTGCAGCAGCGCCAGGAACACCGCCTGGTTCATCTGGCTGCCGGAATTCGGCTGGACGTTGGCGAAGTTGCAGCCGAACAGCTTTTTCGCGCGCTCAATGGCCAGTTCCTCGGCCACGTCGACGAACTGACAGCCGCCATAGTAGCGTTTGCCCGGATAGCCCTCGGCATATTTGTTGGTCATGATCGACCCCTGCGCTTCGAGCACGGCGCGAGAGACGATGTTCTCCGAAGCGATCAGCTCGATCTCGTGGCGCTGGCGACCGAGTTCATTGCGGATGGCGCCGAAGATCTCCGGATCAGCATCTTCCAAAGTGGTTTCGAAAAAGGATTCGAATTTGTTGGACGCCGCCGCTGCTGTTGCCATGGCCTGAGTTCCCCGGGGTTGGAAGGGCAAATTCGTGGATGCAGTCGTCCCAAACCACTGGGCGGTTCTGGGCGACATGCATTGCGTTCGCCGGCCATTAACACAGTTGTTTTGGGCTCGCCACGTTTGCGGCGCGAAATTTGCTGGCCGGTTTGCGGCAAAGGATCGGGGCGGACCGCTATTTCCTGTCCCGCCGCTGCTTCAGCAAGGCCTCGGCCAATGTGATTTCGGAAAACAGGGCGCGCATCGTGTGATCATTGATCTCTTGGCTGCGGAACATGTCGCGTAGCGCGGATCGCTCGGCTTCGATGCCCGCCGCCCTGAGTTCGAGATCCAGCCTGCCGGCCTCACGGGCCTCTGCGCGGGCCTCGTCGGCTTCGTCGGAAGCCGCGATGCGCCGCCGGTAGCCGGCCACGATGCTGTCGGCGACGGCCAGCCGGGCCTCGACCGCTTCGCCCTCGCCTGCCTCGTTGGCGATGCTCTCGATCCTGGCGATCGCCGCACTGGCGGCGCCGACGCGCGCCCGGCGCTCCTCCGCGGCGGCCGGATTCTCGCCTGGCTCGACCAGTCCCCGCGCGATCCTGGGCAAGGCAAAGCTGGCGATGACCAGCGAGCAGATGATGACGCCGGCGGCGAGGAAGATCACGACATCGCGTGCCGGAAAGGGCGAGCCATCCTGCAAACCCAGCGGCAAGGACAGGATGCCCGCCAATGTGATGGCGCCGCGCACGCCGGCCACGGAGCCGGCGAGCCGGACGCGAAATCCGAACGGCTCGGCCTTGCGCTTGCCCACACGCGCCGCGATCGCCTGGGCGATGTCCCCGACCCAGATCCACAGGAAGCGCAGCCCGATCAGGCAGAGCGTCAGGATCAGCACCGTCGCCACCGGCTCGATCAGCCAATGCCGGCTGGACAACTCCGGCGGGACCTTGCGGATAATGTCGGGAAGCTGCAGGCCGAGCAGAATGAACAGAGCGCCATTGAAGACGAAAGTGAGCGTCGCCCAGAGCGACAGAATCTGCATGCGCGCCGACACGCCGAGGAAACGGAACATGCCGCTGACCCCGGTCAGCAGGCCGGCGGTGACCGCCGCCAGGATGCCCGAGGCTCCGACATGTTCGGCGCCGAGATAGGCGACGAAAGGCAGCAGGATCATCACGAGAACCTGCGCCTCGGCCGGCACGCCGCCGATGCGGCTGAGCAGTTGCAGCGCCTTGGCGGCGATGAACAGGGCCGCGACACCGGCCAGGATGCCAGCGGCGACGGCGTAGAGGAAGCTGAGCGAGGCTCCCGCGAAAGAGAAGCTGCCGGTCAATGCCGCCGCCACCGCAAAGCGGAACATGACGAGACCCGACGCGTCGTTGAGCAACGACTCGCCCTCCAATATGTGCATCAGCCGGGCCGGAACCACATTCCTGTCGACGATCGAGGACACCGCCACGGCGTCGGTCGGCGACAGCACGGCGGCCAGCGCGAAAGCGACGACGAGCGGAATGCTCGGCACGAGCCAGTGCAAGGCATAGCCGAAGCCGACAATGGTGAAGAAGACCAGGCCGATGGCGAGATCGAGTATGGGTCCGCGCAACGCGACGAGTTCGCGTTTGGGCGCCGCGAAGGCGTCACCGAACAGAAGCGGCGGGATGAACACCAGCAGGAAAAGTTCCGGATCGATCTCGACATGCAGGCCCCCGGCGGGCCAGGCCAAGGCCGCGCCGATGGCGATCTGCAGCACCGGCAACGGCACCCGAACCAGCCGGACGAGCGCGCCGGACAGCGCCACGAAGACAAGCACGACGAGAATGAAGATGGCGACGTCCATGGCACGATTCCGGCTGTCTGCCGACCATGCGCAATAGCCGGAGCTTCGTCCAGCCGGTCGAACGGCTGGAAATGGCGGCGTCCGCAATAAAAAAGCCGCCCTGAGAGCGGCTTTTTTGCAAAAATATCAGCTCGTTATAGCGAAGACGTGATCTGCAGTTCGCTGGCACCGTCGAGCGCGTAGACGTCGTCGCGGAACTGGACGACGCCGGGTCCTGTCGACCACGCCGAGAGATAGAGGAAATGCACCGGCACCGGGTTGGTGACCTGGATCGGCGTGTTCTGGCCGGTCTTGATAGCCGCCTCGAAATGCTGGCGGTCCCAGCCGGGCGTGTCGCGCAGGATCCAGGTGACGAGATCGCGCACGTTCTGGACGCGCACGCAGCCCGAGGAATCGAAGCGCATCATCTTGCCGAACAGGCTCTGCTGCGGCGTATCGTGCATGTAGACGCCGTCCGGGCTCGGGAAATTGATCTTGACCGACGCCATCGCGTTTTCCGAACCGGGATCCTGACGGAAACGGTACTTGGCGGCATCGTCGGTCGACCAGTCCACATTCATCGGATCGACTTCGCTGCCATCGGGCGCGAACAGGCGGATATGGCTGTTCTTGAGATAATCGGGATCCTTCCGCATCAGCGGAATAATGTCCTTACGCACGATCGAGACCGGGGCGTTCCAGTACGGATTGACGATGATCTCGTTGATCTTGGAATTGACGATCGGCGTCTGGCGATCGATCTTGCCGACGATCGCGGTGTGGCGAAGCACGACGCGGTCGTTCTCGACCGCCTCGATCTGTGCGGCAGGAATATCGACCAGCACATAGCGGCTGCCCAGCGTGCCGGCCTTCTCTTTCAGCCGCTGCAGATTGGTCTGCAGCTGGCCGAGCCGGATTTGCGCCGAAACATTCATCGCGGCGTAGGTATACTTGCCCATCGAGCCGTCAGCCGGCAGGCCATGGCGCAACTGAAAGCGCTTGACCGCCGAGTCGACATAGGAATCGAAAGCCGTCGAAATGCCGGCGCTCTGCGACAGGTCGCCCGCCATCATCAGGCGCTTGCGCAACGGCACCACGTCCGGGTCATCGACGCCGAGTTGCAGTTTCTTGGTCGCGGGAACGTCGGTCCAGCCGCCCTGCGCGACGATGTTCTGATATTGCGCGACCGCCTGCTCGGTGAAGGCGACGGTCTGCGGGCTGAAGATCGGCAGCGTCGAGGCCACCTTGCCGCCTTCGCTGGCGCGGGCATCGAACTGATCATCCCAATTGCCGCGGGCCGAGGATTTCAGGATATCCCCGATCACATCCTGCGCACTGGCACGGCCGGCCACCATGGCGGCGGCGAGCGCGGAGGCTCCGGAAAGGAAAAAGCGGCGGCTGGTTCTCATGGACGTTCCAGACATTCTTGTAGCGTTCGATCACTTGCTGCGTCGATCATCGCGCGATCTCGCCCGCACTCTAAAATCGGCAATCTTAACAATTAGCCAACCATGGTCCGTATCACATTGGCGACAAAGGCAAGAGGCGCGATGCGGTTGCGGGTGGACGCATGGTCTTCACCACAGCATCACTGCCACTCTCGGTTCCACTGGAATATGGCGGCAACGTGGCCTTGGCCCGTAATTTGCTTTGGCCGGACGCAAGAAAGAAAAGACCGGTGCTTTTCGGCACCGGCCCTGACTGGAGGTCGCTGTTATGGCCACGCTTCTGCGGCGCGGCTCCGTTTCCTGGATGATCTTACATCCGGTAGGCGATGGTGTCGTTCCAGAAGCGGTCGAGCCGCTGCAGGGCGCGGTTCATCTGCTTGAACTCGTCGGTGTTGATGCCTCCGACCTGTTCGATCGAGCCGACATGGCGTTCATAGAGACCGGCGACCACATCAGCCACTTCATTGCCTTTCGGCGTCAGCGAGACGCGGACCGAACGGCGGTCGATGCGTGAGCGCTGGTGGTTGATGAAGCCGAGATCGACCAGCTTCTTCAGATTGTAGGAGACGTTCGAGCCGAGATAGTAGCCACGTGAACGCAGCTCGCCGGCGGTCAGTTCGGAATTGCCGATGTTGAAGAGCAGCAGCGCCTGGATGGCATTGATGTCGGAACGGCCGTTGCGGTCGAATTCGTCCTTGATGACATCAAGCAGACGGCGGTGCAGACGCTCGACCAGCTGCAGCGATTCCATGTACAGGGAACGGATAGCCTCGCGGCGATCGTCGGAAACGTTGGCGGTCTTGGCCGCCGGACGCGAATTGATCATTGTCTTTGCCTCTCGTTTGTCGCCCTGGTGATTTTTTGTTTTTCACCTTGATCGCGACACTATCGAATACTCATAAAATTCGACTTAAACGCTAGGGCTAACAAGAGCTTACCGGTAAGAGGTTTCGGAAGACGCTTAACGAACGGTCACCCGAGCAAGGTCGATTAACCTAAAGATTTAGGCAATGATCGCCGGGGCGGATTCGAGCGGTCGCCAGGTCGTCAACCCGTACAATGGCTTAGTGTCGTGCCGGGCGTTTCTGCAGATAGATGACGACGCGAAAGACGATGTAGAGCAGCGCCACGCAGGCATGCGAGACGATGATCAGGAGACGGTGGCCGAAAAGCTCGGGAAAGCCGGCATACATGACGGTCTCGGTGACCGCGCATATGAACCAGATCACCGGACCCCAGGACGCCAGCATCCACAACCCGGCCGCAGCGAAGGGAAAGAACACGGCGAGCATCACCGCCGCCACCTGCCAATGCACCGGCATAAGATCGAAGCGCCACAGCGAGCCCGGATAGAATCCGATCAGCTTGATCCAGTACAGGATGCCGAACATCAGGCAGTAGCCCGCGATGACGCGCTGGAACCAGGCGAAGATCACCTCGACCGTCGAGGGCTGCAGGACGACGCGTCTCGATGTCACTTCGCTCACAGCCCAAGCTCCCGATCGCCGAGCGGAGCGAAATAGGCCTCGACATCCGCCTCGCTGACGGCATCGATCTTTGCCGGCCGCCATTGCGGCTTGGAGCCCTTGTCGATGATGGCGGCACGGATGCCTTCGTAGAAATCGTGGCCGGCCAGCATGCGGTTCAGGATACGGAACTCCATCCTCATGCAGTCGTCCATCGACAATGTCAGCCCGGTGCTGATCTGGCGCCAGGCGACGCGAAGGCTGGTCGGCGAGCGCATGCGGATCGTCGCCAGCGTCCTGGCCGCGAATTCGTCCTTGCCCGCGCGATCCAGGCTGTCGATGAGGTCCGGCAGCGAAGGTTGGGCGAAATGGCGGGAGATCGCCTCCAGGATGGGCCTGTCGGTCTCCCGCTTGGCCGGAACAAAGAACCCGCGCAGCACCGATTCCGGATCGCCCGTCAGCGCCAGCCGGTCGAGGAAGCTCGGCTGGTCCTCGGCCTTGATGGTGTGGGTGGCCAGCCCCGACCACAGCGCATCGCCATAGCGGATGCGGTTGCCGGTCAGCGCCAGATACATGCCGAAGGAACCGCCAAGATCGGGCAGCAGATGACTGGCGCCGACATCGGGGAAAAAGCCGATGCCGACCTCCGGCATGGCGAACTGGGCATTCTCGGTCATCACCCGGTGCGAACCGTGGAAGGAAATGCCGACCCCACCGCCCATGACGATGCCGTCGATGAGCGCCACATAGGGTTTCTTGAAACGGGCGATGTAGGCGTTGAGCCGATACTCGTCGGCGAAGAACTCGACCGGCGGTTTTCCAGCCCGGCCGGCTTCGTAGATGTGCAGGATATCGCCTCCGGCCGAAAACGCCCTGCCCTCGGCCTTGACCACGACGACATCCACGCCGTCGTCCCGCTCCCAGGAACGCAGGGCCTCGCCCAGCGCCTTGACCATGCGATGGGTGACGGCATTGAGCGCCTGCGGCCGCGTCAGGGTGACGACGCCGGCCCTGCCCAACCTTTCGAAGCGAATTTCGTCGCCTCCACCAAAATCCATCGCCAGAGAATCCTTCCCCGCGCCTGCGGGACTGAAGTGCTAAAGGCGGCGCATGGGTGCGTCAATGGCAGCAGTCTGTCGGCCGCGGTCTTGGCGGCAAGTGGCAGCCGATGCTAGACGTTGGCGGCCATTACGGCAGGCCAAGAGCCGGATAGTGAGCCATGCCGCAGTTTTTGCGCCTTGTCGTTGTTCTGAGTTGCCTGTCTGCGTTGTGGGCAACCAATGTCCCCGCGGGGGCAACCGACCTTGGCGACCTTTACCAATCGCAGACCATCGTCACCGGCCAGGGTGAAGAAAACCGCCAGCTCGGCTTCAGGACTTGCCTCGACAAGGTCCTCGTCCGTGTTTCGGGCGATCAGCGGCTGCTTGCCAGACGCGAAATGGACGCGTTGCGCGACAAGGCCGGTAGCTTTGTCGACAGCTTTCGCTACCATGACCGGCTGGAGGGTATTCCGATCCATGACGAGCAAGGCACGCATGACCGGCCGCATGACCTCACCTGCCTCTACAAGCCCGATGTGATCGACAAGGTGCTGGCATCGCTTGGCAGCAGACCCTGGCTTGGCGAGCGGCCGACACTCGCCGTCTTCCTCACGACTGAACAGGGCACTCGGCATTTCGTGCTGAGCGCCGAGGAAGGGCGCGGCGAGACGATGCGCGAATCCTTCGTCAATGCCACCGGTCCAACGCTGATGCATGTCGTCTTTCCGAAGGCCGCGCAGCTTGGGGACCTGGGCGAAGCGCTGCGGGCGGTCGACATGGCGAAACTGGATTGGCTGGCCAAACGGGCCGGTGGCGACCGAGCGCTCGCCGGCAGCATCGTATGGAGCGATGAGGAGCTAGGCTGGATCGCCGATTGGCGACTGGCCGATCGCGGCAAGACCTATCGTTGGCAGGTGCTGGGTGTCAGCTTCGACGAGGCGTTCCGTGTGGCAATCGGAGGCGCGGCACAGATCCTTTCGGGCAATGGGCAGCCCTGACCAATAGGTGGTGCGACAGCGCGGTGGCAGCTTTGACCCCTGGCACAAACGTGTCGCATTGGTCAGCACAAGGGGCTCGTGGTAAAAGCCGCCGATCCGGAGTTTTGGCCATGAACAAATTCACCCCAGCAAAACCCGCCGGCGCGCGCAGCGTCGACGACGTCACCGGCAGCCGCCGCCTGCGCCGCATGCGCAAGGCCGACTGGTCGCGCCGGCTCGTGCAGGAGAACAGGCTTTCGGTCGACGACCTGATCTGGCCAATCTTCGTCGTCGAGGGTAGGAATGTCCGCGAACCGATCGCCGCCATGCCCGGCGTCTTCCGCCTGTCGGTCGACCTTGCCGTCAAGGAGGCCGAACGCGCGGCCAAGCTCGGCATCCCGGCTCTTGCCACCTTCCCCAATGTCGACCTCGGCCTGCGCGACCAGACCGGCTCGCACATCCTCGACCCGGAAAACATCATCAACCGCGCCACCCGCGCGATAAAGGAGGCGGTGCCCGAGATCGGCATCATCACCGACGCGGCGCTCGATCCGTTCACCAGCCATGGCCATGACGGCATTCTGCGCGACGGCATCATCGTCAATGACGAAACCGTGGAACAGGTCGCGGCGGCGGCCGTCATCCAGGCGGCTGCCGGCGCCGACATCATCGCGCCATCAGACATGATGGACGGCCGTATCGGTGCCATCCGCGACGCGCTCGACGCCAACGGTTTTCAGGACGTGGCGATCATGTCCTACGCCACCAAATTCGCCTCGGCCTTCTACGGCCCCTATCGCGAAGCAGTCGGCACCGCCGGCCTGCTCAAGGGCGACAAGAAGACCTATTATATCGACCACGCCAATTCGGACGAGGCGGTGCGCGAGGCCGAACAGGACATCGCCGAGGGCGCCGACATGCTGATGGTGAAGCCCGGCCTGCCCTATCTCGACATCATCCGCCGGCTGAAGGACGAATTCCAGATGCCGACCTTCGCCTATCAGGTGTCGGGCGAATATTCGATGATCAAGGCGGCCGGCGCCAATGGCTGGATCGACGGCGAGAAGGCGATGCTGGAATCGCTGCTCGCCTTCAAGCGTGCCGGCTGCGACGGCATCCTGACCTATTTCGCTCCCGAAGTGGCGGAAATGCTGAAAGGCTAGCCTCAACGTCCCGGGCAAGGCCTTTCAGTAGATGTCACCCCTCTTCGATCGGTCGGCAATTCCTTCGAATTCCCGCTGACAAAAACCGGCAGCTGCAGCTACAATAACCGCACTGCCGGAGGCTGCCGGCAGCCGCACCTCGGCCAAGAGGTATGGCTAACGCCTCCAGAGGATGCTTCCTGACCCGGTTCCCTGTCGGGGTCGGGCGTCGTCAATGCGGGCACCACATCCGCTTCGTGAAATTTACAGGCGAATGAGTTGATATCGCGGCTGACTCGACGGCCGCCACTGGCTGTCCGTGCCGACCGCTACACAACAGTCTGGACATCGCTTGGTGCAAAGGTCTGGATAGATGTCTTTCGATCCGAAAAAATACCGCTTGCAATTCAAAATCAGTTTGCTAGAAGAAAACCACTTGCAAAACACAACTGGTTATCGAGGAGGTCTTCATGTCCAAGCTTCGCGTCAACGCTTTCAGCCTCTCCCTCGACGGCTACGGCGCCGGGCCTGATCAGAGTCTGGAAAATCCGCTCGGCGTCGGCGGAATGGCCCTGCACAAATGGGCTTTCAGCACCCGCACCTTCCGCAAGATGTTTGGCGAGGAAGGCGGCGAGACAGGCGTCGACGAGGACTTTGCGGCGCGCAGCTTCGAGAACCTCGGCGCCTGGATCCTCGGCCGCAATATGTTCGGCCCGATCCGGGGTGAATGGCCTGACGACAAGTGGAAGGGCTGGTGGGGCGACAATCCGCCCTATCATGTGCCGGTGTTCGTGCTGACCCACCACGAGCGGGCGCCCATCACGATGGAAGGCGGAACGATTTTCCATTTCGTCACCGGCGGAATCCATTCGGCGCTAGAGCAGGCAAAATCAGCGGCCAGCGGCAAGGACGTGCGGGTCGGCGGCGGCGTCTCCACCATCCGGCAATATCTCCAGGAGCGGCTGATCGACCAGATGCACCTGGCGATCTCACCGGTGCTGCTGGGCAAGGGCGAAAACCTTTTTGCCGGCCTCGACATGCCCAACCTTGGTTATCAGTGCACCGAACAGGCGGCAACGGCACTTGCCACACACGTGGTCATCAACAGGGCTTAGGCCGAGCCCTTTTGGCGGTCTAACCAGTTAGCCCTGCGCCGCCCCGCATCCGCCCTTCGGGCACCTTCTCCCCGTGAAACGGGGAGAAGGAAAAGTTTCTCAGTATTTCTCCGGCACGTAAAGTTCGCGCGGCAAGACCTGGCGTTCGTATTCGGGGTTGAAGACGCGCTCCGGCAGCGTGATCTCCTCGTGCGGCACGTCTTCGTACGGCAGCTGCTTCAGCAGATGATCGATGCAGTTCAGGCGCGCGCGCTTCTTGTCGTTGCCCTCGACGATGAACCAGGGCGCTTCGGGGATGTTGGTGCGGGCGAAAGTCTCCTCCTTGGCCTTGGTGTACTGTTCCCAGCGCACACGTGACTGCAGGTCCATCGGCGACAGCTTCCACTGCTTCATCGGATCATGGATGCGCATCAGGAAGCGCATCTGCTGTTCTTCGTCGGTGATCGAGAACCAGTATTTGACCACGGTGATGCCCGAGCGCACCAGCATGCGCTCGAACTCCGGCACGTCATGGAAGAACTCCTCGACCTGCTCGGGGTTGGCAAAACCCATTACCCGTTCGACGCCGGAGCGGTTGTACCAGGAGCGGTCGAGCAACACGATCTCGCCGCCTGCCGGCAAATGCGGGACATAGCGCTGGAAATACCATTGCGACTTCTCGCGTTCGGTCGGCGCCGGAAGCGCCACGACGCGGCAGATGCGCGGATTGAGCCGCTGGGTGATGCGCTTGATGACGCCACCCTTGCCGGCGGAGTCACGGCCCTCGAAAATCACCACCAGTTTCTTCTTGTGATAGGCGACCCAGGATTGCAGCTTGATCAATTCGGACTGCAAGCTGATCAGGTCGCGAAAATATTGCATGCGATCGATCGAAGGCGGATGCGAGTTCTTGTAGATCTTGGCGATCTCCATCGACAGCGCCGGCTCCGACATTTCGAGCTCATAATCTTCGTCGAGCGTGTCGGCGAGCTCGGCTTCGAGCCAGTCCTTGGCAGGGGAATTCTGTTTTAGCTCGGTCATATCAGCTGCTCCGCTTGCAAGCCCTGTCGGTTACCACTGGGCGCCCCAAATTGCTGGCCAGCGGCCGAGAATGGAAACACCTGAGCCGACTTCAATATAGGCCGGCGGTGACGGTTTTATTGCAGCCCGGGCGCAATTGCCGCCACGGCGGATTCGGCGATGTGTGATCGATCCCATTCATTCTACGGCGACAAGCCGGCCGAATTGTCCTACAAATCCGCGGTCGCGTTCCAGGCCTGCCCCTTGGCGGCACGCCTCTTCAACAAAATCGTGAGGATCTGACATGGAATACCGCACCCTTGGCCGTTCGGGCCTGAAGGTTTCGACACTGACGCTTGGCACCATGACCTTCGGCGGCGCCGGGCCCTTCGCCGCGGTCGGCAACAGCGATCTCGCCGAAGCCAAGCGGATGATCGACATGTGCATCGACGCCGGCATCAATCTCATCGACACCGCAAATGTCTATTCGAACGGCCTGTCTGAAGAGATTATAGGCGAAGCGCTCGGCGGCAAGCGCAAGAATGATGTGCTGATCGCGTCCAAGGCGCGGATGCGGATCGGCAAGGGCCCGAACGACGAGGCCTGTCGCGCCATCATCTGATCCGCGAATGCGAGAGAAGCCTGAAGCGGTTGAAGACCGATGTCATCGACATCTATTTCGTCCACCAGTGGGACGGCCTCACCCCGCTCGAGGAAACCGTTGCCGCGCTCGACACTTTGGTCAGCCAGGGCAAGGTGCGCTACATCGGCTGCTCCAACTATTCCGGCTGGCAGGTGATGAAGGCGCTTTCCATCAGCGACAGCCGTCACCAGCAACGCTTCGTCACGCAGCAGATCCACTACACGCTGGAAGCGCGCGAGGCCGAGTACGAGCTGCTGCCGATCTCGGTCGACCAGGGGCTGGGCGTGCTGGTCTGGAGCCCGCTCGCCGGCGGCCTGCTGTCGGGCAAATACCGCCGCGACAGCCCGACCGCCCGCCAGCTCGCCGGCTGGTCCGAGCCGCCGATCCGCGACGAGGACCGGCTGTGGCGGATCGTCGATGTGCTGGTCGACATCGGCAAGGATCGTGGTGTGTCGGCGGCGCAGGTGGCGCTTGCCTGGCTGCTCGGCCGCCCTGCCGTCTCGTCGCTGGTGATCGGCGCCCGCGACGACGTCCAGCTGAAGGACAATCTCGCGGCCGCCGCCCTGGAGCTCGGAACCGAGGAACGCCAGCGCCTCGACGCCGTCAGCCGGCCGCCCCTGCTCTACCCCTACTGGCACCAGCAACTGACGGCGAAGGATCGCTTCGGCCCCGCCGACATGGTTCTCGACCGCAGCGACATCTGATCAGCAGCATCGGGCCGAGCACAAGAGCTAGGGCGTAGTGACGATTTAACTACCTGAGCCAGATAGCGATAGCGGCAAGTTTGACAAAGC
>NZ_AZUY01000107.1 GCF_000513935.1 Mesorhizobium sp. WSM3626 | reverse complement strand
TCATCCGTCTATGCCGCCACAAAGGCGGCGTTTCTCAACCTATCCAAGACGCTCTCCAGCGAACTCATGGATCGCGGCATTCGCGTCAATGCAGTTAGCCCCGGCCCGGTCGAGACGCCGCTTTACGACAAGCTCGGGATTCCGGACGCCTATCGCGCACAGGTCAACAAGGACATCGCTGGATCGATCCCCGCTGGCCGTTTTGGAACACCGCAGGAGGTCGCCAAGGCCGTCATCTATCTCGCCTCTGATGAATCGGCGTGGACCATCGGCTCGGAAATCATTGTCGATGGCGGTCGGATGCTGAATGGCTGACCGAAGGCGTCGCGTCGGTGCCTTCGAAGCTGCCAATTGCGAGCTGAGTGGCACTGTCACTCACCTCGCAAGGAGGCGATACCATGGGAAAGTGTCACGACATGATCCTTTTTCGTATGAGCTAAGGAGGCGTCCTGCGCACCGCTTTCGACATCGGGAGGGCGGGCGCGCGTTCACCGATGATGATGAAAGCGGCCATGGCGCCCGCGCCGGCGATGCGCAAGGAATGGACGACGCGTCATCCCTGAGCGAGTTTTGAGACCGCGTTGACGTCGAAATAGTCGCGCCAAGCGACAATGTGATCGCCTTCAATTTCGTAAATTCCCATCAGGGTCATCCTTCCGATCTATCTGCCGTCAGCGCGTTCAAACCGGTCCAGCCGCTCTGTCAGCACGCGGTTCCCGTCGGCTGCAATGGCGAGCATGTCGATGTGAACGGTAGCGATCCTCATGGATTTCTCGAGCTCGTTGATCATCCCGATCGCTTCTTCAATACCGGTGGTGGCGGAAATGCCGACGTTGACCCACAGCGTCTTAGGTGTGAACCACCGCCGTATAGCGGGCCTACCGCGACCCTCGGAATAGGCGGCGCAGAAATCAGTCACGACCTCAATAGGTGTCGCCATGTTAGAATTCCTTCGTTGATATGGTGGGGGGCGACAACCCCAGTCCACCCTTGAAATGTACTAGGGCGTAGTGACGATTTAACGGGTTGGGATTCCCAAGGAAGGGCAAATCAGATTCAACGCTGATTTTTGGAGGT
>NZ_AZUY01000106.1 GCF_000513935.1 Mesorhizobium sp. WSM3626 | reverse complement strand
ACAAGGATCGCGGGCTTGAGGTTGTCGGAGTCGCAGCTTCTGAACGCGCTCCGACCGCGGACGAAGCGCGTACCAAGCTGGACGCGTGGTTGACCAAAAACTGCTCGTATCTGAATTATCGGATAGCGTTCGACTTCAAAGGCGAAATGGACAAGCTTTGGATGAAACCCAGCCTCTCCCTCGGGATTCCGACCTCGTTCGTTGTCGATCGTGATGGCGCCATCGCCTTTATCGGTCCTCCGATGGACCTCCCTAAGGTCTTGCCCAAAGTGATCAACGGCCGCTGGCGCACCAGCAAGCAAGCAAGAGCCTGTGATGCGAAGCGGGTTGCCGTAGATAGAGCCAGAATGCGCGAACGAGCGGTGAAGATGCCGATCTTGGAGAAGTATTTTGGGGCGTTCAAAAGACAGGAGTGGGACACGGCACTGACGGCCATCGAAGAGGGTGTCGCCTTGTTCCCAGACGATCCCAACATCCGCACCTCTCATGCGCATCTGCTGCTTCACGAAATACGCGACATGCGGGCGGGCTTGCCGGTCCTGCAGCTCTTCGTCCGTGACGCGATCACCAAAAATTCCGTGACTTGGCTGTCTCAGGTGCTGCAACAACTCTTCCATCCGGGGGAGGACTATTCGTACCTTCCGTCTGCCGAGCGCTTCGCGATAGGCAAGGAGCTATCCGAACGCATCCTGGCTCTGGATCCCCCGGCAGGCGACGGCGCCTTCAAATTCCTGTATTACCCGGCGCTCGGTCAGTACTTTTACGAGAGCGGCGACAAGGATCGCGCGGTCGAGTTGATCGAAGTGGCACTGAAGTCGCTCGCCGATTGGCAGGATGGCTCGGAAAAAACGAAACGCCGGATTGGACAGCGATTGCTGCAGGCCCTGGCCAACTACAAGGGTGAGCAGGTTTGCTCACAAGGTATTTGTATGGCTCCACAACAGGATTTCCCGAAGCCAAACCGCAACCGGCGGAAGACGAAAGATGGAGAGGGATGACAGGTCGGAAATCCCGTGGCTTGACTGGGCGAATGTTGGGCCAGTGCAGCGCGGCAAGCACGCCCTAAAGCGAAGGGCTTATGCGCCCCGTTGCCATCCTGGGTTGGATGTTATGCTGTCCCTGACCC
>NZ_AZUY01000105.1 GCF_000513935.1 Mesorhizobium sp. WSM3626 | reverse complement strand
GGAACACCGTGACCGTGCTGTTGGCCTCCGCCGTTCCGTTGATCGTCAGTGAGGTGTCGTTGGTGATGTGGTCGCCCACTGTGCCGCTGTCGGTGGTAAAGCCGGTGATCACCGGTGCGGATGGCGCAGAGGTGTCGATGGTCGCCGCATAGGCAGAAGACAGACCGCTGGTGTTGGCCGCCGCGTCGGTTGCCGTCGCCGTGAACTGATAAGAGGTACCGTTCACCAGAACGTTGCTATCAATTTTGCTCCAGTTGCCGCTGCCATCGGCCAACGCCGTGCCGATCGACACGCCGTTCTGGAACACCGTGACCGTGCTGTTGGCCTCCGCCGTTCCGTTGATCGTCAGTGAGGTGTCGTTGGTGATATGGTCGCCCACTGTGCCGCTGTCGGTGGTAAAGCCGGTGATCACCGGTGCGGATGGCGCAGAGGTGTCGACCGCTTGCACGGACTGGGTGGCCGCCGTACTGGGATTGCCCGCTGGGTCGAACGCGGCTGACGCCGCCACATCGACCGTCATAGTGCCTGTAAAGCTCGCGCTCGGTGTCACCGCCAGCGTGTAAGTGTCGGCATCGATTACGGTGAACGTGCCCTTGGTGCCGTTTGCGAGCGTAATGTCGCTGGCATCAAAGCCGGTTACCGCCTCGCTGAACTGGAAGGTATAGACAACGTTGCCGCCCGCAATGTTGGCTGTCCCGGGCTCGTCGTCGGTAATCGTCACCGTCGGTGCGACGGTGTCCACCGTCATGCTTAGTTGCGCGGCTGCAGTGTTGTTGTTAGCCGCCGCATCGGTGAAGGTGCCGCCCGCCACGTTCACAGTGGCGGTTGTGGTGCTGCTGGCCGCCGGCGTGAAGTCGGCGGTGTAGCTGGTGCCGCTGCCGGCAAAGTTGCTCAGCGTGCCACCGGTCACGTTAACGTCGCCGCTGCCAAAGTTGATCGACGCTTCGCTCAAGGTGAAAGTCAGGTGCGCCACATCGCCGACTTTCAGGGCGCTGTCGTCCGTACCGATCAGAATGGTTGGCGCGGTTGCGTCGATGATCTGTGCCGTCGCCGTGCCGGTGCCGACCACCAGGTGTTCGAAGTTGCCGCCCGAGGTGTCGGTGATGGTCGCGGACAGGCTGGAGGCGTTGGGAGTTGCGATCACCAGTGTACCAACGGTCTGGCCGTCGGCGATGGTGATGTCGCCCTGGTTGGTGTGGACCGTGGTGACGCCCTGCGAGGCATTGCTCAAGGTCGCCGTGAAGGTGATGTTGGCATCGTGATCCGTTACATCCGACGTGCTCAGGTTGACCGTGGCGTCGGTGGCGGTGTCGG
>NZ_AZUY01000104.1 GCF_000513935.1 Mesorhizobium sp. WSM3626 | reverse complement strand
AGTTTCCCAGGCTGAAAGGCTGTCAGCGGCTCGCCACGCAGCCAGCTCTGCACCTTGATCGCAGGGGCCGGGGTATCCATTCGAAGCACCATGTCGCTCTCCAAAGTTATTGCCAAATGTGTGTCTTTGTCGGAAACGGAAAACAAACTAAAAGAATCGCACGTCTTGCGTGGTCAGCCCTCAACAGGGTTGCCTTTCGTTAGTTTTCGCAAGGCCCGTGCCAGCACGCTCAAGGCACTGCCACCAATGCGTGCGGACCGCTCGAGGGCCAGCAGTCAACCATCTCGTCCAGCGAGATGTCCTTGCAAGCCGCGATCAACCCGGCGATGAAGGCTTCATGCGCATCGAGAGCGGAGGCGCGCCGCCAGCATTTGGCCGAGGCATTCGCTCGCCGATTTCGCCGCCCGATTCGATGGATCGCAGCCGATATCGCCACGCCGGACCGCGCCGCCGCCTGTCGCGCCACGTACCCTCATCGCTAGCCTCCAGTACCGGCGACCGAAGATCGTCACGGAGCCTCCTTGCCATCATCCACCTCATTCAGGTGGACGTTGAAACAGCTCAGCAAAGCTGTGTCACATCACAATGAATTCATTGCGCTCTAGCGCTCGCTGGCGGTAAAATTGACAGTCGGCTCGTTGAGCAGCAGCACTACGGAGCTGGCCAAAAGTACGCGCGACCTGTCTGCCTCGTGCGGAAAACTGGCTGGCGATCGCTGTCATTTCTAGCGCGACTGATGAGGCGCGGTGCGGGTTGCCGCCCTCTGTCCCGAGCAGGATAGCGTCTACACTGCGTTGGCTCCGCACCGCTTGAAAGATGTGGACGACACGTTTGACGGCTTGGCCGCTGAAGGACGGACAAAGAGACCACCTTGCTATTGCGGGTTCGTCAGTGCTGTTGTTGCCTGTTTGGGCGCAGATCCGAACTTGCTCGCGTTTCTACGCGAGCATTATCCCGAGTTCTGATGCTCCATCATCGTTCCGCGCACCAAATTCGAGGCCTTTGGTGCCGCGGCGGACCCAAGTGAACGCTCGATCCGTGGCATGAACGGCGACACATGGGCGCAGCTACATCTGGCCGGATCTGCTTGCGGCCGACCCTCGACGGCCAAGAGTTTGTCCAGCCTATACTGGCATCATTGGAGAAGTTGAACCGAAGGGTCGGCTGCAGAGCTGGTTTGGGGTGCAGGCGAACTCCTGCACCTTGCCTACGCTGCTAGCAGGACAGCGCGAGGAGTACCGCTTCCAACAAGGTTCGCGCCGAAGACGCTCCGGTTGTTGGAGAGCCAATGCCGCGCGGCGCCAACCGGCCATCATTGACG
>NZ_AZUY01000103.1 GCF_000513935.1 Mesorhizobium sp. WSM3626 | reverse complement strand
CCCGTCCGCTTCACCGCCATCGCAAATCCCTCCGAGCAATAATCGAAGTGAATCACAATGCCAGAATTGCGCAACAAGCCCACAAGGGGAGAAGGAAAAGAGTGCTCGGTGCCGATCGCCGTTCACTCCACCCGCGCATCATGCTAACCAGCCTCCATGGCACAGAAGAAAGCTTTCGAGGTCGATTCCTGGCTCGCGCGGCCTGATCCGCGCATCTCGATCGTCCTGCTTTATGGCCCCGACCGCGGCCTTGTCTCGGAGCGGGCGAAGGCCTTTGCCGCAAAGACCGGTCTGCGGCTCGACGATCCGTTCTCCGTGGTCAGGCTCGAGGGTTCGGAGGTCGACCGCGACGAGGGCCGGCTGCTCGACGAAGCCCGCACCGTGCCGATGTTTTCCGACCGGCGGCTGCTCTGGGTGCGCAACGCCAGCGGCCAGAAGGCGTTGGCCGACGACATCAAGGCGCTGACGGCGGAGCCGGTGCGGGACGCCATCATCCTGATCGAGGCCGGCGACTTGAAGAAAGGCGTTGGATTACGCGCCCTGGTCGAGGGCGCCGACAACGCCATGGCGCTGCCTTGCTACGCCGACGAGGCCCGCGACATCGACACCGTCATCGACGACGAGCTGCGCAAGGCCGGGATGTCGATGACGCTGGAGGCCAGACAGGCGCTGCGCCGCAATCTCGGCGGCGACCGGCTGGCCTCGCGCGGCGAGATCGAAAAACTCGTCCTCTACGCCCACGGCCAGAAGGAAATCGGCCTGGAAGAGGTGAGAGCCATGTCGGGCGACGTGTCCGGTGCCTCTTATGACGATGCCGTCGACGCGCTGCTCGAAGGCAGGATCGGCGACTTCGACACCGCCTTCACGCGCCATTGCCAGGGTGGCGGCCAGCCCTTCCTGGTGCTGTCCTCGGCGATGCGGCAGATACAGCAGATCCAGGTCATGCGCGGCCAGATGGACTCCGGCGGCCGCAACGCCGCTTCCGTCGTTGCCGCCGCGCGCCCGCCGGTCTTTTTCGCCCGCCGCAAGCTGGTGGAGAGAGCGCTGGAGCGCTGGAACAGCGAAGCGCTCGGCCGCGCGCTGACCCGCCTGCAATCAGCCGTGCTGCAGACGCGGCGCCGGCCGGACCTGTCGGTAGCGCTGGCAAGGCAGGCGCTGCTGGGGATCGCCGTGGAAAGCGCGCGGCTGGCGCAAAGGTAGGCGCCACTTTCTTCCCCCCTTGTGGGGGAAGGTGGATCGGCGCGCTAGCGCCGAGACGGATGAGGGGTGTTCCAGCGGAGTGAGACGCTGGTTTTCCCTGGAGCACCCCTTGTATCTGCACGGAGGAAACTTTGTGCGAGAAGAGCGACTGAGCCTCGAACCGGATGGCCATCCGATTCGAGGCTT
>NZ_AZUY01000102.1 GCF_000513935.1 Mesorhizobium sp. WSM3626 | reverse complement strand
GCTCAGGTAGTTAAATCGTCACTACGCCCTAGGAGCATGCTTCCCTCTGAATCCCAACGATTTTTCGCCACGCGGTTGACGATGTCTTTCCGTATCCGCCAGCACCCATTTTTACACCGATCGTGACAAGCTGTAACGTTTCAGTATATTGCTTCCAATGCAGATGACGCGCCATGGGAAGTGGCCGCAACATTGCCGGGCTGCCCGGCGGCTGCTATGCGCCTGATGGGCGGGACGGATGGACAGACAGCGCACGGACAAGGATGACGAGGCGACGGCACAGGAGCGACCGACGCTGAAGACGCTTGCCTTCATGACCGGCCTCGGCGTCACCACCGTCTCGCGCGCCTTGAAGGACGCGCCCGAGATCGGCGCCGAGACTAGGCGTCGTGTCCAGCTCGTGGCCAAGCAGATCGGCTATCGGCCGAACCGCGCCGGCGTGCGCCTGCGGACCGGCAAGACCAATGTCATCAGCCTCGTGCTCAACACCGAGCACGAACTCATGAGCTTTGTCTCCGACATCATCTATGGCGTGACGGAAGTCATTGCCGACACGCCCTACCACCTGATCGTTACACCCTATTCGCGCTCGCAGGATCCGCTGGATCCGGTGCGCTATCTCGTGGAGACCGGCTCCGCCGACGGCGTCATCATTTCGCGCACGCAGCCGAACGATCCCCGCGCCCGCTACATGCTGGAGCGCGGCATTCCCTTTGCCACGCATGGCCGTACCGATATGGGGCTGGTTCATCCCTATCATGATTTCGACAACTACGCCTTCGCGGCCGAGGCGGTGCGCCACCTCGCCGGCATGGGCCGCCGCCGGCTCGCTTTGGTAACGCCGCCGGTCGGTTTGAGCTACTACCGTCATACGGTCGACGGCTTTGCCGACGCGCTGAGTGAAGTCGGCGCCAGCGAGGTGCCGTTCAACACCGTCTCTATCGACCATTCGATCGAGCAGATCAGGATGAGGACGGCGCAGCTGATGCGGCGCGACATCAGGCCGGACGGCATCATCAGCAGTGCTGCAGCCGCGACGCTCGCTATCGTCGCCGGCATCGAGGATGCCGGCCTGAAGCTCGGCCGCGACGTCGACGTTGTGTCGAAGCAATCGTCGGAACTGCTGCATCTGTTCAGGCATGAATTGCTGGTCGTCAACGAAGACTTCCGGCTGGCCGGGTCCGAACTCGCCCGCTCGGTGCTCGGCTGGATCGGGGGTGCCGCGCCCGGCTCGCTGCAGAGCCTGAGCGAGCCGAAGGGCGTCGTGGCCTATCGGCGCTCCGACTGAGCATCGGCCCGGGTCGGAGCGCAAATCCGCATGCGTTTCGTGAAACAGTGAACCGTTCTAGGGCGTAGTGACGATTTAACGGGTTGGGATTCCCAAGGAAGGGCAAATCAGATTCAACGCTGATTTTTGGAGGTTAGCGAT
>NZ_AZUY01000011.1:7500-170783 GCF_000513935.1 Mesorhizobium sp. WSM3626 | reverse complement strand
CCGATCATCCGGCATGCGGACGAAAAGACGCTGTCCGTCATCTCCAACGAGATGAAGGATCTGGCCAGCCGCGCCCGCAGCCGCAAGCTGAAGCCGGAGGAGTATCAGGGTGGCACGACCGCGGTCTCCAATCTCGGCATGTTCGGCATCAAGGACTTCGCCGCGGTGATCAACCCGCCGCATGCGACGATCCTGGCGGTCGGCGCCGGCGAGGAGCGGGCGGTGGTCAAGAACGGCGAGATCAAAATAGCCACGGTGATGTCGGTGACGCTGTCGACCGATCATCGCGCCGTCGACGGAGCCCTGGGTGCCGAACTGCTGGTCGCCTTCAAGAAGCTGATCGAAAATCCGATGGGCATGCTGGTGTAGCACCGATCTCCGGCTTTATCGGATGACCTCCCGCCCAGGCTCCTCCCGGCGGAGCCTTACACAAAGCGCCTGTCGGGCGTCGACGCGCCTCTCGCGCGAGAAGGCGGCCATGATCTCATGTTGATCCAAGCCTTGATGCGCTGTGTCATCCACCAGTCATATGCGCCGTGCAGGGAGGAAGAGACGGGGTGCTGGTCAGGGGCCAGACCGGTCATGCACAGACAGGACAGGAGGTCTCATGAAGACGCTATTCATCAAGCTGTTGGCCAGCCAGCTGGCGCTCGCGGCAACTTTGTTCGCCGGCGTGGCAAATGCCGAAACACTGACGCTCTACACATCCCAGCCGGAAGCGGACGCGGCCAAGACGGTGGATGCCTTCAAGAAGGCGCAGCCCGGCATCGACGTCACCATCTATCGCTCCGGAACCAGCGACATCCTGACCAAGATGGCGGCCGAGTTCGCCGCAGGCAGCCCGCAGCCCGACGTGCTGCTCATCGCCGACGCGGTCTCGATGGAACTGCTGAAGAAGGACGACAGGCTGATGGCCTATCCCGAGGCCAAGCTCGACGGGGTCGACGCGGATGCCTATGATGCCGACAAGACCTATTTCGGCAGCAAGCTGATCACCACCGGCATTGTCTACAACACCGCCGCCGCCGAAAAGCCGCAGCATTGGGCCGATCTCGCCAAGCCGGCCTATGCCGATGGCCTGGTCATGCCAAGCCCGCTCTATTCGGGTGCGGCCGCCTACCTGCTTTCGGGCTTCGCCGGCGATACCAACTATGGCTGGGATTTCTTCCAGAAGCTGAAGACCAACAATACCGTCAGCGTGCGCGGCAATGGCGCGGTACTGAAGTCGGTGGCTTCGGGCGAGAAGCCCTATGGCATCCTCGTCGATTTCATGGCGATGAACGCCAAGAAGAAGGGCTCGCCGGTCGAGTTCGTGTTCCCTAGCGAAGGCGTGCCTGCCGTGACCGAGCCGGTCGCCATCATGAAGACCGCCAAGAACGTCGATGGCGCCAAGAAGTTCGTCGACTTCATTCTGTGCGATGAGGGCCAGAAGCTGGCGCTGTCTATGGGCTACCTGCCGGCACGCGCCTCGGTCGGCCGTCCCGACTGGCTGCCGGAAGGCGTCAAGGTCAAGGTGATGAAGTTCGACACCAAGGCGATCGTCGCCAAGACCGACGCCGACAAGGCGAAATTCCAGGAACTGTTCGGCGGCTGAACCGTCGATCGCGGCGGCATGCCGGCAGCGGCATCCCGCTCGCTTCGCCAGAGCAATTCCAGGAAAAGTGCGAAGCGTTTTCCGTCCGGAATTGCGCCGAAAATGAACCGCACCCGGTCGCATTGACCCCAGGAAACGCAATCATGCCGACACGCATCAGGGAAAGCCGTGGCCAGGAAATGGTCCTGACGGCGGCGGCGGCCGTCGTCATCGTCCTGCTTTCGATGTTGCCCATGCTACGCCTCGTCAAGGAGATCGTGGCGCCCGGCGGCATCTTGTCGACCGCGGCCGTGGAAGCCGGGCTGAGAAGCCCGGCAACCTGGATCGCGACCTGGCACACGCTGGTCGTCGGCATCGGCGGCACGCTTCTGGCGGTGCTTTCGGGAACACTGGTGGCCGTGCTCGTCTCGCTGACCGACATACGCTGCCGAAGCGCCCTGGTGCTCTGCTACGTCATGCCGCTGATGATCGCGCCGCAGGTGACGGCGCTGGCCTGGCTGCAACTGTTCGGCCCGGCGAGCCCGTTCCTCAAGCTTTTCGGGGCGGCTCCCCCGCTCGGCACGAAGAACCCGCTCTATTCGACCTCGGGCATCATCCTGCTGCTTGGCGTACAGTACGGGCCGCTGGTCTTCCTGCTGGTGCGTGCCGGCCTGCGCAAGCTGCCGCGCGAACTGGTCGAGGCCGCACGTGCCGGCGGTGCAAACTGGTTCACCGTACTGGCCACCATCGTCCTGCCCTTGATGACGCCCTCCATCATGGCGGCGGCAGCACTTGCCTTCGTCTCCTGCGTCGGCAATTTCGGCATTCCGGCCTTTCTCGGCATTCCCGCCAACTACCTGGTGCTGCCGACGCTCATCTATCAGAAGTTGGCCGGCGGCGGTCCAGCGGTGCTTGGCGAGACCGCGTTCCTGTCCGTGCTGATCGGCATGATCGCCATGGCCGGCATCCTCGCCCAGGAGGTGATGAGCCGCCGCCGCGACTACCGCATCTCTTCGACATCGCTGCCGGCCGAACCTTATGAACTGGGCCGCTGGCGGCCGGTCGTCCAGGCCGGCATGTGGCTGCTCATCGTATTGGTGCTGGTCCTGCCGCTGTTCGGGCTGGTGCTGACCTCGCTGGTGCCGGGCTACGGCATTGCGCTCACCGCCAAGACGGCGACGCTCGACAATTACCGTTTCGTGCTGTTCGAGCATGATGCCGCCACTCGCGCCTTCTTCAACAGTTTCTGGCTGTCGATCGCGGCAGCGTTCTTCGCCGTCATCGTTGCCGTGCCGGTTGGCTATCTCATCGCCTGGGGCAAGCAGCGCTGGGTGCGGCTGCTCAATCTCTCGGTCGAACTGCCCTACGCCTTGCCCGGCGTGGTGCTGGCGATCGCTTCCCTGCTGTTGTTCCTGCGGCCAATCCCGCTGACCGGCATCCAGCTGTACAACACTGTCTGGATCATCCTCTATGCCTATCTCGCCCGTTTCCTGGTGCTGGCGCTGCGGCCGACCATCAGCGGCTATCACCAGATCGACCGGGCACTGGAGGAGGCAGCGCAGGTGGCGGGCGCCGGCCTGTTCACGCGCATGCGCACCATCATCTTTCCGCTGGTCGCGCCGGCTGCGGTCGCCGGTGGCCTTTTGATTTTCATGACGGCGCTTAGTGAACTCACGGTCTCGGCATTGCTGTGGTCCTCGGGTTCGGAGACCATCGGCGTGGTGATGTTTTCCTTCGAGCAGGGCGGCGATTCCAACTACGCGGCGACGATGTCAGTCGTCACGGTCGCCGTCACCTTCGCGCTGATGCTGGTGACCAACCTACTTGCCCCTCATCTTCCGAACGGAGTTCTGCCATGGCGCGACTGACCCTGGACCATGTGACCAAGAGCTTCGCCGATTTCGATGCCGTGAAGGATGTCTCGATCGATGTCGCTGACGGCGAGTTTCTGGCGGTGCTCGGACCTTCCGGCTGCGGCAAGACGACGTTGCTGCGGCTGATCGCCGGTTTCGAGAAAGTGACCTCGGGCGAAATCCGCATCGGCGGCGACGTCGTTTCGAACAGCGGCGGCAGCGTCGGGCCGGAAAGGCGGCGCGTCGGCATCGTCTTCCAGAATTACGCACTGTGGCCGCACATGAGTGTCGCCGAGAATATCGGCTATTCGCTGAAGGTGGCCAAGCTCGACAAGGCGGTTGCGCGTCAAAAAGTGGAAGACGCGCTTGCCTTGGTCAATCTGCAGGGCCTGGGTGAGCGCAGGCCCGCCAATCTTTCCGGCGGCCAGCGGCAGCGCGTGGCATTGGCGCGATGCCTGGTGGCGGCACCCTCGCTGGTGCTGTTCGACGAGCCGCTCGCCAACCTCGACGTGCATCTCAGGGCCTCGATGGAGGACGAGTTCGCCGCCTTCCACGAGCGCACGGGCACGACCATCGTCTACATCACCCATGACCAGACCGAGGCGATGGCGCTGGCCGACCGCATCGCGGTGATGGATCGTGGACGCCTGGTGCAGCTTGCGAGGCCGCGCGACCTCTATCATGAGCCGGCAAATGAAATGGTCGCCTCCTTCATTTCGCAAGGCATCCTGCTGACGGCGGACGTGCTGACGGGCGAGGAAAGCGGCCATTGCAAGGTCCGGGTTCTCGGAAGCGAGCTGGTGGTCCGCTGCCGGCCTGGCGAGCGGCCGCGCGCCGGCGCCAAAATCTGCTGCCGCTCCGCCGACATCGAGATTTCGGCCGATGCCTCGGGCTTTGACGGTCTCGTCAAGCGGGCGGTTTACCAAGGTGGCGCGGCGCGTATCGAATTCTCGCCCAAGGCCGGTCCCGACCTCATCTTGCATTTCGAGCAGCCCGATCCGGTTGTGCTGGAGAACGGGGCGCAGGCGCGCCTGCGCATAAAATCCGGCTGGCTGATCCCGGCGGCAGGAACAGCCTTTTGATGATGCTGGACCTGCTTGGCGGTTTCGGCGAAAAGGGCCGCACCAGCCTCGCCGCGAGCCGCGGCAATGATCGCATCCTGCTCGATGTCGTGCCGACGCCTCGCTAACACGGATCTGCTCGTGGTGATCCAGATCACCAACCTGTCAGCGGCCAAATTGCGCCAATCCAATGCTTATGCTTGAAGCCGCCGCTATTTCATTCCACATCGGTCAGGATGAAGGGCGAGACAGGAGAGCGGCGTCGGAATTTGCTGTGGGGTATCCCCGCATCGCTGATCCTGCATGCGCTTGTCGCGGGGCTCCTGATCTATGGCCTGCCCACGCCTCGCCAACAGCCGCAGGAGGAGGAACCGGTCAATGTCGCGCTCGTGCCCCCGCCCGAGCAGCCAAAACCGAAACCGGCCCCTAAGCCACCGGAACCGAAGGTTGAAAAACCGCCTGAGCAGAAAGTTGAAAAGCCGGCTCCGCAGCCGCAGAAGCCTCCGCCAATCGAGGTGCTGAAGCCTGTTTTTCAGTTCGGCGACAAGGATGCGGGCCCCCGGAAATCCCTGGATGGGACCAGCGCTCAAGACAGTCCGTCGTCGCCGACCAAGGATGCGAAACCGCCGGTCGTGCAGAAGCCTGCTGAGACCCAATCCGGCGTGCCGGCAGGCACCGAGAAGCCGGCGGATTCAGCTGAGGCCGGCGAAAAGCCGGTAGCCCACGCGAAGGACACCGAGCCCGCGCAGGACAAGCAGGCAACTCTGACCCAGGACGCAGATAAGCAGCAGGCCGCCAAACAACAGGCGGGATCGCAGGATGCCGCCAAGCAGACAGGCGCGGCACCAACGCCGCTGGCCACCGACGGGGACGGTGAGGTCGAGCTTCCAATGTCGGCTGCGAAGCCGGAGCCTAAACCGACAAATACACCGAAGCCCAGCTCCTCAAAGGTTGCGAAGTCCCGAAGTGGGGGCGCCGGAAGCCCAGGTTCCACTGATGTAGCCAGCGCCGCATCGCGCAGGTATTCAGGCCTTCCGGGCGTTCGCAGGCTTTACTCGCAGGGCGCTACGGGTGACGCGCTGGCCACGACCTCGATGGGTGGCGTGCCTCGCGGTCAGCGTGGTGCCAAACTTTGCGCCAGCGCGTTGCAGCAGCAATTGCTGGACGCCTCCTATTTTCCCATTTTGATCCCAAGTGTTCCGCTGAAGGCCGGCAATGTTCTTGACGCCCCTGACGTTGCTTTCCGTACCTCAACCACATGGTACCATCTGGGCTTCCGCTGCGAGGTCGACAGCGACGCGACCAGGGTCTTGTCCTTCGACTTCCGCGTCGGAGCTGTGATTCCGCCTGGCGAATGGGCGCGCCTTGGACTACCCGCTCGCTAGGCCGGCACGCCGAGCCCCGACAATTGCCGGCTAACTTCATGCCAGTCGGCGCAGATGAAATCAGCACCGGCGGCCGTCAGCCGTGCGCCATGTTCCGCATAAGTATGTCCGCCACCGATATAGCCGATCGCGGTCATGCCGGCGGCGACCGCGGCCTGGATGCCGAAAGGTGAATCCTCGATGACGATGCAGTCCGCCGGGTTGGCACCCATCTTCGCAGCGGCGAACAGGAAGATGTCCGGCGCCGGCTTGCCGTTCTTGACCATCGAGGAGCTGTAGATCGCATCGCCGAAGAACCGCGCCAGTCCGGTGATGGCCAGGCTGTGGTTGATGCGCTCGACGGAGGACGACGAGGCAACGCAACTGCCGCCCTCGAGCGTTTCCAGGAATGCGGTGATTCCCGGTGTCGGCTTCAATTCCTGCGAAAACAGGGCTTTAGTCTCGGCCCAGATATCGCCATCGGCCGTCGCGGGAAACTGATGGCCGGTCAATTCCTTGATCCTGACGATGATGTCGGCCTGCTTCATGCCGACGCACTGGGCGATGATACCGCCGTGAACGCCCGGCATGCCATGCTTATCGTAGACACGTTCATAGGCCTTGGCGGCCAGTGGCTCGCTGTCGACGAGAACGCCGTCGCAATCGAAAATGATCAGTCTTGACGGCGCCACGCGTTTCTCCCGGCCTCTGTCAGATTTGGCACATCGCTATCGACAAAAAGTCAAATGTTCAATGGCGGGCACTCACGGCCTCGTGAATAGGGGCAATAGAGGCCAATTCAAAGCTGGCGCAAGGCGTCGCTGGCGCGGGAGGACCCCAACGCTCGTTGCATGGCCTGCCGCGACTGCGCACGGTCGGGCGTGATCCAGTTCGGTTCCGCACCCAGGAAGCGGTCGAGGAAAGCCACGGCATAAGCCGGCATTTCGGTGACGTTTTCGCGATAGGACCACCAGGTGCGCAGGTCGTCGGCGCATTTGTCGATGCTAGGCGCTGAACCGAACTCCTGCTCGTAGATGGCCGAAATCACCGAGACGCAGTAGTTGGTGTAGAGAAAGCCTTCCGGCCAGAAGCGGATGATGTCCAGCGTGCCGGCATTCTGATCCGTTTCGATGAGCTGGGTAAGGCCGGAGATCTCCCTGGCCGGCGCCTGCTTGATCAGTTCGCGCAGCACGAGGCCGGCGGCAAAGACGATGAAATCGGCGCGGTCGATCGCGGCGAAGCGCTTCTGCGCTTCCATCACCTCGATCCAGTCGAGAAAAGCCCGGGTCAGCTTCGCCTCGTCGATTTCGAAGCGTACGCCGAATGTGTCCGAAACCACCTTGGCGCTGCCGCGGAAGGTGGCGCGGAACCAGCGCAACTGCCGAAGCCGGTGGCGCAGATCGGGCATGAGGGCAAGTTCATCCCTGAAGGGCAGTTCCATTTCCTGTATCCCGTTTCCCCACAGGCTAGCACAGTCGTGCCCCCGCCGAAATCGCGCGGCGGCCCTGTGGATGACCGTGGTTGAGGCTAATATCATACATATTGACATTCGCGGAAACAAATGTTCTCACTTTGCTGTTGTCGCGTGCCGGTCCAAGGTGCGCCTCGACTGAGGCTTCGGGAGGAGAACCGAATGGCGATTTGGCAGTGGGGACTGCTCCTGCTGGTTATTGTGTGGGCGTTGCAGTCGCTCGGCGTCTGGCTGCAGATGCGGCACTATTCGGATGTCTTTCGGGGCGTCACCGATCAGTACAAGGATGGCTTCGTCGGAGCTGGCAATTTTCGGGGCCGATTTGCCAAGGGAACAATCGCGCTGGTCGTGGTTACGCCCGACCTGATCGTGCGCCGCATGATGGTGATGAGCGGCCGTTCCGTGTTCACCAAATTCAAGCGACATGAAGAATTCGAGGGTGTCCCCCTCGATCGACTCCGGTCCAACCCTGCGATCATGGGGGAGGGGGAACCCGGTGTGGCCGAGGCCGTGAAGCGGGCGATCGAACAGATCGACAAAGCACGGTCGGAGCCGGGGAAGAAGCCGGGCCTGGCCGGCTTGAATGTAGCAAGGGCCTAGAGTCGGATGATTTCCAGGTCAAACCTGAAATCTGAATCCGCCTCTGGATCAAAGGGATAGAGGAGGCCGTGCGCCGACTGGGATCAACCGGCGGGCCGGCATAAGGAGGAGAAATGTCTGTATTTTCGTTGTTGGCGCAGCATGCCGACATGGCCGTGCATAACCTGCATATCGCGGGTGCCATGGTTTCGGACGCTGCATTGCATGGCAGGCTCGCCGTCGAGCATGCTTCCGATCATCTCGTGATCCTTGCGCAGGCGCAGACCGACGGGGCGCCGGTTACCGCCGAGCAGCTGAAGGAACAGCTGAAAAATGTGCAGCAGGAGGAGCAGCTTGGCTGGCTCACTGCCATCGGCAAGTACTTCATCGGCATCTTCCAGAAGGGCGGCGAGGTTTTCGCCGGCTTTGTCACCGGCATCATCCCGACACTTGTCGTGCTGATGACAGCCTTCTACGCCGTCACCGAACTGGTAGGCGAAGAGCGTGTCCACGGCCTGGCGCGTGGTGCTGGCCGCATCGCGCTGACCCGCTATACCGTGCTGCCGCTGCTGGCGGTGTTTTTCCTCACCAACCCGATGGCCTACACCTTCGGGTCGTTTCTGGAAGAGAAGCACAAGCCCGCCTTCTACGACGCGGCCGTGTCCTACGTGCATCCGCCGCTCGGCCTTTTCCCGCACATCAACCCTGGCGAATATTTCGTCTGGGGAGGCATGCTCGTTGCCTTGCTCGATCTCGAGAAGCGGGGCGTTGTCGTCGCCGGTTACCACGTCAAGGTGGCGATCTGGTACGCGATCGTTGGTCTCGTCGTCATCCTGCTCAAGGGCATGCTGACCGAGCGCATCACAGCCATCATGGCACGCCGCCAGGGCGTTGAGCTGTAAGGGCGGGGAGGACATCATGGCCAAGACATACAAAGCCGTAAAAGTATCCCGGGGTTCCACCGGCTGGGGCGGCCCGCTCGTCATCGAGCCGACCGCGCAGCGCGACAAGGTCGTCTCCGTCACCGGTGGCGGGATCCATCCCGTGGCCCAGCTCATCGCCGACATGACCGGCGCCACAGCCGTAGACGGTTTCAAGGCGCCGCCGGTGGAAGGCGAGATGGCGGTTGTCGTCGTCGATTGCGGTGGCACCGCGCGATGCGGCGTCTATCCGCGCAAGCGTATCCCGACCGTCAACCTGACGCCGGTCGGCCAGGCTGGGCCGCTCGCCCAGTTCATCACTGAGGATATCTACGTTTCGGGCGTGAAACCGGCCAATGTCACAATGGCGGACGGTTCCGAGGCGGTCACAACTGCGGGGGGAGCAGCGTCGATGAGTTCTACCAACAACACTGCGACGCCGACGGCGCTGCCCAGCGAAGGTGGCTTGATCGGGTTCATCAGCACGATCGGCCGCGTCATGGGTCGTGTCGTCGGCATTTTCTTCAATGCCGGCCGCCGGACCATCGACCAGGTCGTCCGCAACGTGCTGCCGTTCATGGCCTTCGTGACCATGCTTATCGGCCTGATCCTGTACACCGGCATCGGCGACGTGCTGGCGCAGCCGATGGGACCGCTGGCCAACAACATCGTCGGCCTGCTGGTCATCTCGGCCATCTGCGGCCTGCCGTTCCTGTCGCCCATCCTGGGGCCAGGCGCGGTCATCGCGCAGGTCATCGGCGTCGCCATCATCGGCCCGCAGATCGCCAACGGCACGATTTCGCCGGCAATGGCGCTGCCGGCGCTGTTTGCCTACAACACCCAAGTCGGCTGCGACTTCGTTCCTGTCGGCCTTGCACTGGGTGAAGCCAAGCCGAAAACCATCGAAATCGGCGTGCCGGCGGTGCTCATCAGCCGCCAGATCATGGGGCCGGTCTCGGTGCTGATCGCCTGGATCGTCTCCCTGATCGTGTTCTAAACACCAGAAATAACGAGGTTCGCCATATGTCGGTTCTTCTCAAGACACGGGTCACGGCAATAGGACCCGAAGTGGCGGACCTCGCCGAGGGCGGCGTGGTCATCCTGTTCGCGGATGGCTCGCCACCGGAGCTTGCCGAGGTTTCCGTGCTCCACAAGACCGAGATCGGACCCAGCGACGGCGGGCCTGAAAAGGGCGCGTCGATCACCCTTGGCCCGGTTTCGGCCGTTATAACCGCCGTCGGCTCCAGCGCCTGGAGCAAGGTCCTCGAGATGGGCCACGTCGTCATCTCGTTCAACGGCGCCACCGAGGCCGAAAGGCCGGGCGAGATCTGCGCATCGCAGGTCGATACACAAGCGCTCGTGGCCGCCCTGAAAACAGACGCGATCATCACCATCGCCGCCTGAAAGCATTCGCGCCCCAGCCGGTCTGGCTTTGGCGCTGGAGCAATTCCAGGAAAGTGGAAACGGTTTTTCCGTCCGGAATTGCGTTAAAACAAAGAAGTAGAGCAGTTCGCCGTGAGACGGCGATCTGCTAGGAAACAGCAGAGTATTTGCCATGGAACGCTCGACCATCGTCAGAGTGCATGAAGGTTTGCACGCCCGTCCCGCCACGCGCTTCGTCAAGCTCGCCAAGGCTTTCGAATCCGACGTCGAACTGGTCAAGGACGGCAAGGCGGTCAGCGCCAAGAGCTCGGTCAAGCTGATGCTGCTGGCGGTCAAGGAAAACCAGGAAGTCACCGTGCGGGCGAACGGCGCCGATGCCATCGAGGCGATCGAGGCGCTGATCGGCTATCTCGAGAACCCCAAAGCGGGTCTCGACGACGACGAAGCCCACGCCCCGGCGAATGACGCAGGCAAGGAAGCGGCGCCCGCGTTCCAATCCGCGCCGGCGGTATCAGCCGAAGCAAGCAGTGGTTTGCGCGGTGTCGCCGCAAGCGAAGGCGTCGCCATCGGGCCGGCCTTCGCGCATTTCCCGCCTGATATCGCTGGACAGGGACGGATGCTGCGGGCCGATGAGATCGCTGGCGAGATCGACAGGTTCCGCGCCGCCGTTGCCGCCGTCCAGACGCGCATGGATCGGGCGCTGGCGCAGGATAGTCTGTCGGCCGGTGACCGGGGCATCGTCGCGGCGCTCAGGGATATCGCCGCCGACGACAGCCTGACCGGCGAGGCCGAGAAGGCGATCAATGGCGGCAATGACGCGGTCTCGGCCACGATCACCGCCGCTTCCACCATCGCCGCCGATTTCAGCGCCGTCGACGATCACTATCTCAATGCACGGGCGGACGATGTCCATGCGGTCGGACGGCAGATCTGCCTGGTGCTGCTNGGGCAAGACGACGTCAGCCTCGAAAATATTCCGCAGGGTGCCATCCTGATCGCCGACGACATCGGCGCCTGGGACCTGGCGCGTGCGCCGCTGAAACGCATCGGCGGCGTGGTGTGCGGCCATGGCGGCGCCACTTCGCACATCGCCATCATCGCTCGCTCGCATGGCATCCCGGCGGTACTGGGCCTTGGCGACCGGATCAATGCCTTGCGCACGGCGCAAGAAGTAGCGCTCGACGGCAATACCGGCCAGGTTATCATCGATCCCGATGCGGCGACACGCGCCGATTTCGCCGGCCGTGTCGAAGCGGCGGCGACGGAACGTGCCGGCCTGGCCGCCTTCAAGACGGTGACGCCGAAGCTGGCGGACGGCAAGGTGATCGAAGTCGCGGCCAATATAGGCTCGCTCGAGGAGATCGAGGCGGCGCAGGAAGCCGGCGCCATGGGTGTCGGCCTGTTCCGCACCGAACTCCTGTTCATGCGCCATATGCACCTGCCGTCGGAAGACATGCAGGCCGAGACCTATGCGGCGCTGGCCAAGGCCTTCGCGCCTTATCCGGTCATCGTGCGCACGCTCGACATCGGCGGCGACAAGCCGATTGCCGGCATCGAGTTTCCCGAGGAGGAAAATCCGTTCCTCGGCTGGCGCGGCATCCGCATGTGCCTCGACCGGCCCGATATCTTCAAGCGCCAACTCAGGGCGCTGCTAAGGGCCGCCGTACACGGCAACATCAAGGTGATGCTGCCGATGGTTTCCGATCTTGGCGAGGTGCGGCAGACGCGCGTTCTTGTCGACGAATGCGCCATCGAACTCAAGGCCGAAGGCGTGCCGCACGCTACGTTCGATCTCGGCGTGATGATCGAAACCCCGGCCGCCGTGCTGATCGCCCCGGCACTGGCCAAGGAGGTGGCTTTCTTCTCGATAGGCACCAACGACCTGACCCAGTACATCATGGCCGCCGACCGGCTCAACCCGACCGTTGCGAAGCTCAACGACGTCACCAATCCAGCCGTCATGTCTGCGATCGAACTGACGGCCAGGGCCGGCGTCGCCGCCGGTATCATGGTGGGCATGTGCGGCGAGGCGGCGGGTCGGCCGGATCTCATTCCCGCCTTCCTGGAGATGGGTCTCACCGAACTGTCGATGAGCCCGGCCTCGATTCAGCGCGCCAAGAAGACGATCATGGCGATGGCGGCCGGGGAGTAGCCCTGCGGCCGCTCTGTTTTCTGAACCGCGCCAGGAGGCCTTATGGCAAATGCGCAAGCAAGGTGGCGAAGACAGGTGTCAATTCATCGGCCGGGCTCGTTTTGGCGCAGGCCTGGATGATGCGGTCGCGGCGGATATCGGCGGCCAGGATCGCGATTTCCAGCACGTCGGGCTCCGGCGCGTCGTTGCGGCCGTTTGTCGCCAGCCCGCAGGCCAGGACGACCGGCGCCAGGCAGCTTATGTCGAGCGCCCTATCACCCATTGCCGTCGCTTCCGGGGCGGTGTCATCAAAACGGATCGGGCGCTGGCCGAGGCACTCGATCAGCAACGCCGAACACGTCGCCGCGATCGCCTGCAGTCCAGCACCAGGCGCGGCCAGCGCAGCCAACAGATCGCCATGGCGCCTGCGCATGGCCGCGTGGACGGCGGCGAACCCGGCTTCATGAATACGGGCATGGTCGATCTTCAGCCCGGCAAGCACCGCCTTGGTCAGATAATACATGTCGCGCCGGAACAGGCGCTCGGCGCTCAATTGCTGGTCTTCGTCCCCTACCGGGAAATAGGTGCCGAGGCCTTTTACGGTCGTTCCGTCGACCCTTATCGGACGTTCATGCGGGACGAAGGATTCGGCGATCGACAGCGCTTCGTCGACGGCACTCGCGGCATGGCTGAGCAGGCCTTCGATGCCTTTGCCTGGAAACGGCGGCAGATGGCTGGTCGCTTCGTGCAGCAGGCTGGCCTCGCTGGCGCCGTCATGGCGGCTCTGGCGGATGATGTCACGGACTTCCCGCAGCCGGTCCTTGAGGTTGACGCGGACATCTTCGGAGATTTGTCGGAGCATCGCGGTTCGCCTCGAATGTGCCGTGCGGGGCCACCTACAATGGCCCGCCCACCGACTCTACATTGTTCCTATCGATTGGTAGATCAATAGGCGATACTAGACCAGCACGCAGAATCGGCGACGGCGCGCGCGTCCGCCGCCGCGGGGGAGGGATCAT
Source organism: Mesorhizobium sp. WSM3626 (assembly GCF_000513935.1). Lineage (GTDB taxonomy): Bacteria > Pseudomonadota > Alphaproteobacteria > Rhizobiales > Rhizobiaceae > Mesorhizobium > Mesorhizobium salmacidum. The sequence continues at coordinate 157,429 of NZ_AZUY01000011.1, read as the reverse complement.
TTGGCCAGGGGACGACAAACCGACGAAAGGCGGGCCGACGAAAGGCGGGCCGATGAAAGGCGGGCCGATGAAAGGCGGGCAGGAGCCGAAGCGACCGAGCAGGTCGTCAGCGAGAGCCGGACGGACCGCCTCAGGATCCGCGCCGCCTGGATGTATTTCGTCGAGCAGATGACGCAGAACGAGATCGCCGACGTGCTTGGGGTCGGCCGTGTCACCATCGTGCGCATGCTGGCGGAGGCGCGGTCGCGCAACGAGGTCAAGATCACCATCGAGAGCGAGCTTCTGGAGATCGTGCGGCTGGAACGCGCGCTCGAAAAGACCTTCGGTCTGCAGCAGGCGCTGGTGGCGCCGCTGACAGCGGCCAATGCCGACCCGATCCCGGCAATCGCCGCCAAGACCGGCATGTTCCTGTCCGACGCGATGAAGTCCGGGATGCAGGTCGGCGTCGGCTGGGGCAATACGCTGTTCCACACCTTGCCGTTCATCAGCGCCAAATCGCTGACCGATTTCAAGGTGATTTCGCTGCTTGGCGGCGTCGGCATCGCACGCCGGACCAACCCGGCCGAGTTCGCCTGGCGCTTCGCCCAAATCTTCCAGGGCGACGGCTATCTGATGCCGACGCCGGCCGTCGTCGACAGCGTCGAGACCAAGATCGCGCTGGTCGAACGTTGCGGTCTGCAGGAGGTTTTTGAAATGGCCGACGCGCTCGATGCCGTTCTGCTGAGTGTTGGCGGCATCGCTTCAGCCACCACCTTCTCGCGCGGCGGCTTCCTCAGGGAAGCGGACCGGGAGGCGCTGCTGGCGCGCGGCGCCGTCGGCGACCTCCTGTTCCATTTCTACGACCGCAATGGCGATCTGGTCGACCATCCCGTCAACAACCATGTGATGTCGGTGAACGTCGACCGGCTGCGCAAGGCGCCGATCCGCATTCTGACCTCCGGCGGCGCGGAAAAGACCGATGCGCTGCTCGGCGCCATGAACCTGATTGCGCCGACAATCTTGATCACCGACGAGGAAAGCGCAAGGCGGATGCTGGAAGCGGTCAGCGAAAGCTGAACGAACTCGTGGTGTAATCCGGCCAGGCCTTGTGTTCGTCGAAAACAGCGGCAAGGTCAGGCGTGCCGGCCAGTATTCCACCCAGCACCAGCGCCGTTGCGATTCCGACACCATTGCCGCCTGCAACATCGTGTTCGACACTGTCGCCGACGCAGATCACGCTGCCGTGCTCTGGTTCGCCGGCCAGTGCGAGTGCCGCCTCGAAGATCGCCGGATAGGGCTTGCCGATGCGGGTGACCTTGCCGCCCAGGGTTTCGTAGAGATCGGCGATCTCGCCGGCGCCGAAGCGAGGTCCGCCCGCCGTCAGCATGATTTTGTCGGGATTGGTGCAGAAGCACGGTACTTGCCGCGCCGCCGCCGGGGCGAGCAGCCGGCGATAATGGTCGAGGTCGTGGCGGTCCCCCTCGCTGGCCGAAATCAGCACCAGTTCGGCGTCTTCGCCAGCCTCCGCCAGCCCGAAGGGCAGGCCTTCGATCGCGCTGCGGTCGCCGTCGCGGCTGATCAGCAGGCACCTCGTGCCGGCCCGCAAGGCTCCGGTTGCCGCCATCTCGTGGAAACGTCGCCACGCCACCTCGCCGGAGGACACGAAATGGTCCCAACTGCCGGCCTCGAAGCCAAGCTTCAGCAGGCGTGCCTCGTTGGGCCGGGCGCGCTTGCCGGAATTGGAGATCAGCACCACGGTCTTGCCGGCGCGCTTCAGCGTGGACAGTGCCGCCACCGCGCCGGGATAGGGAGCCTGCCCGTCATGCAGCACGCCAAACTGGTCGAGCAGGAAGACCTGATAGCGTTCCGCCAGCGGCCCGATGCCGTCGAGACGTTCGAGCTTTTTCGTATTCATAGAAGCCCTGCCTCGCTTGCGCCTTTCAGCGCCAGCCGTGCCGTACCCGCGGCGGCCTCGTCCGACAATGCCGGCAGGAACGCGACGCCGAGCTTGCGCTGCCGGATCGCGCTCCACACCGGGTTAGCGGCGCCGCCACCGACGCTGCGAATGGAGGTCAGGGCCGGCGCGCCAAGTTCGGCCAGCCTGCTGTAACCAAGCGCCTCAATCGCCGCCATGCCCTCGAACATCGCCTTGAGGTAATCGGCATCGTCAGCGGGCCGTNGGGTGAGACGCGGCGGCAAGGCCGGATCGGCCACGGGAAACCGTTCGCCAGCCGTACCAAGCGGATAGTAGTCGAGGCCGGTCTCGGTCGTGGGGTCGATGATCGCGCTGAGTTCGATGATCCGCGCGAGCGGAAAATGCTGCGCCAGCACCTTGCCGCCGGAATTCGAGGCGCCGCCCGCCAGCCAAACATCGCCGAGCCGATGGCTGTAGATGCCGAAGCGCGGCGCCGAGATCGGCCGGTCGGACAGGATCTTGATGGTTAGCGAGGAGCCCAAAGCGGTGACGCCGTCGCCGGCCGCGGTGGCGCCCGTCGCCAGGAACGAGGCACAGCCGTCAGTGGTGCCGGCAACCACGACCACATCGCGAGGCAGGCCGAAAAGCTCCGCGGCGGCCGCGGTGAGCGTGCCGGTGACATCGCCCGGTTCGATGACATCAGGCAGCAGGTCCATGCGCATGCCGGTGGTCGCGATCCAGTCCGGCCAGCGGCGGGCCTCGACATCATAGCCGGTCTTGAGCGCATTGTTCTCGTCGCTGACGCCGAAGCGTCCGGACAGGTTGCCGGCGATCCAGTCGGCCTGGTGCAGCACGGCCGCTATGCCGGGCTGAGGCTGGAACCGCAAGGCTTTGGCGAGGCCGGAAGTCGCCCCGTGGGCGGCGCTCGCCGCCGGCGCCTCACGGGCGACCATGGCCAGGATGTCGGCGTCATCGATCTTGTCGTTGTACATCAGCGGCTCGGCCAGCGGCCGCCCATCGATGTCGACCGGCAGCAGCGTGCCCGACGTGCCGTCGACGGCGACGGCCCGGATCGCGGCGCGGTCAATGCCCGAAAGCAGATCCGCCAGCGCCGCCTGGACCGCTTGCCACCAAGTCCGGGGATCACGGGGGTTCTGGCCAAATCTGTCGAGTGGCACGGCGGATTGGCCGGCGATGGAAAAATCCTGACGCATGGCGACGGCGCGGGCGCCGGAGGTGCCGATGTCGATGCCGACGACAAGTGGCGTCATGTCGTCCGTCCCCTGTTAGGCCGTGCTGGCGGCGTTTAGCTTCTGGCGATACTGCTCGGCGTCCCAGTTGACCAGCTCGTCGTTCTCGGCGGCGGTGAGATAGTTCAGCCGCGCCTCGCCATCGACGCGCGCGGTCACGTCGGCGAGGCAACGCTGCATGGCATCGGCACCGGCGCTGGCGTCGCCGCGCATCAGCACGCCGGCGCGGGGAAACAGGATTGCCACGGGTGCCGCGCCGAGCCGCGCGATGACGCCGGCCACGTCCTCGCCCGGCTTCGCAACGACCGAGCCCTGGCCGAGGAAGATGACATGGTCCGGATAGAGGCTGCCGGCCTCGGCCATATCCAGGCTTTCCGCATCGAGCGCGACCGCGTGCGCTTCGACATCCGCCGGCAATCGGTAGTTGCCGGCCAGCGCCGTCAAAGCGGCGATATCAGGTGCTGCGGTCGTGCGCGGCTGCCGCGCCAGCAGCGACCGGACGCGGTGCAGCAAGGCTTCCGCCGCGGCGACGGTTTCGGCGGCGACCACCAGCCCGTGATTGCCAAGGATGAGCACGTCGACCCCCGGCCGCAATTTCTCGGCAATGCCGCGGGCGAGCGGTAGGCCTGGCCGGAAATAGGGCACCCAGGCCCATTCGATGCCGCCCAGCCGCCTGGCGACCTCGGCCTCGCCATCGGCTTGGACGGCAAGCGAAATCGTGTCGACGCAGTGGACATGCAGAACCACGCGTTGCGGCATCAAGGCATGCACCGTGGTCTCGATCGACGGGCGCAGGCCACGCGGATTGAGGTCATCGATGGCGAAGGCCTGTGGTTTGTCGGCGGCTGGATCACGCTGTTCGACGGCCTTGAGCAGCGGTGCCATCGCCACCGGCACCATGATGTCGTCGCTGAGCGCATCCTTCAGCCAGGTTCCCGAGGCCTTGATCCACAGCGTGTCGCCGGCCTTGAGCGAGGTGTTGCCGCCCGCCGCCTGCGTCATATGCGGGTTCAGTCCGATGCTGGCCGAAAGCGCCCGCAAGGCGGCAAGTTCCTGTGCATCAGCTTGGGTTGCCATGGCCCTTTTCTCCAGCGCTCGCACAAAATCCCGTCGTCGGGATCGGTGTTGGCGATGGTATCGCAGATGTGAGTGATCTGCGTCAATGCTGATCTACTATCGTCAAATCAGCTTGCAATCCGACTAATGTTGAGTAAGTTGCACCAATTGACACGGAAAATGGCGTCAGGGAGGAAAAGGTTGAGCGACCTCGGCCGCCAACGTCAGATCGTCGAACTGCTGCGGGACCGCCCGTTCGCCTCCGTGCGCGAGTTGCAGGAGCGGCTCGGTGTCTCGGCGGCGACGGTCAGGCGCGATATCGACCGAATCGATGAGGCCGGTGAAGCCCGCAAGGTCTATGGCGGTATCTCGGCACTCGACGGCGCTTCGCATGCGGACGTGGCCTTTGCCCGACCCTATGACGAGAACCGTGACCTTGCCGTCGAGGCCAAGCGGCAGATCGCGGCGGTCGCCGCGACCATGGTGCGCGATGGCGATGCCGTCATCGTCCATGGCGGCTCGACCTGCTTTCATCTCGGCGTCAAGCTCGCCGACCGCAGCATCCGGCTCTACACCAACTCGATGCCGCTCGCGGCCTATCTCAGCGATCATGGCCATTGCAGCCTAACGGTTGCCGGCGGCGACCTGCACCGCGAACCAGGCATCATCCATTCGCTGACCCAGGCAACGCCTTTCTATGCCTCGAAATTCTTTCTCGGCACGCAAGGCCTCAACCAGGAAGGGCTGCTGGAATCGCATCCGCTGCTGGTGCGCTCCATCGTCGACCTCAGCCTCTGCGCCGATCAGATCGTGGTGCTGGCCGACAGCCGCAAACTGTCGATCCACGCCCGCAATGTCGCGCTGCCCCTGTCGCGCATCGGCACGCTGGTCACCGATGACGGGCTCTCCGATGCCGATGCACGCATGCTGGAGGATGCCGGCGTCATGGTACGCATTGCTTCAACCTCGGGAGCCCTCGCGTGAACGTGGCGGTGCTCGACTTCGGCAAGACCAATTCGAAGCTGTTCGTCTTCGGCCAGGACGGACGCATCCTCGACGAGCGCCGCACACAGCCGAAATGGACGCGACAAGGCGGTTTCAGCGTACTCGACGAGGCCGGCCTCCATGGCTGGGCGTTCGGTGCCGTCACCGACGTGGTCGAAAGCCACGGTGTGGAAGGAGTAATGGTGTCGGGCCATGGCTGCACCTTCGCCCTTGTCGACGACAAGGCGCTGACCCATCCGATCCTCGACTACGAGCAGGAGCCGCCGGCCGAAATCGCGGCGCGGATCGACCGCCGTATTCCGGATTTCGCCGAGACGTTCTCTCCCCGCCTGCCGCTCGGCTTCAACTATGGCCGTCACATGCTGTGGCTGCAGGAAGTCGATCCCGACACGTTCGCGGCGGCGAAATGGTTCCTCGGCTATCCCCAGTACTGGAGCTGGCGCCTCGGCGGCCTGCCGGTCTGCGAAGTGTCCTATCTCGGTTGCCATTCGCATTTGTGGGCGCCGCGCGAACGCGACTTTTCCTCGCTGGTCGACGCCGAGGGTTGGCGCGGCCAGATGCCGGCTTTCGAACGCGCCGGCGCGGTCATCGGCGAGCAGCGCTTCGGCAGTGCCGGGCGCCCGATCGCCATCCACAACGGCGTCCACGACTCCAATGCGGCGCTGTACGCCTATCGACGGCAAGGGCTTGGACCGCTGACCGTCGTGTCGACCGGCACCTGGGTCGTCGTGCTCAATCCCGACTGTCCGCTCGAAGCGCTCGACCGCGACCGCGACATGCTGGTCAATGTCGATGTCGACGGCGGCCCGGTGCCGACCATACGCTTCATGGGCGGGCGCGAATTCGCCGTCATCAGCGGCGGCTGGCAAGGCGCCATCCCGCATGGCCCGATACAGCAGGCGATCGATGCCGGCATCATGGCGCTGCCGAGCTTCGCGCCGGGCGGGCCGATGCCGGATCACCCTGGCCGGCTGGTCGGACGCATGCCCGATGCCGGTGAACGCGCGGCGGTGGCGCTGCTTTACGTGGCGCTGATGATCGATCTCTGCCTCGACCTCATCCATTCCGACAACACTGTCATCGTCGATGGCGGGTTGAACACCGGCGGCCTGCTCGCCGGGCTGCTGGCGCAGCTGCGTCCCGGTCAGGCCTTCCTGCAAGGTGCCTCGCTGGAAGGCAGCGCCACGGGCGCCGCAGCGCTCGCCTTCGAGAGCGTGGGCCGAGACTTCGCCGCCGAGCCGCCGGAGCCGGTGCAGGCGACACAATTCGGCGGCCTCGCCGGCTATCGCGACACCTGGCGCGATCGCGTTGCCGGGCATGATAGCGCCGCCAAGACGGCAGGGGGTGCGCGATGAGCGCGGCAGTCCGCACGCCAGCGGCGCGCCAGCCGGTGCTGGAGATGCGCCACATCTCCAAGACCTTCGGCGCGATACGCGCCCTGCAGGACGTCTCGCTCAGCGTCCACGCAGGCGAACTGCACGCGCTGATGGGCGAGAACGGCGCCGGCAAGTCGACGCTGATGAAGGTGCTGTCCGGCGCCTATCGGCCGGATCCCGGCGGTGAGATACTGATCGATGGCGCGCCCGCCGCGACCGGCGATCCGATCAAGGCGCGCGCCGCCGGCATCGCGGTGATCTACCAGGAACTGTCACTGGCGCCGAACCTGACGGTGGCGCAGAACATTTTCCTCGGCAACGAGCCGCGCCGGTTCGGCGTCGTCGACCGCGACCAGTGCAACCGGCGCGCCGCCGAGATCGTCGGCCGGCTCGGTGTCTCCTTCTCGGCGCGTGCCCTGGTTTCCAGCCTGTCGCTCGGCGAGCGCCAGCTGGTCGAGATCGCCCGGGCGCTGTCGACCAATGCGCGCATCATCGTCATGGACGAGCCGACCACGTCGCTGACCTCGCGCGAGACCGACCGCCTGTTCGAGGTGATCGCGACGCTGAAAGCGCAAGGCATCGCCATCATCTACATCAGCCACCGCATGGAAGAGGTCTACCAACTCGCCGACCGCGTCAGCGTGCTGCGCGACAGCGGCTATGTCGGTACGCTCGATCGCGCCGACCTCAACGCGTCGCGCCTGGTCTCGATGATGGTCGGCCGCGATCTCTCCGCCTTCTACAAGAAGGATCATCGTCCGCCGGACGAGAAACGCGCCGTCGCGCTCTCGGTGCGCGGCATGTCCGACGGGCGTCTGCTGAAGAACTGTTCGTTCGACCTCCATCACGGCGAGGTGCTGGCACTGGCAGGCCTCGTCGGCTCGGGCCGCACCGAGCTTGCCAGGCTGATCTTCGGCGCCGACAAGCGCAGCGCCGGCACGATGCAACTCGACGGCAAGCCCGTGACCGTCGGTTCGCCGCGCGAGGCGCTCGACGCCGGCATCGCCTATCTCACCGAGGACCGCAAGGAACTCGGCCTGTTCCTCGACATGTCGATTTCGGACAACATCAGCATGGGCGTGCTGGCCGGGGATGCGCGAGCCGGCGGCTTTCGCGATTTCACCGCCGCCGACAGGAGAGCGGCAAAGGCTATTGCCGACCTGTCCATCCGCACCGGCTCGGCACAGGCCAATGCCGGCTCGCTGTCGGGCGGCAACCAGCAGAAGGTGCTGCTCGCGCGCCTGCTGGAGACCGAGCCGAAGGTCGTCATCCTCGACGAGCCGACCCGCGGCGTCGATGTCGGCGCCAAGTCGGAAATCTACCGGCTGATCGACAATCTCGCCAACAAGGGCATCGCTATCCTGATGATCTCCAGCGAATTGCCCGAGGTGATCGGCGTCGCCGACCGCGTGCTGGTGATGCGCGATGGCGCGATCGCTGGCGAGGTGACGGCATCCGAAGGCGAGCCGCTTCGCCAGGAAGCGATCATGGAACTTGCGACGGGAGCGTCTCAGCGATGACAGACAGGACGACCGGGACGAAGAGCGTGGATCAGGTGGCGGTCAGGAGCCGGCGGCTGCGCACCGCGCTTGCGGCGCTTGGCATGCTACCGGTGCTGGTGCTGCTGGCCGCCGGCTTCCAGTTCATCAATCCGCGCTTTCTGACCGGCACCAACCTGCTCATCGTCACCCAACAATCGTCGATCAACATCGTGCTTGCCGCCGGCATGACCTTCGTCATCCTGACCGGCGGCATCGACCTGTCGGTCGGCTCCATTCTCGCCGCCTCGGCGATGGTGGCGGTGCTGGTGTCGCTGGTGCCGGACTGGGGCCTGCTCGGCGTGCCGGCGGCCATCCTGGTCGGTCTCGGTTTCGGGCTCATCAACGGGCTGCTGGTCGCCTATATCAGGCTGCCGCCGTTCATCGTCACGTTGGGTTCGCTGACCGCCGTGCGCGGCGTTGCCCGCCTGCTCGGGCAGGACACGACGGTGTTCAACTCCGACCTGCCGTTCGACTTCATCGGCAACGGGTCGGTGCTCGGCATCCCCTGGCTGGTCATCATCGCGCTGTCGGTGGTGGTGCTGTCCTGGCTGGTGCTGAAACGCACCGTGCTCGGCACCTGGATCTATGCCGTCGGCGGCAATGCCGAGGCAGCCAGACTGACCGGTATCAAGGTGCCGCTGGTGCTGCTCTTCGTCTACGGCGTTTCCGGCCTGCTCGCCGGTCTCGGCGGGGCGATGTCGGCGGCCCGGCTCTACGCCGCCAACGGCTTACAACTCGGGCAGAGCTATGAACTCGACGCCATCGCCGCCGTCATCCTCGGCGGCACCAGCTTCGTGGGCGGCGTCGGGTCGATCTGGGGCACGCTGATCGGCGGCCTGATCATCGCGGTGCTGTCCAACGGGCTCATCTTGGCCGGTGTCTCTGATATCTGGCAGTACATCATCAAGGGATTGGTCATCATCGTGGCGGTCGCCCTCGACCGCTACCGGCTCCAAGCAGGGGCGAGAACGTGAGTGACCTGGTCGCCGGCATTAAAGACCGGCTTGTGTAACGCACCGTGAGAGGCGCGGGGCATCAGGAGGAAGTAAGCGTAATGAAGACCATCGCCAAACTGCTCTGCGGCGCCGCCCTCGCGGCCGTCGCCATCGCGCCGGCATCGGCCAAGGACCTCAACAAGGTCGGCATCTCGGTCGGCCTGCTCGGCAACCCCTTCTTCGTCGCCACCATCAAGGGCATCGAGGATGCGGCCAGGAAGATCAATCCGAAGGTCGAGGTGACGTCGGTGTCGGCCGACTATGACCTCAACAAGCAGGTCTCGCAGGTCGATTCCTTCATCGCCGCCGGCGTCGACGTGATCATGCTCAACGCGGTCGACGCCAAGGCAATCGCTCCCGCGGTGAAGAAGGCGCAGGCCGCCGGCATCGTCGTCGCCGCCTTCGACGTTTCGGCACCGGGCGCCGACGTCACTGTGATGACCAACAACGTCAAGGCCGGCGAGGAAGCCTGCCAATACCTGGTCGACCACACCGGCGGTAAGGGCGACTACGTCATCCTCAACGGACCGGCGTCTTCGTCGATCCTGGAGCGGGTGAAGGGCTGCAAGAACGTGCTTGCCCAGCATCCCGACATCAAGATCCTGTCCGACGACCAGAATGCCGAAGGCTCGCGTGACGGCGGCCTGAAAGTGTTCCAGTCGCTGCTCACTCGTTTTGACAAGATCGACGCGGTATTCGCCATCAACGATCCGACGGCGATCGGCGCCGAACTCGCCGCCAAGCAGCTCAACCGTTCCGAGTTCGTCTTCACGGCAGTCGATGGCGCACCCGATATCGAGAAGGAACTGGCGTCCGGCAAATCGATGATCAAGGCCTCGGCCTCGCAGGATCCCTATGTGATGGCCGGCCAATCGCTGACCATGGCGGCCGATCTGCTGGCCGGCAAGAAGCCCGCTGAGCCGACGGTGCTACTTGACCCGAAGCTGATCACGGCCGAGAACCTGAAGGATTACAAGGGCTGGACCGCGGCCCGCTAAGCCTCCCAAGACTGGTGCGGCCGGGCGATCCCGGCCGCACCCATTCTCATCCCATCTCAATGCCGGAGACGATCATGTCGCGCATCGGAATCCATTCCTTCGTCTGGTCGGCAAGCTCGGCGCATAGCGAGCTCGATCGCACGCTGGCCAATACCAAGGAGGCCGGGTTCGACCTGATCGAATTCTCCTATCTCGACCCCGCCAATGTCGATATCGGCAGGCTTGCCAAACGAATTGCCGCTCTTGATCTCGGCGTCGCGATCAGCATTGGATTGCCTGGAGATGGCGATATTTCGAGTGCCGACAAGGCGATCGCCGCGCGCGGCGTCGAGATACTCAACGGCACCATCGCGCTGACGCGCGATCTTGGCGGCCGCAAGGTCGCCGGCATTCTTTCGACCAGCCATGGGCTGCAGGTCGAGGCGCCGACACGCGATCAATGGAACCGCAGCGCGGCAACGCTGGCAAAAGTCGCCGAGACGGCGAAGGCCGCCGGCGTCACGCTCAACCTCGAAATCGTCAATCGCTTCGAGAGCAACCTGCTCAACACCGCCGCGCAGGGCCTCGCCTTCATCGAGGACACCGGGTCGGACAACATCTTCCTGCATCTCGACACCTTCCACATGAACATCGAGGAGGCCGATGTCGGTCTCGCCATCCGCCACGCGGCAGCCAAGATCGGCTATGTCCATATCGGCGAGAGCCATCGCGGCTTCCTCGGCACCGGCAATATCGACTTCGCCGGGATATTCGACGCGCTGACCGCCATCGGCTATGCCGACGACCTCAGCTTCGAATCCTTCTCCTCGGAGATCGTCGACGAAAACCTGTCGAAGAAGACCGCCATCTGGCGCAATCTGTGGACCGACAATATGGCCCTCGCCAAGCACGCGCGCGCCTTCATCGGCCTCGGGCTGGAGACGGCGCAGCGCAGGGCGGAGCTGATCTCGGCACGGCACAAGCCGTAGCACTCCAAGTGCGTGGGCAGCGGGCGGGTCATGCCCGGATGCGCGGCCGCGCCTGTTTCGCACTGCACGGCATTGCTCCCGTCATGTGCATCGGCTATCCGACCGCGAACACACGAAGCAAACGGAGCCCGACATGACGAACAAAACCATCTTCAAATTCGGCGCGGTCGAGCACGCGGAAGCCGGCGATCTGCCTGGCTGGATCGTGGTCGAGGGCCAGCCGACCATGCAGACCGCCGTCCAGCACACGACAGAAGACGGCAAGGTGATATCGGGAACCTGGCGGGCGTCGCCCGGCACCTATCATGCGACCTACACAGACTATGAGTTCGTGCACATGATCGCCGGCCGCATCATCATCACGCCCGACGGCGGCACGCCGGTCGAAGTTGGCCCCGGCGACGCCTTCGTGGTGGAAGCCGATTTCAAGGGCACCTGGAAGATCATCGAGCCGGTGACCAAGCATTTTGTCGTCCGGGTCGGCTGAGCCGGCCTGATCGCATCCGAAGCATGAAAAATCCCGCCATGGTTCGCCATGGCGGGTGAGCACGGCCAGCTTTGCGCACGTTGCGGCATGGCTACGCGCCCCACCACTTCGCTCACCCTGCTCCGCCATCGAACGGGTTTGCTCCCCGCATGCATCTCCGCACCTGAGGTCTCTGCCGCTTCCGGTTGTGGAACATTCAGCCGGCGCCGGCGTTCTTACCTCACGCTGTCTTTCAGAGATGCAATGCAGTCGCGCGCGACTGGCTTTGGAGGCACTACCATGGCCCGCAACCCACAAAGCACCGCAAGTATAGCCGGCCATCCGATCCATCCCATGCTGATCCCGTTCCCGATCGCTTTCTTCGTCGCCACCTTCGTTTGCGATCTGATCTTCTGGCGAACGGGCAATCCGGGATGGGTCACCGGTAGTCTTTGGTTGCTCGGGGCGGGTTTGATAATGGCCGCCTTGGCAGCTCTTGCCGGGCTGACCGATGTCTTGGGCGATGTTCAAATCCGCAATCTGCGTGACGCGTGGCTCCACGCTGGCGGCAATGTGGTCGTCGTCCTGATCGAACTCTACAATTGGTATTCGCGCTATGCCCATGGCGAGACGGCGGTGATGCCCACCGGTCTTGTCCTCTCGCTGATCGTGGTTCTCATCCTTCTGTTCACGGGTTGGAAGGGATGGGAAATGGTCTACCGTCATCGCGTCGGTGTCGCCGATGGCTCAGACGAAGTGCGCTGACTCTGCGCGGACTATCCTTCGGGGCGGCAGGTGCCCTTGAGCACGACAGGGGCCGTCCGGCCTAGTCGATAGAGCCGCACGAGGGGGCGGCTATCGGCAACGGGTCGCCCATTGCCGGAACATGCCCAGGGCCTATATCCCCTAGCGAATTTGTGATCGCCCGACCCCGGAATTGTGCGCCCCACTAGTGGTGTTCCGCTACGGTCGTGCCTACCGCAGCCAGAGGATGCCCATATGAAAAGGTTCAACCCCACGATCAGGCTGACGGCCATGACGGTCTTGATGGGTTTTTATCAAGGCCTGGCAATGGCGCAGATGCCGGCGCAGCAGCCGGATGCAAAATCATTCAAGCTTGGCAAGCTCGACATCGTCGCCCTGCACGACGCCCAGTTCGTCAAACCCAACGATGGCAAGACCTTCGGCCTCGATCACAGCCCCGCGGAAGTCGGCGAACTGCTCAAGGCGGCGGGGGCGCCGACCGATACCATCACGCTGAGCGTTGACGCCCTGCTGGTCAAATCGAAGACCAGTGTCGTGCTGATCGACACCGGTGTCGGCGGCGCGCTGCAGGACAGCCTGACCAAGGCCGGTGTCAAACCCGGTGACGTCAACGAGATATTGATCACCCATTCTCATCCCGATCACATCGGAGGACTGGTCAAGGATGGCAAACTGGCTTTTCCCAATGCCACGATAAGGATGTCGGACGTGGAGTGGGACTTTGCCAAGTCCAACAAGGATGCGGCCGATATCGTCAAGGTCATCGCCGACCATGTGAAACCATTCAAGGCCGGCGCCCAAATTGCGCCTGACATCACGTCGGTAGCGCTCAAGGGCCATACACCTGGCCATGTCGGCTACCAGATCAAATCCGGAAAAGAACGGCTGTTCGATATTGGTGACACGGTGCACAGCTCAATCATCTCGCTCGCCAAGCCGGACTGGGCCTTGGTCTTCGACAGCGACAAGCCGGAAGCGGAGCAGAACAGGGCCAAGACACTGACGACGCTGGCCGAGGACCACGAGATGATCTTCGCACCACACTTCCCGTTCCCGGGTGTCGGGCAGATCGAGAAGGACGGCGACCACTTCAAATGGGTGCCAAGCGACAAGCCTCGGTAGGGATTGCTTCAGGCAATGGAACTGCCAGCCGCTTGAACCCGAGTGGTGATCCCGACAGGAATCGAACCTGTGACCTACAGATTAGGAATCTGCCGCTCTATCCTACTGAGCTACGGGACCACGCGGCCCGACACATAGCCGCTTCGGATCGTTTCGCCAAGAGGGCCGGCCGAACGCAATTCGGCCGGCGTTTTTACTGACCGGCCTCAAGCGGCTAGCGCCGTCTCCGCCAGTTTCACCCAATAGCTCATGCCGTGCGGGATGGCTTCGTCGTTGAAGTCATAGGCCGGGTTGTGGAGACCGGCGGTCTCGCCATTGCCGATGAAGATGAAGGCGCCGGGCCGGGCTTCCAGCATGTAGGAGAAATCCTCGCCGCCCATCACCGGCTGGATCGCGCGGTGCACCTGGGCATCGCCCGCCACGTCGGCGGCCACATCGCTGGCGAAGACCGTCTCATCCGCATGGTTGAACGTTACCGGGTAGTTCGCGTCGTAGTCGACTTCGATCGTCGCGCCATAGGCGGTAGCCAGCCCCGCGCAGATCGCCCGGATACGCTCTTCCGATTTCTTGGCCACTTCCTTCTTCAGCGTGCGTACGGTGCCGGCGATCTCGGCCGATTCCGGAATGATGTTGTAGGCGTCGCCCGCGTGGAACTTGGTCACCGACACCACCACGGCCTCGACCGGATCGGTGCTGCGCGAGGCGATCGTCTGCAGGGCGCCGACCAGTTGGCTGGCGATGACGATCGGGTCGATCGTGCCGTGCGGCATCGCCGCATGGCCGCCTTTGCCTTTCACGGTGATGGTGAATTCGGCCGTCGCCGCCATGATCGGGCCTGGACGGATGGCGAACTGGCCGACCGGCAGGCCGGGCATGTTGTGCATGCCGAACACTTTCGCGATAGCAAAGCGCTCCATCATGCCGTCCTTGACCATCTCGTTGCCGCCGCCGCCGCCTTCCTCCGCCGGCTGGAAGATCACCGCAACGGAGCCGGTGAAATTGCGCGTCTCGGCGAGATATTTCGCCGCGCCGAGCAACATCGCGGTGTGGCCGTCATGACCGCAGGCATGCATCTTGCCCGGAACGGTCGACGCGTAGGGCTTGCCGGTGATCTCCTTGAGCGGCAGTGCATCCATGTCGGCGCGCAAACCGATCGTGGGGCCTTCCCCCAGACGGCCGCGAATGATGCCGACGACGCCCGTCTTGCCGAGGCCGGTCACCACATCGTCGCAGCCAAACTCTTTCAGCTTTTCGGTGACGAAGGCCGCGGTCTTGAAGACATCGAAGTTCAGCTCTGGCGTCTGGTGCAGATGCTGTCGCCAGCCGGCGACTTCGTCCTGCATTTCGGCGGCGCGGTTCAGGATTGGCATGGTGGTTCCATTTCGTTGTTGGTGCAGCCGGCTTCAGCCTGAGGTTTTGCAAATGGGCCGGTGCTTTGCAATTGTGCCGCAGGCTTTGCAATTGTGCCGCAGGCTTTGCAATTGTGCCCCGGGCTTTGCAATTGTGATTGTCAGGCGCTTTGCCATGTTGGCGTCACATAGGGTAAATAGCACCGCAATAATGCGGTCCGGTTTTTGAGGGTCGGATCCTTATGCTGGCGGTCACGTAACGAAATCTTACGGAGCCAGGGGCAATCAGGGCAAGAGGCGATTTCGGATTCGATCATGCGGCACAGGCATTTCCTCAAACTATTCCCGGCTGGCGCAATCATGCTGTCGGTTCTGGCCGGATCGGCGCTGGCCAATCCGGTGGTGGTCTTCGACCTGAAGAGCGGCCAAATCCTGCAGCATCAGGATGCGTTCAAGCGTTGGTATCCGGCGTCGCTCAGCAAGCTGATGACCGCCTATGTGACCTTCAGGGCGATCGCGGCGGGGGAAGTCCAGCTCGATTCGCCGATCAAGGTGACCAAACACTCCGCCGGCGAACCGCCGAGCAAGATGGGTTTCAAGCCGGGCTCTGTGATGCGGCTCGACAATGCGCTGAAGATGATGCTGGTCAAGTCGGCCAACGACATCGCCATGGCGGTCGGCGAGAATGTCGGCGGCTCGCAGGCCGCTTTCGCCGAAAGGATGAACGCCGAGGCGGCCCGGCTCGGCATGAACGGCACCCACTTCGTCAACCCGAACGGCCTTTACTCGCCCGACCAGTACACGACGGCGCGCGACCTTTCGATCCTGGTGATGGCGATCCGCCGCGAGTTCCCGCAATATGCGCCGTGGTTCTCGATCGAGGGGCTCGCGGTCGGCAAGAAGGCGATTCCGAACTACAATCTCCTGATCGGCCGTTATCCCGGCGCCGACGGCATGAAGACCGGCTTTGTCTGCCCGTCCGGCTTCAACATGATCGGTTCGGCGACCCGCAATGGGCGCACGCTGGTGGCTGTTGTGCTCGGCGAGAAGTCGGCGGTCAGCCGTGCCGAAACCGCGGCCAAATTGCTTGATCTGGGCTTTGGCACGCCTGCCGCCGGGTCGACCACCGTCACCACGCTCGCCCCCTACGGCGATCTGATCTCGCCCAACGACATGCATGACGAGGTCTGCAAAAAGAAGACGAAGGCGGAGCAGTCCGAAGCGCCGCCCGCCACCGCCGCCAAGGACGCGCCGAAATCAGCCTATCAGGAGAAGCTCGACCATGTGCCGACACTGGTTGCCGTCGGCCTCGGCGGCGCCACCGGTCCGGCGCCGAAAGCGATCCTCGACGAGGGCGCGCAGGAATATGCCGATGTGCCGATCCCTACCTGGCGGCCTGACAAGCCCATNCCCGCCGGCACCGGCCCGAAAGTCGTGGGTGCCGCCGCGCAAGGCGACCAGTCGGCCAAGGTCGCGAATTAGAGCATAATCCAAAAAATCCGGTTCTCGCTGGAGATCATACTCAAATCAAAAGGCAGAATCAGATGAACGGTTTCCCGATCCCCGTCTCGGTGCTGACCGGCTTCCTCGGCGCCGGCAAGACCACGCTGCTCAACCGGCTCCTGAAGGATCCGGCGCTGGCCGACACCGCGGTCATCATCAACGAGTATGGCGAGGTGGCGATCGACCATCTGCTGGTCGAGCAGGCCTCCGACGGCATCATCCAGCTTTCCGACGGTTGCCTGTGCTGCACGGTGCGCGGCGAACTTGTCGACACGCTGGCCGACCTGGTCGATCGGCTGCAGACCGGCCGCATCGTCCGCCTTGCCCGCGTCATCGTTGAGACCACGGGGCTGGCCGACCCGGCACCGGTGCTGCAGTCGATCATGGGCCATCCGGCCCTGGTCCAGGCTTTTCGGCTCGACGGCGTCATCACCCTGGTCGATGCGGTCAACGGCGATGTGACACTCGATGCCCATGTCGAGGCGGTCAAGCAAGCCGCGGTCGCCGACCGCATCGTGCTCTCCAAGGCCGATCTGGTCGCTGATCCCGGCGATCTCGAAACGCTGCGGGCACGCTTGCGGCAGATCAATCCCGGGGCTCAACTGCTCGATGTCGGGGAGACGAAAACCGGCGTGGCGGCACTGTTCGACTGCGGCCTCTACAACCCGGCCACCAAGTCCGCCGACGTGCGGCGCTGGCTCGGCGAAGAGGCCGCGCATGATCACGACCACCATGACCATGGAGGGCACGAGCATGACCATCACGATCATGCCCATCGCCACGACCAGCGCGTAAAAACCCATTCGCTGGTGCATGACGGGCCGGTGCCGTTTTCAGCCATCGAGATGTTCCTCGATCTCCTGCGTTCCACACATGGCGAGCACCTGCTGCGGATGAAGGGCGTCATCGAACTGCAGGAGGACCCGTCGCGGCCGCTGGTCGTGCATGGCGTGCAGAAGATCCTGCATCCGCCGGTGCGGTTGCCATCCTGGCCGGACAGCCAGCGCGGCACGCGTCTGGTGCTGATTACGCTCGATATGCCGGAAGACTATGTGCGCCGGCTGTTCGCTGCCTTCACCAACCGGCCGTCGGTCGACACGCCCGACCGCGCGGCGCTGGAACACAATCCGCTGGCGATCGCCGGACGTTGAGTCTTACGGGCGCTGTTCGCCGCGTTCGACCAGAAAGCGATGGCCATCGGGCATCGCCGCTGTCTCGATCAATTGGTGACCGCTGTCGGCGCAGAATGCCGGAATGTCGATGACGGCCAGCGGATCGGTCGTCTCTAGCCAGAGCCTGCTGCCGGGCTGCATACCGGCCAGGCGCTTTTTCGCCTTCAGTACGGGCAAGGGGCAGTTCAGCCCTTTCAGGTCATAGACCGCGGCTTGTTTTAAGTCATGCATATCGCTGACCCAAAACCGCTACGCACTTTTGGGCGACATGCATTGGCCAACTCAGCCGCCGAACATGCCGAGCAGCTTGTTCTTCAGCTTCGTCACGCGGCTCTCGTCGGCACTTGCAGCCTGCGTCTCGGCCGCAGGTGCGGCCTCGGTTGGGGCAGCGATGGTCGCGGTGGCGACGGGAGCTTCCTTGGCGGCCTTGGCCGCTTCCTTTGCAGCCACAGCTTGCGCCTTGGCTGCTTCCTTTTCAGCCAACGCCTGTGCCTTGGCTTGCTTGGCGGCCTCGATGGCCGCCAGCCTCTGCTCCTCCGCCTTCTGCTTGGCTGCCTTCTCGGCGTCGAGCGCGGCCATCTTGCGGCCGGCGGGCGAATCGATGCGGCCCATGCGCGCCGTCTCGGTCACCGAACCGTCGGTGTTGAGCGACGGCGGATCGATCGGCACGCGCTCGCCACGAGCCCGGCGCTTCGACCAGTCGGAGACGATGCTGGCTTCCTTGATGCCGGCAATCGTCGGCTTGGGTGGCGGCACGCTGGCCTTGAGCGCGCTGTTGAAGGCCGCGTCATAGGTGCTTTGATAGGCGTTGTAGGCGCTCTTCAGCGAATCCGGCTGCGTGGTCGCCGGGCAGGGGCCGGTCGGATTGAAGGTCTGCCCATCGGCGGCCACCTGGTTGAAGACGTAGCGTTTCTCGCAGACGTCGACCTTCGGCGGCACCTTGGTGACCTCGAAATTGTCGTAGCCGACCTTGAGCATCTTCCAGAATTCGTAATTCGGGTCGCTGCGGTAGCGCGCCATATTGGCCGCGGTCATGCGGAACGGAAAAGCCTGGATCTGGAACTCGGTCTGCCCGCCTTGGAAGGCGTCACGACCGAAGGCGTAGATCTGCTCGATCTGTGCGTCGGTCATCGAATAGCAGCCCGATGACGAGCAGGCGCCATGAACCATCAGATTCTGCCCGGTGCGGCCATTGGCACGATCATAGGCGTTGGGAAAGCCGATGTTGAACGACAAATGGTAGTTCGAGCGCGGATTCATCTGCGACGGGCGAACCGTGTAAAAACCTTCCGGCGCCTGGCGGTCGCCTTCTGTGTATTTCGGCCCGAGCTTGCCCGACCATTTGCAGATGTCATAGCTCGCTACCATGTCGTAGCGGCCGTTGGTCTTGGCCTTCCAGATCTCGAGCTTGCCTTCTTCCTTGAAGATGCGTGCCATCACCGACGAGGTGCGGACCATACCCTTGGCTCTCATGTCGGCAAGGATTTTGTCGGGCAGCGGCTTGTTGGCTTCCGGGGCAAAGTCCTTCATCGACGAATCATTGCAGCCCGCGACGGCTATCGAGGCGGCAAGGACTCCAGTACGTGCAAGCTTGGCAAACATGGGCAAGGCTATGTCTTTTTTCTCGGGCCAATGGCTTCGAAACGGCCAAACCCGCATGCTGAACACCGACGGACCGTAAGCCCGTTAACCTTGAAAATTCCTTACCGCAAGGCTCGGCCAATCTCTCACGGTGATTTCATTGAACCGAATGGGGCGGCATTTTTGTGGCGAAATTGCTCATCGCCGCCACATTGCCAAGGACAGGGAGCTTCCGCCAGCCGTGTTCCGCCGCCCAAGGGGCGTCAGAGGCTGCGGCCCATCGCCAGATATTTCTCGCGGCGCTGTTCGCGGAAATCGGTGTTGGCGCCGGCAAATTCCTTCATCGTCTTGGCGATGAGATCGCCCGTCGCGGCAATCACCGTTTCGGGCGCGCGCTGGGCACCCCCCATCGGTTCGGGGATGATGGCGTCGATGATCTTCAGTTCCAGCAGGTCCTGGGCGGTGATCTTCATGTTGGTCGCTGCGTCCTTGGAGCGGGTTGTGTCGCGCCACAGGATGGAGGCGGCGCCTTCAGGCGAAATCACCGAATAGATGGCGTGTTCCAGCATGTAGACGCGGTTGGCGGTGGCGATCGCGATGGCGCCGCCCGAACCGCCTTCGCCGATGACCACCGAGATCGACGGCACTTTCAGGCCAAGGCAGGCCGAGGTCGAGCGGGCTATGGCTTCGGCCTGGCCGCGCTCCTCGGCGCCGACGCCGGGATAGGCGCCGGCCGTGTCGACCAGCGTCAGCAGAGGGATCTTGAAGCGATCGGCAAGCTCCATCAGCCGCACCGCCTTGCGATAGCCTTCGGGGCGCACCGAGCCGAAATTGTGCTTCAGGCGGCTGGCCGTGTCCGAACCCTTTTCCTGGCCGAGGATTGCGATGGGTTCGCCGCGAAAACGGGCAAAACCGCCGACGATCGCCTGGTCTTCGCCGAAATTGCGGTCGCCGGCGAGCGGCGTGAAGTCGCTGAACAGGCTCTTGATGTAGTCGACGCAGTGCGGCCGGTCCGAGTGGCGCGCCACCTGCACCTTCTGCCATGGCGTCAGCGCTTTGTAGAGTTCGCGCAGCGCATCGCGCGAGCGCTTCTCGAGCCTGGTGATCTCATCGGCGACATCGACCGCCTCGCCGTTCTCGGCAAGCTTCTTGAGCTCGAGGATCTTGAGCTCAAGATCCTGCACCGGCTTTTCGAAATCGAGATAATTGTACATGCTTGGGCGGACCGATGCGTCGGAAGGCAAGACTGCGGAACCATTGAAACCAAGGCTCCGGGCGGTGAAATGTCGTCCTCACATAGCGATATGAGGTCTAGTCGGCAAGCGGATGATGATCGTTGACCAGCCGCACCAGCCGCTCCTCCAGCACATGGGTGTAAATCTGTGTCGTCGATATGTCGGCATGGCCGAGCAGTTGCTGCACGGCCCTGAGATCGGCGCCGTTCTGCAGGAGGTGGCTGGCGAAAGCATGGCGCAGCACGTGCGGTGAGATCTTGGCCGAGGCAATGCCGGCGCGCGCCGCCAATCCTTTCAGATCACGGGCAAAGACCTGGCGCGAGAGATAGCCGCTGTCGGATGCCGCCGGAAACAGGAACGGGCTGTTGGCGAAGGCGGGCAGCTTGGCCCGAGCGCCAAGCCAGCTCCGCATCGCCGCCCGCGCCTTGGCCGACAGCGGCACCATGCGTTCCTTGTCGCCCTTGCCGCGCACCATGAAGAAACGGTCGTC
Organism: Mesorhizobium sp. WSM3626; assembly: GCF_000513935.1. Taxonomy (GTDB): domain Bacteria; phylum Pseudomonadota; class Alphaproteobacteria; order Rhizobiales; family Rhizobiaceae; genus Mesorhizobium; species Mesorhizobium salmacidum. The sequence goes on along the minus strand of NZ_AZUY01000011.1, from coordinate 136,663 downwards.
GCGTTGCGCCACCGTCACCGGCAGGCCGACCAGCTCGGAAACGCGCAGACCCGTGGCGTAGAGCACTTCGACCAGCGCATGCAGGCGCAGCGCCGCCAGCCTGTCGGCGTGGGCGAGCCCGGCATCGCCGGCTTCGTGCGCGGCGCGGTCGATCAGCCGGCCGGTTTCGGCCTCGCTCATCGTCTTGGGCAGCGGGCGGCCCTTTTTCGGGCTGTCAAGCGTGCCGGTCGGGTCGTCGCCGCGCAGACCTTCGGCATAGAGGAACTTGAAGAATTGGCGGATCGCCGATAGTTTGCGCGCCTGCGAGGTCGGCGCGAAGCCGCGCGCGGCAATGTCGTCGAGATAGGCCCTGATATCGGCGGCACCTGCGCGGGCAAGTCCGCCATCGATCCCGTCGGAAGCATCCTCCAGATCGCGGCGATAGGAGGAAAGCGTATTCTCGGCCGCCCCCCGTTCGGCACTCATCATTTCCAGGAAGGCCTCGATGCGGGCGGCGCTGTTCATTTCCTTGAGGCGGTTCCGAGTCAGTTTTTTGGGATTCAGTTTTTCTTAGGATTGAGCTTTTCCGGCGGAATACGCACGCTCATTTCCGCTTTTTTCGGCTCGACGAACATCACCAGCGCGAACATCGTACCATAGGCAATGCCGGTCAGAATCGCGAGGGTCACGACAAAGCGAAACAGTGTCGGCATCAATTCTCGCCCGTCTTTTTCTTCTGCGTTTCCAAACCCTGTGCCCTTATGGGACGCCAATCCGGCCAATTCAAGGAAGAAGCGGGGCCCTGTTAGCAACTTCTGATGCGAGCGTCGCCCTGTCCATATCAGCCCAAGGCACTCGGCACGCTTGACGCAAACCGGCTTTTCATGTCGATACGCCGGCAAAGAGGGCCCAAGAAACAGCTGATGAACGCGTTACAGGCAAATCCTCCAGGCGAGACCCATGCCGCGCTGCTTGGCCGGCTGGGCGGCCGGTCCATTGTCTTTGTCGGGCTGATGGGCGCCGGCAAGACGGCGATCGGCCGCAAGGTGTCGACGATGCTTTCGCTGCCTTTCATCGACAGCGACCAGGAGATCGAGAGCGTGTCGCGAATGACCGTTCCGGAACTGTTCGAGCGCTATGGCGAGACCGAGTTCCGGGCTTTGGAACAGCGTGTCATCCTGCGCGTGCTTGAAAACGGCCCGCAGGTTCTGTCGACCGGCGGCGGTGCCTTCATGAACGCGCAGACGCGCGAGGCCATCGCCACGCACGGCGTGTCGGTGTGGCTGAAGGCCGAGCTCGACCTTCTGATGGACCGCGTTTCCAAGAAGCAGAACCGGCCGCTTTTGAAAAGCGCGGATCCCCGCGCCGTGCTGGAGCGGCTGATGGGGGAACGCTATCCGGTCTATGCCACCTCTGACATCACCGTGCCGACCCGCGACGATCGCAAGGAGGTCATCGCGGCCGAAGTGCTTGAGGCGCTGTGCCGGCATTTCGGCATCGATGCGATAGCTGCGACGGGCGAGGTCGATACATGAGCGCGGATCAGCCAGTCACCGTCGAAGTCGGTCTGGGTGACCGGGCCTACGACATCTTGATCGGCTCGGGCCTGCTGTCGCGCGCCGGCGCCGAGATTTCGCGCCGGCTGCCCGGCACACGCGCCGCCGTCGTGACCGACGAGAACGTCGCCGCCGCGCATCTCGAGGCGCTGAAGGCCGGGCTCGAGAGGGGTGGCATCTCGCCGGCCGTCATCACGATGCCGCCCGGCGAGAAGACCAAGAGCTTTGCCCATCTCGAGGCGGTGGTCGATGGCGTCCTGGCGGCCAGGCTGGAGCGCGGCGACGTCGTCATCGCGCTTGGCGGCGGCGTCATCGGCGATCTCACCGGTTTTGCAGCCGGCATCGTTCGGCGAGGCATGAATTTCGTGCAGGTTCCGACCTCGCTTCTGGCGCAGGTCGATTCCTCGGTCGGCGGCAAGACCGGCATCAACAGCCCGCGCGGCAAGAACCTCGTCGGGGTCTTCCTCCAGCCCAGGCTGGTGCTGGCCGACACCGAAGTGCTCGACACGCTGCCGATCCGCGAATTCCGCGCCGGCTATGCCGAGCTTGCCAAATACGGGCTAATCGACCGGCCGGAATTCTTCGCCTGGCTGGAAGCGAACTGGGAAAAGGTGTTCGCCGGCGGACCGGAACGGGTCGAGGCCATTGCCGAGGCCTGCCGCGCCAAGGCCGATGTCGTTGCCCGCGACGAGTTCGAGACCGGTGACCGCGCCCTGCTCAATCTCGGGCACACATTCGGCCATTCGCTGGAAGCCGCCACGCAGTATGACGGCGCTCGCCTTGTCCATGGCGAAGGGGTGGCCATCGGCATGGCGCTGGCGCACCGGTTCTCGTCGCGGCTCAATCTCGCCAGCCCCGACGACGCGGCCCGCGTCGAGGCGCATCTGCGTGCCGTCGGGCTGCCGTGGCGGATGGCCGATATCCCGGGCGAACTGCCAGATGCCGAAGCCCTGCTTTCATTCATCACGCAGGACAAGAAGGTGTCGCGCGGCGCGCTGACCTTCATTCTGACGCGCGGCATCGGCCAGGCCTTCATCGCCAAGGACGTGCCGGCCTCGGAAGTGCTGTCGTTCCTCAGGGAAAGCCACCCAGCCAGCCGGAAAGCCGGCTGAGATGGACACTGGCTGGGTCGTCGTCGCCGTCCTTACTATTATCGTCGTGCTGGTCGTTGCCGTGCGCACACGCCTGCTTGCTATGTTCGGCTATGAACTGTCGCACATCGAGCCGCCGCGCTCGAGCCAGGACGAATTGCGCGGCGCGGTCGACGATTTCCGCCGCGACGGGCAGATGGTGCGCGAGGACCGCGACCGCATCGGCGGTCTGTTCGATCTCGAAGAGCTTGAAGTGTCCGACGTCATGGTCCACCGCACCAACATGCGCTCGGTCAATGCCGACAACGCGCCGGAAGCGGTGGTGCGCGAGATCCTGCAGAGCCCGCATACCCGCATGCCGCTCTGGAAAGGCTCGCTCGACAACATCGTCGGCGTGCTGCACGCCAAGGATCTGCTGCGGGCGCTGAACGAGGTTGGCAACGATTTTTCGCAGATCGATGTGATGAAGATCGCGTCAAAACCCTGGTTCGTGCCCGACACCACGACCTTGCAGGAACAGCTCAACGCCTTCTTGCGCCGCAAGGCGCATTTCGCCGTCGTCGTCGACGAATATGGCGAGGTCGAGGGGCTGGTGACGCTGGAGGACATCATCGAGGAGATCGTCGGCGAGATCGCCGACGAGCATGATGTCGACATCCAGGGCGTCAAGCAGGAGGCCGACGGTTCCGTCGTGGTCGAAGGCACGGTGCCGATCCGCGACCTCAACCGGGCGCTCGACTGGAACTTGCCCGACGAAGAGGCGACCACCATCGCCGGCCTCGTCATCCACGAGGCGCAATCGATCCCTGAGGAGAAGCAGGCTTTTACGTTCCACGGCAAGCGCTTCGTCGTCATGAAACGCGACAAGAACCGGATTGCCAGGGTCAGGATCCGGCCGGCCGGAGATAGTTGAGCGGCTCAGTGCTTGATGGGATCGCCTAACTCTTTGTTCTTACGCAAGACCACTAGAGACGCCCGATCTGTGCTGAGCGAGAACGGGACTAGCAGGAGCGCTTCACGCCAACTGCGCTGCCAAAGAGGCCAACGGGTATGCCGGTATTGACGCAACCGACCTCTCAACCTCTTCCTTACCAAGGGAGTGCTCTACCACTGAGCCACAGAAGATGGGGTGGAAACCAGACTGGGAAAGCGTCGACTGCGTTGACGAGCCTGGATTTCGGCGGCCATCAGCTTCTGGATTAGGTCACGGAGCGAGGGCCGAATTGCTGCGGCGAGACCGCAAGGTCGAATTCGATCGCCAGTGAATGCGCCTTCGATTGCTCGACGCGCTCCACGCCGATGGCGCGCCGAACCGCCTCACTATAACCCGTAGCGACCACCAACAAGCGGGCAGCGATAATGGTGCCGTTCGTGAGCACAAGGCGCTGCCAGTTCGGCCCGGTCGAGATCTCCGCGACCTTCCCTACCGTCAGGGGGATCTCGGGCGGCAGGGCTCCGCGCAAACCGTTCACCAGTGGGCCGTACGAAAATCCGAACTCGGCGCTCTCCTTGCGCTCAAAGAGTCGTCCGAAGCAGAAGACTTGGATTTCGTTTGTCGGGGTGACCAGGGTTTTTATGAGAGGCCGAGGCCAGCTTCTCGAAAAGTTGCATCTGCTCCGAGCGGGTCTTCTCGGCCCGGAACTCATCGTGGTGTGTGAAGTGCGGATCAACCAGCGCCACTTTGCGCCCGGCTTTGCCCAACACCGTGGCCATGGTCGTACCGGCCAGTCCGGCTCCGACGATGGCCACGTCGACTGGGGTCGGTGGGTCGTTTTCGGCAAACAGTTGAGGACCGTTCTGGCTGTTCATCGTGTCTCTTCGGGTGAGATACCCGATATCTTGTCGGCTCTTGTTCCCCTCCAAGTGCCCATTTTGATATCAGCAGTGACTAATGTTTTTCGTTAACGGTGCGGAGTGAACTGTGCCGCCATGAAACAGCAATGGAAAGCCCGCCGCGTGGCCACCGCAACGGGCCTTGGATTGAGGAGTGGCTACATCCTGGGGAATCGACCACTTATCCTGGGGGATCGACCACTGCATGGTTAACGTGCGCCGCCGGATAATGTTCCGGACACCAAAAGGGCCCGCCAGGTGGGACCCGACGGGCAAAAGTTCAGGATGCTGGGATAAACCAGCATAGGTCAACGAATGGCGGCGGCATTGGTTGCGGAGGGATTGACCCAGCAGATGCGCCACTTGGGTTTCTTTGACGGCCAGCTACCCGGATCACCCCAAAAACAGTCACATTGTGCAGTCGTCTTGTACCGATTTCTATTTGCGGATGCCGACGTGATCGGGCTATCGGAAGGCCTAGGCTGGGTGGGATCGGTGGATAACGGAATGGATATCGGAATAGCAACGCGCCCGAGCGGCGACATCGGCGACATCGTTGAAGACAGCGTCGAATTTGTGCTGCTTGTCGAGGCGGGCATTCTCGAAGCGCAAGCCCTTTTGCTATGCGAAAGCCTACGGTGTTTCGCCGGCGCCTATTCGCGGTGCCCGATAACGGTCGTGTCGCCAAGAAGCAGCCGTCGCCCATCCTTGTCTACACTCCACCAACTCAAGCGACTGAATGTCGAATATCTACCGATCGAGATAGAAAGCTGCTGTCCGCACTACGGCCCGTCCTATCGTGTTCATGCGCTCGCCCACGTCGAACGTCGGCCTGGACCGCCAATCATTATCCAGATCGATAGCGATACGGTATTCATCGCTGAGCCGGACTTTTCGTTGGGCACAAATTCGGCCGCCGCACGCCCGGTGGACGTTAAAGGGATGTGCACGACGGGTTCTGGTGACCCATTCGACGATTACTGGAGGAAGGCATGCGCACTTGTCAGCGTCGACTATGAGCATCTCCCGGTCGTGCAAACAACTGTCCATGGTCAGGCAGTGCGAGCGAGCTACAATGGAGGGCTTTTTGTAGCAAAACGATCACACGGGCTATTTCAGCGTGCCGAAGACATTTTGGAACGATTGGTGGCTGCCGATATGAAGTCGTGGCCCGACGGCCCAATCATCAACACCGGGACCGGGGCTCTGGACGGAGAGGCCACCGCTTTTTGGGGGACGAGCCAAGCCGCCCTTTCGCTGGCTGCAGTCGCCGGAAACCACCCCGTGCGAACGTTGCCAGCCACGCATAATTTCCCTCTCTACCACTTGGCTGCGCTTGCGGCCCCTGACACGGCGCGGTTGGTCCACGTCCACTATCACGGACTGTTCAGCGCCGGGTCGGCGGGTGCAAATCCGGTGTTGGACGGAACGCTGGAGCTTCCGGCAGGAATTTCGGAATGGCTTGCGGCCCGGCTGCCGCTGTCGGAACACCCGCAACAGGCGGCCCCGACGCGTGACCTCCCAAAACCGCCCCGGAGAAAGGCAATCCTCATCTTGGGCATGCACCGCAGCGGCACCTCGGCGCTTGGTGGCGTGATCAACGCACTGGGAGCGACCGGTCCGAAGAATCTGCTGCCCGCCAATTCCCACAATCCCACGGGATACTGGGAGAGCGCCCGCCTCAATCTGGCCAATGACGACTTACTCGCATCGGCAAACTCCTCTTGGCATGACTGGCGAGCGCTCGACCCGCAATGGATGCAATCGCGGGCCGCAGAGCGGCATCGACACAAGATCAGAGCAGTCCTCGGCAACGAATTCGGCGACGAGCCCTTGTTTTTTGTCAAGGATCCGCGGATTTGCCGATTTGCCTCGTTCATATCGTCGATCTTGGCCGAGATGGAGGTCGATACGGTCGCATTTCTGCCGATCCGCAACCCTCTTGAGGTCGCGCTGTCGTTGAAGCGGCGAGATGGCTTGCCGATGGCGAAATCACTTCTGCTTTGGCTGAGGCACGTGCTCGAAGCGGAGCACCAGTCACGAGACATGCCACGTCATTTCTTGCGTCACGAAGATTTCCGCACTGACTGCCGGCGGCAATTGAACCATGCGGCTGACGAAACCGGGGTCATCTGGCCGGCTCCTTCTAGCCAGTCCGATATCGAGATTGAAAAGTTCCTGAACGAGGACCTGCATCACGAGAGAGCCTCGATCGAAGAGCTGCGAAACCATCCGGACATCACACCTCTGATCCGGACCGCGTATGAGATTTTGCGTTCCATGGCGGTCGACGGCGAAAGCCGTGAACTGCGCGCTCAACTGGATCTGGTACGTACGATATTCAACGAGAGCTGTGATGTTCTGGCGATAGCGACGGCGGAGGCTGAACATCTCCGTGGAGAGCTTCGAGGGCGGATTTTAGATCATGAGGCGGTCGTTCGTGCTCACCACGAGCTCAGCCTCGAATGTGACGTGATTGTCCGCGATCGGGACGCTTTCCTCGCAGAACGCAACGCGCTTCTCGCGTCCCGCAGCTGGCGCTGGACCGCACCCTTGCGATGGGTACGCGGTCCCTTCGTGCGCCGAACTTGATGACGGCAAGATAGAACGCAGCCCGCGCGATGCGGTGCTCGACACGAACTGTGGTTGGTTTGTCGAGGAACAGTCATACGCCTCCCCAAATTCACCCTCCCCGCAGCACGCGCCAGATATCCGACCAATACGCCGTGACGAGGGAGGCCAGGGCCGCGGCTGCCATGCCGGTTACGCCAAGTGCCCCCAGCCCCATGAGTTTCCAGCGCGTCACCTCGGCCGTCACTGTCTTCACCTCGGTCATGTCTTCCGTCAGCGATTTCACGGCGCTTTCGGTGACCGCCATTCGCTGACCCAGCTCTTCGGTCTTGGCGTACATCTTCGCCCGGCTGGACGCGGCGCGCTGTTCCGATTGTTCGTAGCTCAGGGCGGCTCGCGCGTCGCTGTCCTTGACGCCCGATGACGCGAGAAACCTGCCGGTGGTCTTCTTCGTCCATGGCGGCGCCTGGCGGTTCGGCAAACGCAGCCAGGTAAACGCCAAGCCGGCCTTCCTGCTCGCCAACGGCTTCTGTTTCGTCTCCACCGACTACCGCATGCTGCCGCAGGCGGATGTCGCCACCCAGGCGGGCGACGTCAAGAAAGCCTATGCCTATATCAGGGCCAACATCGCCCAACATGGGGCGAGCCCAACCGCATCGTCGGCAGGGGCCATTCGGCCGGCTGCCATCTGATTGCGTTGACCGGCATGCGCGGCGAATTGCCCGGCGTTGCCGGGCTGCTTCTCGACGATACCAGAGCCTATGATCTTGCCGCCCTCGCCAAAAATGGCGGCATGGTGCGAGCCTATTCGCGGGTCTTTTCCGATCCTTCGCAATGGGCGGCGCTGTCGCCGGCGAGCTATGTGGATGGTCGCAAGCATCCGCCGACGTTCATCGCCTATTCTCGCGCCGATGGTCGCGGCGAGCAGTCCACGGCCTTTGCCGAGCGCCTGCGCGCCAGCGGCACTGATGTGACGCCGTTCGACGGTAGCGCCTGTACGCACATGTCGATCAACCGCGACTTCGGCGAGGGCGACGATGCGCTGACCGTAGCGGCGCTGGCGTTCCTGAAATCGACGGTCGGCTGAGTGCACCCAGCGTGCCCGCGGAGCATGTTCCACCCGTTCCGCTCGACAGCCTGCGATGCCGCCCGAAGCCGAAACTCAGCAGTCATTGCTGGAGCGTTCGTTGAGTGTCGCACCGGTTTCGGCGTCGACCGAAGCCAGGCTGACTTCGTAACCCCAGAGGCTCCGGATATGGCGCAGGGTCGCGTCGCGGCTGCCATTGTCGAGCAGTACGCCCTCCTTCACCTTGTGCTGCAGCCGCAAATGCCGGTTACCGAGCAGGTCGACGTCCACTACCTGGATATCCGGCCGGCTCGCCCCGATGTCGTAGCTCTGGGCCAGCGCGGCACGTATCTTTTGGTAGCCGCGCTCATTGTGGATCGAGGCGACCTCGTAATGCGAGTCGTCGGCTTGGTCGGCCAGGACAAACATCCGCCATTTCCGTATCAGGGCTGGGCTGAGGTGCTGGCGGACGAAGGATTCATCGCGGTGATTGGCCCATGCGTCCAGCAGCACGTCGCGCCAGTCACCGCGGCCCGCAATGTCGGGAAACCAGTCGCGGTCCTCCGCCGTCGGTTCGATCGAAATGCGCTGGATGTCCTGCATCATGTCGAGGCCGAGCGCGTATGGGTTGATACCGGAGAACCGGGGGTCGTCGAAGGCCGGCTGGAAGATCACATTGGAATGGTTGCGCAGGACCTCGAGCATGGCGCCCTCGCTGATCTGGCCGCGGTCGAACAATGCGTTCATGAGGGTGTAGTGCACGAAGGTGGCGCAGCCTTCATTCATCACCTGCGTTTGCCGCTGCGGATAGAAATACTGCGCAACGACACGCACGATGCGGATGATCTCGCGTTGCCACGGCTCCAGGACAAGGCTGTTCTTTTCGAGGAAATAGAGCAGATTTTCCTCGGGCAGGTTGAGCGATTTCTTCCGCTCCGTCAGGCCCTCATCCTTCTTCTCGGACTTGCTGGTGTCCTGTGAAGGAGGCAGCGTGCGCCATAAATCGTTGTAGGAGCGCTCTTCGTATTCCAGGCGCTCGCGCAGCCCTTCACGCCGCCGCTCGGACGACAGCTTTGGCGGCCTGTGATATCGGAACACGCCTTGCTCCATGAGCGCGTGGGCGCTATCGAGAATGCTTTCCACGGCTGACAATCCGTGCCGCTCCTCGCATCGGGCAATGTAGCCCTTGGCGAACTCCAGGTAGCTCAGGATTCCCCCGGCGTCGGTCCACTGCTGGAAAAGATGATTGTTCTTGAAGAAATGATTGTGTCCGAGCGCCGCATGCGCCGTCACCAGGGCCTGCAGGGCCATGGTGTTTTCCTCCATCAGGTAGACGATGCAGGGATTGGAATTGATGACCAGTTCATAGGCCAGCCCCCGTCCGCCCTTGCGGTAGAGAAAGTCCTGGTACAGGAAATGCTTGCCGAACGACCAATGACGATACATCAGCGGCATGCCGACCGATGAATAAGCGTCGAGCATCTGTTGCGAAGAAATGATTTCCATCTGCACCGGATAGGTGTCCAGCTTGAGCTCCTCGACGGCGATTGCCGCGATCGCCTCGTAAGCCTGCGACAATTTCTGGAAATCCCAGTCGGATCCGGAAAAGAGCAAACCCGGTTTGCTGGCTGTCCTGGCCATGGTTTCCCCTCAGGCACTCTTCCGGAGCGCGGGCTGTTTGGCAAAGAGCTGACGAAAGACAGGATAAATATCGGCGGCCGTGGCTATTCGGCTCATCTGGAAGTTCGGCCAGTTTGACTCAATGGCGCTGTAGGCCCGCCAGAGCGACGTCCCGTTTTCGGTCGCGCCGAAGATGTGGCTCTCGCGTTCGTCGATGATCTCGACATAGGCGAAATACTGGCACAGGCGCATGAGCTTGCGGTTCAGCAGGGCGATGCAGCGCTCGGAATCGGTGGCGAAATTGTCGCCATCCGAGGCCTGGGCGGCGTAGATGTTCCACTCGCTCGCGGGATAGCGCTGCTCGATGACGCGATGCATTTCCTCGAGCGCGGTGGAAACGACGGTGCCGCCGCTTTGCGTGCAGTAGAAGAAGGTTTCCTCATCCACCTCCTGCGCTTCGTGCGTGTGGCGGATGAAGACGATTTCGGTGCGCTCATAACGTCTTTTCAGGAACAGGTGCAGCAGCACGAAGAAGCGCTTGGCAAGGTCCTTCTCGCGCTCGCCCATCGAGCCCGACACATCCATCAGGCAGAACATGACCGCTTTCGCATTCGGCACCGGGCGCGGGTCGAAGCGGTTGAACCGGATGTCGACCGGGTCGACGAAGGCAATCCGCCGGCGTCGGCGTTCCAGCCGCTCGATCTCTTCTTTGAGGGCCGCGACGCGCTCGCGCGTCTGAGCATTGGGCCCTGCGGCCTCCAGCGAGGCGAGATCCTGCATGATCGCGTCGACCGCCGCTTGCTTGGGGCGCCTGAGCGCAATGCGGCGGCCGTGGCTGTTGCGCATCGTGCGGCCGACATTGATGTTGGTCGGCGAACCGGTGGCCGCGAAACCCGCCCGGCGCGGCTTGAAGGCAAGGATCTCCTTGAGATTGAGCTTCACCAGGTCGGGCAGTTCGAGATCCTCGAAGAAAAGATCGAGCACCTCCTCGCGCGACAGGACGAAACGAAAGTCGTCCTCGGACGCGGTGTTTCCCGGTGACGAACCGCCCTTGCCTCCGCCCTGGCCAGGTTTGGGGATCAGATCCCCCTGGGCGAATTGCCTGTTGCCCGGCAGGATGTGCCGGCGCCGGCCGGTGTCCCTGGCGTCGTTGAATGTCGGCTCGCCGGTGCCTCTCTCGGGCATCGGCACGACATGCTCCGCGTCCACGTCGGCGATCCGCCCAGCGCGGATCTGGTCGCGAATGCTGCGCTTGAGTTCCTCGCGGGCACGCCTGAGGAAGCGCTGGCGATTGCCAAGGCTTTTGTCCTTCGGATTCAGGCGGCGGTCGATAAAGATCGGCATGCAACCATTCGGGCTGCTCTCAGCCCGCCTTGTTCACCCGCATGTACCAATCGACCAGCCGGCGGACCTGCCGTTCCGTATAACCGCGCTCCACCATCCGCTGGACGAATTCACTGTGCCGTTTTTCGGTGACGCTATCCTGCTTGGAGCCGAAGCTGATCACCGGCAGCAGGTCCTCGACCTGGCCGAACATGCGCTTTTCGATCACCTCGCGCAGCTTCTCGTAGCTCGTCCATGACGGGTTGCGACCGTGGTTGCGCGCCCGGGCACGCAGCGTGAACTTCACCACCTCGTTGCGGAAATCCTTCGGATTGGCGATGCCTGCCGGCTTTTCGACTTGCGACAATTCGCTGTCCAGCACCTCGCGGTTGAGGATTTGGCCGGTATCGGGGTCCTTGTAGTCCTGGTCCTCGATCCAGGCATCGGCATAGGCGATGTAGCGGTCGAACAGGTTCTGGCCATATTCGCTATAGGACTCCAGATAGGCCTTCTGGATTTCGTGGCCGATGAACTCGGCGTAACGGGCGGCCAGTTCCGACTTGATGAATTCGAGATAGGCCGCTTCCATCTCCTTCGGAAACTGCTCCCGCTTGATCGCCTCTTCCAGTATGTACATCAAATGCACCGGATCGGCGGCCACTTCCGCGGTGTCATAATTGAACGTCTGCGACAGGATCTTGAAGGCAAAGCGCGTGCTGACGCCGGTCATGCCTTCGTCGACGCCGGCGGCGTCGCGATATTCCTGGACTGACTTCGCCTTCGGGTCGACTTCCTTCAGGTTCTCACCGTCATAGGCGCGCATTTTGGTGTGCAGCGGCGAATTGTCGTGCTCGGCAAGGCGCGTCGAGACGCTGAACCGGCTGAGGATGTCCAACACCTCGGGCGCGCAGGGGCTGGCGGCCAATTCACTCTCGCGCAGCAGTTTTTCGTAGATTTGCCTTTCTTCGGTGATGCGCAGGCAATACGGCACCTTGACCACGAGAATGCGATCGAGAAACGCCTCATTGTTCTTGTTGTTCTTGAACTGTTGCCACTCGGATTCGTTGGAATGGGCAACGATGATGCCCTGGTAGGGAAAGGCACCGAAATTCTCGGTGCCGTTGTAACTGCCTTCCTGGGTCGCCGTCAGCAATGGATGCAGCACCTTGATCGGCGCCTTGAACATCTCGACGAATTCGAGCAGACCCTGCGTCGTCCGGTTCAGTCCACCGCTGTAGGAATAGGCGTCGGGGTCGGACTGGCTGAAATTTTCCAATTGCCTGATGTCGACCTTGCCAACCAGGGCGGAGACATCCTGATTGTTCTCGTCGCCAGGCTCTGTCTTGGCAATGCCGATCTGGCGCAGCCGCGACGGCATCAGTTTGACGACGCTGAATTTGGAAATGTCGCCGGACAATTCGTCGAGGCGCTTGGCCGCCCATGGCGAGATAAGCCCGTTCAGGCGGCGCCGGGCTATTCCGTATTTGTCCTCCAGGAGATCGCCCATGCGATCCGGATGGAACAGGCCAAGCGGCGATTCGAAAACCGGACTGATCTGGTTGCCGACCTTCAGCGTGTAGATCGGGCGCTCCTCCATCAATTTCTTCAACCGTTCGGCCAAGGAGGACTTACCGCCGCCGACCGGGCCTAGGAGGTAAAGGATCTGCTTGCGCTCCTCAAGGCCCTGAGAGGCATAGCGGAAATATCCGGCGATGCGCTCGATCGTATCCTCCATTCCGTAGAAATCGGAAAAGGAGGGATATATCTTGACGGTCCGGTTCGAGAAAATGCGGCCGAGCCGCTCGTCCTTGCTGGTGTCGACCAGGTCAGGCTCGCCGATCGCCTCGACCATTCGTTCCGGCGCCGAGGCATACATCGACTTGTCCTCGCGGCAGGCAAGCAGATATTGCTGGAGACTTATCTCCTCCTGGGCGGCGTTCGCATAAATTTCCGAAAAGAGATGGAAGACGTCGGATGGGTTCTCACGCATGATCGTTGCCTTCAGAGCCATTCTGGCGGGGCCCACACATTCAACTGCGGGAAGGCATTGTTTGTTCCGTCGACGCGCGTGCATCTGGCATCAAAATCCTGGCATCGCTCCAGCCCGAATGGCTGCCTGTCCTGATTGAGCGCTCGCAGCGTCCGCGGAGACTCTTGCGATCTGGAGATCGACCGCGACTTCGGCAGGGATGGCGACGCGCTGACGCCGCGGCGCCCTGTGGCTGGATCATGCCAGAAGCGGCGGCGGGATATTGCCGTGCGGACATCCGCGGGTGCAACTGCTCTTCGTGAATGGGAGAAATTATGCATGAATGGCGCCGATGTCTTGTGCGACGTACTGCTGGCCAATGATGTGAAGATGTGCTTCGCCAATCCCGGCACATCCGAAATGCATTTTGTCGCCGCGCTCGACCGCAAGCCCGAGATGCGTTGTGTGCTTGGCCTGTTCGAGGGCGTGGTGACCGGTGCGGCCGACGGCTATGCGCGCATGACCGACCGTCCCGCCGCGACGCTGCTGCATACCGGGCCGGGGCTGGCCAATGGTCTTGCCAACATGCACAACGCCCGGCGCGCCATGAGCCCGATGATCAACATCGTCGGCGACCACGCCTCATACCATTTGCCACTCGACGCGCCGCTGACCAGCGATATCGAAGGCCTCGCGGCGCCGATGTCCAACTGGGTTCGACGCATCGAAGGGCCCGCCGATGTCCAGCCGGCCACGGAGGCTGCCTTTCGCGCCTTGCTGACGCCGCCTGGTGTCACGACGCTGATCCTGCCGGCTGATGCCGCCTGGGGCGACGCCAACGCGGATACGCCCGGCAAGGTGGAACTCGCACCGCCGCCAGCCGTCGGCATGGAGGCCGTGCGAACGATCGCTACCGCGATCGGCGCGGCTTCGGGCCGTGTTGGCATGATCGTTCGGGGGCGGGCGGCACGGGCCGATGCTCTTGAAATCGCCGGCCAGATTTCGACGGCCTGCGATGTCAGGCTGTTCAGCGAGGTCCTGATCGCCCGGATGCAGCGCGGGCGCGGGCGTGTCGCGCCGACGCGCATCCCCTATCCGGTCGACGCGGCGACGGCGATGCTCAGGGATATCGATGTCCTTCTGCTGGTCGGCGGAAAGGAGCCGGTCGCCTTCTTTGCCTATCCGGGAAAACCGGGACGGCTTGTCCGTGATGACTGCCAGGTGCTGACACTCGCCGCCCATGGGCAGGACCTGCATGCGGCGCTGGAAGCGCTTCGCGACGAACTGGGCGTCAAGCGGTCACAGCTGACGGCGGTTGGCAGTGCCTTCCCTGACGAGGCAACACCGAACGGCCGGCTGACGGAAGATGCCATTGCGCTGTCCGTCGCGAGAAAGCTGCCGGCCGAAGCGATCGTCTGCGACGAGGCCGTCACCTCGGCGCGGCGTTTCTTCGCACTGTCGGCCTTTGCCGCGCCGCATGATTACATGATGGGCACGGGCGGGTCGATCGGCGGCGGCATTCCGCTGGCGACAGGTGCGGCGATCGCCTGTCCCGGCCGCAAGGTGATCAATCTCGAGGCAGATGGCAGCGGCATGTACACGGTGCAGGGGCTATGGACGCAGGCGCGGGAACATCTCGACGTGCTGACGATCGTCTTTTCCAACCGCACCTATGCGATCCTGCATGGCGAGATGCGTAATGTCGGCGTGAACGCGATCGGCGAGAATGCTAGGCGCATGCTCGATCTCGACCATCCGGCGCTGGACTGGGTTTCGCTGGCCAAAGGCATGGGCGTGGAGGCGGCGCGTGCGGATAGCTGCGAACGTTTCGACGCGCTGCTCGACGCTGCCTTGTCTCGACCGGGGCCGTTTCTGATCGAAGCGGTCATTTGAACGCAGCGTGAGAGGCGCAGGGCTGGCTCGCAGCTTGGCCTACCAGCGCGTCTGTTCACCGGGCGCCGCGGGCTCGATCGCCAGCGCGTGCACGCCCGCGTTCAACTCGTCGGCCAGAAGCTGGTTGACGGCGCGATGACGGTCGATGCGGCTCATGCCCGTAAAACTCCGAGAGACGATGCGGACCCGGAAATGCGTCTCGCCGGTGCCGTCGAATTCTGTGTGGTGACCGGATTCCACGTGATGATGGCCGGCGTGGAGATGGCTTTCGTTGAGGATGACGAGCCGCTCGGGCGAAAATGCCTTGTTGAGCTTGTCTTCCATGGTCGCCTGTATGGACATCGTCTTTTCCCTTCACCACATATGGCTGGCCCGCCCATGAAAACCGAAAATCGGTTTCACCAGGCCGCCGGCGTACAACAAAATCGGTCATTCGCCCGCTTTAAGCCGCGATTCAGCGGTTAGGGCGATGATCGCGAAAATGTCAATTCTTGTTTCGCATCTGCGAACGCCCCATAAATGGGTGAGATGAAGCCGTATCCCAAATATTTCGAGAAGATTCGCGTCCGTCCAGACAAGGACGCGGAGGTGAAGGCGCACGCGCCGATTTGCCAGTGGGATGGCTGCAAGGAGGCGGGCACGCATCGCGCGCCTGTCGGGCGCATGAAGGAGGGCGAGTATTTCCGCTTCTGCTTCGACCATGTGCGCGAGTACAACAAGGGCTTCAACTACTTCTCCGGCGTGCCGGACACCGAGGTCGCCCGCTTCCAGAAGGAAGCGATGACCGGCCATCGACCGACCTGGAAGATGGGCGTCAACGGCGCCTCGACACGCTCCTCGCCCGATATGGCGCAGATGCGCTCCGGCCGCGCCGGCTACTACAACCGCATGCGCGACCCGTTCGACCTGTTCAAGGGGCCGAAGGATCCGCGCGAGGCGCGCGAGCGCAAGGCCAAGCCCCTTGAGGCCAAGGCGCTGGAAACGCTTGGCCTTGATACAAAGGCGACTGGCAAGGACATCAAGGCGCGCTATAAGGAACTGGTGAAGCGTCACCATCCGGATGCGAATGGCGGCGACAGAGGTTCGGAAGACCGGTTCCGCGATGTGCTTCAGGCCTATCGCGTGCTCAAACAGGCAGGCCTGTGCTGAGCGACCCTACGGTTCGTGTCGTTTTGCAACTTTCATAAGGTTGGAAAAGGCTCTAAGACCGCCCCCGAACAAAATGGATTGCCGGCGAAACGCGACGTTTCGCCCGTGGAGACGTTGAGAGATATGAACAAGGTCGATCGCGACATCGCCAATCTGCCCGACACGACGGTGTCGGTGAAGGAGAAATTCGGCTTCGAGTCCAAGATGGTGGTGCCGGCCTATTCGGTGACATCAGAGCATGTGCCCGACATCGATCCCGACTATCTGTTCGACAAGGCGACGACCTTGGCGATCCTCGCCGGCTTCGCCTACAACCGCCGCGTCATGGTCTCGGGCTATCACGGTACCGGAAAGTCGACCCATATCGAACAGGTCGCCGCCCGCCTCAACTGGCCGTGCGTGCGCGTCAACCTCGACAGCCATGTCAGTCGTATCGATCTTGTCGGCAAGGACGCGATCGTCGTCAAGGACGGCCTGCAGATCACCCAATTCCGCGACGGCATCCTGCCCTGGGCCTACCAGCACAATGTCGCGCTGTGCTTCGACGAATACGATGCCGGTCGCCCGGACGTGATGTTCGTCATCCAGCGCGTGCTTGAATCGTCCGGCCGCCTGACGCTGCTCGACCAGAGCCGGGTTATCCGCCCACATCCGGCGTTCCGCTTGTTTTCGACCGCCAACACGGTCGGGCTGGGCGACACGACCGGCCTTTATCACGGCACCCAGCAGATCAACCAGGCACAGATGGACCGGTGGTCGATCGTCACCACGCTGAACTATCTGCCGCACGACAATGAAGTGAACATCGTGCTCGCCAAGGCCAAACATTATCGCGACACCAAGGGCAAGGACATCGTCAACAAGATGGTGCGCGTGGCCGACATGACGCGCTCGGCCTTCATCAATGGCGACCTGTCGACGGTGATGAGCCCGCGTACCGTCATCACCTGGGCCGAGAATGCCGAAATATTCGGCGATGTCGGCATGGCGTTCCGGCTGACCTTCCTCAACAAGTGCGACGAGCTGGAACGTTCGGTGGTCGCCGAGTTCTACCAGCGCGCCTTCGGCCAGGATCTGCCAGAGAGCGCGGCCAACGTGGTGCTGGGCTAAGCAGAGCCTCGATGGCGGGTCCAGGCGACAACACACGCAACAAGTCGAAGACGGGGTCTGAAGCCGACAGCTTCAAGCGCGCCGTCACCGTCTGCATGCGCGCCATCGCCGGCGACAAGGAGATGGAAGTCGGCTTCGCCAAGGACAGGCCGGCGCTGGCGGGCAGCCGCGCGCGGTTGCCCGAGCTGCCCAAGAAGGCATCGAAGGCCGACATCGCGATCACCCGCGGACTCGGCGATTCCATGGCGTTGAAGCGCGCTTGCCATGATGTTCGCATCCACAGCAAGCTGGCGCCCGAAGGCAAGGCCGCCCGCGCCATCTACGATGCGGTCGAGCAGGCTCGCGTCGAGGCGATCGGCAGCCGCGCCATGCAGGGCGTCGCCGACAATATCGGCTCGATGCTTGAGGACAAATACACCAAGGCCAACCTCGTCGACGTCAAGGACAAGGCCGACGCGCCCATCGAGGAGGCGCTCGCGCTGATGGTGCGCGAAAAACTGACCGGCCGGCCGGTGCCGAAGAGCGGCGAGCGGCTGGTCGAACTCTGGCGGCCCTGGGTCGAGGAGAAAGCCAAGGCCGACCTCGATGGCCTGTCGGAAAAGCTCGAGGATCAGCAGGCCTTCGCCCGCGTCGTGCGCGAGATGCTCGCCTCCATGGAAATGGCCGAGGAACTCGGCGACGACCAGGAGACCGAAGACTCCGAGGACAATGACGACAACCAGCCCCAAGGCGAGGAACAGAGCGAGGAGGGCGGCGAAGACGATTCCGGCTCCGAGCAGTCGCAGTCCGAGGACGCAGAGGCGTCGGCAGACGACGAGCAGTCGGCGGAGACCGAAGCCTCCGACGCAACGGCCGACGATCTGTCCGACGATGACGATGCCGACGCCGAGACACCCGGCGAGGCGCGCCGCAACGACAATCCCTTCACCAATCTGCCGAAGGAAATCGACTACAAGATCTACACGTCAGCTTTCGACGAGACGGTTGGCGCCGAGGAGCTTTGCGAAGAGGAAGAGCTCGACCGGCTGCGCGCCTTCCTCGACAAGCAGCTCGCCAATCTGTCGGGCGTCGTCGGTCGGCTCGCCAACCGGCTGCAGCGCCGCCTGATGGCGCAGCAGAACCGGTCCTGGGATTTCGACCTGGAAGAGGGCTATCTCGACCCGGCGCGGCTGGTGCGCGTGGTCATCGATCCGATGCAGCCGCTGTCGTTCAAGCAGGAGCGCGACACCAAATTCCGCGACACGGTGGTGACGCTGGTGCTCGACAATTCCGGTTCGATGCGCGGCCGGCCGATCACGGTCGCCGCCACCTGCGCCGACATCCTGGCGCGCACGCTGGAGCGCTGCGGTGTCTCGGTCGAGATCCTCGGCTTCACCACGCGGGCATGGAAGGGCGGGCAGGCGCGCGAGAAATGGCTGAAGGACGGCAAGCCGCCGAACCCCGGCCGGCTCAACGATCTGCGCCACATCATCTACAAGTCGGCCGACCATCCTTGGCGGCGGGCACGGCGCAACCTCGGCCTGATGATGCGCGAAGGCCTGCTCAAGGAAAACATCGACGGCGAGGCGCTGCTGTGGGCGCACAACCGGCTGATCGCCCGGCCCGAACAGCGCAAGATCCTGATGATGATCTCGGACGGCGCGCCGGTCGACGATTCGACGCTGTCGGTCAATCCGGGCAATTATCTCGAACGTCATCTGCGCGCCGTCATCGAGTTGATCGAGACGCGCTCACCGGTCGAACTGCTGGCCATCGGCATCGGCCATGACGTGACCCGCTATTACAGGCGCGCCGTCACCATCGTCGATGCCGAGGAACTGGCCGGCGCCATGACCGAGCAACTGGCTTCGTTGTTTGCCGAGGAAAGCGCGAAGGATACGCGGCGCGGCGGCACGCGACGCGCCGGATGATCCTTTCGCGGCGCGGGCTTCGGGACACGCTTTTCGCCGTCATCGCCTTGCTTGCCGGCATGGCTTCGGCGCCAGCCGGTTCGGCCGGCTCGGCCGCAGTTGAGCCTGTCGCAATCTCGGCCCGCCCGATCACCGAATTCCATATTGGCGGCACCGACAAGCAGTTTGGCCAACTCGAATTCGTCGGCGGGCTGGAGATGACCTCGCCATCACACGATTTCGGCGCGCTGTCGGCCTTCCGGTTTCTGAAAGCCGGCAGCGATTTCATCGGTGTGGCCGATACCGGTTACTGGTTCTTCGGCTCGGTGGCCCGCGACGCCGATGGGGTCGGCATCCAGAATTTTCGCATGCAGCAAATGGTCGACCAGAGCGGCCAGCCGATCGACGAAAAACGGGAAGTCGATGCCGAGGGCCTCGCGGTCAAGGACGGCATCGCCACCGTCGGTTTCGAACGCAACCACCGCGTCGTCCAGTTCAGGATCGACCCGGACAACATGAAGGCGCCGTTCAGGCAGCTGGATTTCCTGGCGCCGGCGCGGGAACTGCGGAAGAACCGCGGCTTCGAGACAGTCACCCATTCAAATGCCAACGGCCAGCATCGGGGCGGCCTTGTCGTGGTCTCGGAAAAGAGCCTCGACAAGACCGGCAACATCTACGCCGCCATCATCGAAGGGCCGCGCAAGGGCGTCTTCACCGTCAAGCGCAACGGCGATTTCGACATCACCGATGGCGCCTTTCTGCCCGATGGCGACCTTTTGCTGCTGGAGCGCAGTTTCACCATGACGGGCGGGCTCAAGATGCGGCTGCGGCGCATTTATGGAGAGAGCGTCGAGAAGGGCGCCGTTGCCGACGGGCCGGTGCTGCTGCAAGCCGACATGGGCTACCAGATCGACAATATGGAAGGGCTAGACGTCTGGACCCGCACTGACGGCGCGCTGATGGTTTCGCTGATCTCCGACGACAACCAGTCGATCCTGCAGCGCAATCTCTATCTGGAATTCATTCTGCACCAGGATTGAGTGGCAGCTCCGCCGCGACGCCTCTTGGCGATTTTGTCCATGCGTCGGCCATTCCCAGCGTTCCTGCAGACCACTAAATCTGAATGAGTTTATCGACCATGACCGTGTTTGCGAAAACACTTTAGTCTGGACTTGACAATTGAGATGGCGCGAACGATACTCAAGTCCATGCTTAACCATTCAGAGATCGACGGCATCCTTCGCGCTCTTGTCGAGCCCACCCGTCGGCAGATCCTGGAACGGTTGAGCAGTGGACCGGCCACCGTCAGCCAGTTGGCGGAGCCGTTCGGCATGACCTTCGCCGCCGTGCTGCAGCATCTCCAGGCGCTGGAGGCCTGCGGTCTGATCCGCAGCGAAAAGATCGGGCGGGTGCGCACCTGCCGGATCGAACCCGGCGGGCTCGCTCCGCTCGCCGACTGGATTGCCGAACGCCGCCTACCGGCGGAACGCCATCTCGACCGTCTTGGCCAGATCCTGGCCGAGACGGATCAATCCCCCGAGAAAAATCAGAACCAGAAAAAGGACGAACCGCAATGAACCAGATTGCCCCCGTCAAGGATGAGCATTCCGTCATCCACTCCACCTTCACCATCGAGCGGACCTATCCGCAATCGCCGTCACGTGTCTTCCATGCCTTCGCCAACGAAGCGACGGTGCGGCGTTGGCGCATCGAAGGCGATGGTTTTGCCGTTGCCGAGTTCAGCTTCGACTTTCGCGTCGGCGGCGGCGAGGTGTCTCGCTTCAGCTATGGCGGCGGCCCGGAGATCAGGCTCGACGCGCAATTCCAGGACATCGTCGCCGACCGGCGCATCGTGTTTTCCTACAGGATGGCGGTCGGGCCGCAGCCCATGTCGGCATCGCTGACCACCGTGGAGCTGACGCCTTCAGGCGATGGCACAAGGCTGACCTACACCGAGCAGGGCGCTTTCTTCGACGGCATCGATTCCGCCAAGGGACGGGAGGAGGGGACTCGCGGGCTGCTGGAGGCCCTTGCCGCCGAACTTCAGCGGTCAAACTAGCCCCGGCCGCCGACGATCTTGGTCAAGATCATGAGGCTTTGGTGGCTATCCAGATGACATGACGCGCGCCGCGCTTGCCGTTGGCGCGCGTGTTGACTTCGTCGACCGCGAAACCTGCCTGTTTCAGCCGCCGCGTGAAGCCGGCATCCGGCCCCTGCGACCACACCGCCAGCACGCCGCCCGGCTTGAGCGCGGTACGCGCGGCGGAGAGGCCAGCCGCACTATAGAGGGCGTCATTGCCGTTGTGGACGATGCCCTCGGGGCCATTGTCGACGTCGAGCAGGATCGCGTCCCAGGCGCCGGCCCCCGACCGTATCAACTGGCCGACATCGGTTTCGCGGATGGTGACGCGGGAATCATCGAGCGACCCGGCGAAAATCTCGGCCATTGGGCCGCGCGCCCAGGCGACGACGGCCGGCACCAGTTCCGCGACAATGATTTCGGCATTGTTGCCCAGTTCGGCGAGAGCAGCGCGCAGCGTGAAACCCATGCCAAGCCCGCCGATCAGGATCTTCGGCCGAAGATGCCCCGCAATCCTCTGGCAGGACAGTTTCGCCAGCGCTTCCTCGGAGCCGCTCAGCCGGCTGTTCATCAGCTCGTTGGTGCCGAGCATGATCGAGAATTCGGAACCGCGCTGTTTCAGCCGCAATTCCTGCTGGCTGTCGGGCGTTCTCGCGGAGTCCAGCTGGATCCAGGGAATCACGGCTTAGGCCGCGGCAATGGCCGGCTGGCTCCAGCGGGCGGCGAGCAGCCGGTAGGGGATCAGTGCCACGACGGCGATCATCAGTTTCACGCTGAGGTCGCCAAGCGCCCAGGATACCNAGCGCATGGCATCGACATGAAACACGCCCATCAATGGGGCGCTTTCGAGCGCGAAACTATCGCTTGGACCGACAAAGGCAAAGGCGGCCGAAAAAGCCACACCGAAGAACACGACGGTGTCGAATACCGATCCGACCAGCGTGCCGATGATCGGTGCCCGCCACCAGCTCTGCCGACGCAGCCGGTTGAACACGGTGACATCGAACAACTGCGCGGTCAGGAAGGCAGCGCCCGAAGCGGCCGCGATGCGCACCAGCCGGTCGGCTGATGTCTCGAACTCGATCAGGCCATGACGGAACAGGAAGGGCGGGACGAGGATCGAGCAGACCACCGCCGTCATGAAGCCGACAAAGACGATCCGGCGCGCCACGGCGGGTCCGTAGCGGCGGTTGGCAAGGTCGGTGACCAGGAAGGAAAAGGGATAGGTGAAGGCGCCCCAGGTCAAAACGTCGGCGAGCGACAGGCCGCCGATCTGGCCCTGCATGGGGAACTGGACGAGGATGTTCGAAGCCACGACGACAAGCGCCATGGCGGCCACAAAGGGCAGGTATCGCGAAAAGGAAGACATTTTTTTATCCTGGGTAATGGAACCAGCGGAGCGTTTTGCCGAAAACCGGATCACGCTCGCTTTGTTCGAGCATCGAATCTATGGCCGCTACGCGATCTCGATCCGATACTCAGTGGCCAACAAGAGGTTGGTCAGGGCGGTTGTCCCCCGCCTGAGAGACGAATTAAGCGGCAGCCTGTTCGGCGGTCTTCTTGGCGATCTGCTTCTTCAAGAGACGCGCGCGCTGCGACAGTTCCTTGACGTCGGCCTTGGCCAGGAAGGCGTCGAGGCCGCCGCGATGTTCGACCGAACGCAGCGCGTTGGCAGAAATGCGCAGGCGCACATTCTGGTTCAGCGCTTCCGAAATCAGCGTCACATTGACGAGGTTCGGCAGGAAACGACGCTTGGTCTTGTTGTTCGCGTGGCTCACATTGTTGCCGGTCTGGACTGCCTTGGCAGTGAGTTCGCAGGTGCGGGACATGGTTCTAACCTTCAGTTCTCTCGTGGCCTGCCAAACTTTTGTGCCCACGCCGGGTGGCGCGCGGTTCTGGTCAGGCGGCCTTATGGAAAAGTTGGCGTTCCTTAGTTGCATTTCACCGGGGCGTCAAGCTCCGGCTTCCCCACGGAAGCGCCCGGCATTTCATATTAAGGCCGGATTTCACCCTATAAGCGGTCTCACAGGGACATGCCAGACCGGAGTCGCCCGCCTCCGGCCGAAAATCAAGGATCCGATCCCGCCATGCCTCGTTCATCTCACGCGCTTGTTGCCGCGCTTGCCGTCGCCTTGCCGTCCGCCGCGTCCGCTGCCTCGCCGCAGTCGTTCAAGGGCGAGTACACGGTGTCGTTTCTGGGTCTCTCGATCGCGAGGTCGACTTTCTCCAGCCACTATGAGAATGGCGCCTACGCGATCGAAGGCAGTGTCTCCGCGGCGGGTCTCGCCAAGCTGTTCGACGACACGCGGGGCACGATCTCGTCCAAGGGTACGATCTCCGGGCAGAAGATGGTGCCGCAGGCATTCCGTGCCGACTACACTTCCGGCAAGAAGGCATCCTCGATCGACATTCGCTTTACCAACGGCAACGTGACCTCGACGCAGGTCATCCCCGCCCCCGGCAAGCGCGACCCCGAGGCCTGGGTGCCGATCGGCGCCGGCGACCTGGCATCGGTGCTCGATCCGATGGCCGCCACCGTCATCCATGCCGACGGCCTCGACCAGGTCTGCGGCCGCAAGGTCAAGTTCTATGATGGCGAGATGCGCGCGGACCTGACACTGACCTACGCCTCGAAAGGAACGATCTCGGTGCCGGGCTACAAGGGCGACACCGTTACCTGCCAGATGGGTTTCGAGCCGGTGGCGGGCTATCGCAAGGGCCGCAAGGCGCTCAACTACCTCAAGAACAAAAGCCGCATGATGGTGACGTTTGCACCGCTTGGCCAAACCGGCGTATATGCGCCGATCCACGCCACGGTCGGAACGCAGATCGGTACCTTGACCATCAGCGCCAGGCGGTTCGAAGCAGTACAATAAGGCACGCCACCGGGGACAGGATGGGGCGCGCCACTGGAGACAAAATGGGGCGCGCAACACTGATCGGCTTTTCGGCGGTCGCCATGTGGGCGTTGCTTGCGTTGCTGACGGATGCGTCCGGCAAGGTGCCGCCATTCCTGTTGTCGGCGATCACTTTCTCGATCGGCACGGGCGTAGGGCTTGTCGCACGCCTGTTCATGCCGGCCACCGACAGGAACCAGAAAATCCCGCCCCAGGTCTGGGTGATCGGTATTGCCGGCCTGTTCGGCTACCATTTCTTCTATTTTACCGCGCTGCGCAACGCGCCGGCGGTGGAGGCGAGCCTGATTGCTTATCTCTGGCCACTGCTGATCGTGCTGGGCTCGGCGCTGATGCCGGGCGAAAAACTGGCTTGGAATCATGTCGTCGGCGCGCTGCTCGGCCTTGCCGGCACCGTGCTGATCGTCACCAAGGGTGGCGGCCTAGCCTTCGACGCGCGCTATGCTTTCGGCTATGCCATGGCCGCCGTCTGCGCCCTGCTATGGTCGTCCTATTCACTGCTGTCGCGACGTTTCCCGTCGGTGCCGACCAGCATCGTCACCTGGTTCTGCGCGGCAACCGCCGTGCTGTCGCTCGCCTGCCACCTGGCGCTCGAGGAAACAGTGCTGCCTGACGGCGCCGGCCAGTGGCTGGCCGTGCTCGGGCTCGGCCTGATGCCGGTGGGCGCTGCCTTCTATGCCTGGGACATCGGCGTCAAGCGCGGCAACATCCAGGTGCTGGGTGCCGCAAGCTACGCGGCACCGCTTTTGTCGACACTTGTGCTGATCGCGGCCGGCGTCGCCGAGCCTTCGTTGCGCATTCTGGCCGCCTGCGTGCTCATCACGGGCGGCGCGGCGCTGGCGGCAAAGTCGCTCTTCTTGCGCAAGCCAGCGGCGACCGGGAGCGGAGCCGGGGCATCCGAAAGCGGAGCCGGGGCATCCGAAGGCGGAGCTAGGGCATCCGACAGCGGGGCCAGGGCATCCGAAGGCGGAGCCAGGGCATGACGATGCCGTTTGCCGGCGGCATCGACGCCAATGCCAATGCAACGCTGATCTTTTCGCTGGTGGCGGCGGTGATCTATGCCTTCACGCTTGGCATGCGGCCGACGCTGGCCCGCTCGGCGGCAAAGACGCTCGCCGTGGCTATGCTCGCCGTACTCGCCGCAATCCAGGGCGGCCCGCTGCTGCTGGTCGCCGCCCTTGCGCTGAGCGCGGTTGGTGACGCCTTCCTGTCGCGCGACGGGGAAAAGGCATTTCTCGGCGGGCTGGCGAGCTTTCTCGTCGCCCACATCGTGTATGCCGCGCTGTTCCTGCGTAGCGGTGGCGGATTGGAGTTGCTTGCCGCCGAATCCTGGCTGGGCGCGATTGCACTGGCCATGGCGGTGTTCGCAATTGTCATGCTGGCGGCGCTCTGGCGCCGTGTCGGTCCCGGCCTGCGTATTCCGATCGCCGCCTATATCCTTGCGATCCTGGCCATGGGCATGTCGGCGCTGACGACAAACAGTAGCTGGGTGATCGGCGGCGTGGTGCTGTTCATGGCATCGGACGGGCTGCTCGCCACGGAGAAATTCCTGGTCGCCGCCATATCACCGCAGCGCGCCTTGATGCGCCTCGTCGTCTGGGTGCTGTACTACGCCGCCCAGCTCGCGATTACCCTGGGTTTCCTGCTGGGTTAGGGCTGCCAGCCCGGCTCGGCGAGTTCGAAGGCGGCGAAATCGAAACCTGGTGCGACGGTGCAGCCGACCAGCGTCCACTCGCCCAGGCTGCGCGCAGATTGCCACCAGCCTGCCGGCACGACGATTTGCGGCCGTTCGCCCGCCGCGAGGTCGATGCCGAGAACCTGCTCGATAATGGCGCCGCCTTCTTCCCACATCGACAGCGCCAGCGGGGCACCGGCATAAAAATGCCAGACCTCGGCGGCGTCCCTGACCCGATGCCAGGCCGAAAGCTGATGCCGTTCCAGCAGGAAATAGATGGCGGTCGAATGGCCCCGCGCACCGCCGGCTTCGTCGCGAAAAGTTTCCGCGTACCAGCCTCCTTCCGGATGCGGCTTCAGTGCGAGCGTTGCTATGATTTCCGCGGAACTGGTCATCGGCAGAAAGCCAACACGGCGCTCAGAAATTGTCCTTGCGCTTGCGGATCTCGGCGAAGACCTCGGCATCTCCAGCCTTCTCCATGCCCAGATGCTTGCGGATTGCCGGATCGTGCCAGCGCAGGAAGGGATTGGTTGACAGTTCCTCGCCGATCGTCGTCGGCAGCGTCGGCTTGTTGTCGAGCCGCAGCGCCTCGATCCGCGCGGCGCGCTCCTTCAATGCCGAATTGGTGGGGTCGACGCTCAGCGCGAAACGGGCATTGGTGAGCGTGTATTCGTGGCCGCAATAGACCGTCGTCTCGGCCGGAAGGGCCGCGAGCTTCTTCAGCGATTCGTACATCACCGGCGGCTTGCATTCGAACAGCCGGCCGCAACCCAGCGCGAACAGCGTATCCGCGGTGAACGCCACTTTCGATGCCGGCAGATGGTAGGAGACATGACCGGCGGTATGTCCGGGCGTGGCGATCACCTCGATGCGCTCATCGCCGAGATGAAGGATGGAGCCTTCTTCGACGGTTTCGTCGATGCCGGGAATCTTGGCCTTTTCCGCCTCCGGCCCGACGATGCGCAGCTTGAAGCGCTCCTTGAGCGCCAGATTGGCCTCGACATGGTCGACATGGTGATGCGTGGTCAGGATCATCGTCGGCGTCCAGCCGGTGCGCTTGATCGCGGCCAGGATCGGCGCTTCCTCGGGCGCGTCGACGATTGCGGTCTGGCCGCTTTCGGGATCATGCACCAGCACACCGAAATTGTCGGTGCGGCACATGAACTGTTCGATTTCGACCGGCATCGCATCTCTCCCTTTACCGCTGCAGACATAGGGTGCCGCTGCGTGAATGTCATCCCGGATGTCAAAGCGAATGACATCCAGGATGTCAAAGCGAATGACGTCCGAATGTCATCCTGGGATGTCAAATTGACATCCGCCGTGCCGCCGCTTTGGACCTTTTGTTGAATCCACCCCACATCACGGCTACATCCCTGACATGCATTCCGACATCGTCGACCTTCGCTCGTTCTATTCGACAACGCTCGGCCGGTTCGCCGAGCGTTCGATCACCATGGCGCTATCGTCGATATGGGCCGCGGTGCCCAATGAGCGGCTGGTAGGTCTCGGCTATACCTTGCCCTGGCTGGAGCGCTTCGGCTCCGACGCCGAGCGGGTCTTCGCCTTCATGCCGGCGACCCAGGGCGCCGTGGTCTGGCCGGCGACGGGGCCGACGGCAACGGCACTGGTCTTCGACGAGGAGCTGCCGCTGGTCGATTCCTGCATCGACCGCATGCTGCTCGTCCATTCGCTGGAACATGTCGAGAACCCGCGCGAGACGCTGAACGAGATCTGGCGGGTACTGTCGCCGGCGGGGCGCGTCGTCATCGTCGTGCCCAACCGGCGCGGCGTCTGGGCACGCTTCGAACATACGCCGTTCGGCAACGGGCGGCCCTTCTCACGCGGGCAGCTCACCGAACTGCTGCGCGAGGCGAATTTCACGCCCGCCGCGTGGTCCGATGCCTTGTTTTTCCCGCCATCGCGACGGCGCTTCATGATGCGCTTCCACAATGTGCTGGAGCGCGCCGGCCGGCGGCTGTGGCCGATCTTCTCCGGCGTCATTGTCGTGGAAGCGCAGAAGCGACTTTATCAAGGCGTGCCGGTGGCCCAGCGCGCGTCCCGCCGCGTCTTCGTGCCGGTGCTGTCGCCACATGGCGCGACACGGCTCGGCCGGCGGGCCGAGGGAAGCGGTGCGGCATCGTCGGCTCGGCAAGCGACACCTTCGTGATCGCGATGGAAACTTGCATCGCGCGGCATCTTTCCGACCTATCTGTCGTGCTGGACTGGCAAAGTGGTTGAGGGGCTGCCGCCTCATCCGGTTTCAGCTTCGCTACTTAACGCAAGGACTTCGGCTATGGCTGATCAACTGGACAATCAGGCCACCGTTCAGCCGGTCGCCGTGGTCAGCAGCCTGCGCGATCAGGTGGCGGCGATCAAGCGGGCGCTGATAGAATCGCCGGTTCGCAAATGGTTGCTGTGGACGTCGGCCGGCATCATGGCCGTCATCGTCGCGACGTCGATCGGCCAGGTTCTGCTCAATCGCTGGAACCAACCCTTTTACGACGCGCTCGCGCGCCGCGACATGGCCGCCTTCCTGCATCAGCTTCTCGTCTTTGCCTTGATCGCCAGTGGGCTGCTGGTGCTCAACATCGGCCAGACCTGGCTCAACCAGATGATCCGGCTGAAGTTGCGCGAGGCGCTGACGCTGGATTTGATCGACCAGTGGATGCGGCCGGCGCGTGCTTTCCGGCTGGCCAATGCCGGCGCCATCGGCGTCAATCCCGATCAGCGCATGCAGCAGGATGCCGCGCATCTGTCGGACCTGTCGACCGATCTTGGTGTCGGCCTGCTGCAGTCCTTCATCCTGCTTGCGTCTTTCGTCGGCGTGTTGTGGGAGTTGTCTTCGGGCTTCGTGTTCCACATTGGCGGCTGGTCGCTGGCGATACCGGGCTACATGGTCTGGGCGGCGTTCCTCTATGCCGGCACCGCCTCCTGGCTGAGCTGGCTGGTCGGGCGGCCGCTCATCCGCCTCAACAGCGACCGCTACACGCGCGAAGCGGAGCTGCGCTCCTCGATGGTGCGCGTCAACGAGAATGTCGATGCCATCGCGCTGTACCGTGGCGAGAATGATGCCAAGCGACGGCTCGAACTCGACCTCGGCACGGTGCTGGGTGCCATGCGGCGCATCTACACCGCCCAGATCAACCTGTCCTGGGTAACCGACACCTATGGCTGGATCACCGTCGTGGCGCCTATCCTGGTCGCCTCGCCGGTCTATTTCTCGGGCGACATCAGCTTTGGCGGCCTGATGATGGCGGTCGGCGCCTTCAACCAGGTGCATTCGTCGTTGCGCTGGTTCATCAACAACATCGGCAGCATCGCCGACTGGCGTGCCACGCTGATGCGTGTCGCCGACTTCCGCATCGCGCTCGATGAAACCGATGTGCTGCACGACAAGGAGAAGCGTATCTCCTTCGGTCAGAACGCCAATGGCAGCCTGACGTTGGAGAAACTCCAGGTGGCCTCGCCGGAGGGCTGTACGAAGCTCTCCGACCAGCATGTCGAAATCCATGTCGGCGAGCGCGTGATGATCACCGGCGAGCCCGGCGCCGGCAAGACGCTGTTCTTCCGCGCCATTGCCGGCCTGTGGCCATGGGGGAGCGGAAAGATCGGCATGCCGGCGGGAGAAGCTCCCATCTTCGTGCCTCGTGTCCCGTATTTCCCGGCTGGCACGCTGCGCGAGGTTCTTGACCATCCCTATGGTGTTGCTCTGGCAAGCGATGCCGATATCTCGGCGGTGCTTGCCGAAGTCGGCCTCGGGCGGCTGTCATCCTCGCTCGACCGGTCGGCCCGCTGGGAGCGGGAGTTGGGCGATGACGAACAGCGATCGCTCGCCTTCGCGAGGCTCGCCTTGCGGAAGCCGAAATGGGTGGTTATCGATGAAGCGATGGATGCATTCGACGGCCCGTCGCTAAGGCGCGTGCTGTCGCTGCTGGATAAGCATCTGAAGGACGCCGCGATCATCAATATCGGACGCGGCCTGCACAACAATCAGTTCTTCCCGCGCTCCCTGACGATCGTGAAGGATACCGGCGCGCCCGCCCTGAAACCCGCCCCCGTCCGGGCAGGTGCCATCGAACCGCCGCCAGTCGCCGCACGGCGCAAGGCATAGAACAGCCGGCATTCGGACCGGCCGGGCGCGCGCCTGCCACAAGCTTTATTTCGCCGTGATCGCGAGCGATGTTGCGATCGAAACATCGCTTGTGCTGGCCATGCTTGATACGATGAGCCTGCTTGCCTGCCTGGCTTGCGCCGAGGCCGCTCCGGTTCCTTCGGCGCCGGATACGCTGGCCGTCGACGTCGAACTGGTGCTGGCGGTCGATATCTCCCTGTCGATGGACGAAACCGAGTTTGCCCTTCAACGCGCCGGCTACGTAGAGGCGCTGCGGCATGCCGATTTCATCGAGGCGGTCCGTTCCGGCCATACGGGCCGCATTGCGCTCGCCTATTTCGAATGGGCCGGCACGGCGCGCGACGACGCGGTCATCGGCTGGCAGATCATCGACAGCGCCGAGAGCGCTAACAGCTTTGCCGACAAGCTTGCGGCCCGCCCCTTCCGGAGTTTCCGCGGCACCTCGATTTCAAGCGCGCTTGCTTTCGGTACCGAGCTTTTCGACGGCACCAATTTCGCGGGCGAACGCAGCGTCATCGACATATCTGGCGACGGCCCCAACAATATCGGGCCGCCGGTCACCGTGATGCGTGATGCGGCCATTGCCAAGGGCATAGTCGTCAACGGCCTGCCGATCCTGATCAAGCCATCGCCGACCTTCAGCCATCTCGATCAGTATTATGCGCAGTGCGTGACCGGCGGACCTGGTTCCTTCGTGCTGCCGATCCATGCGGCCGCCGAATTCTCGACGGCGATCCGGCGCAAGCTGATTCTGGAAGTCAGCGGCATTCAGGACAAGCCCAAGATCACGCCTGTCGAGATGGACGCCCCGATCGACTGCCTTCTGGGGGAACGGGACAGGCGGTTCCTGTCGGATCCCTATTTCCCGGAACTGGACCGATAGGCCTGGCCGTGGGTCAGGCAGGCCGGGCGCCAAACTCGTTGCGGAATGTGTTGAAGAGATCGCGGCGCCAGCGCCGGCCCTGGACATAACCGTTGACCAGTTCCGGCAAGGAGTAGCCGAGCGCCTTCGACGACCGATTGGCCATATAGCCCTCGAACGCCTCCGGTATCCGGCCCCTGAGAATATCGGCGATGATCTGCCGTGAGATCATGTAGGGCGGAATGTGCGGGTAGGAGCGGGCGATATGCGGGTGCTTGCCCATCAGATTGGCATAGGCTTCGACATAGCCTGTCCTGCGGCCCGAAATCGAATTCTCCGAATTGTATTTCGTCCAGTCGATATCTCCCGACAATTGCGCGCCGAACCGCTGCGCGAGGCGCAGCAGCAACTCCCGGTCCTGCATCCGGGTGATGTCGCTGTCATAGCCGCCAACCGCCAGCAGGGCCTCGCGGCGGGCCGATATCGCCGAGCCGGCGATGAAGATCGTCTGCGCCACAAGCGTGCGCTCCAGTACCATGGAACTCACGAATGCCTCGGGATTGATGCAGTTGGTGGCGCGGCCGCTCTTCAGCGAGACGTATGAGCTCAGCAATACTTCGAGCGACGGATCGTCATCGAACCGGGCCAGCGTGCGCTCAAGCCGGTGCGGCAGGTAGACGTCGTCGGAATCGAGAAATGTCACCACGGGGGTCCGCGCAAGTTCGATGCCGGCGTTCCTGGCGGCGTTGGCGCCGCGCCATTTCGCGCCGACATAGATCAGCCGCGGATCGCTGACGCGGGCGAGCGCCGCCTCGGTTCCGTCGGTCGAGCCATCGTCGACGACGATATGCTCGAACCGCGGCATGCTCTGGGAAAGCACGCTTTCGACGGCGCGGAGCACCGTTTCGCGCCGGTTGTGGGTCGGTGTGATGACCGTGATGAGGGGCGCCTGCTCCGTCTTCCCGCTCATATCGCGTCAGCCATCTTCAGCGCAAAAACACACTTCGCGCCAGGTCCTTTGATCTTCAGGATGGTTGAACGGATCGGACTTCCCCCTGGATGGCCCTCATCGGATTCAGCGCGACGCTACAAAGAACAACCTGTTATGTCATCCTATTCTGCTGTCGTTCGACCGACAAGGCGTGATGAATTCCGGCTCCTGGAGCTTTAACTGCAACACCATCGCTGCCTTCCATGCTTGCGAAGTGGCCTTGACGATCAATTTTCGCAAGGGCGATCGAATCCACCGCTAAAATCAGCTAGCTGTGCCCGACATAGTCGGGCACGATCTCGATGTCGTCGCTGACCAGGCCTGTAGCGAGACTGAACTGGCCCCAAAACGCCAAACTGTAGAATGCAAGGCCGACAAGAAGGGAAAATGGAATCTGCCAAAGCGGCATCCCGGTATCCCCGGCATGGCCGACAATCCGTCTTATGGTGCGCCATGACATGGTGAACCAACGGCTGAAGGACTTGGCGATCCGTTGCGTGCGGCCAGGCGATTTGAGCTCCACGAACTTTCGGTCGGCGTCTCTGCCCGTGACCAGGGCGCGCCAGAAAAAAAAACGCCAGCCCCGCGGTGAGTAATGGTAGACGCGTGCGTTGACATTACGAATTGTCTGGCCTTCGCGTTGCAGTTCGCGCATCAGCAATGTGCACGAGACCTTGAAGCCATTGTGTCTTGGAAAAGGATGATCGACGATCCAGTCGCGCCGAAACCCTACATTGTTGGCGTTCATCGCTCGTTTCGAGGCAAACCGCTTGTCCCCGTGAGCCATTGGGAAAAACCAGATCAGTGCAAACGTCCTCGAAAAGAAATCATCGTATGAAAGATAAGTATATCCATTCACACACATAACTTCTGGATCGCTAAAGGGCTCAAGCAAACCTGATAGCCAGCCTGGTTCGGCCACTACATCGGAATCGGTGAAAAGGACGATATCCCCGTCCGTTGCCAATATGCCGTTGTTTTTTAGATCGTAGTATCGGCCCCCGGGGAAAGCGGCAAAGATCAGATCGGCAACTTGTTCCAGCTGTGGCGCTACCGCCCTGACGTCGATGCGAAGCGATCCAGCGTCGGCGTCCGTGCCGCCGTGAGAGATAACAACCTTGGGTCTGTGCAAGCCGGCTGAAGAAACCGTGGTGATTTCACGTGCCAAGGCCTTCAGGCCAACGCCGACTTCGTCCCAATCGATGGACTTGGCGTTCTCCATCTCCACCACGAGGGAATATGTTGTGTGTGGTTCAACCATTTCCGCATGGACCAGATCGCTGCGTCGCACTGGCGATAGTCCCTGCAAGTCGGCCTAAAGGCAACCCTTTCAAGATCACGCGGGGATGTTTCCCAACAATACTGACGATCAGCCACCGCCACCAAATCGGGACCAAAGGGAACCGCGAGTGCGGTCAACCGGGAATCTTGAAGTGTCTGAATATTGCGCCAAGAAACGCTGCCGCCATTCTACATTGACGGTGTCTCGTTGAATTGCGAGGCCGGACGCAAAGCCAAATCCGACGTCACGGCCAAGCTCGGCGTCAACGAGACCAGCGATTTGCTTAAGACTGGTCTGTGGGTCTTGCAAAAGATCCTCATATGTCAACGACAGGAAAGGCACACCGTTTTTTGCAAACCAGAGGTCCCAAACCAGATTTTCCAGCACAAGTTTATCAAGCGACTGTGCGATCGCCGCGCCGTCGTAACGTGGCGCGTTGTTGGCGGTCTCAGTGGAACGGAATCGGCCGGTCTGACGGGCGCGCGCCCAGGAGATTGCCTGGCCAAGGAGATCGCGGCGCGTCAAACGGACATAGCGCAATTCTGGGAGGGTGGCTGGTAGGTCGATGGTTCTAGCCACTTGTGAAAATTGGCTGGCAAACAGTTTGACTGCGTAAATTCCGGAAGCGGATCGCCCATCCCTCAATGCCCGCAAGACTTGAGCGCGGGGATCGCGAGGATAGTTCGGCAATTCAAGAAGACGGCGGCCGCCGAACCACTCCAACGGGTTGCCAAGCCCGGCGGCTGCCATCAATCCAGCGAGATGATTGCTGCCGCTGCGCGGTGACGTGCAGACCAGAATTCCAGCCTTTATGCCAGACAGGATGTCAGGTGGTATTTCAACCGGAAGAGGCCGTCTGCGAAAGAGATGCATGGCAACCACTACCGCTTCAGCAGGAACACAGCCTGTTGGCCAAAGAAATTCCAGAACCACCATGGCATCGACAGGCCGATCTTCTGGCCGTTGGCGTCGAGCGCTGTCGCCTTTTCCACCGTCGCGCCAAGCTCTTCGCACAGATTGACGAAGTCGCGGATGGTGCAGAAGTGGATGTTGGGCGTGTCGTACCAGGAATAGGGCAGATCCTTGGTCACCGGCATTCGGCCCTTGACGAACAGCGACAGGCGCACCCGCCAATGGCCGAAATTGGGGAAGGAGACGATCGCCCGATTGCCGATCCTGAGCAGTTCGTCGAGCACCAGTTTTGGATTGCGGGTGGCCTGCAGGGTCTGCGACAGGACGACGAAGTCAAAACCCTTGTCGGGATAGAATTCGAGATCCTTGTCAGCATCGCCCTGGATGACCGAGAGGCCGCGCGCCACGCATTCGTTGACGCCGCGCTGCGACAACTCGAGCCCGCGGCCGTCGACCTGCTTGGTTTCCTGCAGCAATTCGAGCAGCGAACCGTCGCCGGAGCCGACGTCGAGCACGCGCGATTGCGGCGGGATGAGGTTGGCGACGACCTCGAGGTCGACGCGCTGGCTGCCGTTGACGCTCATGGTTTCGCCTCCTGAGTGGCGCATGACCATGGTCCGGAAAGTCCGCAACTCCTCGGGGTCATGGCTTCGCCTTTCTGTTTGGCGCATGACCTTGATCCGAAAAGTCTGCAACTTTTCGGGGTCATACGCCCAGCCCCCTGGCGCGCGCGGCCGAGCCGATGAAGCCGTTGATGGCGGCAAACAGTTCCGGTTCGTCGAGCAGGAAGGCGTCGTGGCCGCGATCGGTCTCGATCTCGACGAAGGATACCGAGGCGCCGGCGGCGTTGAGCGCATGGACGATGGAGCGGCTCTCTTCGGTCGGAAATAGCCAATCCGACGTGAAGGACACCAGGCAAAAGCGGGTTTTGGTGCCGGCAAAGGCGTCCGCCAGCCGGCCGCCATGGTCGGCGGCGAGGTCGAAATAATCCATCGACCGTGTCATGTAGAGGTAGGAGTTGGCGTCGAAACGGTCGACGAAGGTCATGCCCTGGTGGCGCAGATAGCTCTCGATCTGGAAATCGGCATCGAAGCCGAAGGTCAGCGCTTCGCGGTCCTGCAGGTTGCGGCCGAATTTGCGGTGCAGGGCGGCTTCCGACAGATAGGTGATGTGGGCGGCCATGCGCGCCACTGCCAGCCCCTTTTCCGGGCGCTTGCCGTGCTCGAAATATTTGCCGCCATGCCAGTCCGGATCGGCCATCACGGCCTGCCGGCCGACCTCGTGGAAAGCGATGTTCTGTGACGAATGGCGCGCGCCGGTGGCGATCGGCAGTGCCGAAAAAACCCGTTCGGGATAGCTCGACGCCCATTGCAGCACCTGCATGCCGCCCATCGAACCGCCCAGCACGCAGAACAGCTTCTCGATGCCGAAATGGTCGACCAGCATCTGCTGCGCACGCACCATGTCGCGGATGGTGATGACCGGAAGGTCGAGCCCATAGGACTTTCCCGTGGCGGGGTTGGTCGAGGCCGGCCCGGTGGAACCAAGGCAGCCGCCGATGACGTTGGAGCAGATGACGAAGAAGCGGCTGGTGTCGATGATCTTGCCGGGGCCTATCAGCACTTCCCACCAGCCTGGCTTGCCGGTCACCGGATTGGTGCTGGCGACATGCTGGTCGCCGGTCAGCGCATGGCAGACGAGGATGGCATTGGAACGGGCGTCGTTCAGCGTGCCATAGGTCCGGTAGGCGATCTGGAATGGCGACAGCAGCGTGCCGGCGTCGAGCTTGAGCGGCTTGTCGGGCCCGAAACGCAACACCGGGCTCGACGGTTGATCGGCCTCGTTGTTGGTCTTTCCTGCACGCAGAACAGCCATCACGTCTCTCTTGCTGCACCATGCTTTTTGCGGAAATCGCTGCCGATCTCCGCGCCGCCGATGCGTTCGTCCGGCCGGTCGCGGACAATAAAAAACCGGCATTGCCTTCGCAAAGCCGGTTACGTCACGCAAACGGCCCTTTAGCGAATTGTTTAACGTGGCTGCAAGCCGACCGGCCAAATCACCACGGAACTGTCCCTGTCCTTCTAGAACTCACCCGCCTCGCCGTCAATGCCGGCGGCCGGCACCACTGCCGCCCCTCGACATTGCCTGCCATGGCTTGTATTTCCGCAGCGGCTTCCGGATGGAGGCGTTTTCGACGGATTTTGCAAAAATGAACCAGACACCTGATCAGGCACGTCCGACCCCGCGCTTGGGCATCATGGACATAGACGCCTACGTGCCCGGCAAGAGCACGGCGCCGGCCGGTGTCGCCAAGGTCTACAAGCTGTCGTCGAACGAGAATCCGCTTGGGCCCTCGCCGAAGGCGATCGAGGCCGCGCGTGAGGTCGCCGGCAAACTCGACGTCTATCCCGACGGCACCGCCAGGCGGTTGCGCGAGGCGATCGCCGAGGTGCATGGCCTCAACGCGCAGAACATCATCTGCTCGAACGGTTCCGACGAGATCCTCGGCCTGCTGGCACAGACCTATCTCGCGCCCGGCGACGAGGCCATGTTCACCGAACACGCCTTCATGGTCTACAAGATCTACATCCAGTCGGCGGGCGCCACCCCGGTGGTGGTCAAGGAGACCGACGAGCGCGCCGACATCGATACGATGCTGGCGGCTGTCACACCGCGCACGAAAATCGTGTTCCTGGCCAATCCCAACAACCCGACCGGCACCTATGTGCCGTTCCAGGAGGTGCGCCGGCTGCATGCCGGACTGCCGAAAAACGTGCTTCTGGTGCTCGACGCGGCCTATGCCGAATATGTCCGCCGCAACGACTATGAAGCCGGCATAGAACTTGTCGGCAGCGCTGAGAACGTGGTGATGACGCGCACCTTCTCCAAGATCGGCCTCGGCGGCGCGCGCATCGGCTGGATGTATGGTCCAATGCACATTGTCGACGCCATCAACCGCGTGCGCGGCCCCTTCAACGTCAATGCGACGGCGATCGAAGCCGGCATCGCCGCGATCCGCGACCGCGCCCATGTCGAGCGCAGCGTGGCGCATAACGAGACCTGGCTCGCCTGGCTGAGCGAGGAGATGACCGGGCTCGGACTGCGGGTGACGCCGAGCGTCGGCAATTTCCTGCTCATTCATTTTCCCGACGACCAGAAGCATTCGGCGGCGGCTGCTGATGAGTATCTGAGCGCGCGCGGCTATATATTGCGGCGCGTTTCAGGCTACGGCTTTCCCAACGCGCTGCGCATGACCGTCGGCACTGAAAAGGCCAATCGCGGCGTTGTCGCCGCGATCACGACATTCCTGAAAAGCTAGAAACCATGACATCTCCGATGTTTGAAAAAATCGCGCTGGTCGGCATTGGCCTGATCGGCTCGTCGCTCGCCCGCGTCATTCGCCGTGAGGGTTTGGCTCGCCACGTCGCCATCTCGACCCGCAGCGCGGCAACGCTCAAGCGGGCCGAAGAACTGGGCCTCGGCGATTCCTACACCACGGCTGCCAGGGAAGCGGTCCACGACGCCGATCTGATCATCGTCTCGGTGCCGGTCGGTTCGTCCGGCGCGGTGGCGCAGGAAATCGCGCCGGCGCTGAAAAAGGGGGCGATCCTCACCGATGTCGGCTCGACCAAGGCCTCGGTCATCGCGCAGATGCAACCGCATGTGCCTGATGGCGTCCATTTCATTCCCGGCCACCCGCTGGCGGGCACCGAAAAATCCGGCCCGGATGCCGGGTTTGCCGACCTGTTCGACAATCGCTGGTGCATCTTCACGCCGGTACCGGGCACCGATCCGGAAGCGCTGGAACGGCTCTCGGAATTCTGGCGCCGTTGCGGCGCCAACATCGACACGATGGACCCGCAGCATCACGACATGACGCTGGCCATCGTCTCGCATCTGCCGCACATCATCGCCTACAACATCGTCGGCACCGCCGACGATCTGGAATCGGTGACCAAGACGGAAGTGATCAAATATTCCGCCTCCGGGTTTCGCGATTTCACGCGTCTGGCCGCCTCCGATCCGACCATGTGGCGGGACGTGTGCCTGCACAACAAGGATGCCATCCTGGAAATGCTGGCGCGGTTCTCGGAGGATTTGGCCTTCCTGCAGCGTGCGATCCGCTGGGGGGACGGCGACAAGCTGTTCGACCTGTTCACCCGTACCCGCGCCGTGCGCCGCTCGATCATCGAAGCCGGCCAGGATATCGACGCGCCCGATTTCGGCCGCCAGGCGGTCGAGCACCCGGCAAAGAGCTAAGCTGTCTCAGGCCAGGTCGCTGCCATCATGGCGAGCGTCTCCGTCCGATCCGGCGCGCCCAGCCTGCCGCCGAAGCGCAGACATTTGAGCGCGGCGGCCGCACTTGCGAAACGCAAGGCCTGTTCGACCGGCATGGCTTCCGCCAGCCCGACGGCAAAGGCGCCATGAAAGACATCGCCGGCGGCCAGCGTGTCGACCGCCTTGATCCTCAGTGCCTCGACATGGCGGGCTGATCCAGCGCTTCGATCGAGCCACCAGGTTCCCGCCGCACCGCCGGTGACCGCGACGAAGGCATCGGTGCGGGAGGCAAGGTCGGTGCAGGCGGTCTCCAGATCCAGCGCGTGGCCACATATGATGCGGACTGCCGGTTCGGAGGCGACGATGTGCGAGGCCAGCGGCAATAATTGTTCCAGCACCGCAAGCGGCGCGGTATCGGCATCGAGGATAGCCGGCCGGCCAGCGCCGCGCGCCGCCTTCAGGGCCAGGGCAGCGGCACCCGGCCAGCGCACGTCGGCCAGCACGACATCGAATGTCGTGAAGTCGGTGAACGGCAAGGCGTCGGGATCAGCCTGAGCGCGTGTGTCGTAGAAAGGCACGATGATCCGCTCGCCATGCGCATCGACCAGGATCGAGGCCAGTGCCGAGCGCGCACCGCTGACGCGGCGCACATGGCTGCAATCGACGCCCTCGGCCTCTATTCCCGCAATCAGCTGATCGCCGACCGGATCGTCGCCGGCGCTCGCCCATAGCGATACCTCGGCGCCGAGACGATGCGCGGCGCAGGCCGCGCTCGTGGCCATGCCCGAGGCGATCTGGATGCCGTCGGAGGCGATGAACTTTCCCTGATGATGGGGCAATGTATCGACACGCAGGATCGTATCCAGCGTCAGCGCCCCGACACTCAGGAGCTTCACGGGTCTTGCCATGGCGAGACTATTGCACCGGCTTGATCTTGCCCAGCGGGATGAAGCCGAGCGAGGCCTTGCCCTTGACCACTTTCAGCGGCATCGACGGTTCGCTGCCAAGCAGCGCCAGGGCGCCAAAACCCTGCTCGATCGCATTCTTCTGCTCGGGTATGGCGCCGGCAAGAATGGATGCCACGGCCTTGGGATCCTTGATCCTGATCATCAGATCGGCGTCGACCAGGCCCTCGGCATCGACCGAAAGCGGCCCGGAAACGGTGACACGCGCCGTTCCCGACGACAGATCGAGGGTGCGGATTTCGATCCTCTGGCCGCGCAGGCTTTTCACCTGTGTGCCGATCACCGCGACGCCGTTCTTCAGTGTCACGTCGCCACTGGCATCGAGCGCCGGCAGCACGCGCCCGCCGATCGCGTCGGGATCGATCTCGAGATCGCCAAAGCTGCCGACATAGTCGAGATCCCCGCCATTCGGCTGCAACTGGCCTGATGCATTGCCAGCACTGAACAGTTCGACCGGATCGGTGTCGTCGGCCGGGTCGGTTTGGCCTGACAGGCCCTCGGCCTGCAGCGATATACGCCGCGGCAGCGGGTACCACAGTTTGACGTTGGCCTGCAGATTGTCCCAGTCGATCCAGAGCGGCATCATGCCCGGGACGGAGGTCCGGAGCGGACCGCGCAGACTGGCAACCGGCGACAAGGGTTGGACGATCTGGGCGGTGGCATTGAAACTACCGGCCGAGGCGGCGATGTTCTTGGCATCGTCCTCGTAAGCGAGGTTGTCGCAAGAGACGGCAAAGCTCAGGGGATAGCCACCGACCTGGAGATTGGCGCAGCCGGCCGCGATGCCGCTTTTGTTGAGCGTGGCAACCGCCTTGTCGGCCTCGGACCTCACCCTGCCGGCCATATAGAACCAGCCGGCGCTGTAAATGGCGAACAGCACCAGGATGAACGCGGCAAGCCACCACAGGCGGCGACGGCTACCCGGTTGGCGTTCGTCACTTGACGTCATGCTTTGGCTCTCGTTAACGCATGGATGGTGTGGACGGATTCTCGATTCCGACAACACCAGGGGACAGAGACGAATAGGTAGACGGACACGGGCGGAAAAAACACCGGTTTCCGGTGCGGTGTTGCCATTCTTTTTGCAATCAGGCGCGTTGATATGGGCGATTTTTGGGTGTTCGGCTACGGTTCGCTGATCTGGCGGCCGGGTTTCGCGCATGTCGAGACACGACGCGCCCACCTGCATGGCTATCGCCGCTCGCTCTGCGTCTATTCCTTCGTGCACCGCGGCACGCGTCAGCGGCCCGGACTGGTGCTTGGCCTCGACCATGGCGGCTCCTGCGTCGGCCTTGCATTCCGCGTGCCTGGCGAATTGCGCGACGAGGTCATTGCGTATCTACGCGAACGCGAGCTCGTCACCAGCGTCTATCTCGAACGCACGCTCAAGGTGCGCCTCGACGGCGGCGGCGCGGTTGAAGCCGTGGCCTACATCGTCGACCGCAGGCATGAGCAATATGCCGGTGCGCTGGATGCGGCCGATGCGGCGGCCCTGGTGCGCGGCGCGGTCGGCCGATCCGGCAACAATGAGGACTATGTGCTGAGCACGCTCAAGCATCTGGAAGCGCTCGATATCCGCGACCACTGGCTGGAGGATGTGGCGCGCCGGATAGCGACTTCGTGAAGCGCTGGCTCTGCGGAAAAAGGCGGCCAGGCCTTTGACCTCGATGCGGCAGGACCTAGGTTAAGCTCCGAACCCAGCCAGCGGGCGGCATCGCCCGGTCCCAATCATCACGGAGATCCGTCTTGCAGAAACGCCGTCTCGGTCGCACCGACCTTTCCATCGCGCCGCTGGTTCTGGGCGGCAATGTCTTCGGCTGGACCGCTGACGAGAAAACCTCCTTCGACCTGCTCGACCGCTTCGTCGGCGCGGGCCTCAATGCCATCGATACGGCCGACGCGTATTCGCGTTGGGTTCCCGGCAACAAGGGCGGCGAATCGGAAACCATCATCGGCAAATGGATGAAGGATCGTGGCAATCGCGACAAGGTCGTGGTGGTCACCAAGGTCGGCTCGGACATGGGGCAGGGCCACAAGGACCTGTCGGCCGCCTATATCGAAAAGGCCGTCGACGCATCGCTGAAGCGGCTGCGGACAGAATTCATCGACCTTTATCTATCGCACTGGCCGGATCCGACCACGCCCTATGAGGAAACCCTCGGCGCCTATGAGAAACTGCTCGCCAAGGGCAAGATCCGCTATGCCGGCTGTTCTAACCTCGATGCCGGTCAGTTGCGCGCGGCACTTGACGTGGCAAGCCTGCGCGGCTTGCCACGCTATGAGGTGCTGCAGCCGGAATACAATCTCTACGACCGTTCCTCCTTCGACGGCCCGCTACGCGACCTCTGCGTGGCCGAGGATATCGGCGTCATCACCTATTTCAGTCTGGCCAAGGGTTTTCTCAGCGGCAAGTACCGCACGGAAGCCGATCTCGGCCAGAGCGAGCGCGGGGAGGATGTCGGCAGCTATCTCAATCCACGCGGCATGCGCATTCTGGCGGCGCTCGACGCCGTATCCGCCAGGCATTCGGCCAAGCAGGCGGAAGTGGCGCTTGCCTGGGTTATCGCACGGCCAGGCGTCACCGCGCCGATCGCCAGCGCCACCAAGCCGAGCCAGATGGACAGCCTGATCAAGGCGGTGTCGTTGAAGTTGAGCGCGGACGACATGGCCGAACTCGACAAAGCCAGCGTCTGAGGCGGCCGGCAGCGCGGGGCGCACGAACGTCCAAGACGATCCTCATGCCTTGCCATACCGTCCTTCGCACGGGGTTGCAGGGCGGAGGATCAGATGGCCGGATCGCTTGTTTCGCAGCCGGAGCTTTGGCGCCAATTGCTTGCGCTGTTGCTGGCCGCCACCGTGGTGATGGGTAGCCCGGGGCCGGCGACGATAAGCGTCACCGCCGTTGGCGCCGCCTTCGGCCTGCGCGATTCGCTGCGCTACACCGGCGGCATCGTGCTGGGCACGATCGCCGTGCTGCTGGTCGTGGCGACCGGTGTCATGGCGGTGCTCGGGTCGATGCCGAAGCTGGCGCCGTTGCTGGTTGGCGCGTCCGCGGCCTACATCTTCTATCTCGCCTTCAAGATCGCCACCGCCCCGCCATTGGCTGTACGCGCCGCCGACGCGTCGCGCCCGACATGGCTGGCCGGTTTTCTCCTCGCGGTGGCCAACCCGAAGGCGTATGTGGCGATCGCCGCCGTGTTCGCGGGTGCTTCGTCGAGCGCGGGCGATGCCGAGCTCCGGCTGTGGACGAAACTGACCGTTCTCGCGGTGATGATCGTTGTCATCCATGCCGTGTGGCTTCTTGCCGGTGCGGCGTTCTCGCGCTTCCTGCGCCGGCCTGTCGCCTCGCGGATCATCAATCTGACTTTTGCCGCGACGCTGCTGCTGACCACGGCGCTGGCGGTGCACGGTTGACGGCTTGGCCGGAGAGCCTTCAGGCCTTCGTGCCCAGCTCCCGAAGCCGCTTGATCGCCGTTGGCGGCAGGGCCGGCGGATTGGGGGCGCGCGATGCCTCGACGAGAAGCTGGTCACAGGCAGCCTCGGTCTCGCCGATCAGCCGCGCCATGAACTCGTCCTTGCCCAGACCAGGCGGTATGGGCGGCAGGAAGCGCGCCTTGACGGTCCCGGGATAGCGCAGGAACTTGCGGCGCGGCCAATAGAGGCCGGCGACATGGGCGACCGGCACCACCGGAACGCCAAGCTGCGTGTAGATTTCGACGATGCCGTATTTGTAGGCCGGCTCGTCGC
This sequence comes from Mesorhizobium sp. WSM3626, assembly GCF_000513935.1. Classification (GTDB taxonomy): domain Bacteria; phylum Pseudomonadota; class Alphaproteobacteria; order Rhizobiales; family Rhizobiaceae; genus Mesorhizobium; species Mesorhizobium salmacidum. The sequence continues at coordinate 93,772 of NZ_AZUY01000011.1, read as the reverse complement.
CCGGCGCCCGGCGCGTGCCCTCGGGATAGATGATCAACTGGCGCGGGTTGCGCGCCATCTCTTCCTTGGTCGCTGCGACCACGGCCTTCAGCGCCTTGGAGCGGCTGCCGCGATCAACCGGGATCATGCGCATCTTCAAGATATACCAGCCGAAGAACGGGATCCAGGTCAGCTCGCGCTTCAGGATGTAAAGCGGGTCATGGAGGTAAGGAAAGAAGGCGATAGCGTCCCAGAACGATTGGTGCTTGGGCGCCAGGATGAAGGAGCCCTCGGGCAGGTTTTCCTGCCCGGTGATGTCGTTTGTCGTTCCGGCGATCTTGTCATAGAGCCACATCGAGGTGCGCGACCAGAATTTCGGCACGAACCAGGCGCGGTGGCGGGACGACAGGAAATAGTACGGGGTCCAGAGGATCATCTGGACGATCAGATTGACGTAGAAGACGAAATTGAACGCCAGCGATCTGACATAAAGCATGGGGGAGGTCCGGTGAGGAAGTGTGCGTTGGTTACACCAAGCGCGGGGAAAAAGGAAACGGTGCGATACTGCCCGTGCTACCAGGTCGCCTGCGCCAGCCGTTCCCTCAGGCGTGGGGCGGCGAAGTCGAGGAAGGCGCGCAATTTTACCGGCAGCCGGCCCTGGCCCGCATGCACCAGGTTTACCGGCCAAGACTCGGGTTCGAAATCCCTGAGCACGGGGCGCAGTGTTCCTGATCGTACGGCGGCGACGATCTGGTAGGAAAGCACCCGGGTCAACCCGACCCCGGCGATCGCCGCATCGGTCGCCGCCTCAGCGGTGTTGACCCGAAGCCTTGAGCGGACCGGTACGACAAAATCAGCCTTGTCCACGGTGAAGGTCCAGGTGGCAAGCGAGCCAAGGCCCTCGAAGGTGATGCAGCTGTGCGTCTCGAGCTCTCCCGGCGTCCCAGGAATGCCGTGTCCGGCCAGATAGGCCGGGCTTGCGCAGACAACATGACCGATCGAGCCGACCCTGATGGCGACCATCCGCGAATCCGGCAGCCTGCCGATGCGGACGGCGAGGTCGATATGGTCTTCGGCCAACTGGCTTATCCTGTCGCCGAGCGTGAGGCGGATATCCACCAGGGGATAGGCGGCGAGGAACTCGGTGACAACCGGCAACACGTGAAGGCGGCCGAAGACGATCGGCGCGGTGATGATCAGTTCCCCTGTCGGGGCGCTGTATTCGCCGCCGGCGGTGCGCTCGGCGTCGCCGACCTCGTCGAGAATGCGGCGGCAGGCAGCGAGATAGGCATGGCCCGCATCGGTCAGTGTCAGCCGCCGCGTCGAGCGGTTCAACAGGCGTGTCTTCAGATGGCGCTCCAGATCGGAGACCTTGCGGCTGACCGTTGCCAGCGGAACATCCGAACGGCGCGCGGCGGCGGAAAGGCTGCCGCCTTCCGCTGCCGCGACAAAAAGGGACATGGCTTCGAGACGATCCATCATTTCTTCCAGAAAATGGAAGGATTGATTGCAAATATGACATCTACATCCGCAACATGGAAGGCTGCATATAGGCGGGGTACCTCAACAAGGAAATCTCCATGCCCCGCATTGCCACGCCTTCGTCCATCGCAAACGCTCCCGCCGCCGCGCTGCCCATGCTGCAGGCGGTGGAAAAACAGCTCGGTGTCGTCCCGAATCTGTTTCGGGTGGTCGCCAACAGTCCGGCCGCGCTGGAAGGCTATATCGGCATGATGGGAGCGTTGGCCAAGGGCCGGCTGCCGGCGCCGACGCGCGAGCGCATCGCGCTGGCGGTCGCCGAGATCAATGGCTGCAACTACTGTCTTTCCGCCCACACCTATCTCGGCAAAAACCTTGCAAGGCTCGACGATGCCGAGATGATCGCCAACCGCCATGGCGGCTCCACGGATCCCAAGGCGGCCGCGGCGGTGCGTTTTGCCGCCGGAGTAGCGCAAAGCCGCGGGCATGTCGGCCAGGAGGATCTCGCCGCTGTCAGGCTCGCGGGCTATGACGACGGGGAGATCATCGAGATCGTCCAGCATGTCGCCCTAAACGTCTGGACCAACTACATCAACGAGGTTGCCCAGACGGAGATCGATTTTCCGGTTGTTTCCGCCCGCGATGCTGCCTGAATCCGGAAAAGGGGCGGCGGTGCCCGCCGGCCTCAACCTTCATGCCGCAGAGGAAATCCCATGTCTGAGAGCCGCCCGCCGCTTCCGCCCTTCACCGCCGAGACGTCAGCACAGAAAGCGCGCATGGCCGAGGATGCCTGGAACTCGCGCGATCCTGCGCGGGTGGCGCTCGCCTATACGGCGGACAGCCGTTGGCGCAACCGCGCCGAGTTCCTGCAAGGCCGCGATGCGATCCAGGCGTTCCTGACGCGCAAATGGACACGCGAACTCGACTACCGGCTAATCAAGGAGGTCTGGGCCTTCGACGGCAACCGCATCGCCGTGCGCTTCGCCTATGAATGGCACGACGACAGCGGCTCATGGTTCCGCAGCTACGGCAATGAGAACTGGGAATTCGACGAGCACGGGCTGATGCGGCTGCGCATCGCCAGCATCAACGACCTGCCGATCGCCGAGGCCGAGCGCAAATATCGCTGGCCTCTCGGCCGGCGGCCGGACGACCATCCGACGTTGTCGGAGCTCGGCCTTTAGAAACGTTTCATGCAAGGAGGTTTCGATGAACGCACACGCTTTTACGAGCGATGTCGCCTTCACGCCGACGGTCAAGGCGATCCAGGCGCGTAAGGGCTCGCGTCAGTCCTACGCCCGCGTCGAGGAGCGCGGCGGCTGGCAGTCGGCGATCACACCGGACCTCGCCGCCTTCATCGAAGTGCAGACCAGCGTCTTCCTGTCGACGGCCAATGGCGATGGCCAGCCCTACATCCAGCACCGCGGCGGCCCTGCCGGCTTTCTCAAGGTGCTCGACGAGAAGACCATCGGCTTCGCGGATTTTTCCGGCAATAAGCAGTTCGTCACGCAGGGCAATCTGGCCGACAATCCGAGGGCCTTCCTGTTCCTGATCGATTACATGATGCGCCAGCGCATCAAGATCTGGGGCACGGCACGCGTTGTCGAAAACGACGCCGGGTTGACGGCGCGGCTGATGCCGCCGGACTACAAGGCGCGTCCCGAACAGGTCATCCTGTTCACCGTCTCGGCGTGGGATGCCAATTGCCCGCAACATATACCGCAGCGCTTCGAGGCGGCTGATGTGGCGGCGGCGCTTGGCGAGCGCGACCGGCGCATCCAGGACCTTGAGCAAGAGATCGCGCGCCTCAAGGGCGTTTCAGGGGCTGGCGCCAAGCAATGACACGGGCTCAGCCGCCGGCGGCGGTCTCGGCCAGCGCGATGCCTTCAGGCGTCGGCTTCAGCGGGATGATGCCGCGAGCCAGCGCCAGCAGGTATTTGGTGTATTCGGTGAACAGCACGCGCACCGCCCGCGGCTTGGTCAGCCAATTGCCGTTATCGAGGTTGGAATTGACCACCGGGTAGGGTTCGAGCTTGGCGCCATGCAGCAGCCGGCCCATTTCCAGCAGGCTGCGCGGCATGTGATAATTGTTGGTGACCAGGATCACCGTGCCATAGGCATGGTTTTCCACCCATTTGGCGCTTTCCTCGGCATTGCCGATCGTGTCGAGCGCGGCGCGGTCGATGTCGACGCAGCAGGAAAACAGCTTCTTGTCGCCGCCGGTCGCCGCCTGGAGTTGGTGACGGCTGGCGGAGGGATGCACGCCGCTGATCAAAAGCCGCTCGCCCTTGCCGGACGCCAGCAGCTCCATCGCCGCGTCGAGGCGCGACTGGCCGCCGGTCAGCACAATGATGGCGTCGGCCTTGGCCGGATTGGCGGGCGTGGTCAGATGGCTGACCTTGCTGGCAAACCAGCCGAAGCCGCCAGCGAACACTGTTGCGAGCACAAACAGGGAGACGGCGAAGAGACGCAGGGCGGTCCTTAAATGGCTAAGTCTGCCATGGCCGCGCCAACGGGCAACCACCACTGGCAGCTGTCCAGCCGTCCCGGTCGAGTCCCGCACGTCCATGGTCATATGGTTAATCCCGAAATGCGGCCTTTGATAGGTAAAAGACGCACTTTGCGTTACGCGAATTCTCCATCCGTGATCGCGCTCTTTCGATCCACGCCAAGACGAGTTCCTTTCATGCGTCGGGTTGGCGAACGTCGATGTCGCTGAGATAGGCGACGACCGTGGCGTGCGAAGTTGCCGCCGTCAGCGCGCCAATCACCAGCACCATCAGGACGACACCTAGGTAGCCCGCGGAGCCGATGGCGAAGTTGCCGAACAAGGCGGTGGCCTGATCGGCCTGCGGCGTTGCCATATTGCGCGACGACCACCAGGAAAACACGATGAAGACGAGCACCGCCGCCGCTCCGCCGGCGGCCGCGCCCTTCATGCCGGTGACCAGAAAATGCCGGCGGAATTCGCGCGCGATGAAGCGCGCTTCGGCGCCGACGAAATGCAGCACCTCGATGATGTGGCCGTTGCCGTCCATGGCGCCACGGGTCGCGAACACCACGGTCAGCACCGTTGCCGACAGCATCAGGGCCAGAACGGCGACGCCGATGGTCACCGTGGTGCGGGCCATGGCCACCAGCCGGTCGACCCAGGTGCGGTGGTCGTCAAGCGATGCACTCGGCAGCTTCGGCGTGATCGCGGCGCGCATGGCGGCGAAGTCCGGCGGACTGTTCTCGTCGATGGTTACGATGATCAGCCGCGGCACCGGCAGGTCGTCGATGTTGAGGCCCGATCCCAGCCAGGGCTCCAAGAGCCTGGCGGTCGCTTCGCGGTCGATGATCCGGGTCGACTTCACGCCGGGGAATTCGCCGGCGATCTGTGAGGCCTGGCTGAGCGCTGCCTCCATGTCGAGGCCGTCGGCCGGCTTGATCTGGATGGTCGCTTCGCGCGAGATCTGGTTTTCCCAAACCGAGGCCGTGTCGCGCACCAGCGTCACCGCGCCGAAGGTCAGGCAGGACAGGAAGGTCATGATAGCGATGACCAGCACCAGGGCGCGGCCGGCAATGTTCTGCGCGGGCACGATCGGCGCCATCTTGCGCTGGGCGCGCGGTCTTGCCTCGACCGCCTCGGCATCCTGTTCCTCGAAATGGTCAGCCGATAGCTCAGTCATAGATATCAAGCCTTCCGCCGGCCAGGATCATGCGGCGCGCGTCGACCTGTTCCATAAGGCCAAGATCGTGGGTCGCGATCACCACGGCGGTGCCGAGGCGATTGAGTTCGATGAACAGCCGCAGCAGCCGCCGCGCCAGCGGCGGATCGACATTGCCGGTCGGCTCGTCGGCCAGCAAGATCTCCGGCTGCTCGATCAGGGCGCGCGCGATCGCGGCGCGCTGCTTCTCGCCGCCTGACAGAACCGGCGGCAGCACATGCATGCGTTCGCCGAGCCCCACCCATTTCAACAGTTCGGTGACATCGGTGCGGTAGCTCGCTTCTTCGCGCCCGCGCACGCGCAATGGCAAAGCAACATTCTCATAGGTGGTCATGTGGTCGAGCAGGCGAAAATCCTGGAACACCACGCCGATGCGGCGGCGCAGATGCGGCAGTTCGGTGCGTGAGATGCGCGAGCGGTCCTTGCCGAAGATGGTGATCAGTCCACGCGTCGGCTTCAGCGACATGAACAAAAGGCGCAGCAACGTCGTCTTGCCGGCACCCGAAGGCCCGCTCAGGAACTGGAAGGAGCGCTCCGGTATGTGCAGAGAGATGTCGCGGAGGATTTCCGGACCCATGCCATAGCGGAGGCCGACATTTTCGAAGCGAATCAATTTCGGCGACCTGAAATTCCTGCCGGCGGCGAGCCGGCCTGTTCTGCGAAAAGACCATCGGCCGGCATGGTTAACCGGCGGTTAATTCCTGGGTTGTTTCGGCTTGTCACGACAGCTCCGGTGGGGAAGCGTTAACCATTTGTGTTTACGCAAAAGAAACGAAAAGCGAACAGGTGCAATACTGGGCCATGATGGCTGACCAGCGAACCGCGCGCCCGGTTTCCGGCGAAATCATGACCGATCCACCGGCAATTGCCGTGGCGGACCGGATCGTGCGCGGTCCGGCGGCCGATATCATCGATGCCGACTATGAAGTGATGCCGCGCCTTGCTCCTGCGGTGGAAAGCGATTCACCACCGCCGCGTGCGATCGTCACCCCGCCCATCGAGGGCATGGACATGCTGCGCAAGCCGGAAGCGCCAGCGAAACGGCCGGCATCACGCGGTGGGCCGATCTTCTGGATCGCCGGCGTCGGCGCCGCTCTTGCCGCCTTCTGGGTCTCCGGCGGCCATGCGCTGGTGCGCCAGGCGCCGTTCTTCGCCGGCGCGCAAGCGTCGGCGCTGACCATTTCAGGCGTCACGTCACGCGTCGACGTCTCCGGCACGAACCCGGTGCTGTTCGTCGATGGGGAGGCGGCGAACGACGGGATGGGCCCCGCGACCCTGCCGCCGCTCGAAATCCGCGTGACGGGCAAGGACGGGCGCACAATCCGCTATACGTTGGGGACATCAGGCCGTTCACTGGCATCCGGCGAAAGATTCGGCTTTGCCAGCCGGCTCGACGTGCCTAAGAACGGCGTAAGAACCGTTTTGGTTACTTTCGCCGAGTAGGCGATCACCGGGGAAGACCATCAATGCCCATCGTACGCGGCAAGGACATCGAAGTCCTGTTTTCGGCATCGGCGATCGCGCGGCGCAATCTCGAACTCGCCAAGGAGATCGCCGGGCACGACTATCACGATCTGCTGGTGATTTCGGTGCTGAAAGGCTCGTTCATCTTCGCCGCCGACCTGATCCGGGCCATGCACGATGTCGGCCTGTCGCCGGAAGTCGAGTTCATCTTCATCTCCAGCTATGGCGCCGGCACCACCAGCGGCGAGGTGAGGGTACTGCGCGACATCGACAACGAGGTTGCCGGCCGCGACGTGCTGTTGATCGACGATATTCTGGAATCGGGCAAGACGCTGAGCTTCACCCGCGACCTGATGCTGTCGCGTGGCGCGAAAAGCTGTTCCATCGCCGTGCTGCTCGACAAGCGCATGCGCCGCCAGACCGCGCTCAATGCCGACTATGTCGGCTTCGACTGCCCCGATTATTTCGTCGTCGGCTACGGCATGGATGTTTCGCATGCTTTCCGCGAACTGCCATTCGTGGGCGTCGTCAAAGGCGACGTTTGAGCGGCTTCCAAAAAGACTTCCCGACCGGCTCCGCTTTCAGGAAAAGTCAACTTTTGCCCGCCAAATATGCCGGCCATGGCAAAGCTTCTGATCGTCGAGGACGATGAGTCCGTCCGCACCCTCGCAGCCCGCGCGCTCGAACGCGCCGGCCACGCAATCGATATCGCCGCCGACGGCGCTCGAGGTCTGGCGCTGATTAAGGCCGCGCATGGCGGATACGATCTCGTCGTCTCCGACATCCGCATGCCGGAGATGGACGGCATCGAGATGGCAGTTGCGGCCGCGGCGCTTTTCCCGGCGATGAAGATCATGCTGATGACCGGCTATGCCGACCAGCGCGAGCGCGCCGAGGAATTGAACGGCATTATCCTCGATGTCGTGCAAAAGCCCTTCACGCTGGCCGAGATCCGTTCGCGCGTCGAACGGGCGCTGATCTGCTTCGCCTGATCAGGCCGGATCCCTGGCGACAAGCGCCGGCGCCGGGCTGGTCCGCCGGTCGGTGTTGAGCGCCAGTAGGCCGGCGCCGATGATGAGCGCCGCGCCGATCACGGTCGTCGAGCGTGGTACCTCGGCGAAGAACAGGAAACCCCACAGCGGCGACCACAGGATGCCGGTATATTCGAACGTGGCGACGCGGTTGGCCGGCGCCAGCCGGTACCCCTGCGAGAGCAGGATCATGCCGGCGGAGGCGACGAAACCGCACGCCGCCATCTTGAGAAAATCCGGCGGTGTCGGCCAGATCCACGGCCGCACCAGGAATTCGAGGCTCGGGTGGACGGCGTGGGTTATGCCGGCGAGGTGGAACGTGCCGGCGACCACGGCGGCGCCGGTCAGATAGGCGCCGTTCTGGTAGAAGGCCATCACGGTGGAGGATTCGGTGTCGCCGATCTTGCGGGCCATCAATTGCGAAAATCCGTAGAGCACGGCCGAGCCCAGCGACAGCAAGGCCGCCCAGTCGAACAGTCCGGCGCCGGGGCGCAGCATCACCAGGACGCCAAGCATGCCGATCAGCACGGTTGCCAGCGTCTGCCAGGAGACGCGCTCGCCAAGATAGGGGCCGGCCATCGCCATGATGCAGAGCGGCGCCATGAAATAGAGCGCCACGGCGTCGGCCAGCGGCAGGGCGGCGATGGCCAGGTAATAGACGGTGTAGGACGTGAACTGGATGAAGGCGCGCACGGTCAGCATGCCGAAGCGCCGCGACAGGATGGCGCGCAGCCCGACATCGGCATGGACGAGAAGGATCAGGATCGGCAGGGCGATGATCGAGCGGATCGCCATCACCTCGGTCACCGGGTAGCCGCTCGACACGGCTTTGACGAGCGGGTCCTGCAGCGAGAAGACCAGCACGCCCAGGCACAGGCTCAGGATGCCGCGCACCATCCTATTCTGCATCCGCGTCCAGGCTCCCGCGCATACGATCCGGTGACCCTCCAGATCAAAAAGAACCCGCCACCGTTTTCGGGCAGCGGGCACGAGTGAGGACTCTTTGATTGGTCCGCTGCCGATTTCGCGGCCGCATATCCAATGGGTGAGGCGACTATCGCCCGGTGTTTGACATGTTGCAAACGAATTGGAATGATGCCAGCAATCAACTTTGCTTATGACGGATGCGATGCGGCCAGCCCTCGACAGCGATCTCCTGCGCACCTTTGTCGCCATCGCCGAGGCCGGCAATTTCACGAGGGCCGCCGAGCAGGCCGGCCGCACGCAGTCGGCCGTATCGATGCAGATGAAGAAGCTCGAAGAGCTGGTCGGCGACAGCCTGTTCGAGCGCGGTTCACGTGGCGTCGCCCTGACGCGGCGTGGCGGCGAACTTATCGTCAATGCCCGCCGCATCGTCGCGCTGCTCGACGAGACGGCGGCGTCAATGGCGGCGGCGCCGCTGGGCGGGCCGGTGCGTATCGGTATTCCGGAGGAATATGGCCACGCCATACTGTCGCGTGCGCTCGGCGCATTCTCGAAGCGGCATCCAAAGGTTGAAGTCACGGTGCGCTACGCCCATTCGTGGGCGCAGGTTGCGGCGCTCGCCGCCGGTGAGCTCGATCTCGCCGTGGTCTTCGAATGGCAGGACCTTGCCGGTGGCGAGGTGCTGATGCACGACCCAACCGTGTGGGTGACGTCGAACCTGCATCACGTGCATGAGGAACAGCCGCTGCCGATCGCGCTCTACAACCGTGCCGGCTGGTGTAAGGATTTCGCCATCAAGTCGCTGGAGCAGCGCGGCCTTGCCTATCGCGTCGCCTATACCAGCGACACCAATGGCGGCCTGAAGCTCGCCGTCACTTCAGGCTTGGCGATCGCGCCGATTTCGCGGAGCAACATTCCGGCGGACTGCCGCGAACTCACTGCAGCCGACGGGTTCGGCGACATCGATGCGTCCAATGTGGTGATGCATCGCAACCCGAATGCGTCAGGCGAGGCGATCGACGGCATGCAGGAGGCGATCCGCGAGGCGTTCGTCAACAGACAGGTCCAACCCGCCGCGTCATAGACGTCGCCAGTTGCTCCCGCCGCCTGCTACTTCAGCTCGAGCAGCCGTTCCAGATAGCTACGCTCGATGTCCGGGCTGAGCGCGTTGCCGAGCCGCTTGCGGATCGCTTCCAGGATCTGGCGGGCGCGCTGCACGTCGATCTCGTCGGGCACTTTCACCGAATCGCCGAAATCAGGACCCTGGCTGGCGCGCGGCCGGCCGAGCGGGTCGCGGTCGGCGTCCTGCTGACGACCGCCTTGCTGGCTGCCGCCCTGGTCGCCCTGCATGGCCTGCATCTGCTTCATCATGTCCTTGGCGCCCTTGCGCAGCGCCTCGAGTGCCCGGCCCTGGTGGCCGACCGCCTCGTCGCCCTGGCCCTCGCCAAGCGCCTGCTCGGCGCTGCCCATGGACTTGCCGGCCTCGCCAAATCCTTCATTGGGCTCCATGCCCATGCCTTCGAGGCCCTTCTTCAGCTGCTCGAGATCGCTTTTCAGCTGGCCCTGGCCTTCCTGCAACTGCTTCAGCGCATCGGCGAATTCCTGCGGCGTCATCGACTTTTGCCTGGCACGCGGATCGCGGTCCTGCCCAACGCCTGGCTTGTCCTGCTCCTCGCCACCGCCCTGGCCAAGCTGCTCGTCGCGGTTCTCGCCACGCTGGCGCTCGCCGCGCTGCATCTGGTCCATGCGGAACGTGTCGTTCATCATCTCCTGCTGGCGCCGCAGGATCTCGCCGAGCTTGTCCATCTGCTGGCGCATCTGGCTGTCCTGCTCACCGCCCTGCTGCTGGCGGCCGGCCTGGAGGTTGTTCATCATGTCCTGCAGCTGCGACAGCAATTGCTGCGCCTTGTCGCGATCGCCCGACTTGGCCAGGTTCTCGATCTGGTCCATCATGCGGTCGATATCGCTCTGCCGCAGTTCCTGGCCGTTCTGCTGCATTTGCGGCGCGTTCGGGTTCTGCTTGGCGCGTTCGGCGAATTCCTGCAGGAACTGGTTCATCGCCTCGCGCAGTTCCTTCATCGCCTTCTCGATCTCGGCGTCGCTGGCGCCGTTCTTGATGGCGTCCTGCAGCGCCTGCTGCGCTTGGCGCAGCCGCTTTTCGGCGGCCGAGAGGTTGCCCTCCTCGATGCCGAGCGCGATCTCCCAGAGATAAGCGACCTCGCTGCGCAGCTGATCGTCGTTCCCGGCCAGTTTCAGCCGGCTCATCGCGCTCATGATGGCGAGGTAGTGGGACATGTTGTCGAACGTGTCTTCGGGCCGCAGCGTGATGGCGTCCATCAGGTCGAGCACGCGCGGCTTGGCATTGGCGTCGAGTGCGAGCAGGCGGCGCTGTTCGATCACGGCGCGCGCCAGCGGGTTGGCGAACGGCCGCTCGGGCATCACCAGCGTCTTTGTCTCGCTGGACGCGGTGTGTCCGGCGTCGTCGGTGGCGACCAGCGTCAGCTTGATGCTGCCGCCGGCCCAGACATGCTCGGTCAGATCCTTCGTGGTGCGGGCGGCATTCGCCTTGCCGCCGCGGCGAGGCAGCGTCAGCGGCATGTCAGGCGGGCCATAGAGTGGATGCGCATCTGGCGCCTGCGGATCGGCCAGCGCGAATACCGCCTTGGCGGTGGCGGCGCCGTAGTCGTCGTCGATCTGGTAGTTGAGCTCGAAGGCGCCGTTGGCGGCGCGCTTGGGCTCGCCGACGAAGCGGATCTGAGGCGGCTTGTCCGGCAGCACGGCAAAGGCCCAGCGGGCAAGCTGGTCGTCGCCCGACTTCAGCGTCAGCGTGCCGTCGCCGGTCAGCTTGCCGTTGAACTGGCGTATCTTCGAGGATGAGGCGGGGGCCGGCACCGCCGGGCTTGCCGCAGGCTTGGCGACGGCTTGCGGTTCGATGGCGCGCGCGTTGCCATCCTTGTCGGCATAGGCAAGCGTTTCCTCGCCCGATCCACCGGTCACACGCAGCGAGACATCGCTGCCTTCCGGAATGGTGAAGGTCGGCGTCGCCTGGTTGGCATCAGCGGTCAAGAAGATCGGCGGCTTGCCGGTATAGGCCGGCGGCGTCACCCAGGCGTCGATGCGCGGCGGCACGGTGTCGAGTGTGCCGTGTGCGCTGAAACCGTCTGCTATCCTGCCGCCGGTCGGCCCGAAGGAGAAGGCGAAGGCGGTGACCAGCAGGAGCGCCGCCACGGCGCGAAGTCCCCAGGGGTCACGCTCCGGCACGCGCGCGCGCGGCAGGTCGGCGCCGAGACCGTCGAGCTTTCCAGCCATGCGCTTCTGATGCTCGCGCCAGAGCGCCTGCGAGAAACTGCTTTCCTGGCCGCTGGGCCGGTCGCTCTGCACCTGTACGGGACTGTGCAGCAATCTGTTGGCGGCCTCGATGCGGCGATCGACCTCGGTGGCGCCAGGCATGCGGAAAAAGCGCAGCGGATAAAGCGCGGCCAGCCCTGCCAGGCCGAAAACGGCGATAAGGCCGATGCGCGCTACATCCGGCAGCCGAGGGAAAATACCGAACCAGGAGACGCTGAGGAACAGGCTGGCAATAACCGTGAGCGGGAGCAGCAGCGGCCAGCCGCGCTCGACGGTCATCGCGACACGCGTCGCCAGCCGGCTCAAGGCAAGGCGTCCGGCCAGGCCGCGATCGTTGCTGAAGATGGGTCGTTGCGTCATCGGCCCTTCCTAGAGCCTGTTCCGCCCTGAAAGGACCGGAATGGGGCTCTATCTCTTTGAGCATGATCTGTTCCGAAAACCGGACTCCACTTTCGAGGATCATGCTGCCAGGCGGGGCGGGATAGCCCAAGCCTCACGACTCGAAGAATACCAGCAAACACGGCAAAGGCGAGGCAGTTTGAGAAAACGTGAAGCCGGCCGAATTGGTTGCAATCAGAAATTGGCGGGGTTTGCGTTGGCGCCACAGACCAGCACGGCGACCCGCTCGCCCGGCGCCGGCGCGTAGCGGCCGGACAGGATCGCGGCGAAGGCGGCGGCACCACCTGGTTCCGAGATGATGCGCACGCTGTTCCAGAGCGCCTTCTGGGCGGCGATGATGTCGTCGTCGCTGACCAGGATGGAGCGTTCGACGAAGGCTTCGGCGATCGGGAACATCATTTCGCCGACGCGCTTCGGCGCCAGCGAATCGGCGGCGATACCTTCGGCCGGCGCGTCGACCGGATGGCCGGCCTCGAAGGCGCGATGAAGCGTCGGCGCGCCCTCGGGCTCGACCGCGACGATGCGTATGCGGCCGGCGTACCAGGCGGCGACGCCGCCGATCAGGCCACCACCACCGACGGCAACCAGCAGCGTGTCGATCTCAGGCAGATCGTTTTCGATCTCAAGCCCGAGAGTGCCCTGGCCGATCAGCGTTTCCTCCTGGTTGAAGGCGTGGATCCGCAAGGCCCCGGTTTCCTTAGCGAAACGTTCGCTGGCGGCCAGCGCCTCGGCATAACGGGCGCCGCCCACCACGAGGTCGGCGCCATAGCCGCGAATGCGGTCGAGCTTGGCCTGCGGGCTCACTTCGGGAACGAAGATGGTCGCCTTGTGGCCAAGCCGCATGGCGGCATAGGCGACAGCGGCGCCATGATTGCCGCCCGATGCGGCGACGACGCCGGCCTCGGGAACCGGCCGCTCCAGAAGGTTGGTGAAGGCACCGCGCGCCTTGAACGAGCCGGAATGCTGCAGGCATTCGAGCTTGAGGTCGACCGCCAATGGCGGCCGGTCGAAGTCGGCCATGTCGACGCGCAGCACCGGCGTGTGCCTGATATAAGGGCGGATGCGCGGTTCCATCGCGGCGATGCGTTCGCGTGTGACGGTTTTGTCCTGCGACATCAAGATCTCCTCGGGATTGACAGTAATCAGTAACTTGGCAAAATGGCTAAATGCAAGAGGTTGATGTCTTCAAGGCGATCGCCAACGGACGCAGGCTGCAGATTCTCGACTGGCTCAAGGATCCGCGTGCGCATTTCCGGGCACAGGCGGATGGCGATCTGGTCGAGGACGGCGCCTGCGCGCTGCTGATCGCCGAGAAGCTCGGCATCACGCAGGCGACGCTTTCCGAGCATATGCGTGTACTTACCCAAGCCGGCCTGCTCAGAACCAAGCGCATCAAGCAATGGACCTTCTACCGCCGCGACGAGGACAGGATCGCCGACGCAAGGGCGCTCATCCAGAACCGGCTATAGCGTCGCGGCCAGGCGGCCTTTATGCAAGCCAGTCTGGCACCGAATCCAGCCCGATCAGCTCGTCATAGGTCAGCCGCGGACGCACGACGTGGAAACGGTCGCCGTCGACCAGCACCTCCGGCACCAGCAGGCGGGTGTTGTAGGTGCCGGCCTGGACCGCGCCGTAGGCGCCGGCGGTGGAAACGGCAACGAGATCGCCCGCCTTCAGCCGGGGCAGGTCGCGATCGAGCCCGAGATAGTCGCCGGTCTCGCAGACCTGGCCGACCACGTCGACCATCATGCGCGGCGTGTCGGCCGGCGGCTGCACGACCGGCTTGATCTCGTGGAAGGCGTCGTAGAGCGTCGGCCGGATCAGGTCGTTCATGGCGGCGTCGACGACGAGGAAGTTCTTGGCGTCGCCTTCCTTCACGAAAATCACTTCCGAGACCAGGATGCCGGCATTGCCGACGATCAATCGGCCTGGCTCGAACATCACCTTCAGCCCGAGCTTGGTGACATGCTTGCGGACGATCTGGGCATAGGCGTCGGGCAAGGGGGGCGGGTTGTTGTCGACCCGGTAGGGAATGCCGAGGCCGCCGCCGAGGTCGATATGCTCAATGGCGTGGCCGTCGCCGCGCAGCGCGCCGACCAGGTCGACCAGCAGGGCGAAGGCGTCGTCGAAAGGCTGCAGTTCCGTGATCTGGCTGCCGATATGGGTATCGATGCCGGTGATCTTGATGCCGGGAAGCGTTGCCGCGCGGGCATAGACCTGGCGCGCACGCTGCCACGGAATGCCGAACTTGTTCTCGGCCTTGCCGGTTGAGATCTTCTTGTGGGTCCTGGCGTCGACATCGGGATTGATGCGCAGCGAGACCGGCGCCATCTTGCCGAGAGCAGAGGCGCGGGCCGACAGGAGTTCGAGTTCCGGCTCGGATTCGACGTTGAAGCAGAGAATGCCGGCTTCGAGCGCAAAGTCCATTTCACGCGCCGTCTTGCCGACACCGGAGAACAGGATCTTGCTGGGCGGGACGCCGGCGGCCAGTGCCCGGCGCAATTCGCCTTCCGAGACCACGTCGGCGCCGGCGTCGAGCTTGGCCAGGGTCCGCAGCACCGCCTGGTTGGAATTGGCCTTCATCGCGTAGCAGACCAGCGTGTCGAGCCCGGCAAAGGCCTTGACGAAGACACGGTAGTGCCTGGTCAGGGTCGCCGTCGAATAGCAGTAGAACGGCGTGCCGACCTGCGCGGCGATATCAGGGATTGC
Source organism: Mesorhizobium sp. WSM3626 (assembly GCF_000513935.1). Classification (GTDB taxonomy): domain Bacteria; phylum Pseudomonadota; class Alphaproteobacteria; order Rhizobiales; family Rhizobiaceae; genus Mesorhizobium; species Mesorhizobium salmacidum. The sequence continues at coordinate 78,729 of NZ_AZUY01000011.1, read as the reverse complement.
CACGTCCTCGGCATGAAGCACGCCGTCGCGGTAGTCGAAATGGTTCACGAGAGTGGTTCCGGAAGTTGGGGCACGATGCGATCGGGTTTGGAAAGACCAATCCCGCCTTCATCGGAGCTAGATCAGCGGGTCGAGGATGAACTTCTTGTCCACGACCGGTTTTTCCGGTTCCGGCGGCACGGGCTGGTGGGCCTTCTCGGCATCCTTGCGTGCCTGGACGGCCGCCTCGTAGGGCGTGTCGAGACCGGCCTTGCGGCCGCAGGCGGTCACGGAGGCAAGCGCCGCAAGCAGCGTCAGCGTTACCAAAATCCTGCTTCCGGTCATCGATCCATCCGTCCGAAACGTTTGCCAGCGCCGCTTTTAGCCGAGTTCTCAGCGCATTGCACCCCGGATATTGCTGATCGCAATATCGGGATATTTGTGGTCGCAATATCCGGCATCACGCCTTGGCGATGCGCTTTTTCCAGGCGCGTATCTGCTTCCGCACTTCCGATGGCGCGGTGCCGCCGAAGCTGGTGCGGCTCTTGACCGAGTTCTGCACCGCCAGCACCGAGAATATGTCCGCCGTGATGCCTGGGTTGATCGATTGCAGATCCTCCAGCGAAAGCTTCTCCAGGCTAACCTTCTTGTCTTCGGCCAGCGCCACCGCGCGGCCGGTGACATGATGCGCCTCGCGGAACGGCAAGCCCAAAGTGCGCACCAGCCAGTCGGCGAGGTCGGTGGCGGTGGCGTGACCGGAGCCGGCAGCCTTCTTCATCGCGGCGGCATTGACCGTCATGTCCGAGACCATGCCGGTCATCGCGGCAAGCATCAGGTCGAGCGTCTCGGCGGCATCGAACACCGATTCCTTATCTTCCTGCATGTCCTTGCCATAGGTCAAAGGCATGCCCTTCATCACCGTCAGCAGGCCGACCAGATGGCCGTTGACGCGGCCGGTCTTGCCGCGCACGAGTTCGGCGGCGTCGGGGTTCTTTTTCTGCGGCATGATCGAGGAGCCGGTGGAAAAGCTGTCCGACAGCCTGATGAAGCCGAATTGCGGCGTCGACCAGATGATGATTTCCTCCGCGAGCCGCGACAGGTGCGTGGCGCAGATCGCGGCCATGGCGAGGAATTCCAGCGCGAAATCGCGGTCGGAGACGCTGTCCAGCGAATTGCGCATCGGCTCGCGGAAACCGAGCGCGGTGGCGGTCTGATGGCGGTCGATCGGGAAGCTGGTGCCGGCAAGGGCCGCGGCACCGAGCGGGCTCTCGTCCATGCGTTCGATGGCGTCGCGCACGCGCGACAGGTCGCGCGCGAACATTTCGACATAGGCCATGCAGTGATGGCCGAAGGTTACCGGCTGCGCCGCCTGCATGTGGGTGAAGCCCGGCATGACGGTCGCCGCATGTTCCTCGGCCCGCGCCAGCAACGCCATGATCAGGCCCTTCAACGCCTCGGCGACACGAAAGCATTCGTCCTTGACCCAGAGCCGCAGATCGACAGCCACCTGGTCGTTGCGCGAGCGGGCAGTGTGCAGCCGGCCGGCCGCCGACCCGATAAGGTCCGCGAGGCGGGCCTCGACATTCATGTGGATGTCTTCCAGCCGCGTTGAAAACTCAAAGCTGCCGGTTTCGATCTCTTTCAGGATCGTGTTCAGCCCGTGAGCGATTTTTTCTTGATCGGCCGCCGAAATAATGCCCGTTTGCGCCAGCATCTCGCTATGGGCGATCGAGCCTCTTATGTCCTGCGCATAGAGTTTGCGGTCGAACGAGATCGACGCGTTGATCGCTTCCATGATCGCGGCCGGACCCGAGGCAAATCGTCCGCCCCACATCTGGTTGCTGGTCTTCTTGTCGCTCATGGCTATAAAACCCGTGCTTCGGAGCAGTTTGAGAACATGGCAGACGGAAACAGATTTTTCCCGGCCCCGCGCCTGATCCTCGCCGCCCTGGTGGCGGGAGCGCTGGCCGGCGCGGTCGCGGTATATGTCAGCGAGAGCCGGTCTGGCAACAACGCCGCGCCCCAAGTGGCGGCGGGTGACAGCAAGGACGACGTCGCCTGCGCCGCCAAGAGCGACCGCGCCAAGAAGATCGCGGCCGCGGCCACCGGCGAGGTCGCGGCACTTTTGCCGGCCGATCCGCCGCAGTCGATGAGGAGCCTCGCCTTCAACGGTCCGGACGGCAAGCCGATGACGATCGCCGACCATGCCGGCAAGACGGTGCTGCTCAATCTGTGGGCCACATGGTGCGCGCCATGCCGTGCCGAAATGCCGGCGCTCGACGCGCTGCAAAAGGAGAAAGGCAGCGACGCCTTTCAGGTCGTCGCCGTCAACGTCGATGCCGGCGACGATGTGAAGCCGAAGAAGTTTCTCGCCGATACCGGTGTGCACACGCTCGGCTACTACCGGGATTCGACGATGACGCTGTTCAACGACCTCAAGGCGCGCGGTCTGGCGTTCGGCTTGCCCGTCACCATGCTGATCGATGGCGAAGGCTGCCTGATCGCCCATATGAACGGTCCGGCCGAATGGTCGGGGCCTGACGCCAAGCGGTTGGTCGAGACGGCGCTCGGGTCGTGAGCAATCAGGCCGAGTGAACGCTCGGCTTAGCAATATGAGGCTGACATCCTGGCGGTCGGTGCGCATCGCAATACGCTTGCCGTGGCCGACGGTCAGGTCTCGTCAGCTGCTCCACCCGCATTTCATCATCCCTTTAGCCGGATAACCATGACGACCTTTACGTCCTCGAGAGCCGCCCTAGCTACCTAAGGCGCCGGTATGACGTTTTCATGTCGGCGCCACCGCCGAGGGGAAGGAAAGACCAGCTGCCCACAGGCCCGGGAGGCCACAACAGAACTGTCACATACCTTCTCTAAGAGAGCGGGCAAGGACTTGCGCAAGACCCTTGTCAACAGTCATTCAAGAGGGAAGAAACCATGACGATCATCAAGCGGGGCCTCGCTGCCCTTGCCGCAGGCGCGCTTAGCACCGCGCTGGCGGTTCCTGCCTTTGCGGAGCCGGTAAAATTCGACTTCTGGTTCGGCCTGTCGGGCGACCTCGCCCGCGTCGTCGACACGCTGTGCAAGAACTTCAATGCCTCGCAGAAGGATTATGAAGTCGTCTGCACCAGCCAGGGCAATTACGACGCCACGCTGCAGAACACCATCGCCGCCTTCCGCGCCGGCAAACAGCCCGCCGTCGTGCAGGTCTACGACGTCGGCACCGCCACGATGATGCTGTCGGGCGCCTACAAGCCCGCCGACAAGCTGATGGAAGAAAACGGCTACAAGATCGACTACGCCGACTATTTCCCAGGCATCGCCCGCTATTACGCGACCTCGAAGGGCGAGATGCTGTCCTTCCCGTTCAATTCCTCGACCGCGCTGATGTACTGGAACAAGGACGCCTTCGCCAAGATCGGCAAGACCGAGGCGCCCAAGACCTGGGAAGACGTCGGCGCCGACCTGCAGGCGATGAAGGACGCCGGCTATGAATGCCCGATGGCGATCAACATCTCGGCCAATGAAAGCTGGCAGCTGATGGAGCAGTTCTCGGCCATCCACAATCAGCCGATCGCCACCAAGAACAACGGCTATGACGGTCTCGACGCGCGTCTGGAAGTCAACAAGACCAAGTTCGTCCAGTACGTCACCGATCTCAAGAAGTGGTATGACGCCGGCCTGATCAAGATCAAGTCCAAGGATCTCGGCCAGGATATGGTCCAGGCCTTCGCCTCGGGCACCTGCCAGGTGATCATGACCTCGGTCGGCGATCACGGCACGGTCGGCAAGACACAGAAGGAAGGCATGAAGTGGGATGTCGCCGAACTGCCGGCCTATGCCGGTACCGAGCGCAAGAATTCGCTGGTCGGCGGCGCTTCGCTGTGGGTGCTCTCCGGCAAGTCGGACGCTGAGTACAAGGGCGTGGCCGCGTTCCTTAACTTCATCCACGACCCCAAGACCGCTTTGTTCTGGTCGACCAACACCGGCTACATCCCAGTGACCAAGTCGGGCTTCGACTACATGAAGTCCACCGGCTTCTACGACAAGGCGCCCTACAAGGGCCGTGAAGTCGCCATCGCCAGCCTGACCGCGTCGGAGCCGACCGAAATCACCCGTGGTATACGCCTGGGCAACTTCACCCAGATCCGCGCCGAGTTCGGCACGCAGATGCAGGCGATCTTCGCCAACAAGGTCAGCGTGCAGCAGGGCCTCGACACGCTGGTCAAGAATGGCGACGCCATCCTCGACCGCTTCCAGCAGACCTATCCGGGCAAGACCCTGCCCTGATTTCGAAGATTGCCGAGGCCGCCCGCCGAGATTCGACGGGCGGCCGTTTCGTATATAATCTTATCTTGCTTTGGGCTGGCCGTTCCGCGGCCACGGCGGACCGATGGAAAAACGCGTTACCTTCAGCAGTTGGACAATCGGCATCCTTTTCGCGGTGCCGCAGCTCCTCCTGATCTTCACGTTCTTCTACTGGCCTGCCGGCCAGGCCGTATACTGGTCGCTGACGCTGCAACAGCCCTGGGGCGGCGGCAACATCTGGGTCGGGCTCGACAATTTCCGCTCGATCCTGGCCAACGCCGATTACTGGAACTCGATTACCGCCAGCCTTGTCTTTGCCGGCATCAGCACCGGGCTTGCAATGTTCGTCGCGCTTGTGCTCGCCGCGCTCACCGACCGCCAGCTTGCCGGCTCGCGTCTCTATCGCGTGGTGCTGATCTGGCCTTACGGTATCGCCGCACCGGCTCTGGCGATGGCGTTCCGTTTCGTCCTGGCGCCGGAGGCTGGCTTCATGGCCGTGATCAACCAAGTCTGGCCCGGCTTCTGGGATCCCGGCCTCGACGGCGCTGATGCCATGGCTTCGATCATCATCGCCTTCTCATGGAAATATGTCGGCTACAATTTCATCTTCTTCCTCGCCGCGTTCCAGGCCATCCCGCGTTCCCTCATCGAAGCGGCCGCGATGGACGGCTCGGGCGTCATGAGGCGTTTCTGGGACATACAGTTCCCGCTGATCACGCCGACAATCTTCTTCCTGCTGGTCATCAACATCACGGAGAGCTTCCAGGATTCGTTCGGCATCGTCGACATCATGACGTCGGGCGGCCCGGCGAACGCCACCAATCTGATGGTCTACAAGATCTATTCCGATGGCTTCAAAGGCCTCGACTATTCGGGCGCCGCTGCGCAGAGCATCATTCTGATGCTGCTCATCGTGGTGCTGACCATTTTCCAATTCCGCTTCATCGAGCGGCGCGTGCACTACAGGTGAGACTGAAATGGTCGAGCGCACCCCGTTCCTCAACTTCTTCACGCATCTGATCCTGTTTGTCGGCTTTGTACTTTGCATCGCGCCGTTCGTGGTTGTGGCCGTGGCCGCGTCGCACAATCTTAGGGATGTCAACGACGTGCCGATGTCGCTGCTGCCGGGAAGCGACTTTTGGACAAACATCAAGACGGCCTGGACGACGGCCGACCTTGGCCCCAAGCTGCTCAACAGTTTCATCATGGCTGCCGGCGTCGCGGCCGGCAAAGTGATCATCTCGGCGCTGACCGCCTTCTCGATCGTCTATTTTCGCTATCCCGGCCGCACCTTCATCTTCTGGCTGATCTTCGTCACGCTGATGCTGCCGCTGGAAGTGCGCATCGTGCCGACCTACGCGGTCGTCGCCAATGTGCTGTCGCCCTACCAGACCATCCTCGACATCACCGGGCTGAGCTGGCTGATCGAGAAGGTCTCGGGCGTGCAGGTTTCGCTCAGCCTAGGGCTGCTCAATTCCTATACCGGACTGATCCTGCCGTTGATCGCCACCGCCACCGGCACCTTCCTCTACCGGCAGTTCTTCCTGACCGTGCCGGATGAGCTGACCGAGGCGGCGCGTATGGACGGCGCCGGCGCGCTGCGTTTCTTCATCGATATCCTGCTGCCATTGTCGCGCAACAACATGGCGGCACTCGGCACCATCATGTTCCTGTGGGCCTGGAACCAGTATCTGTGGCCGCTGCTCATCACCACCGACCAGTCGCACGCGACGGCGGTTACCGAGCTCAAGCAGCTCATCCCCAATGTCGGCGGCATTCCGGAATGGAACATCGCCATGGCCGGAACGCTTATCGTCATGCTGCCGCCGCTGATCGTCGTGGTGCTCATGCAACGCTGGTTCGTGCGCGGCCTGATCGCCACCGAGAAGTAACAAGGAGACAAAAGATGGCCTCCATCGCAATACGCGGCGTCAAGAAGAACTATGCCAAGACGCAGGTCGTGCATGGCGTCGATCTCGACTTCGCCTCTGGCGAATTCGTCGTCATTCTCGGGCCGTCCGGCTGCGGCAAGTCCACGCTGCTCAGGATGATCGCCGGGCTGGAAGAGATTTCCGACGGCACGATCGCCATCGACGGCATGGTGGTCAACAAGCTCGAGCCGCGCGAACGCGGCTGCGCCATGGTGTTCCAGAACTACGCGCTCTATCCGCATATGAGCGTGGCCCAGAACATCGGCTATTCGCTCAAGGTCTCCGGTGTTCCCACGGCCGAGCGCAACCAGCGCATCCAGGCGGTTGCGCGCACGCTGGGGCTCGAGCAGTTGCTCGATCGCAAGCCGATGGCGCTTTCGGGTGGCCAGAGGCAGCGCGTCGCGATGGGCCGTGCGATGATCCGCGAGCCGAAAGTCTTCCTGTTCGACGAGCCGCTGTCCAATCTCGACGCCAAGCTGCGCGTCCAGATGCGCTCGGAGATCCGCAAGCTGCATCGCCGGCTGAATGCCACCTCCGTCTTCGTCACCCACGATCAGGTCGAGGCGATGACGCTGGCCGACCGGCTGGTGGTGATGAATGGCGGACGGGTCGAACAGGTCGGCACGCCAGGTGAAATCTACACCCGCCCGGCCAGCCGCTTCGTCGCCACCTTCGTCGGCGCGCCGGCCATGAACATCCTTGAAGGCACGGTCGAACTCGACGGGCTGTCGCTGCTCGGCGGCAGCCGCCGCCTGGCCATGGCGCGCGCCGGCCTGCCGGTCGGCACGAAAGTGGCGATGGGCATCCGCCCGGAAGCGGTCCGGCTGGTCGCACCGGGAACGGCCGGCGCGCTCGATGCCACTGTGGACCTGGTCGAGGAACTGGGCGCGGGGCGGGTCATCTATGTCGACCTCGACGGCGCGCCGTTCTCGGTGATGACCTCGGAGGCCGTTCACCCCGAGCCCGGCAGCACCGTCGGCTTGAAGATCTTCCCGGACGACATGCACTTCTTCTCGTCGGAGACAGGCACCCGTCTCGATGTCTTCAAGGCTTCCGTGCCCGAACCGGCGCTTTGATTTCCGAAAACACGCGCAGCCAAAGAGACGCACATGAAAATCATCCAGGTCACCGATGTACATCTTGGCCGGCAAGGTGAGCGCCGCTATGGGGCGGACCTGCATGAGCGGCTCGATCAGTGCATTGCGCACATCAATGCGCACCACGCCGACGCAGCACTTTGCGTCTTCACCGGCGACCTGACGGAGACCGGCGCGCCGCAGAGCTATGCCGATCTGCGCGTTGCCCTAAGCGCGCTATCGATGCCGTACAGGCTGCTCCCGGGCAACCATGACCGGCGGGCCAATCTCATCGCTGCGTTTCCCGAAGTTGCGGTCGACAAAAACGGCTTCGTGCAGTCGGTCCATGATACCGGCGACGACGTGCTGTTGTTTCTCGACTGCCTGGCGGAAGGACGCATCGAGGGCGAACTGTGCGACAGCCGGCTTGCCTGGCTCGAAGCCCGGCTCGAACAATCAGGCGGCAGGCCCGCCTACGTTTTCCTGCATCATCCGCCGGTCGCGCTCGGCCTGCCGCAGCTCGATCCGCTGGCGCTCGAACGGCCCCAGCGGTTGCTCGGCCTGCTGCGGGATCATGGCAACGTTCGCCATATTTTCTTCGGCCACGTTCACCGCGATATCGCGGGAACCGTCGCCGGCATTCCGTTCTCGGCGCAGCGGGGCCTGCATGCCCGGTTCGAGCTTGCCCTCGACCGATCGAGCGAGATCGTCGAACAGGCGCCGCCGTCCTACGCCGTCATCCTCATCGACAGCGCCAACGAGTGCGTGGTGGTGCACGGTTGCGATTTTCTCGAGCAATGGCCGATCTATTCAGCGGAAACCGGCGAACGCGTCACGGCGTGAACCGGCCACTTCGCGTGGGTTCAGCGCCTCAAGCGAAGACGTGCGCCTTGCCCGATACGGTCAGCCGCACGATCTCGCCGACCGCCGGCGCGTCCATGCCGGATTTGCGCAGGATCAGCGGCGTGCCGCCGATCGCGGCGGCGTCCGGCGGATCGGAATTGTTCAAGAGCCGCACCGCGATCGTGCATGTCGAGCCGGCGAATTCCGATTCCGTCACCTCGCCGAAGGGCATGTCTGGTGTGCCCGACATGCCCTCGCGCGAGGTGCGTTTTAGCCCAATCTGCTCCGGCCGCAACATGATGCGGGCGACATCGCGGCTGTCCGGCGTGTCGACCGCGATGCGGCCCAGCGGCGAACTGGCGAAGCCGCCCGAAATGCTCGCGGGCAGGATGATGGCATCGCCGAGGAACTCGGCGATCATCCTGTCCTTCGGCTTGAGATAAAGCTCGCGCGGCGTGCCGACCTGGGAAAATTTCCCGTCGCGCATGACCGCCACCTGGCTGGCGAAGGACAGCGCCTCGGCTTGGTCGTGCGTCACCAATATGGTGGTGATGCCGGCCCCCTCCAGAAGCTCGGCCACCGCCTTGCGCATCGAGGCGCGCAGGCCGGTGTCGAGAGCCGAGAACGGCTCGTCGAGCAGCATCAGCCGCGGCTTCATCGCCATGGCGCGGGCCAGCGCCACGCGTTGCTGCTGGCCGCCGGAGAGCTCGTGCGGACGGCGTTTGAGGATCGCCTTGTCCAGTCCAACGATATAGGCAAGTTCGATGATGCGCTCGGCGCGCTTGTCGTCGTCCCGTGCCATGCCGAAGCCGATATTGTCCGAGATGGTCAGATGCGGGAACAGAGCGCCGTCCTGCGCCACCAGGCCAATGCCGCGGCGATGCGCCGGCACAGCGGCGCCGCCATTGGCCAGCACCTGCCCGTCGAGCACGATGCGGCCCTGATCGGGCGCCTCGAAACCGGCGATCAGCCGCAGCAAGGTTGTCTTGCCGCAGCCGGAAGGTCCCACGATCGCGGTGCGACTGCCGCTGGCGACGTTCAGGTCGACGCCGGCAAGTGCGGCGACCGCGCCGTAACGCTTGTGCAGATTGCCGAGTTCAAGAAAGCTCATCGTCCGGCCATCCGCTTCGACTGGACATAGAGCAGCCAGGTCAGGGGCAGCGACATCGCCACCATGATGAAGGCGTAAGGGGCCGCCGAGGCGTAGTCGATCTCGCCGCTATAGGACCAGAACGCCATGGCCAGCGTGCGGGTGCCGTTGGGCGCCAGCATCTGCGTCGCGGTCAATTCGTTCATGATGCCGAGCGCCACCAGCGCCATGCCGGCCGCGGCACCCGGCGCCGACAGGCGGATTGTCGTCGACCACAGCGCGTTGAGCGGCCGCCGGCCGAGGCTGGAGGCGGCGCGCTCGAGTTCGACCGGGGCCTGGGCGATCGACGCGCGCAGGCTGACCAGGGCACGCGGCAGGAACATCAGGGCATATGCGACCAGGATGGTGAACAGGGTCTGGTAGAGCGGCAGGGCGATGCGCACAGTGATGGTGACCAGCGCCAGCGCAATGACGACACCCGGCAGCGAGCCGACAATGTAATTGCATCCCTCCAGCAGGCGCTGCAACGGACCGGGCGCACGGATCGAGATCCAGGCCATCGGCATGGCAGCGACGGTGGCAAGCAACGCGCCGGCGAGTGACAGGAACAGTGTCTGACCGAGTGCCAGGCCAATCTCGTCGAGACGCCAGACATCGGCGCCGCCGGCGATGAGCCAGCGGCCGATGGTGATGAACGGCACGCCAAGCGCCAGCAGGGTGGTGACGACGAGCAGCAGCAAGCTGGGCAGGGTGGCGCGACCGAGGCTCATCCGCTGCTGATATCGCGCGGCACCCGAGCCGACACGGGCATAACGCTCCTCGCCGCGCACCAGCACCTCGAGGCCGAGCAGCACGAAGCAGCAGGTCACCAGCACGCCGGCCAGCATGTTGGCGGCCGGACCGTTGAAGGTCGACTGGAACTGGTCGACGATCGCGGTGGTGAAGGTGTCGAAGCGGATGAAGACGTAGAGGCCATATTCGGCCAGCAGATGCAGGCCGACCAGCAGCGAGCCGCCGCAGATGGCGAGCCTGAGCTGCGGCAACACGACACGCCAGAACACACGCCAGGGTCCGAGACCAAGTGCCGCCGCGGCATCCTCCAGGGCAGGATCGAGGCGGCGCAGCGCCGCCGACACCGGCAGATAGAGGAAAGGAAAATAGGCGATGACGGATACCAGCACGCCAGCCCAGAGGCCGTGCAGCCCCGGCACCATGGTGATCCAGGCATAGGAGTGTACGAAAGCGGGGATGGCGAGCGGCGCCACGCAGAGCCAGGACCAGAGCCGGGCACCAGGCAGGTCGCTGCGTTCGGTCAGCCAGGCCAGCGTCACCGACAAGGCGATGGCGATCGGTACGGCCAGCAGCACCAGCAGGCCGGTGTTGACCAGCAGTTCGCCGACACGTGGCCGGAAGACCAATGCCGCGACAGTGTCCCAACCGGTCTGCACCGCGATCCATATGATGAAGGCAAGCGGCACCAATGCCAGCAGGGAGACTGATATGGCGGCGATGACAAGCCAGGGCGCCACACGCCGCTGCGTTCTTCGGCGCATCTTCGGCGGCAGGCCAGGGCGCGCGAGATCGACTGCGGGCTGCATCAGCTCAGGCGCCATGCCATCGCGGCGCGGCGGCGGCAATCAGGGGACCACGGTCGCGGTCAGGAACGAAGCGTGTCGTCATGGACGAATGCATCTCGGAACAAAACGCTCCCGCGGAAAGTGAATTCCCGCAGGAGCACGGTTTGACGTTCTTATTAGGAAGAACGACGACTAAAGCAAGCCGGCTGCGGTCATCAGGTCGGTGACCTTCTTGGAGTTCAGCGTCGCGGCGTCGACCTTCGGCGCCTGCAGGTCGACCAGTGGCACCAGCTTCGGATTGGACTGCGCACCCTTGCCGACCGCGTATTCGAAGGAGGTTCCGTTCTTCAGCACGTCCTGGCCACCCTTGCCGGTCACCCATTTCAGGAAGGCCTGGGCTTCCTTGGGGTGCTTGCTCGAGGCGAGCACGCCGCCGCCGGAGACCGATACGAAAGCGCCCGGATCCTGGTTCTTGAAATAGTGCAGCGCGACGTTCTTGGAGTTTTCGCCGGTCTTGGCCTGATCGCCGAAATAGTAATAGTGGTAGATCACGCCGCCTTCGATCTCGCCGGCATTGACCGCCTTCATCACCGTGCTATTGCCTTTGTAGGCGGTGAAGTTCGCCTTCATCGCCTTCAGCCAATCGGCCGTGGCGGCCTCGCCCTTGAGCTGCAGCAATGCGCTGACAATAGCCTGGAAATCGGCGCCAGAAGGCGAGGCCGCCCAGCGGCCCTTCCAACTCGGGTCGGCGAGGTCGAGCATCGACTTGGGCAACTGGTCGGCCTTGAGCTTGGTCGTATTGTAGGCAAAGACGGTGCTGCGCGCGGCCACGCCCACCCATTTGCCGCTGGCGGCCTGATAGTCCTGCGGGACCTGTGCGAGCGTGTCGGCGTCGACCGGCGCGAACAGGCCGGCATTCTCGACCAGCACCATGGCCGGCGAATTTTCCGTCAGAAACACGTCGGCGGGCGAGGAGGCGCCTTCGGCGACGATCTGGTTGGAGAAGTCGCTGTCGCCGCCATTGCGCAAGGTAACCTTGATGCCGGTTTCCTTGGTGAACCCTTCGGCCCAATCCTTGGCCAGGCTTTCATGCTGGGCGTTATAGACGATGATGCTGGCATCTTCCGCCGTCGCCGGACCGGCGGCCAGGCTGATTGCAAGCGCCGCTACGCTGGCCAGGGCAAAAAGGGGGGATTTCATAAGGTACTCCTCGGGGTTGCCCGCACTGCGGGTGCGTCCGAGTATCAATTCATGAATGGGTTAGTCAAGATTGAAAGGCAATCGGCGCCATCACGGTTTCGCGTGTCGGACGCTGATGCATCATCCGATATGCGGTGCTGGTGGCTGCTCCTGCGGGATGCAACCATCGACCATCGGATGAATGGTCCAGCGCTGGTCCAGCCCCTGCTGTGCTCGTTTGGTCTCCGGATCGAACGCTTCGTTCAGCATGGCGCACCAGGTTCTGCGCAGATTCTCGCAGCGTGTCCTGAACGCGGCGCTGCCCAGCCCGTCACGCATATCCTGCGCGGTGAGGTCGATGGCTTCGCCTGGCGGTTTGGGCGGGACCGTGCCCGTGTCGGGAAAATCCGGATTCCACTGAAGATAGTGTCTTGCGTCGACACCGGCCGCCGCATCGAATTTGACCACCGCCATCAGCGGATGAAACTCGTGCCAGCCCTTGTGATAGCCGTCATAGACATGTTCGCCGAGGACGGCGACATGATCGCCCATCCTGATGGGGCCGAGCGCCTTGTCGCCGACATTGGCGTCCTCGACATTGCCGGGATTCCAGTTGAACAATCCCTGCAGGACCGGCTTGACCCCGCCGAAGTAGGACGCCGCTCCGCCGATGGCGCCGCCAATGGCCGCTCCGAGCAATCCTCCCAGGAACGAGCCGATGGCGCAGCCCAGCGCACCCAGGAAGAACGACCCTATGGCGCAGCCGACAGCCGCCCCAACACTGGCACCGGCAGCCGCCGCGGCCGCCGTGACGACCAGAGCCGCCGTCAGCAGGATGACGATGGCCGGCGCCCACTGGCGCATCTTGATCCAGAAGTCACCCTCGGCCTCGCAGTGCAGGGCCCAGCGGGCATGATCGTCGGCGGGTGCGTATCCCAGATCCGTCTTCAGGTCATCGCGCGGCAACAGCAGTTCATGACCCTGAAAGCCGTCATTGAGAATGTCGTTCGCCGGATGGGCCGTGATGTTGGCGGCGAATTCCGCGACGACGGTGCCGTCGCCATTGTAGCGATTGGCGGCGGCCAAAGCCGCCTCATTGGTTTCGGCGTTGAGAATTTCAGTCGTCGGATGCGGCATCAGTATGATGTCGAAATACTGGCCGTTGTCGAAGGCGCCGAGATCGCTGCGGAACGGATTGTAGGAGACGATGCCGACGGCGCATTTCGGATTGTCCTTGTCGAGGCAGACCAGGCGATGGTTGAGCCATTCCCCGGCGGCCTTGTCGATCGTCGCGGTGGCGGACGCCAGAAACGCGATTGCCGCGGCAAGTGCTGCGCCGACCGGCCCCAGCAGCAAGCCGAAGGCGGCCGCCAGCCCGGTGATGACGATGATCTGCAGCGCCTGGCCGGCGAGGAAAGCCAGCCGGTCGGCCTCATTGTAGGGCTTGCCACCGGCCGGATAGAGAAAGCAGCTCGTATAGTGCTTGTAGGCCATCGGAGCGCCTCAGCCTTTCGTGGCGATGAGCGTCACGCCGCCGGTCAAGGTGCGTGATCCGCTTTCGCCGATCGTGAAGACATGGACGTTGAAGGCCTTTGAGCCACGGAAGGCGGCGTCCCTCGGTTCGATCTCGACGGTGATCTCGGTTATCTGGCGGGGCTGCAGTGAAAGCGTTCTTGGAACGATCCTGACCGACCAGTCATCGGGAACGGGAAACCGGCCATAGGCCTGTTCCTCCAGCGCCTTGGCCCAGCGCGCCTTGCTCTCCGCGAGCCTCGGCTGCGGGGTGTCCGTGCGTTCGTCTCGACCTTGGCCGCGTGGCGGGGTACATGGTTGCAGCTTCGGCAGGCCGTAGCAGTCCGCCTCGATCTGGAAACGCCGGACGACCGAGGCCTCGTTGCGGACGCTGAAGGAGAACTTTGCCGGTGAGCGCATCTCGGCAATGTTGACGTTCTTCTGGCCGAGGTTGTTGCCGGGGTTGGCGTCATCGGCCCAGGAAAGCTGTGCTTGCAGGCAGTAATGGCCGCCGGTGGCGGGCGTGGTCCAACTGAATTCGGCATAGGCAGGGCAATCGATCGTGCCCTTGGCCCCGAGATTGACGGCGAGGTTGGCGATCGGCCGGGAAACGGTCTGTGCGCCGAAGGACAGGTAGGACAGCGCCACCCCGACGCCGACGGCTGGCGCATCATAGGACCCGTTCCAGACACGCACGCGAACGCGATAGGTGCGAGAGGGCTGCAGCGCACCGGTGACTGGCGCGGCGCCGTCGAAAATGTCGATGTCGGGATTGTCCCAGGTGACCGCGAGACCCTGCGCCATAAGATAGTACTGGGCATAGAGAAGAGGATCGGCGCGCTTGTAGATGTCGGGCGGCAGCTGGATACAGCAATCGTTCTGCGCAGGGCCTGGCAGCCGCTGGCGCTTGGCCAACCGGCACAGCAGCATGCGAATCGTCGCAAACAGCACCTTCAGCCCGACGGCAAGACGCTTCCAGAATTCGGCGGCGAACAACAGCAGTGCCGCGGTTCTGACGTGGTTGACCAGAGATCCTGCCATGTCGTGTTTCCCACGCTGAGAGGACGCAACGGTAGTGTTTTCCTGGCGACGTATCCCCGCCGGTTCTCCCGGCTATTTCTTCAGTGATCCCCGTCTTCTGTAGAAGTAGATGGCAGTGACAAAGACTATGGCCGCAATGACAAGGCCGCTCTCGAAAGTTCCCGAGCCATTGTCGGGAGAAAATCCAAAAATGCGTTCAATGAAATCCATTTCGGCCTCCCTCCGATCCTTTGACGCTACAGAAGGGTTTACCTTACGTCAATCAAGGCTTGGTCCGCGCCGTTCCTCACGCCTGAGCCGGGAACCAGGGAAACCGTCAGGGAATTTCGCGGGTCCTCCCGCAAACTTTCGTGATTTGCCCGTAGTTTGGCTTGGACATTATTTCGCCGGCCACGTAACAAATCAGTGCCGAGGCGCGAAGATCGGGGAGTGAACTCTTGTGAGCGGCAAGGACGAGGCCGAGCTTTCCCGGCTGATGCGGGCCGCGATCGCGGGAGATGAAAAGGCCTATGCCGACTTTCTCCACCGGATTGCCGCGCTGATCCGCGGCTTTGTCAGGCGCAAGATCGTGCAGGGCGGGGTCGATCCCGAGGATGTCGTGCAGGAAACCTTGCTGGCCATTCATGTCAAACGACACACTTGGCGCCAGGACGCGCCGGTGTTGCCATGGGTCTATGCGATTGCCCGTTTCAAGCTGATCGATGCATTCCGGCGACGCGGGCGGCGCATCGAAATTGATGTCGACGACATCGCCGAGACTTTCGCCGAGCCGGAAACCGAGACGGTCAGCGAGCGCGACATCAACCGGGCGCTCGACGGGCTGCCGCCAGCTCAGCGGTCCGTGGTTTCGGCCGTGTCCGTGGAGGGCCGTTCCATCGGTGAGACAGCGGCGAAGTTCGGCATCAGCGAGACGGCGGTGCGTGTGTCGCTGCACCGGGGACTTACCGCCATAGCCAAGCGATTCGGACAGGGGCGACTCGGACAGGGGCGGTTCGGACGGGAATGACATGAAGACCGACGATCTCATCAAGGCGCTCGACGCCGATGCTCGCAGCAAGGCGATGTCATTGCGCTCGGCCTGGTGGCTGGCGGCCGGTGCGGCCGTCGTCGCCGCGGCCGCTGTTTTCATGATGACAATCGGGCCGCGCCCCGACTTCATGGTTGCCGCGCACACGATCCGTTTCCTGTCCAAGTTTGTTTTCACCGTCGTGCTCGCCATCAGCGCCTTCGCCCTGATCCGTGCCCTGTCGACGCCGGGTGCTGCGACAGGCCGTGCAATGGCGGCGATGATCGCCGCGCCGCTGCTGGTCGCGGTGGCCGTGGTGCTGGAACTCTTCATGGTGCCGCAGGCGCTATGGGGCACGCGCATGATCGGATCGAACATGATGATCTGCATGAGCTTCATCCCGCTGATCGGCATCGGCCCGCTGGCCATCTTCCTGTGGATGCTGCGCTATGGTGCGCCGACACGGCCGGTGCTTGCCGGCACTGTCGCGGGGCTGCTTGCCGGCGGGCTGGCGGCGACCTTCTATGCGGCGCACTGCTTCGACGATTCGCCGCTTTTCGTTGCCACCTGGTATACGATCGCCATCGCGGCCCTCGCTTTGCTCGGCGCGCTCGGCGGGCGGCTTTTCGTGCGATGGTAACAGGATACCCGCGCCCACACCCCGTTAATACCGGTCCTTAATCATGCCGGCAATTGTTTGCCGGTTTCCCATGTCGCCGATGCCCCGGTCGCAACCATTCCTTAAAATCGATCCTTCAGGGTCTTAACGGAAAAAAGCGATTGCCCACGGGGGTGGCATAAATCGTGACATTGCGAAGTATCATCGGGCCGGGACAGTACAAGCATGCAGCTCTGGCGCTGCTTGTGGCCGGCTTTGCCGTGGTGGCCGCCTCGCTTGTGCCGTCAAGGCTGGACCTCGGCGCGGAAGCCCTCAGACTTTGCCTTCAAATGTCGGTCGCGGTTACGGTCTGCGCGCTTTTCCTGGCTCATCTGTTCATCACGCGCATCTCTGATGACCGGCGGCATATTGCGGAAAGCGAGCAGCGGTTCCGCCGAGCCATGGAAGACTCGGTCATCGGCATCGCCATCGTCAGCCTCGATGGGCGTATTCTCCAGACCAACCCAGCCTTCGCCGCCATGCTTGGCTATAGCCGCGAGGAAATCGAGGCGCTGACCTTCTTCCAGCTCACGCATCCCGACGATCTGCAGATCGGACGCGAAACGATGGCCGGCCTGAAGACGGGCACCGTCGATACTTTCCAATTCGAGAAGCGTTACCTCAAAAAGGATGGCGCACCCATTTGGGCCAATCTTGCCGGCTCCGTCATCCGAGACGAGAAAAGCGGCCGGCCGCTCTATCTCGTTTCGCAGATCGAGGACATCGACGCGCGCAAGCAGGCCGAGGCGCGCATCACGGAGGCGGAAACACGCTGGAATTTCGCGCTGGCCGGCGCCGGTCAAGGCGTCTGGGATTTCGACATGCGCAAGGGGGGCACCACCTATTCCCCCACCTGGGTCAAGATGCTGGGTTATGGGGATGGCGAGCTCGATGGCGACCCCGATCGCTGGCTGACGATGATCCATCCCGACGACCGCGCCGCGGTCGCGGAGGCTGATCGCGCCCATCTCGATGGCCAGACGGAATTTTTCGAGGCCGAGTTCAGGATGCGCCACAAGGATGGCCGCTGGGTTTGGATTCTCGACCGCGGCAAGGCCATCGAGCGCGATGCGGACGGACAGCTGATCAGAGCGATCGGCAGCTTGACCGACATCACCCTGCGCAAGCAGGCCGAAGAACGGCTCATCGTCTCGGCGGCGATGCTGGCCGACGAGAAGGAGCGGCTGAGAGTGACGCTGCAATCGATCGGCGATGCGGTCATCTGCACCGATGCCGCGAACCGCGTCACCTTCATGAACCCGGTGGCCGAAAAGCTGACCGGCGTTTCCGGCGACGAGGCACTCGGCAAGACGCTGAGCCATGTCTATTGGGCAGTCGACGAGGAGACCGGCCACAGGATCGGCATGACGCGGCCCGTGACAGGCGAAGAGGCGCGCTCCGACCAGAACAGCCGCGCGGTCCTCATCCGGTGCGACGACACACGCTGCAGCATCCGCCAGGTCGTGTCGCCGATCATCAACGAGCGCAACGAATTCGGCGGGCTGGTGATCGTCTTCCAGGACTTCACCGATGCGCGCGCCCTGCAGCGCCAGCTTGCCCATGCCGCCGCGCACGATGCGCTCACCGGGCTCGCCAACCGCTCGAGCTTCATCCTCGCCATGGAGGGATTGGTCGATCAGGCGCGCAAGGACGGCACGATGGCCGGGGACCGCCATCAGTTCATGTTCATCGACCTTGACCATTTCAAGCTGGTCAACGACACGGGCGGTCACGCTGCGGGAGACGCCCTGCTGAAGCGGGTCGCGGAGGCAGTGCGCGGCGTGCTTGGTTCTGAAGACATCGTCGCGCGTCTGGGTGGCGACGAATTCGCTGTTATCCTGAAGTCCGGTTCTGCCGCTGGCGCGCGGCTCGCGGCGCGTTCCATCATCGATGCGATAGCCGGCCTCAACTTCACCTGGGAGGGCCGGCCGCACGCGATCGGCGCCAGCATCGGGCTGACGGCGATCTGCGCCAATTGCGGCGAAGTCGACGAGATCATCGCGAGGGCCGATACCGCCTGCTATGCGGCCAAGGCGGCCGGGCGCGGATGCGTTTGCATGGCACCCGACGGCAAAACCGCCGACGACAGGTCAGAACCACCCAAGCCGCTCGCCGCGGCCTCGTGACCGGACGCGTCAGCGCGTCGGAACGGGGTGCTCGCCGCGATAGTCGTAGAAGCCGCGTCCGGTCTTGCGGCCGAGCCAGCCGGCCTCGACATATTTGACCAGCAGCGGGCAGGGACGGTACTTCGAATCCGACAGGCCGTCATGCAGCACCTGCATGATCGACAGGCAGGTATCGAGGCCGATGAAATCGGCAAGCTGCAGCGGTCCCATCGGATGGTTGGCGCCGAGCCTCATGGCGGTGTCGATGGCATCGACCGAGCCGACGCCCTCATAGAGGGTGTAGATCGCCTCGTTGATCATCGGCAGAAGGATGCGATTGACGATAAAGGCCGGGAAATCCTCCGAGACCGTGATCGTCTTGTCGAGCTGCTTCACATAGGTCTTCGCCGCCTCGAAGGTCTGGTCCTCGGTGGCGATGCCGCGCACCAGTTCGACCAGCTTCATCAGCGGAACAGGGTTCATGAAGTGTATGCCGATGAACCGCTCCGGCCGGTCGGTCTGCGCCGCCAGCCGCGTGATCGAGATCGACGAGGTGTTGGTCGCCAGAATCGCTTCGGGGTTAAGCTGCGGGCAGAGCTGCGCATAGATCTTGCGCTTGACGGTTTCGTCCTCGGTCGCCGCCTCGATCACCAGATCGGCGCCGGCAAGATCGGCCATCGTCGGTGCCGACGCGATGCGTGCCATGGCCTGGTTACGGAGTTTCTCGTCGAGCTTGCCGGACCCCACTTGACGGGCCATGTTGCCGCTGATGGTGGCGATGCCCTTCTCGATACGGTCGGGCGATATATCGTAGATCAGCACCTTGTAACCCGAAAGCGCGGAGACATGCGCTATGCCGCCGCCCATCTGGCCCGCACCAATGATGCCGATCGTCTCGATCTTGCTCATTACCCGATCCCGTCCGGAGCGTTTTTCGCCAGAATCGCGAACCGCCCCATCTCTTTGTTTTCCCGCAATTCCCGGCGCAAAAAACCTGCGCACTGCCGCTGGAATTGCTCTCAGCCTTTGTGGCCTGCTTATTGTGCGGTGCAAACTAAAAGGGTGGGGCGACTTCGTCTACCCCACCCCTGGCAATTTAATACGGTTGCGCGGAAGCGTCAAAGTGCCTTCTGTAACTCCGGCAGGATGACGAAGAGGTCGCCGACGAGGCCGTAGTCGGCAACCTGGAAGATCGGCGCTTCCTCGTCCTTGTTGATGGCGACGATGACCTTGCTGTCCTTCATGCCGGCGAGGTGCTGGATGGCGCCGGAGATGCCGACCGCAATGTAGAGATCGGGGGCGACGACCTTGCCGGTCTGGCCGACCTGCCAGTCGTTCGGCGCATAGCCGGCGTCGACAGCGGCGCGGGAAGCACCGACGGCGGCGCCGAGCTTGTCGGCGACAGGCAGGATGACTTCCTGGAATTTTTCCGAGGAACCGAGCGCACGGCCGCCCGAGATGATGATCTTGGCCGAGGTCAGCTCCGGACGGTCGGTCTCCGACAGCTTGTTCTCGACGAAGGTGGACAGGCCGGGATTGGCAGCCGCATGAACCGTCTCGACCGAAGCCGAGCCACCCTCGGGTGCCGCCTGGAAGGAGGCGGTGCGCACGGTGATCACCTTCTTGGCGTCGCTCGACTGCACCGTCTGGATTGCGTTGCCGGCATAGATCGGCCGCTTGAACGTATCCGGCGAGACCACTTCGATGATCTCGGAGACCTGGGCGACATCGAGCAGGGCCGCCACGCGCGGCGCGACGTTCTTGCCGGCGGACGTCGCCGGCGCGATGATCGTGTCGTAGGCGCCAGCCAGCGAGACGACCAGCGCCGCCGTCGGCTCGGCCAGGCGCTCGGCGAGCTCGTCGGCTTCGGCGAGCAGCACCTTGCTCACGCCCTTCAGCTTGGCGGCGGCATCGGCCGCACTCTTGGCGCCTTTGCCGGCCACCAGCACATGAACGTCCAAGTTGATCTGCAGGGCTGCCGAAAGCGCCTTGGCGGTCTGGTCGGAAAGCGTTGCGTTGTCGTGTTCTGCGATGAGGAGAATTGCCATCTTTTTATCCCTTCCCAGCCTTACAGCACGCCGGCTTCGTTCTTGAGCTTGTCGACCAGTTCGGCGACGCTCTTGACCTTGACGCCCGCCTTGCGGCCGCCCGGCTCCTCGGTCTTGATGACCTTGAGGCGCGGCGTGACGTCGGCGCCGTAGTCGGCCGGGCTCTTCTCGTCCAGCGGCTTCTTCTTGGCCTTCATGATGTTGGGCAGCGAGGCATAGCGCGGCTGGTTGAGGCGAAGGTCGGCGGTGACGATCACCGGCATCTTCAACTCCACCGTCTGCAAGCCGCCGTCGACTTCGCGCGTCACCTTGGCATGGTCGCCCTCGAGTACGACCTTGGAGGCGAAGGTGCCCTGCGCCCAGCCAAGTAGGGCGGCCAGCATCTGGCCGGTCTGGTTGGAATCATCGTCGATCGCCTGCTTGCCGAGAATGACAAGGCCTGGCTTCTCCGCCTCGACCACGCCCTTCAGCACCTTGGCGACGCCGAGCGGCTCGGTCTGTTCGTCGGTCTTGACCAGGATGGCGCGGTCGGCGCCCATGGCGAGCGCGGTGCGCAGTGTTTCCTGCGCCTGCTGCGGGCCGATCGACACGACGATGATCTCTTCGGCCTTGCCGGCTTCCTTGATCCGGATCGCTTCCTCGACCGCGATCTCGTCGAACGGGTTCATCGCCATCTTGACGTTGGCGAGTTCCACCGCCGAACCGTCGGCCTTCACGCGAACCTTCACATTCGCGTCCACAACCCGCTTCACGGGCACAAGGATCTTCATTTGCCTGTCACCTCTTCACGCTAGTTGGGCGCGCTATAGCAGCCTGCGCCCTTTCTGAGTTGTCGAAAGCCGACATTCCGGATGGAAATTCTGGTCTTTGCCCGCCTTGCGGCTGCTCCTTAACCGCCTTGGGCTGCGACGGAGACGTTTCCGTAATTGTGGCAACCCTTGTCGTCAATACGCTGGAAGCTGCTCAAATCGGTTCAGTTCGAGCCAGTAGGGTTTCCGCGGCCCCAGCGCGCCGCAGTGACGGACGTTTGGGGGGTGGCTGGTTCGCCAACGGCCGGCGGCTGTTCGGGGGTCGGAGCCACGGCGTCCTCGTCAGCGGGGGCAAACAGCGGCACGCCGCGACTGCGCAGGACCAGCACCAGGACCGCGCCGGCAATGATGCCGCCGATGTGGCAGGCCCAGGAGATCTGATCCTCTCCACCGGCCGCGAACATGACGACCTGGAACAGCACCCACAGGATGAGCGGAATGAAGGCTGGAATACGCAAGGGGATGCGGGCAAAGGCAAGCACCCACACCTTTACCCTGGGGTAGAGGATCAGGTAGGCGACTACCACGCCGGCAATGGCGCCCGAGGCGCCGATCAGCGGCACTTGCGAATCCCAGGCGATGAGTCCCTGGAAAGCGGCTCCGGCGATGGCGCAGAGGAGATAGAAGATCAGGTAGCGGATGTGGCCGAGCGCATCCTCGACATTATCGCCGAACACCCAAAGGAACAGCATGTTGCCGCCGAGATGGAAAATGTCGGCATGCAGGAAGGAGTAGGTGAGGTAGCTCAGGCTCTCGGGGATGATGATAAAGCGAGGGTCAAGCTCGGCCGTGTCGTGAACGACGGAGGGGATGAAGCCGAGGCCAAGCACGGCGGCATTGGTGAAGTTCTCGCCGCCGAGCGCCGTGGCGCAATAGACCACGGCGTTGGCGACGATCAGCCCGATCGTCACATATTGCAGCCTGATGTGGCGCAGCCTGTTGGTGTCGTAAAGCGGGATGAACATTTGTCGTTGGCCTCCTCCCGCCTTTCAGTCCGTTCAGCGGTTCTTGCCGGGAACCCATAGCACGTCGGCATTTCCATTGTCATTGACCGCCCGGGCGGCGACAAACAGGAAATCCGAGACGCGGTTGATGTATTTCAGCCCGTCGTGGTTGACGTGTTCGGCCGGGTCCTGAGCCAGGGCGACCATCAGCCGCTCGGCTCGCCTGGCCACGGTGCGGGCAAGATGGAGGGCGGCCGCCGCCGGCGTGCCGCCGTTCAGCACGAAGGATTTCAGCGGCCGAAGGTCTTTGTTGAGGAGGTCGATGTCGCGCTCGACACGGTCGGTCTGGGCGGCAACGATGCGCAGCGGCTCGTAGCCAAGCGGCTTGCCGTCATCAGGCACGGCGAGATCCGCGCCGAGGTCGAAAAGGTCGTTCTGAATGCGGGCAAGCATGGCGTCGATCGCCTGATAGCTCTGTGCGGTATGCACGCGAGCCATGCCGATGCAGGCGTTGGCTTCGTCGACCGTACCATACGCATCCACCCTGAGATCGGATTTCAGCCGCCGCTCACCAGTGCCGAGCCCGGTGGTGCCGTCATCGCCGGTGCGGGTGTAGATCTTGTTGAGCTTGACCACATCGCCTCCCGAAGGCCCTCACTTGCGGGTGAAATACACGGCAAGCAGGATCAGCGCCAGCGCCACGGCCTGCAGCAGAACGCGCGCCTGCATCAACTTGTTGGAGGTCACGCCGGAGCCGCCGCGCATCATGTTGATGAGGCCCCTGATCAGCACGACCACCACGGCGGCCATGACCAGAATGGCAAGGATATTGAAGGCAGTGGCCATTTTGTGTTTCCAGTTCTTTGCTTGTTCAGGCGCGCTTGGCGAGCAGGCGGTGGAGCATCGAGGCAGGCAGGATGCGTTTGAGCATGGCCCCGATCTTGGCCGATATTGTTACCACATAGTGCGGGCGCGGGCGCCGCGACAGAAGTGCATGGCAAAGCACCTTGTGGACCACTTCCGGCCCGGGCTTCAGTGCCGATTGGCTGCCGCCGGCGCGCATGCGTTCCAGCTGCGCGGCATAGTCGGCGCGATGCACGGAATTCTTGTGATCGATATTCCTGAGGAACCAGGCCAGGCCATTGCTGGCGATCTTCGATTTCACCGGCCCCGGCTCGATCAGCGAGACATGGATGCCGCTGCCGGCCAGTTCCTGGCGCTGGCAGAGCATCAAGGCCTCCAAGGCATGTTTGGACGCCGAATAGGCGCCACGGAAGCGCACAGGCACGAGACCCAGAATCGATGAGCAATGGACGAGGCGGCCGTGGCCCTGGCGGCGCATCACCGGAACCAGACGGCGGGTCAGGTCGTGCCAGCCGAAGAAATTGGCCTCGAACTGCTCCTTGAGCGCCGCAACGGGCAGATCCTCGACGGCGCCTGCCTGCGCGTAGGCGCCGTTGTTGAACAGCGCGTCGAGCCTGCCGCCGGTGCGGTCGAGCACTGCCGCCACCAGGGCGGCGATCGATGCCGGTTCAGTGTAATCGAGATAGAAGGCCTCGATGCCGTCCGCTTCGAGCGCGGCGATGTCTTGCGGCTTGCGCGCCGTCGCGAACACCCGCCAGCCCTCGGCCTTCAACGCACGGGCGCAATAGGCGCCTATGCCGGAAGACGCACCGGTGACGATGATGGTGCGCAACTCTGCCGCTGGAGAATTCGAGGTTTGACGAAGGGTTGCCATTTGTCGCATTCCCTTCCCATATTCGCGGCGTCGAGACAATCGAAGGGAGCGCGCGTTCTTGCTGCGGAATATTGTCGCCCTGCGCCGCGTGCTCTACGACGCGCTCGGCCATTTCAACACCGATGACGGCTGGGCGATGGCCAGCCATCTGGCGATCACCTCGCTGATGGCGCTGTTTCCGTTTCTGATCTTCGCCACGACGCTGGCCAGCTTCCTCGGCGCCCAGGCCTTTGCCGACACCGCCGTGCATCTGGTCTTCGACACATGGCCCGAGCAGATCGCCAAGCCGATCGCGCGCGAGGTGCTGAACGTGCTGACCGTGAGGCGCACCGACCTGTTGACTTATGGCGTGCTGCTTGCCGCCTATTTTGCCTCTAACGGCATCGAGGCGCTGCGCACGTCGCTCAACCGCGCCTATCGGGTCACCGAGACGCGCGGCATCATCTATCGCCGGGTGCAGAGCATCTTCTTCGTGCTGATCGCGACCGCCGGGTTCCTGGCTATCAGCGTGCTCCTGGTGTTCGCGCCCCTGCTGGCGCGGCTGGCGGAAGCCCATTTCGAGTGGATCAAACCCTATACGGGCACGAGCACGCTGTGGCGTTACGTCATTGCCTCAACGGTCATCATCGGCGGACTTTTTGCCGTCCACTACTGGCTGCCGGCCGGCAAGCGCCGTTTCGTATCGCTGATACCCGGCATCATCTTCACACTGGCCGCATGGCTTATCGGCTCGACGATGTTTGCCACCTATCTCGATCACTTCTCGTCCTATGTGACGACCTATGCCGGTCTCGCCTCGATCATGATCGCTGTGGTTTTCCTCTACATCGTCTCGGCGATCTTCATCCTCGGCGGCGAGCTCAACGCCGCGATCAGCCGCTATCTGGAGGCGCGCGCCCGGGTCGGTTGACCGAACTGAAGAACTGAGGAATTGAAGAAATAGGGAAACGAAGAATGGGGAATTAAAGAGTTGAAGAGAAGTACACAGCGCGAGATAGGCCTCAATTCCTCAATTCCTCAATTCCTCAATTCCTCAATTCCTCAATTCCTCAATTCCGCAATTCTTCCCTTGGTCTGACGAACTGTCGCCAGCCCAACGCCGAACGTGGTGATCGCCATGCCGGCGATCTGAAGTGCGTTGAGCTGTTCGTTGAACAGGGCCCAGGCGATGATGGCCGTCACCGCCGGCACGAGGTAGAACAACGACGCCACTTTCGACATCTCGCCGTCGCGGATCATCACCATCAGAAGGAAGATGGCGCCGAGCGACAGCACCAGCAGCAACCAGGCCATGGCGAAGATCAATTCGCCATTGATGACGACGGTTTGCGTTTCGAAGGCAAGCGAAGCCAGGATCATCAGCGAAGCGCCGCCGACATATTGCCACATGGTGGCCGCCACGAGATCACCGCCGGAAGCAAAACGCTTCTGCCAGATGGTGCCGGCACTCATGCCGAGCACGGAGACCAGGGAGGCGATCAGCGTGGCCGCCGTCACGCCGCCGCCGAGCGCCCCGAGTTTTGGCCACAGCACGATGACGATGCCGACAAGGCCGATAGCAAGGCCAAGCCAGTGGCGCGGCAGGATGGCCTCGCCCAGAAACTTGCCAGCGAGCATCGCGGTGATCAGCGGCTGCAGGCCCACGATCAGGGCCGAAAAACCGGCCGGCATGCCCCTATGAATGGCCCAGAAAACGGCGCCGAGATAGACGCCATGCATCAGCACGCCGGCACCGGTGGCATGCAACGCCTCGATGCGGGTGGCTGGTTTCGAGCCCAGCACAAGCATCAGGACGCCAAGCAGGGCGGCGGCCAGCACGAAACGCGCCGCGAGGAAGGTGAACGGCTCCGCCCACGGCATGGCGTAACGCGCACCGATGAAGCCGGTCGCCCAAAGGACGACGAAGGTGGCGGGGATGAACCGCTTGAGGCTGGACATTTTCCGGAAACCGCCGCGCTGGTGAGAATTGACCGTCGAGATGCTCTAATCTCGTTCAACCCTGCACGCAAAACGAAACGATTGATCCATGCGTCATGGGGATTCAACGTGCCCGATCGATTTGACGATCTTCGATCGCGATTGAGATCAAAGCCCGACGGCTCCCTGCCTGCGGCGACGCCCGGACGGCATTTTCTTGGCGAGGCAGCCGCGTCTGTGGCAAAATAGCCGTATGGACAAGAACGACGGCATCTCAGACGACCTCTTGCGGCGCATCGATGCGCTAACGGCACGCTCGACGCTGACGCGTGCCCAGATCATTGAAGACGCGCTTGCGCGCGGACGCTCGCTCGCCTGGCAAGAAAATTGGATCGCTGGCGTCCAATCCGGACTTGAAGAGGCCGACCGTGGCGAGTTCGCCACGGAGGAAGAAATTGCTTTGGTGCTCAACCAATACAGCCAGGCGTAAGCCGGGCGATCATGCGCATCATCTGGACCAGACGCTACCTGACGGAGCTTGAAACTATCGGAGACTACATCAGCGAACGCAATCCACGCGCCGCTGCATGCCCTTACAGTCCGACCATCTTTCTGACATCGTCCGGCGAAGCGCCGGCTTCGCGCAAGGCGGCGAGACCGGTATCCCTGAGGCTCTTCGACAGTTTTCGCCCGTCCGGCCCGAGGATCAGCCGATGATGGAAATAGGCCGGCCGTGGTAACCCCAGAATCTTCTGGAGCAGCCGCTGCACCCCGGTCGCGGAAAACAGGTCCTGTCCGCGTACGACATGGCTGACGCCTTGCAGTGCATCGTCGATGACGACCGCGAGATGGTAGCTGGTCGGGATGTCCCGGCGCGCCACGATCACGTCGCCCCAGTCTTGCGGACAGGCTTCGACCGGGCGCGTCGCGGAAAGCGTCTCATCGGTGAATTCGGCCCATGTGATGTCCTTGCCGGCACGCGCCATGGCGGCGCCGACGTCCAGCCGCCAGGCGAAAGGCGCATTCTCGGCGATGCGCCGTTTGCGTTCCTTCATCGGCAATGCCTTGTCGACCTGGGGATAGAGCGGCACACCGTCGGGATCGCGCGGCCAGTCGCGTCCGCGCCTTTCGCTGGCGATGAAAGCCCTGATCTCGCCACGGCTCATGAAGGCGGGATAGACCAGTTCCTCGCGGATCAGCCGTTCCAGCACCGCTTCGTAGTCGGCGAAATGCTCGGATTGCCGGCGCACCGGCTCTTCCCAGCCCAGGCCCAACCATTTCAGGTCGGCAAACATGCCCGCCTCGAACTCCGGCGTGCAGCGCGTGGTGTCGATGTCTTCGACACGAAGCAGCAGGCGGCCGCCCGTATGCCTCGCCAGCTTCTGATTGAGCAGCGCCGAATAGGCGTGGCCCAGATGCAGTTCGCCGTTGGGGCTGGGCGCGAAGCGGAATGTCAGGAGCGTCATGTCTCAGGCGGCAATCGGGTTGTGCTGCGGTTTTGGCCATTGCTACTTTGCGGCACATTTTCGGACAAGGATATCATGCAGCGCATCGCGACAGTTGACGACGTTGAGCGGGGACTGGACGCGCTTTGCCTCATCGACCCGCGCCTGGAAAAAGTGCGCGGCATGGCCGGCGAGGTGCCGCTCAGGCTTTCGGAGCCCGGCTTCAGGAGCCTGGCCTCGATCATCGTCTCGCAGCAGGTGTCGCGGGCCAGCGCCGATGCCATCTTCGGCCGGCTGACGAAACTGGTCGATCCGCTGACGCCGCAAGCGATCCTGGCCGCCGGCGAGGACATGTTTCGCGAGGCCGGCCTGTCGCGGCCCAAGCAGCGTGGCCTTGTCGCGGTCGCCCAGGCCGTAGCCGACGGGCTCGACCTGCATCACCTTTGTTCGCTGGACGCTGGGGAGGCAATCGCCAGGATGACGGCCGTGCCCGGTATCGGTCCCTGGACGGCGGAAGTGTATCTGTTGTTTGCCGCCGGGCACCCCGATATTTTCCCGGCGCGCGATGTCGCCCTGCAGAGCGCTGTCGGCCACGCGCTGGGCATCGACCCGCGTCCAGCGGAGAAAACACTGATCGCATTGGCCGAATCATGGAGCCCGTGGCGAGGTGTCGCATCGCGGCTTTTCTGGTCCTATTATCGCGAAACCAGGGGCCGGGACGCCGCACCGCCGGCCTGAATTTGCAAAAAAGCATAAAAATCATGCGTTTTTGGCACGTCGCGCGAGCGACAATCCGCTTCACATCCCTGTCATGTCGGGCTTACAGTATCCGCGCCGAACGGTCGGGCTTTTGAAGCAGCGCATGATCCTTTCCGAAAGTCGAATTCGATTTTCGGGATCATGTGCGAACCAAGGAGGTCAACAAGGTGACGGTTGCCGTATCTCCGGATGGGCTTCCAGCGCTGGTGCTGAATGCGGATTACCGCCCGCTCAGCTATTACCCCTTGTCGCTCTGGTCCTGGCAGGATGCCATCAAGGCGGTGTTCCTCGACCGGGTGAACATCGTCGCCGAATACGAGCATGCGGTATCCTCGCCGACCTTCTCGATGAAGCTGCCGAGCGTGGTCAGCCTGAAGGCCTATGTGAAGCCGTCCAGGCATCCGGCCTTTACCCGCTTCAACGTCTTCCTGCGCGATCGTTTCCAGTGCCAGTATTGCAGCACGCCCGACGACCTGACCTTCGACCATGTCATCCCTCGCCATCGCGGCGGTGCCACGACATGGGAGAATGTCGTCGCCGCCTGTTCGCCCTGCAATTTGAGGAAGGGCGGGATGATGCCGTCGCAGGCAAAGATGTGGCCGCTGCAGAAGCCGTATCAGCCAACCGTGCACGATCTGCACAATAACGGCCGGCTGTTTCCGCCCAACCATCTGCATGAAAGCTGGATGGATTATCTCTACTGGGATGTCGAACTGGAGCCTTGAGTCCGTACGAGAATTCGGCAGGCTGGCCGCCTGAAGCGTTTTTTGGGTCTGAGCGGCAACGGGGCAACAAAGGATTTCACGCATCGTCGCCATCGGTGCTTGAGGGTCGCGCAGCAGCCGGTGCTCCCTCGTGCGCTAAAATCCGGTAGTGCGAAGGCATATCGACCGAGCGCCGCATCGTGTCATGGACGTTTAATCCTGAGCGGTCGGCCGGATAACGATGCTGCTCGCCCACAAGCAGACCGGCGCATAAGTCCGACTTCTCCGGCCACAATGGGTCACTCAATCTGCCGAATTCTTGAATGATCTCGCGACGGCGCTGTTGTGTCAGTCACGAGACAGAGCGCCGCGGAAGGCGACGGCGGCGAGGATCAGGCTGGCGATGGCATTCCAACCGGCCAGGGACAGGCCGAGAATGCGCAAGGCGGCCTTGTCGCAGGAGGGCGGCACGAATTTGTCGAGCGCGTCGAGCACGCCTTTGCCGCCGGTGTCGACCGGTCCGGCCCCGGCCGTGCAATCGGCCGGACCCTGCCACCAGCCCCATTCGACGCCGGAGTGATAGACGCCGAGATAAAGGCCGTAGAGCATCAAGAGGCCGCCGATCGCCAGCAGGCCGCGCGTCAGCCATGCCGGTGCGCGCAGCATCGATGCGATCACCGCCAGCACCATCAAAGGCACGCCAATGTAATATGGGGTGCGCTGTTCCAGACAGAGATGGCAGGGTATGTATCCGCCGATGTGCTGGAAACCGAGTGCCGAACCAACGGTCGCGGCCATCGCGACCGCGAGAAACAAGGCAGCGCGTGTCCGCTGGCGGCCGGTATCGGCATTCATGGTCGCTGTCATCGGTCTCTCGTCCATCGTGTTCGCCGTCCGCCAGATCTGCTTGCACGCTCTCGAAACCGTTGCGCGGTTTGAGCGACAAGCGTCAGAGAGCGTATTTGATCAGGATATAGAGCAAAATCAGGGCAACCGCGGCGGCGCCGGCGATCAGGCCCAGGCGTTTTTCGATGAATTCGCGGATTGGCTCGCCATAGCGGCGCAAAAGCCACGCCAGCAGCACGAAGCGGCCGCCGCGCGCGATGATGGCCAGCACGATGAACAGCGCCAGATTGACGCCAAGGGCGCCGGACAGGATCGTCACGACCTTGATGGGCGGCAGATGCGCGGCACCCGAAGTGACCAGCATTAGGGCGATGAATTCGATGCTCACGCCGGCAGAGGAGCGCAACTGCTCGAACTCGTCATACTTGCCGTAGAATTCGAGGATGGGCCGCGCCACCGCGTCATAGGCGTAGTGGCCGATGAACCAGCCGGCAATGCCGCCCAGCACCGAGGCGACGGTGGCGATGAAGGCATAGCGATAGGCGCGATCCGGCCGCGACAACGCCATCGGCAGATAGAGCACGTCGGCCGGCACTAGGAATACCGAGCTTTCGACGAAAGCGATGAAGGCCAGCCACCATTCGGCCGATTTGCGGGCCGCCAGCGACAGGGTCCAGTCGTACAGTCCGCGAAGCATCGGCTCTCCTAGTGCAAGTGACCCAAAACCGCACGGCCGCCCTGGGACAAGGGCATGGATGAAAAAAGGACGCAAAGCGCGCCGCAGCATGTCTCCAGACACGGCGCGCTTTGGTGCGCCGCCTGTCTAGAAAGATTTTCCGCGCTGCACAATGGCAGCACCGCCACGAAATCGAAAGGCGAAGATTGGTCGCATCCAGTGCGATACCGAAAATTGGCCAGTTGACGAACAGGCGTCCGACCGTATAGTCCGCGCCCATCCAGGCCGCCCGGCCTGAGCCCCTATGGCGGAATTGGTAGACGCGCTCGACTCAAAATCGAGTTCCGCAAGGAGTGCTGGTTCGATCCCGGCTAGGGGCACCATTTGATCGCTTTGAAGTCAACAAATCCAACCCCAAGACCGTGGGCGTGAGCCAACTTGGTCAGACCACATTTTAGCTCGCTGACCTCGGGGCTTCGCGCTAGGCTCTATCTTTAACGTTCATCGTTGGGAGGAAACGCGGTGAACAGGACGCGGCATCGGATATTACCCCGCCTGACAAGCGAAGAGCTTGTTTCCATGACGCTATCGGGGTGGGAGGCATTTGCGATAATCTCCACACGGGACGTGATCGCGGAGGTTCGACGCATGGCGCCGGACTGGCCGTGCAGCGATGACGCCCTGGTGGAGGCGGTCGTCAAATTCGCAACTGGTCGGACCATGGCCGTTTGTTTTGATCATCG
The DNA here is from genome assembly GCF_000513935.1 of Mesorhizobium sp. WSM3626. Classification (GTDB taxonomy): domain Bacteria; phylum Pseudomonadota; class Alphaproteobacteria; order Rhizobiales; family Rhizobiaceae; genus Mesorhizobium; species Mesorhizobium salmacidum. Next base: position 47,798 of record NZ_AZUY01000011.1, on the reverse strand, counting down.
CGACCAACATCCCCTTTGAAGTTCAGCGAGCATTTCACCGGAGGTGGCGCGCGCGGGAAGGCTTTCAAAGCGGGAGGCGCCCGTTTGCCGGCGTCAGCCAGTTCTCGATCCGCAAGACCAAGCTGAGGACACCGCAGCTGTCTGCCCAGGACGGAGAAGGACGCCGGCCCATGCCGGCGCCCTCTCAACAAAATGGACGTTTGAACGAACTACCAGCTTTGGCGGCGATACCAGTCGTCGACCTCCTGGCGAACGCGATCCTTCGCGATGCCGTAGCGTTCCTGAATCTTGCCCTCCAACTGGTCGCGCCTCCCGGCGATCTGGTCGAGATCGTCGTCGGTGAGGTCGCCCCACTGTTCCTTCACCTTGCCCTTGAATTGCTTCCAGTTTCCTTCGATGCGGTTCCAATCCATGGTTCTCTCCTCGATGGTCTGTCGAAAGCAGGGCGAGCACGGCCCCGTCATGACATCCAAACATCCAGCTCTGCTAAAATGTTCCGGGATGGCTCGCCAATATTCACATACGGATGTCGCATTGAGCGCTTCGGGAGGTGGGCAGCGATGATCGCCGGCTTGGTCGCGCGTTTGCCTATCTGCATGGTCGGCGAAGTATCCATCGGGAAATCAGGAAGTTGAGGATCGTCGTGACGGCAAGGGTCAGGAAGAACGCGACCGCGGTCTTCTGCAGGATGCTTCGCAGAAAGTGAAGACTCGCCAATCCGATCAGGAAGACGACAATGATCGAGCCCCCCATCGCCAGGCGATCGGCAAAACCGGTGCGTCCTCCGGGAAAGACACGCTCGGGATAGAACATCATGACGAACAACAGACCGGCCAGCCAGGCAATGGCATAGGAAAGACCTGAAGGCAGGACAACGAGGCCGGCAAAATAGATGAGGCTGGTCAAAGCTGTGTTGAGACCACCGGCGACGAGGAAGCGGACAGCGTCTGCGCGCATTCGGTCAGCGGCCATCCTGTCTGACTACGCTGAGGAAATCCGCATAATCCCTGATGTAGTCACTGGCGTCATAGTGATGCGAAGCCATGACCAGCAGGACCGTGTCTGGCTGGAATTTGTATTGGATTCCCCAGATGCCTGGCGGCATGTAGAGCCCGATCGACGGTTCGGCCAGTGAAACCTCTTTTCTGTCATGGCCGTTGTCGAGGACAACCGACAGCCGGCCGTGGGCCGCGATGAGGAATTGGTGGCATTCGCGATGCGCGTGCTCGCCTCTGACCTTATCGGAAGGCACGCCGTAGACCAGAAAGGAGCGTGCCGGTTTGAAGGGCAGGTTCGAACCGAACTCCAGCGGTGCGATCTCGCCGCGCAGGTCGCCAAAATGCGGCAGCCGCCAGAGTTCGCCGCCGCCGATGCCAAGCGGCATTCTTTCGCCGGGCGTATCGGGGAATGTCTGGGTCACTGTCGGCTGGATTTGCGGACCGGTCTGGTAGCCGATGATGATGGCTGGATTTCCGACCACCACGGCATTGGGGGGGACGTTTTTGGTCACCACCGCGCCGGCACCGATCATCGCCTGACGTCCGATGACTATGCCTGGCAGGATGGTCGCATTAGCGCCTATCGATGCGCCGTCCTCCACCGTCGTCAGAAGAAATGCCTCAGGATACTCTTTCGAGCGCGGGAAACGATCGTTGGTGAATGTCGCGTTTGGACCAACGAAAACGCGGTTCCCAAGGCGGAGGCCGTCCCACAATTGAACGCCACTTTTTATGGTCACGTCATCACCGATCACCACGTCGTTCTCGATGAAAACATGGTCACAAATGTTGCAGCCCGCACCGATAACGGCGCCCGGCAGAACGTGGGCAAACGCCCAGATGCGTGTTCCCTGGCCGATATGCGGACTTTCGCAGATGCCCTGCTCATGAACAAAAAATGCCTTGTCGGTCATTTCGATGTCCCCTCGACGACGCGGCTGATCACCCGGAGGGGCCGTGACTTGGTGTTTTCAACCGCCCGCCAGAGATAGCAGCCGAGAATGCCCTGGACCATCAGACTGGCCGATCCGAAGCCCACGATCAGCAGCACCAGCGTTGTGTAGCCGGCCGCGTCAATGTTGCCGAGCAACCGCGCCGCGACGGTAACGGCTGCAAACAGCAGGCTGAGCAGGCAGCCCGCAAAGCCCACCCAAAGGGTCAGAATTATCGGGAAGTCGGAGAACGAAAAGATGCTGTCCATCATGTATCTGAACCGACGGGCCATGCTCCAGGCACTCGTTCCGTGCTCTCGTTCGCGGCGGCGATAGGGCACGAATTCCCGCCTGAAGCCGACCCAGAACAATTGTACGACAAGCGAGGAGTTGGGCTCCTCGATGGACAGGATCGCTTCCAGCACCTGGCGGTTGCAGGCAAAAATATCGACCCCGCCGCTTGGCATGCTGGGCAGGACGAGCCTGCGGTAGGCCGCCCAGAACGCTTTCGACAAAAACCGTGTGATCGGCGGATCATTGCGGCCGGTCCTGCGTCCAAATACGACGTCGGCGCCATCCTTATCCAGGATCGAAAAGAACTCCACGATCAGTTCCGGCGGCTCCTGGAGGTCGGCGGCCATGGCGGCGACATGATCGCCAGAAGCATGCTCGAGACCGGTTCGAATGGCGGTGAAAGAGCCGAAATTCCGGCTGTGAAAGATGATCTTGTAGTCGAAGCCGGAGGTCTTCAGCGCATTGAGAAGCAAGGGCCCCGATTCATCCGGCGACCCATCGATGACGAAGACGAATTCGATATCGCCCCCATATCTGGCATGAAAATTGGCGACCGCCTGCATCAGGGAGGGGATATTCGCCTGATTGCGGTAGATCGGAAAAACGATCGAGCGTGTCGTCACATTGCCTCCCATTGGGCGAGCGCCAGACAGACCTGGTCGACCTCGTCATTCGTCATGTCGGGATAGCATGGCACGGTGCAGAGACGGTTTACGCTGGCCCTTGAGACCACCAGATTTTCGGTTCCTTTCATCGGCAGTCCTGCCCAGCCGACCTGGTCGCAGTCAAGGACGGGGTAGTGGATCTCGGTATCGACGCCACGCTCCTTCATGAAAATCCTGAACGCATCGCGCTCGTCGCACAGGGCGACGGCAAGGTGCGCGACCGCGCCGTCACCGCCTTCCACGAACTGCAGCCGCCGCCCGGCGGCCGACTTGTAGCGGCCCAGAATAGCACGGCGCTGTTCGTTTCTATCGCCCAGATCATGCAGAAAGACATCAAGAACGGCCGCCTGGACCTCATCCATGCGGGAATTCCGGCCATAGGGTACGCCGACATGGTATTTTGAAATCCAGCCATATTGCTGCAGCCGCCGTACATGTTCGGCGATCGCCGGGTCCGACGTCAGAATGGCGCCTCCGTCACCCGCCGCGCCAAGATTCTTGGTCGGGTAGAAGCTGAAAGTCGACACGTCCGCGAGTGAACCCGCCACGCGCCCGCCGATACGTGCGCCATGCGCCTGCGCACAATCCTCCACGATCGGAATATGTGAGAGCCCGGCCTCGGCGAGCGCGCTCTTGATGGCACCGACATCGACGACGCCGCCATAAAGATGCGTGACCACGATGGCAGCGGTATCGGTGCCGGCCGCGGCCAGCACCGATGAAACGCTGATCAACTGGCTGGCTGCCTCGACGTCGACATAGTGGGGGACAAGGTCGTTGTGCCAGCAGGCGCAACTTGCGTAGCCGCCGGCATTGGCAGCCATGATGACTTCGCGTCCCCGAGCGCCATTGCGTGCGACAACCGCGGCCAAGGCCAGTTCGAGAGCGTCCGTTCCGTTGGCCACAAGAACGCAATCCGAGACGCCGATGAAGCCCGCAAAGTTGGCGGCAAATTTCTTGCCCATCGCGCCATTGAGCCACCATCCGGAGCGCAGTGTGCTTGTTACTTCACGTTCAATTTCGACCTGGTATCGTTGATACAGTCGCTTGAGGTCGTTCATCGGGACGGAATCTTGTTTCGTCATCGGCGACTCAATGGCTGAATCTGTTTTTCACTTCGAGAGTGGTCGCTGGACACAACTCTTGGCAAGCTGAATTAATGCTGTTGTCAAGAAACCGCGACCTCCATTGCAGAACGCGATACGCCGGCTGCGCGACAGGTTGATTGACCGCGGCCAGGCTCGTCTCGACGGACCCCTTACCGCCTTTTCAGCAAACTCTTCATCCGGTTGCGCAGCAGTCGCGCCATGTTGCGGGTCTCGCGGTAGAGGTGCAACTGGGAGGCGGCCTGGCGGGCGAGGCGGTCGGCGTCGCGAGTCAACCCGATCACCAGCGTGCCGACCGGCTTGCGCTCGCTCCATAGCCGGCTCATCACCGGGTGATCGGGCACGGTGCAGGAATCGGTCATCATGATGTTGGGGTCTTCGAGATGCTGCCTGGTGACCTCGATCATCAGCAGCGTGCCGGGCGAATAGACGGCCAGCGTCTCGTCATAGGCTGTCTTCCAGGTGTAGGCGACGCCGGCCTCGATGAAGACGATCAGGCAAGCGATGGTGCGGCCGTCGAGCGTCAGCGAATGAATGCGGCACATGTCCTGTTCGGCCAGCCGGTGCACAGCCTCGCGGGCGAAGGCGGCGCGGAAGCGGTCGATCGCCATGGCGGTGCGCTCGCGGCCTTTCCAGCCGGACGCTTCCAGCGTCAGGAAGTGCTCGATGGCGTGGCGGATTTCCTCGGGGCCGCGTGCCACGACATGTTCGAGCTTGCCGAGATCGCCGAGGCGCCGCTTCAGGCGGCGAAACTCGCGATAATGGTGCGCGCGCAGCGAAGCCTTCAGATAGTCGTCGCCGTCGAGTTCGCTCTCCAGCACCGGGCGTGAGGTCTGGCCCGTGGTGACCAGCATCAGGCCGCGCGTCTCGGCCACGGTGCCGATCAGGCTCGCCACCGGACCGTCCAGCCTGATGTCGGGCAGGACCATGACTTTCGGCAACTTCAAATGCGGGCGCGACAGCATCGAGAAGAAATCCTCGACCACGCCGACCGGATCGTCGCGGTCGATCAACGGCGTGCCGAGCGGACCGAACGGGCTCGACCATGTGCGCATGACCGGCACGCCCAGCGGCACCACCGGCCGTTCCACCGAGATCGGCACCAGCAGGCGCAGCCGGTTGCGGTATTCATCACCGTCGCGGATCACTGCAAGGCGCACCTCGCGGTCTTCCAGCCGGGGCATGGCCGGCGCCAGGAAGCGTGGGTTGAAGAAGACGTTCGGCTCGATCGTGCGGGCGCAGAGATAATCGAGTTCCTCGACCAGGTCGAAGCCGGCCGATGCCGGGTAGATCGCGAGTTTGCGCTCGGGCCGGTTGTTGGCGAGGATCTCGATATGGGCCGGATCGGCGTCGCGCGCCAGCCCGGCAAGGCCGGACACCATGGCGCCGGCGGAACCGCCGCTGGTTTCCTCGAGCAAGGGGATGGCGGCCATCAGGCGGCTCCTTTGGCTGGCACGAAGATCGCCATGACGATGCCGAGCTTGTGCCGGACCGTGAAGGACAGCGCGCCGGCCTCGAAGATCATGGCGAAGGCGGTGGCCACGGCCGCGCCCNACAGGCCGAAAAACGGGATCAGCACCACGATGAGCCCGATGTTGAAGGCCAGTGTCACGGCATGGACGGCTGCGCGGACATTCTGGTTGCCGCTCATGGCGAGCAGGCTTTCGCAAGGACCGACGGCGGCGCGAGCCACGACGCGCTCGTCAGCGGTAAGCAGCACGGCGTCGATGCGGTCAAGCAGCGGCCCCAGCGCCAAACGCTGCGGCAAGAACCGCCCGGCAGTCGTGGCCGCGGAAAAGCGCACCCCGATTTCTCTCCGTTTTCCGCCTCTTTTCAGGCTTTGGTGTAGCGAAGACACCTTAAGAAACGGTTGGGTGGGGAGCTTTCTTCTACCCGTCACTATACGGGGAGAAGGTGCCGGCAGGCGGATGAGGGGCGGCGCCGGCTTCGGAGATTTACGTCGGGAAGGTTGGAGGAATCCGCCTACAGGCGAGCCGCGGTTGCGAAGTCATCTCCAGGTGGAGACATCAGACAAAATCGCAAGCCTCGGCGCCGCCCTCATCGCGGCCCTTCGGGCCACTTTCTCCCCGTGAAACAGGGAGAAGGAAAGAGCCGCGCCGCTACGCGAACGCGCCGTGGCAGTGCTTGTATTTCTTGCCGGAGCCGCAGGGGCAGGCTTCGTTGCGGCCGACCTTGCCCCAGCTTGCGGGGTTGTTCGGGTCGCGATCTTCGGGCGCGACAATGGCGGTTGTGTCGGGGCGGACCAGAAGGGCGGTCTCGCCGCCATCATTCTCGCCGGTGGTGCCGTCGATATGCGTGCCGAACATGTCGGGCGCTTCGGGCGGTGGGGCTTCGGCGGCCTGGCGGACCAGTTCGACGCGCATCAGCTGCGCGGTGACGGCCTGGCGCAGATTGCCGAGCATCGCCTGGAACAGCTCGAACGCCTCGCTCTTGTATTCCTGCAGCGGATCGCGCTGGGCGTAGCCGCGGAAGCCGACCACCGAACGCAGATGGTCGAGATTGACGATGTGCTCGCGCCACAGATGGTCGAGCGTCTGCAGCACCACCGAGCGCTCGACATAGGTCATCACCTCGGGGCCGAAACGGTCGGCGCGCTCCTTGGCGGCGTCGGCGGCGGCGGCGGAGATGCGCTCGCGGATGTCGTCCTCGGCGATGCCTTCTTCCTTCACCCAGTCCTCGACCGGCAGGTCGAGATTGAGGAATTCGGCGACCTCGGCCTTCAGGCCCGCGACGTCCCACTGCTCGGCATAAGCGTTTTCGGGTATCGCCTTGGCGACGATCTCGTCGATGACGCCTTCGCGCATCTCGCCGATGGTTTCCGAGAGGCCTTCGCCGTCCATCAGCTCGATGCGCTGCTCGAACACCACCTTGCGCTGGTCGTTGGAGACGTCGTCATATTTCAACAGGTTCTTGCGGATGTCGAAGTTGCGCGCCTCGACCTTCTTCTGCGCCTTTTCCAGCGCCTTGTTGATCCACGGGTGGATGATCGCCTCGTCTTCCTTGAGGCCGAGCTTCTGCAGCATGCCATCCATGCGCTCGGAGCCGAAGATGCGCATCAGGTCGTCCTGCAGCGACAGGAAGAATTTCGAGCGGCCGGGGTCGCCCTGGCGGCCCGAACGACCTCTGAGCTGATTGTCGATGCGGCGTGACTCATGGCGCTCGGTGGCGAGCACGTAAAGGCCGCCGGCGGCCAGCGCCTTTTCCTTCAGGCGCTCGACGTCGGCATAAATCTCCTTTTCACGCGCCTCGCGCTCGGGACCCTCCGGCATGTCGCCCAGCTCGTCGGCGATGCGCATCTCGGCATTGCCGCCGAGCTTGATGTCGGTGCCGCGGCCGGCCATGTTGGTGGCGATGGTGATGGCGCCGGGCTTGCCGGCCTGGGCGACGATCGCTGCCTCGCGCTCGTGGTGACGGGCGTTCAGCACCTCGAAATCCGTGAAGCCTTCCTTGCGCAGGCGCTCGGCCAACTGCTCGGACTTCTCGATCGACGTCGTGCCCACCAGCGTCGGCTGGCCCTTGGCGCTGGCTTCGCGGATCTCCCGGACGATCGCCTTGTACTTCTCCTCGACCGTCCGGTAGACCTCGTCGTCCTCGTCCTTGCGGATAACGGGCAGGTTGGTCGGGATCTCGGTGACTTCGAGACCGTAGATGTTGCCGAATTCCTCGGCCTCGGTCAGCGCCGTGCCGGTCATGCCGGAAAGCTTCTTGTAGAGGCGGAAATAGTTCTGGAAGGTGACGGAGGCGAGCGTCTGGTTCTCCGGCTGGATCGCCACATGTTCCTTGGCTTCGAGCGCCTGGTGCAGGCCTTCCGAATAGCGGCGGCCCGGCATCATGCGGCCGGTGAACTCGTCGATGATGACGATCTCGCCGTTGCGCACGATGTAGTCCTTGTCGCGCTGGAACAGCCGGTGCGCCTTCAGCGCGTTGTTGACGTGATGGACGATGGCGACGTTCTCGACGTCGTAGAGCGACTCGCCCTTGAGCAGGTCGGCATCGCGCAGCATGTTCTCCAGCTTCTCGGTGCCTTCCTCGGTGAAGATCGAGGTCTTCTGCTTCTCGTCGATTTCATAATCCTGCGGCTGCAGCTGGATGATGAAGGTGTCGATGGTGTTGTACATTTCCGAACGGTCCTCGAGCGGACCGGAAATGATCAGCGGCGTGCGTGCTTCGTCGACCAGGATGGAATCGACCTCGTCGACGATCGCGTAATTGTGACCGCGCTGCACCATCTGGGCGCGCTCATACTTCATGTTGTCGCGCAGATAGTCGAAGCCGAGCTCGTTGTTGGTGGCGTAGGTGACGTCGGAGGCGTAGGCGACGCGGCGCTCCTCGTCCGACAGGCCGTGGACGATGACGCCGACCGAAAGGCCAAGGAATTTGTAGACGCGGCCCATCCATTCGGAGTCGCGGGTGGCGAGATAGTCGTTGACGGTGACGACATGGACGCCATTGCCGGCAAGCGCGTTGAGATAGACCGGCAGCGTCGCGACCAGGGTCTTGCCCTCGCCGGTGCGCATCTCGGCGATGCCGCCATTGTGCAGCACCATGCCGCCAACCAGCTGGACGTCGAAGGGGCGCATGCCGAGCACGCGGCGCGCCGCCTCGCGGGCGGTCGCGAAGGCAGGGATCAGCAGGTCGTCAAGGCTGGCGCCATTGGCGATGTCCTGGCGGAATTTTTCCGTGCGGCCGGCAAGCTCGGCGTCGGAGAGTGCCCGCATCTCGTTTTCCATGGCGTTGATCGCCTCGACGCGGGGGCGGGTCGATTTGACCCGACGGTCGTTGGAGGAACCGAAAACCTTACGGGCGAGACCGCCGAGACTGACCATCCAATGGTCCTTTCGATAGAATTCTCAATCTTGAGACAGGCGCCGGCCGGCCCCATCACATCCACGTGAACGCACCGCCTGAATGCGGGCAAACACAAAAAGCGCCCGGAAAACGGTTCTGGACGCCAAGTCGATGGACAGATAAGAGGGGGCTCAACTGATGTCAACGCCGCGCTGGCCCTGCCGGTCGCGCCAAATTCCGCCACAATCTGGCTGATCTGGAAGCCGCCCTCCTTACAATCCCTCACCGGAGTCATCCTTATGTCCTTGTTGTTCAGCCGTGCGTCGCTTGCCAGCCTTGGCCTTGCCCTGGGCCTGTCGGCTCTTTGCCTGTCGCCATCGATGGCGCAGGAGACCGCTCCCGCACCGGCTGCCCCGGCGGATGCGGCCGCACCGGCCGCGGCGCCGGTCGACCCGAATACCGTGATCGCCACCGTCAATGGCCAGCCCTTGACCGAAGCCGATCTGGTGCTTGCCGAGGGCGAACTGTCGCAGCAGTTCGCGCAGTTGCCGCCCGAGCAGCGCCGCGCCGCGGCCCTTTCGGCGGCCATCGAAATCCGCGTCATGGCCGCCCAGGCGGTCACCGCTGGCCTCGACAAGGATCCCGACTTCCAGCGCCGCATGGCCTTCCTGCAGCAGCGCGCGCTGCATGGCGAAATGGTCGAGAAGGGCGTCGTCGACAAGGTCACCGACGCCGAGGTTCGCGCCCGCTACGACCAGGAAATCGCCAACACGCCGCCGGTCAACGAGGTGCATGCCCGTCACATCCTCGTGAAGACGAAGGAAGAGGCCGACGCGATCATCAAGCAGCTCGACGGCGGCGCCGACTTCCAGAAGCTCGCCAACGAACACACCAGCGATCCCTCAGGCAAGTCCAATGGCGGCGACCTCGGCTGGTTCGGACCTGGCCAGATGGTGCCGGAGTTCGACAAGGCGGCGTTCGCGCTCGATGTCGGCAAGTATACCGAGCAGCCGGTCCAGTCCCAGTTCGGCTGGCACGTCATCAAGCTCGAGGACAAGCGCGCCAAGCAGCCGCCGGCCTTCGACGAGGTCAAGGACCAGGCCAAGCAGGCTGTCATCCGGGACAAGTATTTCGCACTGGTCAAGTCGCTGCGCGCTGGTGCCAAGATCGAGATCCCCGACGCCAAGCTGAAGAAGGCCGTCGATACGCTGGAAAGCGCCAAGTAAGCCCGAACAGCTTCGAAAAGGGCGCGGCAGCCGAAAGGCGCCGCGCCCTTTTTTCTTTGGCACTTGCCAGCGGTGCCTACCTGCCGGGCGCTGCTATGCCTTGCAGGAGATATCGAACCACCTTGCGGATCGTCGCTTCGGGTTCGCCGAGCCGGTTGGTCAGGAGATGCCGCCAGGCGTAGGAAGCCACGAGATCGGTGACCACGGCCGGATCGATGTCGCTGTCGATCTCGCCCCTTGCGTTGGCGCGTTCGATGATCTGGCGGGTGTGGGCCCGGCGTCCGCCAGCATAATCGGCAAGGGCTTCGGCGGCGGTTTCATCCGACTGCGCCTCGGCGATCAGGGACCTGAACACGCTGCCCGACGATGTCTCGCGCCAGTGCGAGAACAGGTTCATCAAAAAGCCGACGAGGTCCTCCTCCAGTTTTCCCGTATCGGGAACGTCGACGCGCTTCTGGCGCTGATAGACCTCCAGCAGCAGCGCCGCCTTGCTTGGCCACCAGCGATAGATAGTCGGCTTGCCGGCGCGTGCGCGCCGCGCCACCGCTTCGATCGAGAAACCGGCATAACCGGCCTCGACAAGGACTGCCTCGGCCGCCTCCAGTATGGCGTCCGCACTGTCGGGATTGCGCCGCGCACCGATCGATTTGCGCGCCGTATCAGCCTCCTCGGCCATTCTTGTCGTCCTCATTTGAATTCGCTGGCAACGATAAGCGATCCGGCGATGAAACGAAACGACCCGTTTTGTGACGCAGGGGCGCCGCAGTCATCAAGCGGTGTCTCACATCGCCCGCGATGTCTCTGACACGACGCGCCATCCCTTATCGGTCTTGACCAATTCCAGCGTCACCCGCGCCTTGCCGGCCACAGGTGCCGCGGACTTGTCCTTTGGCCTGTAGTCGTAGTTCATGGCAAAGACGGCCTGGGCGCTGCCCTCGCCAAGCGGTGTGACCTCCAGGCTGCCCGGTTCGAGGCCGAGCGACCACGAGGCCCATTGCGCGAACCAGTCGCTCTTCACCTTCACAAGCGTCTCGGCATCGTAAGGCGTGCCGAAGATGGTGGCCGATGGTCCGTAAAGCCGGCGGACGGCGGTGCGCATGTCCTTGACGTCCGGCGACAGGTAGTCGTCGCGCAGGAATTTCTCGATCGCGCTTTTGTCGTTGCCGACCGAACGCTCGAGCGTAGCCACTTGCGTCGAGGGCGCGGGTGGGGTGGCCGGCGCAGGCGTTTTTTCCGGTCCTTCGCCGGGCACAAATTCGAAGCGTTCGAGCAGCGAACCCTGCTCCCAGGGGCGCTGGGCATCGCGGGTTTGCGAAACCACGTCGCGGCGCACCGCGATCATCATGTCGTTGATGCTCTGGCCGGGTTCGGCGATGTGGCGCAGCAGGGCCTGGGCGAAGGGCGAGTTGCGCCCGCTACCGTCCATGGCGACAGCACCCGGCGCGGTCGAAAAGGCGATGAATGAGCCGCGCGTCGAATCGAACTGCGCCAGACCCGCCAGCGCCGCCGCGGAGCGGGTGGAGGCGGTGCGGCTCAAGCTGCGGGCAAACGGGTTGTTGCGACAGGCATCGAGAAAGACCAGGCTGACCTTGGTCTGTTGTTCCATGATGTCGAGGACTTCGTCGATCGGCACTGCTTCGAGCTGCAGCTTCACCGGCATGTCGAGCCTGGCATCGACCGGCACGATATAGTTGCGGCCTTCGACCTGCAGGCCGTGGCCGGCATAATAGAAAAGCCCGACGCCGGCACCTTCGAGCGCATCTGAGAACTCGCCAATGCTGCGTTCAAGCGCGCGCTTGCCGAGATCGTTGCCTTCGATGACCTCGAAGCCGATGGAACGCAGCTTGTCGGCGATGTCGAGCGCGTCGTTGACGGGATTGGCCAGCGTGCCGGCCTCGGCATAGGTGCCGTTGCCGATGACGAGCGCCACGCGCCGCGCCGGCTCGGCGTCGGCGCGCAGCAGCAAAAGCCCCAGAAATGCCCAAGCGAGGATCGCAAGCCTGCCCATGGGGAGGATCATAGCGCCATGGACCCTGGTGACGCCAACAGATTTGAAATGCAAGCTTGATCCTGAACGTGTTTGCCCTGGCGGGAGCGACGAAAACGGCGCTTGCACCGGCGCGCCGTATCGGGCAAACCGGCCTTCCCCTTGCGATTTTCCCGCCCGAGGTTCCATGTCCACGACGATTTCGCCGCTCGCGCCAAAGAAATACCCCAAAATGCCGGAAATCGAAGGGGTGCGCATCGCCACCGCCGAAGCGGGAATAAAGTACAAAAACCGTACGGATCTCCTGGCCATGGTGTTCGACGCCGGCACCGCGGTCGCCGGCGTGTTCACCAAGTCGAAATGTCCCTCGGCGCCGGTCGATTTCTGCCGGCAGAACCTTGGCACCGGCAAGGCGCGGGTGCTGGTCGTCAATTCCGGCAACGCCAACGCCTTCACCGGCAAGAAAGGCCGCGAATCGACCGCGCTGACGGGCCAAGCAGCGGCCAAGGCGGCCGGCTGCACGGCAGCTGAGGTTTTCCTCGCCTCGACCGGTGTCATCGGCGAGCCGCTCGACACGACCAAGTTCAGCCATCTGCTCGCCGGGCTGGTCAGCGACGGCAAGCCGGACCTGTGGACCGAGGCGGCAAAGGCCATCATGACCACCGATACCTATCCGAAGGTCGCGACGCAGACGGTCAAGCTCGGCGACGCCGATGTCACCATCAACGGCATTTCGAAGGGCGCCGGTATGATCGCGCCCGACATGGCGACGATGCTGTCCTTCATCGCCACCGACGCGCCGATCGCGGCACCGGTCCTGCAGGACCTGTTGTCGCGCGGCACGGCCAAGACGTTCAACGCGGTGACCGTCGACAGCGACACCTCGACCAGCGACACGCTGCTGTTGTTCGCCACCGGCAAGGCGGCAAAGCGCGGCGCGCCTGAAATCACCGATCCAAGAGATGCCCGCCTTAGCCAGTTCCGTCGGGCGCTCGGCAAGGTGCTGAAGTCGCTGGCGCTGCAGGTGGTGCGCGACGGCGAGGGCGCCCGCAAGCAGGTCGAGGTCACCGTCACCGGGGCCAAGTCGGCCCGCTCGGCCAAACGCATCGCGCTGTCGATCGCCAATTCGCCGCTGGTGAAGACCGCGGTCGCCGGCGAGGACGCCAATTGGGGCCGCGTTGTCATGGCCGTCGGCAAGGCCGGCGAGCCCGCGGATCGCGACCGGCTGTCGATCTGGTTCGGCGACAACCGGCTGGCGCATGAGGGCGAGCGCGACCCCGGCTATTCGGAAGAGGCGACCTCGGCCTACATGAAACGCGACGACATCCGCATCCGCGCCGATATCGGCATCGGCCGTGGCAAGGCGACGGTTTGGACCTGCGATCTCACCAAGGAATATGTCGCCATCAACGGCGACTACCGGAGCTGATTGCCTTGGGTTCGCGTCATCCTGCAAGCATGCTCGCGACAGTGCGCCGCTACGAGGCGGCCGGCTTTCGCGCCTGGCCCGCGGCCGCCGTTCATTATGACGGCACGTGGGTGGTGCGCCTGACCGCCGGCCATCCGGCCAAGCGGCTGAACTCGGTCAATCCGCTCGATCCCGGCGACATCCAGCACATCGCCGACCGCATCGGTCGCGCGAGCCGCCGTTTCGATGCCTATGGCCGGCCGTTGACGTTCCGCATGTCGCCACTCTCCGGGCCCGATCTTGCCAGCCATCTCGACAAGGAGGGCTGGAGCCGGTTCGACGAATCGCTCGTCATGCGGCTGCCGTTGGCCGACGCGCATCTCGACGCCGCCATGGACCAGATCCCGCTCAAGGACATTAGCCGCTTCATCGGCGCATTGCTCAAGGTCAGCGGCTCTGACGTATCGCTGCGGCCGGGCCTGTCGGAGATCATCGGCGCTATCCAGCCCGAGGCCGGGCTGTTCGCGCTCGAGGATGGGGCGGAGCCGCTGGCGACGCTGATCTGCGTGCATGACGGCGATCTGGCCGGCCTGTTCGAGGTCGCCACCGACAAGGCGGCGCGCAACAAGGGTCACGGCCGCAACCTGATCCTGTCGGCGCTGAAATGGGCGAGGCTGCGCGGCGCGCGGGAAGCCTGGCTGCAGGTCGAGGCGGGTAACGCGCCGGCGCTGGCGCTCTACCGCGCGCTCGGCTTCGAGGAAGTCTATCGCTATCATTACCGCCGGCCGCCCGGACATGAATGATGTGATATCCAGCGGCAAGCGCCTGCTCCTGGTCGCCGCTTGCGCGCTGGTCGATGCCGACGGTCGCGTGCTGCTGGCGCAGCGGCCGCAAGGCAAGCAACTTGCCGGCCTCTGGGAGTTTCCCGGCGGCAAGGTCGAAGCCGGAGAGACGCCGGAACAATGCCTCATCCGGGAACTGCATGAGGAGATCGGCATCGAAACCGAGATCCCATGCCTGGCGCCGCTGACCTTCGCCAGCCATTCCTATGACGACTTCCATCTGCTGATGCCGCTGTTTGTCTGCCGCCGCTTCCGCGGCATCGCCCAGCCGAGGGAAGGGCAGGCGCTGAAATGGGTGCGGCCGAAACAGATGCGCGACTATCCGATGCCGCCGGCCGACGCGCCATTGATCCCCTTCCTGATCGATCTCCTCTGAGAGCTGATTGGACCACGGTCCATGTCGGTTCAGCGTTAATGGAAGATTTATCTCATCATGAAAAATTGATGGATGGCCGTTCTGGTACGGCCGCCGCCATGCGCTGGGGAGCGATAGAATGAGCCTGGACAGGGATTGGGATACGATCCGGCCCGACCGCGGTTTTCGTGCCGCCGATGCCGGCATGGGCGTCCTGCGGATCACGTTGCTGTTCGGATCGGCCGCGGTGGCGCTGGCGCTGATCGCGACCCCCTTCCTCGACAGTCAGACGCGCTCGCAATCGGCCCGCGAAGATTTCCCCGGCCTCGACATGACGGCTACGGGTTCGATCAGTCATCGCAGCACCTATACAGTGCGCCGCAGCGTGCTGCAGGCCGAGCCCGGCGGGGTCTGCATTATCCGCTCCGACGGCAAAAGCAGTGGCGACTGCTGACAAGGTTAAGACATTTCCGAAAGGCGGCGATTTCATCGCCTGTTAAGCCTGTGCCGTTAACCTTTCTTAACAGGTCGGCGGTAGGGTTGCGGCAAGAGGGATGAACGTGATGAAAACAGTGCTGCTACGCTTTCTGAAGGACGAAAACGGGGCCACGGCCATCGAATATGGCCTGATCATTGCCGTGCTGTCGCTGACGATCGTCAGCGGCATCAGTCAGGTCTTCAACGCGATCACTTGGTTGTTCAGCGACAATTCCAGTAGACTTGCCAACGCCTTCGCCCAGTAGGGCGGTCATTGTTTGATAGAACCGCTGGACCGCTCTAACTCCTGTTTTCACGCAATTCCGCAAGGCAAAGCGCTACGCGTTTTCCCGGGGAAAACCGCTACGCGGTTTCCTGGATTGCTCTGGGGCTGATGCCCGCGAACGGGTCAGTGTCCTTCAGGCTTCTCTAATATCGTCTTTAGCGAAACCTTGGCGGAACCGGGCTTCAGCGGCTTTTGCTGCGACGCGTCGGGCGCCCAGCCGGACATCCAGACAATCGAGAAGCTTGCCCTGATGCGACCATCGGAGTCGGAAAAGCGTTCGGCGTAGATTTCCGCGGCGCGGGCAAACAGCCTTCGTGACCCCGGCCGCCGGCTGCGGTCGGTAAGCGCGGTGGTTTCGCCCATGGCACGCAGATCGGCCATAAGCGCAAACAGGTCGGCATAGCGCACGGTCACCGTCTCGACGTCGGCGACCGGCAGTGCGAAACCGGCGCGCTGCAGCAGTGCGCCGGCATCGCGCACATCGGTAAACGGGATGACGCGCGGGCTGGCGCCACCGTAGAGTTCGGTCTCCGCGGCAAGCAGGCTTTCGCGCAGTTCCGCAAGCGTGCCCGCGCCTGCGAAGGCGCCAAGGAAAAGTCCGTCCGGCCGCAGGGCGCGGCGGATCTGGATCAGCATGCCCGGGATGTCGTTCATCGTCTGCAGCGACAAAAGCGACACCACCAGATCGAGATCCTGCGGCTCGAACGGCACGGTCTCCAGCGGCGCAATCAGGCCGGCGGCACCATTCAAGAAAACCGCGTCTGCCTCGACACGGGCGATGTCGGCTACCTTGCCGCTCCGCGCAAGGACGTCGGCCGCGGCCGAGGTCTGGCAAAACAGCACCGCCGCCTTGGCGAACCTACGCTCGACGGCGCCCAGCCGGTCGGCAAGGTCCTCGACGGCGCGATGCATGAGGAAGTCGGCACCGTCAACCGGATGGATGAGCGCACGCCGCTTGTGCGCCAGCCACAGGGAGGTATCCATTATAGGTTGCAAGGGATGGGTCCTTGTATATCCGCGCCCATATGGTTCGTATGGTGGCGACGAGAAACCAACCACGTGGCCGATCCGATGCCCAAGATCAAGTCCGAGGAGATCAGGAAGCTGGCCGGGTCGGCAGCCCGGTCGGCTCTTGGCTGGCCGGCGCGTATCCTGTTTCCGCCGGTCTGCGCCGGTTGCCGCCGGCAGGTGTCGCAGCCCGGCGTGCTGTGCGGCGCCTGCTGGCCGAAGCTGCGGCTCCTGGAGCGGCCCTGGTGCCCGGTAATGGGCACGCCGTTCACCCATCACATGGGCGAGGGTTTTCTGTCGGCGGAGGCGATCGCCGATCCGCCGCCCTTCGAGCGGGCGCGGGCAGCGGTCGCCTATTCCGGCGTCGCCCGCCAGATGGTGCAAGGGCTGAAATACCAGGATCGCACCGATCTCGCTCCCTGGATGGCGCGCTGGATGGTCCGCGTGGGCGCCGACCTCATCGCCGACGCGGATGTGGTGGTGCCTGTGCCGCTGCATTGGCGCCGTTTTTTCAGGCGGCGGTTCAACCAATCGGCGGAACTGGCGCGCGCGGTTTGCGAGCTCAGCGGGCTATCTTTCGCGCCTTCCGCCATGCATCGCGTGAAACTCACCCGCCAGCAGGTGGGGCTGGAGCGGCAGGAGCGCGAGGAGAACGTGCGCGCCGCCTTTCGCGTGCCAGCCGAGGCCGAGATCGAGATTGCCGGCCGCAGGGTGCTTCTGATCGACGATGTCTACACCACCGGTGCCACCGTGCGTTCCGCCACCAAGGCGCTGAAAAAGGAAGGTGCCGCCGCCGTCGACGTGCTGACCTTTGCCCGCGTGTTGCCGGGGGACTTCCGGGCGGACGAGTCCGCGACTATATAAGTCGGCAACGGAAGCGGAATTCGTCATGGTCGATGTCACGATTTATACGCGCATGATGTGCGGCTACTGCACGGCGGCCAAGCGGCTGCTGGAGCGCAAAGGCGTCGCCTATACCGAGCACGATGCGTCCTTCTCGCCGGAACTGCGCCAGGAGATGATGTCGCGGGCTCACGGGCGCACGACCTTTCCGCAGATTTTCATCGGCGACACGCATGTCGGCGGCTGCGACGACCTCCATGAACTGGAGGCGGAAGGCCGGCTGGACAAACTGCTCGCCAACGGCGCGTCGATTTGAGGGTGTGAGAATGGGTGTCTTCAAGGCAGCGGCAGTGCAGATGCGTTCAGGCGAGAGCCCCGAGCGCAATGCGGCCGATATGGAGCGGATGGTGCGCGAGGCGGCAGTCCAGGGCGCGACCTACATCCAGACGCCGGAGATGACCGGCGCGCTGATCCGCGACAGGCAAGCGCGTGCCGCCTCCTTCACCTCCGAGGACAAGGACATCATCGTCTCGACGGCGCGCAGGCTGGCGCGCGAACTCGGCGTGTTCCTGCATATTGGCTCGACTGCCATCCTGCGCGCCGACGGCAAGCTCGCCAACCGCGCGCTCCTGTTCGGACCCGATGGCGCGACGCTCGCCACCTACGACAAGGTCCACATGTTCGACGTCGATCTCGATAATGGCGAGAGCTGGCGTGAATCGGCCGCCTACGAGCCCGGCACAGAGGCCGTCGTCACCGGGATCGGGGGTGCGAAGCTCGGCTTTGCCGTCTGCTACGATCTGCGTTTTCCGCAACTGTTCCGCGCCGAGGCGATGGCCGGCGCCGACCTGCTTTCCGTGCCGGCCGCCTTCACCCGCCAGACCGGCGAGGCGCACTGGCATGTGCTACTCAGAGCACGCGCCATCGAGAACGGCGCCTTTGTCGTAGCCGCCGCGCAAGGCGGTCTGCACGAGGACGGCCGCGAGACCTATGGGCATTCGCTGATCGTCGATCCGTGGGGCCGCATCATCGCGGAAGCCGCGCATGACGAACCTGACGTGATCGTTGCCGAGATCGACCCGGCGCAGTCGATTGCCGCGCGCAAGAAGATCCCCAATTTGAAAAATGCGCGGGATTTCACCATCAACGCCGGCGAGGCGCCGCGTCTCAGGGGTGCCGCCTCTTGATCCGCTTTTCCCTCATCTGCGAAAACGAGCACCAGTTCGAGGGCTGGTTTCGCAGCAATGACGATTTCGACACGCAGAAGAAGCGCGGCTTTGTCGATTGCCCCAGCTGTGGCTCGCACAAGGTCGAGAAGGCCCTGATGGCGCCCGCCGTTTCCACGGCCCGCAAGCAGGAAACCATAGCACTTGCCATGGGCGAGGCGCAGAAGCAGGCCATGGCACAACTGAAGGCGATGGCCGAGAAGGTGCGCGAGAATGCGGACTATGTCGGCGACAAGTTCGCCGAGGAAGCGCGCAAGATCCATTTCGGCGAAACCGATGCCCGCGGCATCTATGGCGAGGCGACGCTGGAAGAGGCCAAGGGCCTGGCCGAGGACGGCGTCGATTTCATGCCGATCCCGGTGTTTCCGGACGACCGGAACTAGCTAGCAATTAGCTTACGCTGCCGATCAGTTTTTCCAGCAGACGCGAAAGTGTTTCTCGTTCGGTTTGTGTCAGGCCGGACAGGATCTGGTGCTCATTGGCCACGTGGGCGGCAACAGCTTCGTCGATCAAGGCGAACCCCTTTTCGGTCAACCGCACGACGATGCCGCGCCGATCGTTGGGGTGTGGCGCGCGCTGGATCAATCCGGATGTTTCGAGCCGATCCAGCCTGTTGGTCATGGCGCCGGAGGTCACCATCGTCGCCTCGTAAAGCGCTGTCGGGGTCAGCGCGTAAGGCGAGCCTGAGCGGCGCAGCGTCGCCAGCACATCGAACTCTCCCGCCTGCAGTCCGAAACGGGCAAAGAGCGGCGCAAGGCGATCGCGGGCGATCAGCGCGGAGACCTCATTCAAGCGCCCGATCACCGCCATCGGCGACACGTCCAGGTCCGGTCGTTCCCGCTGCCATTGCTCGATGGCTTTCCCAGCACGGTCCATCTATCTCACCGTAATGTATCTTGACGCTAAGAATCT
This sequence comes from Mesorhizobium sp. WSM3626, assembly GCF_000513935.1. GTDB lineage: Bacteria > Pseudomonadota > Alphaproteobacteria > Rhizobiales > Rhizobiaceae > Mesorhizobium > Mesorhizobium salmacidum. The sequence goes on along the minus strand of NZ_AZUY01000011.1, from coordinate 28,424 downwards.
TCCCGCTATCTTACCCGAAGATGCAATACCGGCCAAGGGCCGCACGCGACAGGGCTCGATGATGAAGCTTCTCTGGGATTCGGCGCTCGGCCTGCTGGTCGTCACCGGCGGCCTGCTTGGCCTGACGCTGCCTTTCGGCAAGCTCGCCACGGCGGCCGGCGTGCCGGCCATGGTCTGGGCCTTCGTCATCTCGCTCGGCGCCGGCGGTGTGCTTCTCGTCGTATTGCTGCTGCGCGGCCAGCGCATCCGGCTCACCGGGCACAAACTGCGCTATTTCTTCGTCACCGCCGCGGTGTCTTATGCCGTCCCCAATCTCCTGATGTTTTCGGCCATTCCGCATCTGGGCGCCGGCTACACCGGCATCATGTTCACGCTGTCGCCGGTCATCACGCTGGTGTTTTCAATCCTGCTCGGTGTGCGGCGCCCCAACATGCTGGGCATCATCGGCATCGCCGTCGGCTTCGTCGGCGCGGTCATGGTGGCGGTGACGCGCGGCGAGGCCGGCCAGCCGGCCGAAATCTTCTGGGTCGTCCTGGGCCTGCTCATTCCTGTCAGTCTCGCTGCCGGCAACATCTACCGCACCATCGACTGGCCGGAAGGAACCGGTCCTATCGAACTCGCGGTCGGCAGCCATCTGGCGTCCGCGACGATGCTGCTCGTCGGCATCCTGATCTTGCTTGGCGGCAAGGCCTTCATCCAGCTCGGCACCGTGCCGCTCACCGTGGTGGCGCAGATGGCCTCGGCATCGGCGATGTTTGCTTTCTTCTTCCGGCTGCAGGCGGTGGGGGGTCCGGTCTATCTCAGCCAGATCGGCTATGTCGCGGCGGCCGTCGGGCTGTTTGCCGGTACGATCTTCCTTGGCGAACACTATCACCTGCTGACCTGGATCGGCGCCGTCATCATCACCGCCGGCGTGTTCATCACCACCAAGGCGCAGAGCCAGAAAGCCTGACGGGTTCGGGCTTATTTCGCCGGCGTCGCCGCCGGTTCGGACTGTGGCTATCGGCGGCGGCTGAGGATTGGCCGTTCAGACCGATCCCTTTTCCGCCAGCACCATGTAGTTGACGTCCATGTCCTTCGAACGCGACCAGCGGTCGGCAAGCGGATTGTAGGTGACGCCGGTGCGGTCGATGATGGTCAGGCCGGCGCCGCCCAGCGCCTTTTCCAGCTCTTCCGGGCGCACCAGCTTGCCGAACTGATGGGTACCGCGCGGCAGCCAGCGCAACACATATTCGGCGCCGATGATGGCCAGGCCGAGCGCCTTCAGCGTGCGGTTGATGGTGGCCACGAACATGATGCCGCCGGGCTTGACCATCTCGCCGCATTTGGCGACGAACAGGTCGATGTCGGCGACATGTTCGACCACTTCCATGTTGAGGATGACATCGAATTTCTCGCCGGCCTCGGCGAGATATTCTGCCGTCGTGGCGCGATAGTCGATGCTCACATTGCCTTCGGCGGCATGCAGTTTCGCCACTTCTATGTTTGTTTCGGAGGCGTCCGCTCCGACCACCTCGGCGCCGAGCCGCGCCATTGGCTCGCACAAAAGCCCGCCGCCGCAGCCGATGTCGAGGATACGCAGGCCCTCGAACGGCCGCGCTGCGCGCGGGTCGCGGCCGAAGCGCGCCGCGATCTGATCGCGGATATAGGAAAGCCGGATTGGGTTGAATTTGTGCAGCGGACGAAACTTGCCGTTCGGGTTCCACCATTCGGCGGCAAGGGCGGAAAAGCGTTCCACTTCTCCGGCATCGATCGTCGATCGTCGGGGCTCAGGCATCGGTTGGTCTCCTCGGACGCTAGGAAGTCGGGCGTGAGGCATCGAATGTCAAGGCAACATTTTCCCCTGCTGACATCGCGGCGCTCCATGTCAGGCCGTGTCAGCTGCCGCGCATCGCCATGAAACACGATCGGCCTCGCGGACGAATGAGAAGCATCGTTTTGAACCAGAGGAGTGAGCGATGACAGCGACGCCGGTTTCGATCCTTTGGCGGAGGCTTGACCTCGAAGGGCATGACGGATGCCTGCTTTCGCGGACCGATAGCGGTCACAGCCTCGAGGGGCAGGCCATCTTCATCCAGGACGACAAGCCATGCTGCCTTGCCTATCGGGTAGACTGCGATACCGGTTGCGTACCCAGTCGGCGCGCGTCGACGGCTTTGTCGGCAGTCGCAGGCTGCATTATACAATCGAACGGGATTCCGGCGGCCGGTGGATGCTGAACGGCGAACCGCAGCATGATGTGACCGGTCTTATCGACGTCGACCTCGGTTTCACGCCCGCGTCGAATCTGCTTGCGATCCGCCGGTTCGATCTTGGCATCGGCGCAACGACGCCCGCTCCGGCTGCTTACCTGACCTTTCCCAGACTGGAACTGGTGCGTCTCGAGCAGACCTATCGGCGTCTTGATGAGACGCGCTACGCCTACGCCGCGCCCTTATTCGGCTATGACGAAATCCTCGGCGTCTCGCCGCACGGCTTTGTTGTCGACTACCCCGGCCTATGGACAAGCGTGACTGCGTCAGGATGATGCGAGTTCCGGCGCCGCCTATTTCGTGTCCAGCACGTCGCGCAGCTTCGCTGCCAGTTGATCGATGGTGAACGGCTTGGCCAGGAAGTGCACGTCATGGTCGAGCACGCCGTTGTGGACCACGGCGTTCCTTGTGAAGCCGGTGGTGAAGACGACTTTCAGCCCGGGCTGGCGCGCGAGCGCTTCCTCGGCGAGCTTGCGGCCGTTCATCACCGGCATGACGATGTCGGTGAAAAGCAGGGCGATGCCGGGTGTCGCGGCGAGCTTCTGAAGGGCCTCCTGTCCGCCTGCCGCGTGGATGACGGTGTAGCCGAGTTCGCGCATGACGTCCGTCGTGGAAGCCCGCACGCGGGCGTCGTCCTCGACGACGAGGATCGTCTCGGTGACCGTGGCGGCACCCTTGTCGCGCCCGGCTGGAACCGCCGGCTCCTCAGGTCCGAAAAGTCGGGGCAGATAGATCTTGATCGTCGTGCCTTCGCCGGGCTCAGAGTAGATCTTGACGTGGCCGCCCGACTGTTTGACGAAGCCGAACACCTGGCTCAGCCCAAGCCCCGTGCCCTTATTGACCGGCTTGGTCGTGAAGAAGGGCTCGAAGGCCCTGGTGATGATGTCAGGCGACATGCCCGCACCGGTGTCGGTAACCGCGATCATCACGTATTGGCCAGGCGCGACGTCAGCGTGCGTCGATGCATAGGCCTCGTCGAGGTGGCTGTTGACGGTCTCGATGGTCAGCTTGCCGTCATTGTCCATGGCATCGCGGGCATTGACGGCCAGATTGAGGATCGCGTTCTCGAGCTGGTTGGGATCGGCGTGGATTTTCCACAGGCCGCCCGCCAGCACGGTTTCGATGCGGATGCCTTCACCCAGGGCACGGCGCAGAAGATCGGACATGCCGGTCAACAGCCGGTTGGTGTCGACAACCTGCGGCGCCAGAGGCTGCAGACGGGAGAAGGCAAGCAGGCGGGAGGTCAGATTGGCCGCACGGCTGGCCGCGTCCGTCGCGGCCTCGACGAGCTTTTCAATGTCATGTTCGCCCCGCTTCAGCTTGCGCTGGGCAAGGTTCATGGCGCTGAGGATGACCGCCAGCATGTTGTTGAAGTCGTGGGCGATCCCACCGGTCAACTGCCCGACGGCTTCCATCTTCTGCATCTGGCGTATCTGGGATTCGGCATTTTCACGCGTCTGGATCTCATTGCCGAGCTCGATGTTCTTGCGCATCAGCTCTTCCTGGGCGAGGAGCACCTCGCGGAAGCGGCGGCGGGATTGACGAATGGTGTAGACACCAAGCAGGAAAATCCCCAGCAACGCAGCCAGCGAGCCGATGCGCAACCAGGCCTCGACCCGATCGGTATGCTCGTCGCGCGCGGCTACCGCGGCGGCGCCGATACGCCGGATCGTATCCATGCTGGCGCGGATTTCGTCCATGGCTGACTTGCCCTGGCCGCTGCGGACCAGTTGCAGGGCCTTTGCCGCGTCGCCTCGATCATAGAGGGCGATCGTCTGGGACAGCACAGCCTGCTCTTGCGAAAGCGCTTGCTTGATGTGGCTGATCTGCTGGACGATCTGATCATCGGGAGCGGTCGCGCTCTCGATCCGCGCCAGTTGTCCAGGAATTGCCTCGATGGCCTTCCGATAAGGCTCCAGATAGGATTTTTCACCTGTCAGCAGGTAGCCGCGCTGACCACTCTCGGCGTCTTGCGCCAGTGAAAGCAGCCCGGAAAGCTGCTCCTGGTATTCAATTGTCTCGCGCGCGGCGGCACGATTGGCCCTCTGGCTCTCGACGAGCACGGCACGGGCGCCGACGATCAGCGCCAGCGCGGCGAAGCCGGCGATAATCGGGAGCGATTGCAGTCGCATGGCGCGCCGAAGACGAGCAATCATCTGTTATGCCGAACCAAGAGGAATTCCCGCGGGCAGCATTTGGTAAGCGGCACCGGCCTGGAAGGCAATATGTCGTGTTGTTACGCAATCCGCCGTCAGCCTTGCGAAACCTTGCTCATTTGGTTAAGGAGGCCGCGCATTGAGCGGCCGGCGCCAGCCGGGCGCTTTTCTTCCGTTTTCGGCCTCGGGCCGGCTCCAGTCAAAGGCATTTCGCTTCCATGGCGCGTATCGTGATGAAATTCGGCGGAACCTCCGTCGCCGACATCGCCCGCATCCGCAATGTGGCGCGTCACGTCAAACGCGAAGTCGATGCCGGCCACGAGGTGGCGGTGGTGGTTTCGGCGATGGCCGGCAAGACCAATGAACTGGTCGGTTGGACGCGCGAAGCCTCGCCGATGCACGACGCACGCGAATATGACGCGGTCGTCGCTTCCGGCGAACAGGTCACGGCCGGCCTGCTTGCCATCACCTTGCAGAACATGGGCGTGCATGCGCGCTCCTGGCAAGGCTGGCAGATCCCGATCAAGACCGACAACGCGCATGGCGCGGCGCGCATTCTCGACATCGACGGAGCCTTCCTTGTCAAGCGCTTCGGCGAGGGGCAGGTGGCTGTCATCGCCGGTTTCCAGGGCATCGGGCCGGACAACCGCATCGCCACGCTTGGCCGCGGCGGCTCCGACACCAGCGCCGTGGCGATCGCCGCCGCGGTCAAGGCCGACCGCTGCGACATCTACACCGACGTCGACGGGGTCTACACCACCGATCCGCGCATCGAGCCCAAGGCGCGGCGGCTGGCCAAGATATCGTTCGAGGAAATGCTTGAAATGGCTTCGCTCGGCGCCAAGGTTCTGCAGGTGCGTTCGGTCGAGCTTGCCATGGTGCACAGGGTGCGTACCTTCGTGCGATCGTCCTTCGACGATCCCGATGCGCCCGGAATGGGGGATTTGCTCAATCCTCCGGGAACGCTCATTTGCGACGAGGAAGAGATCGTGGAACAGCAGGTCGTCACCGGAATTGCCTACGCCAAGGACGAAGCGCAGATTTCGCTGCGCCGTGTCGGCGACCGGCCAGGCGTCGCCGCCGGCATCTTCGGTCCCCTGGCCGAGGCCAACATCAATGTAGACATGATCGTCCAGAACATCTCCGAGGACGGCAAGCTGACCGACATGACCTTCACCGTGCCGTCGGGCGATGTCGACAAGGCGCTGGCCGTGCTCGACCGGCTGAAAGCCGAGATCGGCTATGATGTCGTGCAGTCGGAAGCCGGCATGTCGAAGGTTTCGGTCATCGGCATCGGCATGAGGAGCCATGCGGGTGTTGCCGCCACCGCCTTCAAGGCTCTCGCCGACAAGGCAATCAACATCCGCGCCATCACCACCTCCGAGATCAAGATTTCGATACTGATCGACGGCCCGTATACGGAACTTGCGGTTCGCACTTTGCATTCCGTCTACGGTCTGGATAAGCAGTAGCAAGACTGAATCAGTTGTTGCGTGCATGCCGGCCGCGGCGGAAACTGCGCCGGCAAGTGTTTCATTGGAGAAGAAGCCGCGATGCGTGACCAGGCCAGCGGCCCGCGCGTTTTGCTGAAACGGCTCCGCGAGCTCATGCAGGAGCCGCTGGAGCCGCAGGAGCGGCTTGACCGGATCGTGCGCGACATCGCCTCCAACATGGTCGCCGAAGTCTGCTCGCTCTATGTGCTGCGCGCCGATTCGGTGCTCGAACTCTACGCCACCGAAGGTCTGAACCCGAACGCCGTCCACCTGGCGCAGTTGCGGCTGGGGCAAGGCCTGGTCGGCACGATCGCGGCGAGTGCCAGGCCGCTCAACCTGTCCAACGCGCAGGAACATCCGGCCTTCGCCTACCTGCCGGAGACCGGGGAGGAGATCTACAATTCCTTCCTCGGCGTCCCGGTGCTCAGGGCAGGGCGCACGCTGGGCGTCCTGGTTGTGCAGAACAAGACCATGCGCCACTACCGCGACGACGAGGTCGAGGCGCTGGAAACCACGGCCATGGTCATCGCCGAGATGATCGCCACCGGCGATCTGGCGCGGCTGACCAGGCCTGGTCTCGAACTCGACCTGCGCCGGCCTGTCAGCTTCACCGGCCTGTCCTTCAACGACGGCGTCGGGCTCGGCCATGTCGTGCTGCACGAGCCGCGCATCGTCGTCACCAATTTGTTCAACGAGGACAGCGAGGAAGAGGTCCGGCGGCTCGAAGCCTCGCTCGGTTCGCTCAGGCTCTCGATCGACGACATGCTGGAGCGCCGCGATGTCGCCTTCGAGGGCGAGCATCGCCAGGTGCTGGAAGCCTACCGCATGTTCGCCAACGACCGCGGCTGGGTCCGGCGGCTGGAAGAGGCGGTCCGCAACGGCCTGACAGCGGAAGCGGCGGTGGAAAAGGTGCAGAGCGACATGCGCGCCCGCATGCTGCACATGACCGATCCCTACCTGCGCGAGCGGATGAGCGATTTCGACGATCTCGCCAACCGGCTGTTGCGCCAGCTGATGGGACGTGGGCCCGAGGATGTCGCGGCCTCGCTGCCGAAGGACGCCATCATCGTCGCCCGCTCGATGGGCGCGGCTGAACTGCTTGACTATCCCCGCGACAAGCTGCGTGGCCTCGTGCTCGAGGATGGCGCGGCGACCAGCCACGTCGTCATCGTCGCGCGCGCCATGGGCATTCCCGTCGCCGGCCAGATGAAGGGCGCCGTTTCCATGGCGGAAAACGGCGATGCCATCATCGTCGACGGCGAGGAAGGCGCGATCCATCTGCGGCCGCAATCCGATCTCGAAGCCGCCTATGCCGAAAAAGTGCGGTTCCGGGCGCGCCGGCAGGAGGTCTACCGCGAGCTGCGCAAGAAGCCATCGACGACCAGGGACGGTGTCCAGGTCGACCTGCTGATGAATGCCGGGCTTGCCGTCGACCTGCCGCAGTTGGCGGAGGCGGGCGCTGCCGGCATTGGCCTGTTTCGCACGGAACTGCAGTTCATGGTCGCCTCGACCTTTCCACGCGCCGAAGCCCAGGAAAAGCTCTATCGCGACGTGCTCGAGGCCGCACGCGGCAAACCGGTCACCTTCCGCACCATCGACATTGGTGGCGACAAGGTGCTGCCCTACTTCAAGGGCGCGATCCAGGAAGAGAATCCGGCGCTCGGCTGGCGGGCAATCCGCCTGACGCTCGACCGGCCGGGCTTGCTGCGCACACAGATCCGCGCCTTGCTCAAGGCCAGCGGCGGGCGCGAGCTCAAGCTGATGCTGCCGATGGTGACCGAGCTTGGCGAAATCGCCCAGGCGCGCGAAATCATCGACCGCGAGGTGCGGCATCTCTCACGCTTCGCCCACCACCTGCCGACCAGTCTCAAAGTGGGCGCCATGCTGGAAGTGCCGTCGCTTCTGTTCCAGCTCGACGAACTGATGAAGGCGGTCGACTTCGTCTCGGTCGGGTCGAACGATCTTTTCCAGTTCGTCATGGCGGTCGACCGCGGCAACACGCAACTGGCCAACCGCTTCGATACGTTGTCGGCGCCGTTCCTGCGCGTGCTCAAGCAGATCGCCGACGCCGGCGTTCGCAATCATACGCCCGTCACCCTGTGCGGTGAACTCGCCGGCAAGCCGATCTCGGCGATGGCGCTGATCGGGCTTGGTTTCCGCTCGATCTCGATGTCGCCAGCCTCGATCGGTCCGGTCAAGGCGATGCTGACGGAGCTGCCGCTGGAGGAGCTGGAGGCTTTCTTCGACGACAATCTGATGGCGCCGGCGCAGGGGCTGCCGATGCGGGCGCTGCTGCAGGCCTTCGCCGACGACCGCTCGATCCCGTTGTAGCACCCTCATCATGGTCAATTTGCCCCGCGATCGTATGGATCAAGTCGTCAAGCGTTTCGAGATGCTCGAAGCGCAGATGTCGGCCGGACCGGCGCCGGATGCCTATGTGAAGATGGCATCCGAATATGCCGAGTTGCAGGAGATGGTGGCCAAGGTCAGGGAATTGCGCTCGGCCGAGCATGAGCAGGCCGATCTCGAAGCGATGCTCGCCGACAAAGGCACCGACGTCGAGATGCGGGCGCTCGCCGAAGCCGATCTGCCCGGCGTCGAGGAGCGCATCGAGGCGCTGCAGAAGGACATCCAGATCCTGCTCCTGCCCAGGGATGCCGCCGACGACAAGAACGCCATCCTCGAAATTCGCGCCGGCACCGGTGGCGATGAGGCAGCACTCTTCGCCGGCGACCTGTTTCGCATGTATGAGCGCTACGCCGCCGAACGCGGCTGGCGGTTCGAAACGGTATCGGCGAGCGACGGCGATGCAGGCGGCTTCAAGGAAATCATCGCCACGATCTCAGGCAAGGGTGTGTTCGCCCATCTGAAATTCGAGTCCGGGGTGCATCGCGTCCAGCGTGTGCCGGCAACCGAGGCCAGCGGGCGCATCCACACGTCCGCCGCCACCGTCGCCGTGCTGCCGGAAGCGGAAGAGGTCGACATCGACATCAGGGCCGAGGACATCCGCATCGACACCATGCGCGCCTCCGGCTCCGGCGGCCAGCACGTCAACACAACCGATTCCGCCGTCCGCATCACCCATTTGCCGACCGGCATCATGGTGGTGCAGGCGGAGAAGTCGCAGCACCAGAACCGGGCCAAGGCCATGCAGATCCTGCGTGCCCGGCTCTACGACATGGAGCGCAGCAAGGCGGACGAGGAGCGTTCCGAATCGCGCAAGTCGCAGGTCGGTTCGGGCGACCGCTCGGAGCGCATCCGCACCTACAATTTTCCGCAAGGCCGCGTCACCGACCATCGCATCAACCTGACGCTCTACAAGCTCGACCGGGTGATGATGGGTGAACTCGACGAAATCGTCGACGCGCTGATCGCCGATCACCAGTCGAAGCTGCTGGCCGATATCGGCCTCGATGGCTGACCATCTGCCCGAGGCGCTGGGACCACTGCTGCGGGAAGCGCGGACACGGCTTGCCGCAGCCGGTATCGATGATCCCGCGCTCGATGCGCGGCTGATCGTCGAGCACTATTCCGGCACCACGCGCACCCAGGCCATTGCCGACCCCGGGCGCAAGATCGACGGCGACGCCATCGCCGCGATCGACGGCGCCCTAATACGGCGAGCCGGTGGCGAACCGGTGCATCGCATCCTCGGCTATCGCGAATTCTACGGTTTGCGCCTGTCGCTGTCGCCGGAGACGCTGGAGCCGCGGCCGGACACCGAAACGCTGGTCGAGGCGGTGCTGCCTTTCGTCAAGGCAATGGTCGCGCGGAAGGGGGCATGCCGCATCCTCGATCTCGGCACCGGGACCGGCGCGATCGCCCTGGCGCTGCTGAGCGTCGTGCCGGCCGCGACCGCCACCGGTGTCGACATTTCCGCCGGCGCGCTGGCAATGGCAGCCCGCAATGCCGGGCAATTCGGGCTCGGCCGCCGGTTCACGACGGTTCAGTCGGACTGGTTCGAAAAAGTTTCCGGCCGGTACCATGTAATTGCCGCAAACCCTCCCTATATACCAACTCAAGAGATTGGAAATCTGCAGGACGAAGTCCGCGATTTCGACCCGCGTATTGCCTTGGATGGCGGCGTGGATGGGCTGAACTCCTACAGGATCATCGCCGCCGAGGCGGCAAGGTTTCTGGAAGCCGAAGGCAGGATTGCGGTCGAGATCGGCCACACACAAAGCAACGACGTCAACGATATATTTCGCGCGGCCGGTTACACGGGCGGCGAGGTGTTTGGCGATCTCGGCGGAAACGACAGGGTTCTTGTTTTTCAACGGGCAACGTCTTGACGCAGTGCAAAAAAAAGCGCTTGGCAATACCGGGGAATGCGGCTAGGGTCGCCTTACCGGATGAGACGAAGCAGGCAGTGCTCTCAGCGATTCGGTTTCCTTGGAAATAGCTGCCTTCTTGCGCAAACGACGCCCAAGCTTCGTGCGGGAATCGTCCGGCAAGTGATGCAACCGGAACAGGATGACACGTGGCGCCAACGCAATCGATGCGGGCGAACGCCGGTGAAGAGACGAAACGGTCGGCTGCATGAGCGCCTCCGTTCGTGAAGAGTTTTTCGAAAATTTCAAGATGAAGAGAGTCGAATGAGGCCACAACAGCAGAACAGGCGCATGCGCGGTCGCAACAACAATGGCGGCGGCGGTGGGAACAACAATAACAATAGCAATAACAACAACCGCAAGGGCCCGAATCCGCTAACGCGCAATTACGAGAGCAACGGCCCAGACGTGAAAATCCGTGGATCGGCTCAGCAGGTCGCCGAAAAATACGCCACCCTTGCCCGTGACGCGCACAGCTCCGGCGACCGGGTGATGGCGGAGAACTATCTCCAGCACGCCGAACACTACAACCGCATCATCGCCGCCGCGCAGGCGCAGATGCCGATCCAGAACGTCCAGCAGTCGCGCGACGAGTTCGACGAGGACGGCGATGAGGATCGCGACGAGTTTGACAATGCGGTCAACAGCGGGGCCGTTAACAGCGGGGCAGGCAATAGCGGGGCAGGCAATAGCAGCGGCAATGCCGGTTCCGATGCGCAAATTCCGGTGGTCAACCATGGCGCCGGTCCTCAGCCAGTGATCGAGGGCATGCCAGCGGAAGTTGCGCTGAACCGGGAAAGCGGTCGTGACAACCGCGACAGTGGCGGGCGCAACAATAGCGGCCGCGACAACAATGGCGGGCGTCATCGCGATCGCCGCCCTAACGGCGGCTACGGCCAGAGCGGCCAGCGCGATTATGCTTCTTCAGCCGAACAAGGCGGCCAGCAGCAGCGCAACGAGGCCTCGGGGCAGACAGAAGTTCAGGCAGAGCCCGCTTCGCCGTCCGAGACTGTCGCGGCAGCCGAGCCGGCTCCACGGTTCGAGAATTTTTCACCGGCAGGTCTGGCCGCCCAGGCCGAACTCAATGAGGCGGCCGCCGAGAGCGGTGCTGCCCGCCGCCCACGGCGTCCGCGCCGTCCGCGCACCAATGCCGATCAAGTCGGGAGCGGCGGCGAAAATGGGGCTGCGGGCGAGACAGCGGCGGCTCCGGTCGACAGCGGCAGTGCCGAACCCGTGGTTTCCGACATCGACAATTGAGCGAACGGCATTTCAAGGCATTGGACGGCGGAGAGAAATCTCCGCCGTTTTCGTTTGGGCTGACGTGGAATATTATGCACCTGCCATGTCGCGACGTCTTGAGGGGCCAGGGTCCGTGCACCATATCTGGCCTGAACAGGATCCGGCTCGAATGGGCGGGTCCGTCACCGCAATCTGATCCGGTGCCGCAAAGCGGGCCGGTGATGGAAGGAGACAAATATGAACCTCGAGAAATACTCCGAGCGCGTGCGCGGCTTTATCCAGTCCGCGCAGACGATGGCGCTCTCCCGGAACCACCAGCAATTCACTCCCGAACACATTCTGAAAGTCCTCGTCGACGATGACGAGGGCCTGGCCGCGTCGCTGATCGAGCGTGCCGGCGGCAATGTCCGCGACGTCAAGCTCGGCGTCGAGACGGCGCTCGAGGCGATGCCCAAGGTGGAGGGTGGCAATGGCCAGCTCTATCTGGCGCAGCCGCTGGCCAAGGTGTTCTCGACCGCCGAGGACCTGGCCAAGAAGGCCGGTGACAGCTTTGTCACCGTCGAGCGGCTGCTGCAGGCGCTTGCCAAGGAAAAATCGGCAAAGACGGCCGAAATCCTGGCCAAGGCCGGTGTCACCGCACAGGCGCTGAACCAGGTCATCAACGACGTCCGCAAGGGCCGCACCGCCGATTCGGCGAGTGCCGAACAAGGCTATGACGCGCTGAAGAAATATGCACGCGACCTCACTGCTGACGCACGCGCGGGCAAGCTCGATCCGGTCATCGGCCGCGACGACGAGATCCGCCGCACCATCCAGGTGCTGTCGCGCCGCACCAAGAACAACCCGGTGCTGATCGGCGAGCCGGGCGTCGGCAAGACGGCCATCGCCGAAGGCCTGGCGCTGCGTATCGTCAATGGCGACGTGCCGGAATCGCTGAAGGACAAGCAGCTGATGGCGCTCGACATGGGCGCGTTGATCGCTGGCGCCAAATATCGCGGCGAGTTCGAGGAGCGGCTGAAGGCCGTGCTCTCCGAAGTCACCTCGGCAAGCGGCAACATCATCCTATTCATCGACGAGATGCACACGCTGGTCGGTGCCGGCAAGGCGGACGGCGCCATGGATGCGTCGAACCTTCTGAAACCGGCCCTGGCGCGCGGCGAACTGCACTGCGTCGGCGCCACCACGCTCGATGAATACAGGAAGCATGTCGAGAAGGATGCCGCACTCGCCCGCCGCTTCCAGCCGGTCTTCGTCGACGAGCCGACGGTGGAGGACACGGTCTCGATCCTGCGCGGCCTGAAGGAGAAATATGAGCAGCACCACAAGGTGCGTATCTCCGATTCGGCGCTGGTGGCGGCGGCGACGCTGTCCAACCGCTACATTGCCGACCGCTTCCTGCCTGACAAGGCGATCGACCTCGTCGACGAAGCCGCCTCGCGGCTCAGGATGCAGGTCGATTCCAAGCCTGAGGCGCTGGATGAGATCGACCGCCGCATCATGCAGCTCAAGATCGAGCGGGAAGCGCTGAAGGTCGAGACGGACGAAGCCTCGAAGGACCGGCTCGCCCGGCTGGAAAAGGAACTTGTCGGCCTGGAGGAGGAATCGACCGAGATTACTTCGAAGTGGCAGGCCGAGAAGCAGAAGCTTGGGCTTGCCGCCGACTTGAAGAAGCAGCTCGACGAGGCGCGCAACGACCTTGCCATTGCCCAGCGCAAGGGTGAGTTCCAGCGCGCCGGGGAGCTTGCCTATGGCAAGATTCCGGAACTGGAAAAGAAGCTGAAGGAGGCCGAGGCCCAGGACGGCAAGGCCGGCATGGTCGAGGAAGTGGTCACGCCCGACCACGTCGCCCATATCGTGTCGCGCTGGACCGGCATTCCGGTCGACAAGATGCTGCAGGGCGAGCGCGACAAGCTGTTGCGCATGGAAGACGAGATCGGCAAGCGTGTCGTCGGCCAGGGCGAGGCGGTGCAGGCGGTTTCCAAGGCGGTGCGGCGCGCGCGTGCGGGCCTGCAGGATCCGAACCGGCCGATCGGCTCGTTCATGTTCCTTGGCCCGACCGGCGTCGGCAAAACGGAGCTCACCAAGGCTTTGGCCAACTTCCTGTTCGACGATGAGACGGCGCTGGTGCGCCTCGACATGTCCGAGTACATGGAGAAGCACTCCGTCGCCCGGCTGATCGGCGCGCCTCCCGGCTATGTCGGCTATGAGGAAGGCGGCGCGCTGACCGAAGCGGTGCGGCGCCGGCCCTATCAGGTCGTGCTGTTCGATGAGATCGAAAAGGCGCATCCCGATGTGTTCAACGTTCTGTTGCAGGTGCTCGATGACGGCCGGCTCACCGACGGGCAGGGCCGCACCGTCGATTTCCGCAACACGCTGATCATCATGACGTCCAACCTCGGCGCCGAATATCTGGTCAATCTTGGCGAGGACCAGGATGTCGATGCCGTGCGAGACGAAGTGATGGGCGTGGTCAGGGCATCGTTCCGGCCGGAGTTCCTCAATCGCGTCGACGAGGTGATCCTGTTCCACCGGCTGCGCCGCAAGGACATGGACCGTATCGTCGAGATCCAGCTCAAGCGGCTGGAGAGCCTGCTGACCGATCGTAAGATCACGCTGTCGCTGGATCCCGAGGCGATCGAGTGGCTGGCCGCCAAGGGTTACGACCCCGCTTATGGTGCGAGGCCACTGAAGCGGGTGATGCAGAAGGAACTGCAGGATCCGTTGGCGGAAAAGATCCTGCTCGGCGAGATCCTGGACGGCTCGACGGTCAAGGTCACGGCCGGTTCCGACCGGCTGAATTTCCGTTCCAAGCCGACGATCGTGGCGGCCGAGGCGGCGGCCTGATCGATGCATGTCGCCCAAAAGTGACCTCGCTTTTGGAACAACGACATGCACAAGACAAAGATCTGAAGCGCGCCGCGCTTTGGAGTGCCGCGCGTCCATTCCGGATGCGCGGCGTTTTCTATGAGAAGTGGGGGGCAGGATTGACGCTGGACGATTACAACGGCTTCTGCGCCTCGCTGCCTGCAACGAACCACGTGGTGCAATGGGGCGGCGCCCATGTCTGGAAGGTCGGGACCAAGGTGTTTGCGATCGGTGGCTGGGATCAGGGCCAGCAGCTCTTCGTCACCTTCAAATGCTCCGACATCGCCTATGACGTGCTCAAGGAGCAGCCGGGCCTGCGGCCCGCACCCTATCTTGCCTCGCGCGGCATGAAGTGGATCCAGCGTCAGACAAGCCAGAGCATGGATGATGGTGCGCTGAAGGACTATCTGCGCGAGAGCCATCGCCTGGTTGCCCTGAAGCTGACGAAGCAGGCGCGCAAGGAATTGGGGCTTGGCGCAGGCTAGCCAATATTCCTCGAGGCGCCGGAAAACCGCCATCTTCATGCCCGGTTCATATCGGAACCATATGGTGGGTAACTGGTTTGCTGGCGAAGGGTTCGCCGAACTGGACAACGCCGGGCGGCGGCACATACGGACCGGAGAGTTTCGCCACTATGCTGCGCACTATTTTCACCCTTTCGGCGCTTGTTGCGGGACTGGTGTTTTCCAACGCGTTCGCCGCGCCGACGCGTGACGGCGCAGCCCAGCCTGTCCGCGCGGCCGGGAGCGGCGGCATTCTGCTCGCCCAGGACGGCAATCTCGATATTTATTACGATGCCAGGGGCAATCGCGTCATCGTCGATGCGGATACCGGCAAGGTGATCGCCATCCAGCCGCCGCAGACACGGCTTGACCGACGCGCGCTACGCCGCGAGACAAGACTGCGTCAACTAGGCCGTGTCCCCGCCGACGACGACCGCTACTATCTCGACGATCCCCAGGACATGGCCCGCTTCCGCCGCAAGCAGCTGGAAGAGGAAGGACGGGTCATTCCGCCCCCAGCCGATGAATATGATTCCGACAATAGCAATTCCGTCGATGCCTATCCGCCGGCGCCGCAGGACGATGGCAGTTACGACAACAATTATCCCGACGCGCCGCCGCCGGCAGAGCCGCGTACGATTCAGCGCCAGCCGCTGAACGAGGCGTCGATAGACCCCGTCCAGCCGGCAGTCCCGACGGAAGAGGCGGCGCCCTCCGGCCAGGCGGCACTGCCGCCAAATGCTGGCGGCAAGACGTCGGTCGATCCGTCGCTTTCGCTGGGCGCACGCCAGGATGTGGCAGCACTGCAGGTGCTGCTCGACCGGGGCGGAGCTTCGCCGGGCGTCATCGACGGGCGCTTTGGTTCGAATGTCGACAAGGCGCTGGCGGCCTACAACCAGATCAACGGCAGCAGCCTCAAATCGACCGATGCGGTCGGCATCCAGTCAGCACTCTCGCAATCCGGCGGCGACGCGTTCGCCAACTATACCATCACGGCGGAGGACGCAGCCGGTCCCTATGTCGCCTCCATCCCGGAAGACTACAGCCAGAAGGCGCAGCTCGACCGCATGGGCTATACGTCAGTGACCGAGGCGCTGGCCGAGCGCTTCCACATGGACGAGAACTATCTCAAGGCGCTCAATCCGGACGCCAACTTCAATCGTCCCGGCACGATCGTCAAGGTCGCGAATTTCGGCAGACTGGTCTCGACGCCGGTTGCCCGCATCGTTGCCGACAAGGGCAAGAAGGAAGTCTTCGCCTATGACGCGTCGGGCAAGCTGGTCGCGGCTTATCCCGCCACCATCGGCTCATCAGACACGCCGTCCCCGACCGGCATCCATGCCGTGTCGCGTGTCGCGCTCGATCCGAACTACACCTACAATCCCAACATCAACTTCAAGCAGGGCGAGAACAACAAGATCCTGACCATTCCGCCTGGGCCCAATGGTCCGGTCGGATCGGTGTGGATCGCCCTAGACAAGCCGACCTACGGTATCCACGGCACGCCGGAGCCGTCGAAGATCGGGAAGACCGAAAGCCATGGCTGCGTGCGGTTGACCAATTGGGATGCACGGGAGCTCGCCAAGCTGGTGTCGCCGGGCGTGCCGGTGGAGTTCGTCGAGTAGGGTATGTCGATAGTCAGGTGACGCCGGCCGCACGTCCGGTGTCCACGTACCCGAAAATACGCTCCGCTCCGGTTCTCGGTATCAACCATTTTCGACTCGGCCTGACCTGAATCTCAACGCATCCCAAGTCAGCTTCGCCAAATTTCAACCAATGATCCTGCGCACCCACTTCACATTCGGCGTTGCCGCATAGATCAACTGCATCACCAGAATGAAGCCGACGCTCAGCAGCGGGGTGATCAGGCAAAGTGCGGCACCGACAGCCCACAGGATCTGCGCCTTGACGATGCGCAGGTAGACGGTGCGCTTCGTGTGCGCGTCGACATCCTCCGCGACAAAGCCGCTCTTCTCCGCATAACGCCAACTGGCGAACAGCGTGATGCCGAGCATCAACAGGTTGAGCCAGTAAACCAGCACCGCGGTCCTGAACTCGAGGAAGTCGGCCAGAAGGTCGGTTGAGAACGGCAAGAGCGCGATGAAGGCGAGAAAGCAGAGGTTCAGCGTGGCCAGCCGTCTGTCGGATTTGGCGATCAAACCATGCTGCGCCTGCTGGCCGAACCAGAAGATGGTCAGGGTCAGGAAACTCAAGGCATAGGTGAGAAAGCGGGGCGCCAGTGCCGCGACGGCGGCGAGAAGATCGTGTTCGGAATGGATGGCCTCATGTGCCGGCACCCTGATCTCGAGCACGATCAGGGTGAGTGCGATGGCGAACACGCCATCGGTGATACCGACGATACGGCCGCGCCCCTCAACCGATGCTTCGAGTGGACGCTTCATCGATTTCTCCCGCCTGCGGCTCTTGGGAAATCTAGCATGACTGCGGCGGTTTGCATCGGGGCAGATGCGATCCCTAGCAATATGGCTGGTTTCAAGGACAACAAGCTTCTGGCTGGTTGTTGCCGGCGCGTCGGCGGTCTAATTAGGGTGGCATGCATTCGCCCAATGAAGCCGCCGTTCCGCTGACCGCTCCGGTCGCGAACGGCACGTTCTGTCCGCGATCGCAGCGCAGGTACGTGCTGATCGCGGCGATACTGGCTTCGGCGCTCGGCTTCATCGACGGTTCCATCCTGGCGATCGCCATGCCGGCGTTGCGCGCCGATCTTGGTGCCAGCCTGGCGCAAGCGCAGTGGATTTCCAATGCCTACGCGCTGACGCTCTCGGCGCTGATCCTCGCCGGCGGTGCCGCGGGCGACCGGTTCGGGCTGCGCCGTGCCTTCGTGGCCGGCATTGGCCTGTTCGTCGCCACCTCGCTTGCCTGTGCGCTGGCGCCGAACGCTGTCGTGCTGATCGCGTTTCGCGCTCTCCAGGGCATCGGTGCCGCGATCATGGTGCCAGGCAGTCTCGCCATCATCGCCAAAGCCTATCCGAAGAAGGAACGCGGCCGCGCGATCGGCATCTGGGCGGCGGCCTCGGCGCTGACGACGGCGCTTGGCCCGGTGCTGGGCGGTTTCGTGCTTTCGACCTTCGGCAACGGCGTCTGGCGCGCCATCTTCGCCATCAATCTGCCGCTCGGGCTGGTTTCGATCTATCTGCTGTTGGCCAAGATCCCGGCGGACCAGCCAGCCGAAAAGCGCAGCCTGGACCTCGGCGGCGCTGGGCTCGCGACACTGGCCTTCGGATCGCTGGCCTACGGGCTGACGGCGATGAGCGCCGAGGGGGGCGGCCTGATGTCGGGCCCGGCGATCGTTGCCGGCGTGATGCTGCTTGTCGTCTTCATCCTCTACGAGCGCTGGCAGCGCGAGCCGATGATCGATCTCAGCCTGTTTCGCGTCAAGGCTTTCGCCGGCGCCAACCTGGCGACCTTCTTCCTCTATTTTGCGCTGTCGGCCAATTTGTTCTACCTGCCGATGCTCTTGATCGCCGGCTGGGGGCTGAGTTCGGCCGAGGTCGGTTTCATCTTCCTACCGCTGTCGGCATTGATCGCGCTGCTGTCAGGGCCGGTCGGGCAGTGGTCGGACCGGATCGGCCCCCGCTTTCCGATCGCCGCCGGCAGTCTCGTCGTCGCCATCGCTTTTGCCGGCCTTGCGCTGCTTACCTATGCCGGCATCCACAATTTCTGGACCGGCACCTTTCCGCTTATGGCGGTGATGGGGCTTGGCATGGCGCTGGTCGTGTCGCCGCTGTCGACAGCGATCATGACTTCGGTCGAGGATAAGGATACGGGTGCCGCGTCCGGCATCAACAACGCCGTCTCGCGCGTCGGCGGCCTGATCGCGGTGGCGGCGATGGGCTCGCTCGCCGCTTGGGTTTATGCGCTGGGCGTGCGCCACGCGTCCGGAATCCCCGGTTTCGGCGAGCCGCCGCCGGCCGGGCTTGCAGCGGATATCAATGCAATAAGGGTTGCCGCCGGAGATTCGGCTTTTTGCGGCGGTTGCCGTGGTCACGGCGCTCCTTTGCCTGCTGTCGGCGATCGTCGCCTGGATTACGGTGCCTGGGCAAGCGTCGCCCTGGCCGGCGCAAACGGAGAATTCGCGCGACTGACTCAGCCTTCGATCTTGGCGCTCGCGACCTTCAGCGAATTGCCGTCTTCCTGTTTCAGCAGATCGTCGATGCGCTCGCGCTCGCGCTTGAAGGCGACGAGATCGTCGCCCTTCAGCACCTTGCCGACCGGCAGACGCACGCGCATCGAATCGACCTTGGTGCCGTTGACGATCAACTCGTAGTGCAGATGCGGACCGGTGGAGAGACCGGTCTGGCCGAGATAACCAATGACCTGGCCCTGGCGAACCCGAACGCCCGGCTCAATACCTTTGGCAAAGGCGCTCTGGTGATTGTAGGAGGTCTCGTAGCCGTTGGCATGGCGCAGGATGATCTGCTTGCCATAGCCGCCGGCCCAGCCCGCCTTCTCGACGACGCCATTGCCGGCGGCGATGATCGGCGATCCGATCGGGGCAGCCCAATCGGTGCCTGTGTGCATGCGGACATAGCCTAGGATAGGATGCTTGCGCGCACCAAAGCCGGAGGTGAATCTCCCGTTGGGCAGTGGGTTGCGCAGTAGAAACTGCTGGGCGCTCGATCCATCCTGGTCGAAATAGTCGGTGCTGCCGTCCTGCATCTGGAAGCGGTAGAAATTGCGCGTCGTGCCGCCAAAGGTTGCCGAGACATAGAGAAGCTCGGAATTGTCCGACGTCTGGTCGTCGCCATCAGGCTGCGAGAACAACACTTCGAGGCGATCCGACGGATTGAGTCGCGACTGGAAGTCGACGCCAGACGCCAGCAGCTTGATCAGCCGCTGGGTCATCGCCTTGGACATGCCATAGGAATAGGCGGTGCGGTAGATGCCGTCATAGACGTTGGGCAGATTGCCGCGCACCACCACCGGCGCCGATGAATCGTCGAATGCCGTCAGCAATTCGGGATTGGGCTCCGGCTCCTGCGCCGGCACGTACTGGCCGCGATCGTCGAGCGCGATGGTGACGATATGCGTGGTCTTGTCGTAGACGCTGGTGCGCACGACCTTGGCGGCATCGCCGTGAACCTCGAGACCGACGCGCAGCACGGTTCCTGCCTTGAGCGCCGGGGCGTTGAGCAGCTTGGCGATCGCTTCGGCCATGCCGGTGGCATCGTCGCCCGTATAGCCCGAATCGGCAAAGGCCTCGGTGAGGTCGGTGTCCTTGGTGAAGGGGATGATTTCCTCGGCGAACGCCGGCGCCTGGTCGTCAGCGTTCGCACGCGGCGACACCGAGACGTTTTCCGGCACGATCTTCACGTCATAGGAGCCGGCCATGCTCTCGGCAAAGGCTTCGCCGAATCGCTGCGGATCGACATAATGGAGTGAAGCCACCTGCACGGCGCCGTCGCTGAGGTCGGTGCCGGCTTCGCGAACCACCTTTTCCACTTCGTCGGCTGACAGGTCGCTCTTTTCGTCGAAGGAAGCCGTCTCGATCGGGAAATCGACGGTCTTCAGGCTCATTTCGCTTTCGACCTTGGCGCCGTAGATCTGGCCGGAAGCGGCCGAGGCCGTCGCCGGCTGCGCCGATGCATCGTCGCCGTCGTCGCCGAACACTTGCATCGGGTCGAAAGGTGGGTAGGCCCGGCTGGTGGTGTGGCTGGCGGCGAGTGCCATCTTGATCTGTACGAAAGGCATGGTGTGGATGACGTCGCGGTCGCCCACCTTGGTGACCATCGACACTTCCATGCGACGACGGTCCTTGGCCTTGGCAATCTGGCGCGGCGCCACCAGCCTGGTGGTCTTGGCCACTTCGCCGGAATCGCCATTGCTGGCAAGTCCGATTAGTTCCGCGATTTCGGGTGGTGTCGCCAGTTGCTGGCGCCCGTCGAGGGCGGCAAACAGCGCGACGCCCATCAGCACGCTCGAGGTCACGCCGGTGAGAAATGTTCCCGACAGCCAGCGCGCAGAAACCTCACGCCGATCGGGCGGGCCGCTGCGGCCGTCCGCGATAAGCGGCGGCTCATTGCCGAGTTCGGCTATGACATCTTCCGTATCTGGCATCCAGAAA